>NZ_JACDWW010000059.1:0-589805 GCF_016464145.1 Marinobacter sp. bablab_jr008
GCAGTATTCCCGTTCTTCCGGTGGGCGTTTGAAGTCGAAGATGGAATCCACAATGCCCCGCTCTTCGAGCAGGGTGCGCACGATGGCGTCGGTGGTCTGGGTCTGGAAGATGCGGCTGTTGTGCATCAGGCCCAGGCGCCACAGGGGCGGCTGGATGACCACTTCGTAGCGGGTGCGGCGGTGGCCGGTGTCGCCTCGCATAAATTCGTTCACCACGCCGGTGAACCGGCGCAGGGGCTGGCCGTCCTGCCACACCACCAGGTCTACCGGCTGTTCCAGTACATCGGCGGCGGCCACATCCGGGTCGGTGCTGGCCAGTTGCAATCGGCCATGGAACAGATCGGACAGCCGTTCGGTCAGCGCAAAGCCGACAACGACAAAGTGATCCGAGGGGAATTCGCCTACACGGGCGGTGAACTGCAATCCGCTTGCCTGGGGCATGACTTCGATCCCTGAAGATTATGTTGAACTGACTCATCCTGAGCAGCTCCGATTATAACCACCGACTTGCAGAATACAAACCAACCATGCCTCATTCCTGAGGCATTCGCCTTAACGCTCAGCGTCTCTGCTGGTTGGACAACCACACACTCTGATACGACTTCAGGGTGATTGATCCAGCCAGATCATCCACCTCCATTCCGGAGATCAAGTCTACCCAGCGATCCGTTCCGATCAGATTGATATCACTGAGCGCCACCTGCTGCACCTCGGGACTGATGTTATGGATACAGAACACCGACTGCTCCCGTCGCATGCTCTGGCGCCAGAACCCGAACAACTGCAACCCCAGGTGCAAGGTGAACTGCGTGGCGTTCGGATGGAAAGCAGGTTGAGCGCGGCGTATGGCAATCAAACGCTTCAGCTCCCGGAATGCCTTACTGTGGTGGGTCAGCGGATCTGCGAGGGTTTCCTCCAGTTGCGACAACTGCCATTGACTGCGGTTAATGGAGCGCAGGCGCCCGGTATGCTCCACCCGCGCCTGATCGTTCTCCGTGGCCAGCAAGCTGTGAATATAAAAGGCTGGAATACCCTCGAGGGCCAGCATGATGGTATGCGCACACAGGAATCGCCCGAGCTGCCAGTGGTCAGCACCGCCTTCTGCGGTTCCTTTGAGGGCATCCCAGAGCGCAATGTTCATCTCATAGGGCTGATCCCGCCCGTCGGCCGTCCGGCGATAGGACACCTTACCCCCAAACGACTCCATGGTGTTGATCAGGCGTTGCTTTTCATCTTCGGTCAGCAGGCCATCTGTGGGCCGCAGACCAACGCCGTCGTGGGAAGCGATAAAGTTCAGATAGGTGGTCCCCAGCTGCGCCGGGGGCATACTCATCAGCCAGGTTTTCAGATGTCGGCAATTGCCGGTCACCAGCGTGTTGATCAGCAGAGGCGGCAACGAAAAGTTATAGATGGCGTGGGCTTCGTTGGCATTGCCAAAATAAGTCAGGTTCTCCCGGTTGGGCACGTTGGTTTCGGTAATCACCACCGCGTCCGGCGTGTGATGTTCGATCAGCAAGCGCAGAATTTTGATCAGCTCGTGGGTTTGCTGCAGGTGAATACACGGCGTGCCCGGCTCTTTCCAGAGAAAGGCCACGGCATCCATACGGAAAATCATCACACCCCGTTCCAGGTATTGGCGGATGATCCCCGCAAACTCCAACAGTACCTGCGGGTTGGCAAAGTTCAGGTCTACCTGATCTTCACTGAAGGTGCACCACACATAGCGCTCGCCGTCGTCGGTCTGCACCGGATTGAGCAGGGGCGACGTACGTGGCCTCACTACCTGGCTGAGGTCGTCTTTCGGGTTGCCTTCAAAGAAATAGTCCTTACCCGGGTCGATGCGCTTCTTATAGTTTTCGAACCACCGGCTGCGGGCCGACATGTGGTTGATCACAAGATCGGACATCAACTTGTAGTCCCGGGCAATGGCCTCAATCTCCGGCCAGCCACCGTGACTCTCATTCACCGCCAGGTAATCCATCACCGAAAAGCCATCATCAGAGCTGAAGGGAAAAAACGGCAGTATGTGCACCGCGGAAACGGAGTCCTTAAGGCAGTCATCCAGGAAGCGCTTGAGCGTCACCAGCGGCTTCTCGTCCGGTTGCTGGAGCGTGTCCGCGTAGGTGATCAGCAACACATCGGTTTCGTCCCAATGGTTCTGGTGGGCCGGTGGGGCGTCGGCATTGGGTGCCAGCCCCATGGTGGCCAGTAACTGCTCCGCCAGAAAGTCGCAATCTACCGAGGGATAGACGACCTCGAGCATACCTTGCAGCTTGCTCTTCAGTGGCTGAGTCATGGCCGATATTCCTGATTGTCCAGTTCAACAGCCTCCAGCAGTTGCTCACGAATGTCCGAAATGGCACTGGTCACCCGGTTCCAGCTGGGGATGAAGGGGGTGTCCATGGGGTTATCCAGGAAGTAGGCACCGGCGCGCATCACATTCTGGGCAAACAATTCCACCGCCTTTTCTTCCTTGTGCCGATCAAAGCCGAGCCCGTTGATCACGGCGTCGTTCTGATAGGTTTCCACAAAATCCAGAGCAATACGGAAATAGGTCGCCTTGATGGTGCGGAACTTCTCATTGGAGAACACCTCGCCATTGGTGGCCAGCTTTCGGAACAGGGCCTTGGCGATATCCACACTCATCTTGGACAGTCCTCGGCTGGCGTCCTCCGGCGAGAGATCCTGATGCTTGTGATCGTAGACATCAGCAATATCCACCTGGCACAGGCGGTTAGTGGCGTAGTTTCGTTTCATCTCCGAGAGCACACCAATCTCGAGCCCCCAGTCACTGGGAATGCGCAGGTCATTGATAACATCTGTGCGGAACGAGAATTCTCCGGCCAGGGGATAGCGGTAGCTGTCGAGGTAGTCGAGAAAATCGTTCGGGCCGCAGACTTTTTTCAGGGCACGGATCAACGGGGTTACCAGCAGACGACTGACACGGCCATTCATCTTGCTGTCGGCGACCCGGGCGTAATAGCCCTTACAGAACATGTAGTTGAATCCAGGGTTGGCCACCGGGTAAATCAACCGTGCCAGCAGGTCCCGCGAGTAGGTCAGGATATCGCAATCATGCAACGCCACCGATTTGCTCACCCCGGAGGCCAGCACATAACCGAAGCAATACCAGACATTCCGCCCCTTACCCATTTCAGTTGGGGCCAGGCCCTGCTCGCGAAGTTTGAGGTCGATGGCCCGCAAACGCGGCCCATCGTTCCACAGTACCTTGAACGGCTGAGGCAGCTCGGAGAAGTACTCCAATGCGTGCCGGTATTGTGCTTCATCGGCACGATCGAGCCCGATCACGATTTCTTCCAGGTAAGGCACCTTTGCCAGCTCCTGGACAATGTGTTTCAGGGCGGGGCCTTCCAGCTCTGAATACAGCGACGGCAACACCAGTGACATGGGCCGCGCTTTACGGAACTGAAGCAGATCGGCCTCGATGTCTTCTACCGGTCGTCGCACAAGATTGTGCAGGGTCGTTACTATGCCATTCTGGTAAAAGTCGCCCATGGCGCCTCTCCTATGCTTTTGGCCACGCCTGGCGGCCTAGTAGCCGTACTCGAAAAGAAGATTGAGTACGCATTCGTTCCAACCCTCCGGGCCGGGCTTCAGGGAGCGCATGGGGTGCTTCTGCGATGGTAACTGGACCTGATCGCTGTTCACCCCGCGAATCACCACCGGGATATCCGCGGCCTCCAGCATGCGCTGGTCGTTCGGGCTGTCGCCCAATGCGATGGTGACTAGCGGCTCGCCCCGATAGTGCTCCCGGTATTGCTCCAGCAAAAAGCGGGCCCCCTTGGCTTTGTCGAAGCGCCCCATGGCGTGCCAGAAACGCCCCCCCTGCACCAGTCGGAGCCCCTCACGCCCCAGTGCCGCACTGAATTGGTCCAGCTCCGGGTCACTGCCTTGCCAGATCAGCGGCTCCGTACCCAGGCGCTGCCGGGCCCGAGAGGCCTCCACCTCATCCAGACCCGCAACCTCCGCCAGTTCCGCATCCGCCATATCCGAAAAGCCCCGAAACTGTGCACCCGCCTTCCTCTGCACCATAAGCGTGCGAAGGACCTGCTGGTGATCTGCTCCAAAATTCATCACCTGTTCTTCGGTGCGGTCCAGACAGCCCGCCGGGATAACCGCCGCCGCGCCGTTCTCGACGATAAAGGGGGCCCGTATGCCCATCGCGTTTTGCAGATGGCGCATCTCGGCGGCGGTTTTACTGGAGTTAAAAATCAAGGGGATACCGTTAGCGGCCAACTTTGCCATGGCCGGCGATGCGGCCCGCCAGCTGTAGCTGTGATGGTCCAGCAAGGTGCCGTCCAGGTCGGTGAAAACTATCAGGTGTGGTTGCATTTGGTTCACCTGCTCTGCAATCTGTTGTTAGGCTTCAACCCTATACATACGCAGTATTCATACCAAAGCCAGGTCGTTTTATGAGCAACAACAGCTTTCAGGTGGAACATCGCTACCTGGAATTACCGGACAGCTTCTACAGCCGGGTACAGCCATCCCCCCTGTCTGAACCGCGCATGGTCTGCTTTAACCAGGCCCTGGCCAGCGATATGGGATTTCTGGTGCGGGATGAAAACGACTGGGCAGCCATAGGTGCCGGCGCCGAACTCCTGGAAGGCATGGACCCGGTCGCCATGAAGTACACCGGGCATCAGTTCGGCATGTACAACCCGGAACTGGGCGATGGCCGCGGCCTCTTACTCTGGGAAACCGTGGGACCGGACGGTACACGCTGGGACTGGCACCTGAAAGGGGCAGGCACCACGCCCTACTCCCGCTTCGGCGATGGCCGGGCAGTACTCCGGTCAACCATTCGTGAGTATCTGTGCAGTGAGGCCATGCATGGCCTGGGAATTCCCACCACCCGGGCGTTGTTCATGATCAGCGCCAAAGACCCGGTGCGCCGGGAATCTATTGAAACCGCCGCCGCTTTGATGCGGGTAGCGAAAAGCCACATCCGGTTTGGCCACTTCGAGTTTGCAGCCCACCATGAAGGGCCGGACGCCCTGAAAACACTGCTAGAGCATGTGATTGCCCTGCACTTCCCTCAACTGATCAGCTTGCCGGAGGACCAACGCTACGCCCGCTGGTTTGAGGAAGTGGTGGAACGCACCGCCAGACTAATTGCGAAATGGCAGGCCGTTGGTTTCTGCCATGGGGTGATGAACAGCGACAATATGTCCATTATCGGAGACACTTTTGACTATGGCCCCTTCGCCTTCCTGGACGATTTCGACGCCGGCTTCGTTTGCAATCACTCCGATCACGAAGGCCGCTATGCCTACAACCGCCAGCCCCAGGTAGGCTTTATCAACTGTCAGTACCTGGCCAATGCGTTGTTGCCGATCATGGACGAAGATACCGTTCGCCGGGGACTGCGACGCTATGAAACCGCCTACAACGAGCATTTCAAACACCAGATGCTCGCCAAGCTGGGGCTGGAGGAAGCGGATGGGTCAGATATGGGCCTGATCATGGACACCTTCAGCATGCTCCACGAACACCGCGTGGACTACACCCGGTTTTTCCGCGGCCTGTCCAACCTGCACGACCATGGCACCGCGCCGGTTCGTGATCTGTTCGCAGACCGCAGCGTGGCTGACGAGTGGCTGGAACGTTACGAAGCCAGACTACAGAAGGAAAGCCGTGGCCACGATGAACGGGAATACACCATGCGCCGGGTAAACCCGAAGTACATTCTGCGCAACTACCTGGCCCAGCAAGTCATCCTGGAGGCGCAGAACGGCGACTATGAGCCAATGAAGGAACTGCTCAAGGTGTTGGAAAAGCCCTTTGATGAGCAACCCGAGTATGAGAAATACGCTGCCCTGCCACCGGATTGGGGGAAACATCTGAACATCAGCTGCTCTTCCTGAACGGCCGCTATTTCACCAGGGCATCTTCCTCATGTTTGACTGGCGCCAGCGCATCCAGCCTGGCGCCGTGTCGCATCATAAACAGCACCAGAAGAATCGCAGGCACGCCCATCAACCCCGCAATCAGGAAGAACTCGGCGTAGCCAAAGTTCGCCACCACAATCCCGGAAAAGCCCCCCAGGAACTTGCCCGGCAGCGTCATCAGCGAGCTGAACAAGGCATACTGGGTGGCGGTGAACGAGGCACTGGTCATGCTGGACAGCCAGGCAATCAGCGCCACGTTGGCAATACCGCCACTGAGGTTATCGGCACTTACCACCAAGGCCAGCGCCGCGATATCCGGTGGTTGCTGGGCTAGCAGCACGAATAGAAGATTGGTTGCCGCCGTCATGACGGCACCTGCCAGCAGTATCCGGCGCACGCCATAGCGCACCACCAGCACCCCACCGACCATGGAGCCAACAATGGTCATAAAAAACCCGAACACCTTGGTGACATCGGCCACCTGGGTTTTACTGAAACCCATAAAATCCAGATAGAACGGATTGGCCATCACCCCCATGGCAATATCCGAAATGCGATACACCGCCACCAGCACCAGAATGGCCACCGCCAGCTCCCGATACCGACGGAAGAAGTCCAGAAACGGGCCAGCCACCGCGGCATAGAACCAGCCAGTTAACCTGGCCAGGCGTTCCGGCAGGTGGCTTCGTTTCTCCACCTCTTCCTCAATTCGATGGGCAATGTCCTGCGCAGCCGCAAAATGGTTTACTTCCGGCTCTTTCACGATCAGAACCGTCAGGGCACCCACACCCACCAGCGCTGCCATCACCTTATACGACACTTCCCAGGACCAGAACTCCGCCACATACAGTGCACCGGCGCCAGCCACCAGCAACGCCAGCCGATAACCAAAGATGTATGTGGCCGCTAACGCCGCCTGCAGGCGCTCCTGAGCAATCTCAATGCGATAGGCATCAATGGCCACATCCTGCGTGGCGGAGGAAAAAGCCACCAACAATCCGAACAACGCCAGTGTCTCCGGAGCCGCCAGGGCGTTCGTCTGGGACATCAGGTACAACCCGGTGGCAATGCCCGCCTGGGCCAGCAGAATCCAGCTGCGGCGCTTGCCAAATAAACGGTCCAGCACCGGCAGTTTCAGCCGGTCCACCACCGGCGCCCAGAACACCTTGATGGAATAGGTAATGCCAAGCCAGCTGAAAAAACCGATGGTGGCGGTCTCCACCCCAACGTCTGCCAGGCGGGCATTGAGGGTGGAAAACACCAGCAGAAAGGGCAGCCCCGCCGAGAACCCGAGAAACAACATGGCAATTACTTGCCAGCGGGTGTAGGTGTAGGCGGTATCCCGAATCAGGGCTACAACATTGGGGGGAAGATAAATAAGAGCCTCTCCGAATCAGTCGCGAAAGTTGTTGAACTGCAGCGGGATGTCCAGTTCTGCCTCACGCAACATGGCAATGGCTTCCTGCAGGTCGTCCCGTTTCTTGCCGGTAACCCGTACCTTGTCGCCCTGAATGCTGGCCTGCACTTTCATCTTCTGCTCTTTGATCATCTTCACGATCTTCTTGGCCATGTCCGTTTCAATACCCTGCTTCAGGGTGAAATGCTGCTTCACCAGCTTGCCCGCTTTGCTTTCGCCATCTTCCGACAGGGCACGCGTGTCGATGTTGCGCTTGGCAAAAGCCATTCGCATCATGTCCACCAGTTGCTCCAGCTGGAACTCCTGCTCTGCGCTCAAAGTCAGGCGCTTGTCCTCCAGCTCGATATCCGCCTCAACATTCTTGAAATCCCAGCGGTTACCCAGTTCACGCTTGGCCTGATCCACCGCGTTGGTAACTTCGTGCATTTCGATTTCTGAAACAATGTCAAAAGAAGGCATAGTCGTTATTCTCCAAAGGCCACGGAGGGGTATACTGTGGCGACAATTTGATTACGGATGTTCGAAACCGCCAAGAATACCAAGAGCTGTGGCGAACCGCATCTGACAATGGACTGGTAAGAAGTAGATAAATAATGCCAAACCTCGATCTTCCCATTCTCGTAGTAGACGACGCCAAATTCAGCAGTATGGTGGTGGGCCGTACGCTGCGAAATGCCGGATACCGCGACATACGCATCGCCAACAACGCACCGGCTGCCCTGAAACTCATGGAACAACGCCCGGTCAGCGTACTGATTGCAGACTGGCTGATGCCAGAAATGGACGGCCTGCAGCTGACCGACCAGGTGCGCCAGCAAGACGAGCAGAACAACCACTACACCTATGTGATTCTGCTCACCGCCCGCGAGAGCGTGGAAGCCTTGTCGGAAGCGTTCGACCGGGGTGTGGACGACTTCATCTACAAATCAGACATGACCAAACAGCTCATCCCTCGCATCTTTGCGGCGGACCGCATGGCAGACCGGCAGAACACCCTGCTGCGCGCCAACGCGCTGCTGGTGGAGAACAACCGGGAACTGGAATCCAGCAACATCATTGATCTGGAAACCGGGCTGACCAACAACAAATACGCGCGCCAGCGCTTGCAGAAAACCCTGCGCCACGCCGAATCCCGCGGCGGGTCAACCGCCTACGTCATGTGCGGCATCCGTAACTGGCAAGAGCTGAAGCGCAAGCATCCGCCCAGCGTGATGAGCGAACTGTCGATCGGCATCGCCCGGCGCCTGAGCACATTGATTCGCCCGATTGATGCCCTGTGTCGGGTGGGTGATAACCAGTTTGCGATTGTCTCCTACTTTCCCAACAGTGATCACTGCACCACCACCGCGTTCCGGCGCATTTTTGACGGCATCAACCACAAAGCCCTGAAAACCACCGCCGGCTTCATCTCTGTGGAGGCCGGTATGGCCCTGTGCAAAGCCGATGCCCAGGACGGCACGCTAACAGTGCAGGATTTGGAGCGCGCAGCCGTGCAAGGATTGGTAGATGCCTATGAAACCCGTCGTTTCACCGAAATCACCCCGGAGATACGGGAAGGTGTGTAGCGATCACAAACAGTAACACTGGGACACACTTCACAAACAGACAGGAAAGGCGATCAGGCTTATTCTGACATTGTGGAATCAAGCAGTATCCACCCATGGCGGAGGAGCCGAGTAGTACCTCCGCCGCCATATGGGTACCGCAAGCCGGTTCCGCAGGATTAACGAATTTTTCAGGCACTTTCGTTCTTTCCGAATTTCTTAAGCCAGCTCTCGTAAGCTGGCTTTTTTATTGCCTGCGAAAATCCCCCGGCGTTTTACCCGTCGCTGCCTTGAACTTTCGGTGATCTGACTGGTAAGCGCCATTATTACAAGGTCTGGACGGTAAGACTGGTATGCTTCAGAGCTTATAATCACGGCAGGGCGTTTTTTCGTGGTTTTCAAATTCGTAAATGGAAAGCTGACCAGAACCACATCGCCAAATTCAAAGTTTGTCGTAGGCTGCATCATCCTCGTTGTCCCATACCTTTTGGAAAGAAGCCTCCGCTCCCCGCGCAAAATCCCTGCGCACATGGCGTTCACGATCTTTCTGGCTCAGAAAATCAATAAAATCTTCAACCTCTGCCAAGCGCTCTGGCGGCAGATGCTCCAGTTTCTTGGCAACTTGCTGAACCCGGTTATCCATCGCTCTCTCCTGTCGGTTCAGTTACTCTCAGGAAGTCAGTATCGCACGTCAGACACAAAAACGCCCAGCATTGGGCTGGGCGTTTTTGACTAGCAGGGCCTACATCAAAGCTTGCGGCCTTTGCCAGCGGCAATCCGCAGGCGCAGCGCGTTCAGCTTGATAAAGCCTTCCGCATCTTTCTGATCGTACGCACCCTGGTCTTCTTCAAAGGTGGCGATCTTCTCATCGAACAGAGAATCGTCAGACTTACGGCCGACCACGTCCACATTGCCCTTGTACAGCTTCAGGCGAACGGTGCCGTTCACGTAGTTCTGGGTCTGGTCGATCAGCGCCTGAAGAGCCTCACGCTCCGGGGACCACCAGTAACCGTTGTAGATCACCTCAGCGTAGCGCGGCATCAGGCTGTCCTTCAGGTGTGCCACTTCACGGTCCAGAGTAATGGACTCGATGGCGCGGTGGGCGCGCAGCATGATGGTACCACCCGGGGTTTCGTAACAGCCGCGGGACTTCATGCCCACGTAGCGGTTCTCAACGATGTCCAGGCGGCCAATACCATTTTCACCGGCCAGCTTGTTCAGGGTTTCCAGCACCACGTGGGGCTTCATTTCCTGACCATCTACGGCAACGATGTCACCCTTCTTGTAGGTGAGCTCCACGTAGGTGGGCTTGTCCGGCGCGGCTTCCGGAGAAACACTCCAACGCCACATGTCTTCTTCGGCTTCGGCCCAGGGGTCTTCCAGGTTGATGCCTTCGTAGGAGATGTGCAGCAGGTTGGCATCCATGGAGTACGGGCTCTTGCCCTTCTTCATTTCCACCGGGATGTTGCGCTCTTCACAGTACTTGAGCAGCTTCTCGCGGGAGTTCAGATCCCACTCACGCCAGGGAGCGATCACCTTCACGCCCGGCTTCAGGGCATAGGCGCCAAGCTCAAAACGAACCTGGTCGTTACCTTTACCGGTAGCACCGTGAGAGATAGCGTCTGCACCAGTCTCGTTGGCAATGTCGATCAGGCGCTTGGCAATCAGCGGGCGGGCGATAGAGGTGCCCAGCAGGTACTCGCCTTCGTAGATGGTATTGGCGCGGAACATCGGGAACACGTAATCGCGCACAAACTCCTCGCGCAGGTCCTCAATGTAGATTTCCTTAACGCCCAGCGCTTCGGCTTTCGCACGCGCCGGTTCCACTTCCTCGCCCTGGCCAATATCGGCGGTAAAGGTTACCACCTCACAGTTATAGGTATCCTGCAACCACCGAACGATGACGGAAGTATCCAGGCCACCGGAATAGGCCAGCACCACCTTTTTAATATCAGACATGCCCTTGCTCCAGACTGAACAGAATGGATGTGTTGAAAACAAGGGCAACATTGTACGGGATGGCGGGGGGAATGGCTATTGACTAACGTCGCAGCGTACATACACTGTACGTATGATCAAATTCGAATGGAATCGCAGCAAAGCCGCGTCGAATGCTAAGAAGCACGGAGTAAGCTTCGAAGAAGCGCAAACTGTCTTTTTTGACGAGTTTGCCATTGCGAAAGAGCAGGAGGCGATGCAATCAGGATAATTTCAGCCAGGAAGGCAACCGCAAGAGAACGAATTCACTACCATGGTGGCCTCTCATGAAATCAGAATACGATCTCTCAAAAATGAAATCGCGGCCGAACCCTTATGCCGCAAAGCTCAAGAAGCCCATCACCATGCGCCTGGGTGAAGATGTGCTGGAATACTTCAAGGGAATGGCTGAAGAAACCGGAGTGCCATACCAGACTCTCATCAACCTTTACCTAAGAGACTGCATGACACATGGCCGGAAAATTGACATAAACTGGCAATAGCCCTCCACCAGCGGTGGAGGGGAAACAAAGTTAAACAGCCGCTTGCTGCTGGCTGACAACTTCCTCGCGAATGCCGTCCCAGCCGTCTTTCACAGAACGCAGCAGGTTCAGCACTTCATCCAGCTTGGCAACGTCATTCTTGGCGCTGGCTTCCAGCAAGGTGCGCTCCATGTAGTCGTAAAGAGCTTCCAGCCGGGTGGCCAGCTCACCACCTTTCTCAAAATCCAGGAACGCGCGAAGGCCGCCGATGATTTCGATGGCCTTATTGAGCAACTGCCCCTTAGCCGCGTAATCCTTGGCCTGAATCCGGGATTTGGCCATATTAATGCGCTCGATGGCCCCGTTATACAGCAGCTGAATCAGCTTGTGCGGGTCTGCATCGGTGATGCTGGTTTGGGTATTAACGCGCTGATACGCCTGTAAACCGTTCATATATAACCTCGTGTCACCGTTATCCGGTATGCCATGGTTGGCTGGCCAACCATCAGTATAGCTGAATTAATCGTTCTGCCGGTTCGGCGCCAGGGCCGCCAGCTGCTGAGTCACGTAATCCCGCGTATTATTCAACTGGGAGATCAGGGAGTCGGCAGCGCTGAATTGCTTCACCAGGCGTTCCTGATAGCTTTCAATCCGCAAGTCCAGCTTGATTCGGTCTTCCTGAATGCGCTCCAGGTCCCGGTTCAGGGCGTCAGTACGGGAGCTCAATGCACCGTCTGCACCCAGAATGCTGGTAATGGCATCTACCGCGCGCTCACTCACACCCTCGATGAACTTCACCGAGCCGCGATTACCAACGTCACCGCCGGTAATGCGCACCTGCAGACCAGCGGCATCGCCACCGGCACTGTTTGCCAGGAACAGCACCTGGCCGTCGCCCTGGGCGGTCTGGCCGTTAATGGTGCCTTGGACATCCTGGCCGGCGGTGCCGGTGGCGGTGTTAAGCCCAGTAACGTTGCTCAGCCCGGTCAGGCTTACGTTAGAATCGCTACCAAAGCGGTTAGAGGTAAACGTCAACCCCTCTGTAGCATCATAAGCCACCTGAACCGACCGCCCAGCTGCACTCAACGCAGTATTCTCACGAAGGGCTGTCTGAATGGCAGCGGCAAAATCCTCACCGGAATAATCACCTGCAGCAATCGAGACCGTTGCGGTGGTTTCACCATCCACCTGGAACGTGAAACTGTTATCGGCTTGAACCTGAATCGCATCTGCCGTGTTTGGGACAGAGTAATTAAGGCTGCCCCGAGTCGCCATCTGGGTTACGTTAATGCTGTAATCACCCGGGCGAGTATTAGAGCCGCTACGAACAAACTCCACCTGGGAATCACTGGTTCTGCCCTGCTCGGCAAACAGTGCCGTAACATCATCCGGGTTTTCCCGAAGCTGCTGCTGAAACTTCTGGCTATCAAACTGCAACTCACCGGTGCGGAAATCGGTACCAATGCCCACGTCTGCCAGGCTGCGCACATTGGCGCCTTCCAAACCGGGTATAACGTCTGTCAGCACTCTCTTAAGCTGATTCTGGATGTTCCGAACCGTGGAATCCCCGGTCAGAATACTGCCCTGCCCCGTCTCGCTATCAAATGAGGACAGCTCACGGATGGTGCCCTGCAGCTCGTTGAACTTGTCTACGAACGCCTGAACACGCTCGGCAACCGCCGCCGTGTCCTGCTCTACCTTAACGGTGGACGTTCCGGTATCGGTCAGGTTGAAGGTCAATCCATCCACCACGTTCTCAATGGTGTTGGTTGAACGGGTAATCAGCACGCCGTTAATTTTCATCTGGGCATCGGCGGCCGCAATGGTTTGTTCCATCGCCGGATTGCCTTCGGGGTCTGCGGGGTCAAACGCAAACCGCGCCAGCCCTTCTGCGCCAACCTCTTCACTGGCCGTAATCTTCACAGCATTGGCGGTGCCAGTGTCATCGGCGGAGAGCGTCAGCCGGAATCCGTCACCGGTATCAATCACACCCGCAGACACCCCGGCGTTGGCCTCATTAATGGCGTTCGCCAGGCCCTGCAAAGTGTCATTAGAAGAGTCAATCGTGATATTGGTGGTCTTGTCACCCACCTGGAGAGTCATCGTACCGCGGCCAATACTGGTGGCGTCGCGATCCGCAAAGGTTTCTGTGCTGGCCAGCGCCTGGGATTCTGCGAGGCCCACCACATCAACACTGTAAGAGCCCCGTGCCGCCTTGCCGGCATCCACCGAGACATCAACATTGCTACCCGAGGACGTGGCCGAAAACGACTTCATCGCATCCGCAGAACCCAGCTGGCGCATAGGCAACCGCAGCTCTGTGACGGCACTGCGCAACTTGCCATAGGCGGAAATAAGCGCCTCGGTGCGCTCCGTTTTCTGATCCAGCCGAACTTCCGTGGGCCTGCGCTCCGCAGCCACCAACTGGTCGACAAGATCCGACGTCAAAACGCCGGAGCCGATACCTAATGATGAAATACTGGCCATAACCGTGCCTCCTCAGGGGGGCGAATCTCTGTACTGATCAGTTTATCGGCAGCAGGCGGCAAAACTTTGCCTCTTTTGCCCTAAATATAGAACCGATTTGTAACTGTGTGTATCTAAGCTTTTTTAGCCACGGACGACACGGACATTCACGGACAAGAAACGAAACCGAACTGCTTGACCGTCCGTGTTAGTCCGTGTCGTCCGTGGCCAAACCAATCCTTTCAAACGCAAACACCGCCGGCTCTTTTCCAGAGGCGGCGGTGCTGAAATACCGTCGTTTACATCCGCGCAAAAGCGGCAAGCTTTTACACTTTGATGTTAAACAACGTCAGCGGTTCGTCCTGCTGCAATTTTTCTGCCAACCTCATTGCCACTTCGTCCGGGATCTGGCGGATCACTTCCTGGGTTTGCTGATCAACCACCCTTACGATGGTCTGGCCCATTTCATTATCCACTTCAAACTGAAGATCCCGCTGCACAGTTTGAACAAAGTCGTTCAACTGGCTAACCGCCTCATTCAGCTCCTTGCGCTGCTCTTCATTACGGACCTGCAGCTTTTCAGCCTGCGAAGCCTGTTGAGCAACCTGGGGAGCCTGCACCTGGCGGGTACCGGCAGCCGAAGCAGTAAGGTCAGGGGCGTTCCGGCCCTCGGCCTGAGATGACGACATTGCCTTGGCCGGAGCCTGGGCGCCAGAGCGTACCAGTTTCAGGTCCGGGCTGTTCAGGTTAACGTCATTCATAGCTTTACCTCGCTATCCTTCAACGGCGGAAGGCCGGAACCCGAGGGTTCCGGCCGTTACCGCTATGCCCCTTACTGCAGGAGGGACAGAACCTGCTGCGGACGGGCGTTTGCCTGAGCCAGGACGGAGATACCGGCCTGCTGCAGTACCTGGGATTTAGCCAGGTTGGCAGTTTCTGCCGCGAAGTCAGCGTCCAGGATACGGCTGTTGGAGGCACTGAGGTTTTCCGAGGTTGTTGCGAGGTTCGCAATAGTGCTTTCAAAACGGTTCTGAATTGCACCCAACGCGCCTCTGAGCCCGTTGACTGTAGTGATTGCAGAATCGATCCGCTTGATGGCATCGTTAGCGTTAGCGACAGTATCAACCTTAACACTCGACAGCGTGCTGGTGTCCTTTGCGATAACGGTGTTATTGTTGGCGAAACCAAGAGCTACACCATCTCCAGCAATAGTAATTTTCTCAGAAGCACTTAAGGTTAGCTTTCCGCCGTTGGTAGCAGTCGCCCCGGCAGTCGTCCCAAGTGTAGTGCCAGCAGCTGCAGTCAAACCACCACCAGCGCCGCCGGCAACAATCTGGTTAATAGTGATATCACGCCCATCCGCAGCTGTCAGAGTCAGATCCGACCCCGAAAGTGAGGCGACAACACCTGTTTCGCTAGATTCAGCATTAATGGCGTCCTTAATCTGCGCTACAGTAAGCACCCCATTATTTTCCTGATCCTGATCCAGGACAGTAACACCATTAATCTCAAGCGTGTAGTTCGCACCCGTTCCTGTGCCAGTTGTGTCTGCAATGGTGAATTCAGCTGTAGTTTCTGCCTCAACCGTCAAGCCAGCAATTCCAGCGCTTTTAATCGCCTCAGCTTTAGCAAATGCACTACTGGAGCTTTGACCAGCCTCAGTTCCAGCCACTGAAGCCCCAATATTAACTGCTGCGCCAGTACCTACAGCGATGGTACCTGTACCTGAGGTGGAGTTGCCGTCAACACGATTAGCGCTTTCCTGCTCAGCAATTTGCCCAATCTGACCAGCCCGAACCCCTTGACTCAGGTTGATCGAGATTGTCTCACCTGCGTTAGCACCGACCTGGAAAGCATCTGTTCCAAAATTACCATCCAAAACCTTCAGACCGTTGAAGGACGTCTGGCTGGCGATTCGATCAATCTCCGCAATCCGCTGCTGGACTTCAGCGTTCAGTGCCGACCGATCAGATGCGCTGTTCGTGGCGTTTGCCGATTGAACCGCGAGCTCACGAATCCGCTGCAGGTTGTTGGTGATCTCATCCAGACCACCCTCTGCCGTCTGGGCTAGAGAAATGCCATCGTTAGCATTACGGGTCGCGACATTCAGACCAGAAATTTGAGATTGGAAGCGTGTGGAAATCGCCAGACCGGCAGCGTCGTCCTTGGCGGAGTTGATACGCAGGCCGGAAGACAGGCGCTGAAGAGCCTGATCATTCTGACCCTGAGACTTGCTCAGTTGGTTCTGGGCGTTCAGTGAAGCGACGTTAGTGTTAATACCGAGAGCCATATTGCTTCTCCTTCGACAGATGTCGTTATTTCATGGAAAAGGTCTGGCGCCCATCTTTTGGTTTGGTAGCGCCGCCCTGTTACTCCACTTAACGGCACCCCACCCGGTTGCTTTAGAAAAAATTTCAACGATTTTGTAAAGGAATGTAAAAAGTCGAATTCGACACCTGCCACCAGCTAACCGTCACTTGAAAATCACACTCTCGTTCGGAATTTCAGGACCGCTTTCTTGCCCCAACCAGTATTTATGCCCTGGGGGTACCGGCCCACTGCCAGGCTCTGGACATAGAAGACGCTCCAATTGCTGCGCTTCCTCGCGATCACCTACTTCGGTTAATCTGGCAACAAGCTTCTGATGAGATACCTCCACAAGGAGCACACGCTCAACCAACGACAAAAAGGCGTTAAGGTATAACCGCAAAGCCTTCGAATTTCGGTTACTGCCATATTTTTTCTTGGTGTCGGGCAAGTCAAACTCAGGCTGAACGCCCCGAGACACCTCGATTGCTGCAACCAGTGGGTCGAGCAAAGCACTGCGATAGCCCTGCCTCGATTGTTGTTTTTCCTCTCCGTAGACTCCCCTCATTACGTTAGGGAAATAGAGCCGTCCCTGATCAACGAGAATCGAAAGAGAAAGAACCAGCTCCCTCGATCTTTCAATCGCTTCCTGGTGACTCGAATGTTCAAAATGGGCATGCATGCGATTCATCACGTCGACAACCTCTGTGGCCCACTTCTCGACACTCTGATTCAGGCGCCCCCTATCTGCGTCCACCGCCAGCCGATAATTCCTCTGCTGCCAGCGATGACTGATAAACCACCCACAGACAGCAGATATAAATGCTATTCCCGAACCGATTAGAACTTGAAGCACGTTATCTCCCTAGCAGCACTAGATCGCCTTATGGATTCAAGCCGCATATAGCTCTCTCTGAACAGCCAACACGGATTGCCGAAAATACGGATTTGTTAAAGAGGCCTTGGTGATCAGGTCAACGGGCCGATTGAAAAGTGCCTCCAACTCAAGTTTCAAATCAAAGAAAGCAGCGGCTGTTTGTCGAGCTGACAAGCCAGCTTCAAACGACACAAGAAAATCCAGGTCACTTTCCTCCCGGAAACGGTCCGTTGTGGCCGACCCAAAAACCGCAAGGTGGCTGACATGATGACGCCTACAGAGTTCTGCAAGGTCGCCGGCGTGTTCTTTGAAGATATCTGGAATGGGGGTCTCTGCCATGATGCTCTACCCGGTCACGAGAATGCGTAGACTCTATCATAGCCCGATAACAGAGCCCCATGTACCTTTGGGGCCAGACCCCAGGACATTTGGTGGGGTGAAATGTACTGGCGCCCACCCCACCCAATTGCTCGATAGCCCCAGCACCTTTCGCTATACTCCATCCGAACTTACTGATTGAGAGCACACGTAACATTGCACATCCCTACCTGCTGGGTTATCGCTGGCCCGAACGGGTCAGGGCTGTATCACCTTTTAATTCAGGAGTCTCTCAAGTGACACCGAACGCGGATGGTCAGAGAATATCAGCAGCAACCATTCTCGAAAGTCTTTCTCGCGCAGTTGAAAAGGAACTCGAGCGCAAGCGTAGGCTTGGGCATTATTATGTAACCTACGAAAATGGTGCCGCCCGCTTCCATGGCGATGACGCACCTTGTCAGGAGAAGCCTGAAGATACGCAAGTTTGAAATTTGGGGTCAGACCCCAGGACATTTTCTGGGGTGAAATGTACCAACGCAACTCCACAAAACCGGCAATCCTTTTCCCATCCCCCACGCCAACTTTCCGGCACAAGGCAATACCCTGCTCAAAACCTGATCTAAAAACCATCAATTAAAACAGGCATGTAAAGCCACTTTCTTAAAACTGGCACGCCCTTCGCTTGGTATACGGCAAAACGGCAATTTAACGAATTTTCGCCGGCAAGGGTTCCCCTTTCAACA
The DNA here is from genome assembly GCF_016464145.1 of Marinobacter sp. bablab_jr008. Taxonomy (NCBI): domain Bacteria; kingdom Pseudomonadati; phylum Pseudomonadota; class Gammaproteobacteria; order Pseudomonadales; family Marinobacteraceae; genus Marinobacter; species Marinobacter sp. bablab_jr008. The sequence continues at coordinate 18,044 of NZ_JACDWW010000059.1, forward strand.
TCGGGCATCTGGTTTCCGGCACCTCTGAGCAGGAGAATAGATATGCCTCAGGTCATTAACACCAACATTGCGTCGCTGAATGCTCAGCGCAATCTGAATGCATCCCAAGGCGATGCCAACGTGGCACTGCAACGGTTGTCTTCTGGCCTGCGGATTAACTCTGCTAAAGACGATGCGGCCGGTCTTGCTATTTCCGAGCGCTTCCAATCCCAGATCGCCGGCCTCAATCAGGCCCAGCGAAATGCCAATGATGGCATCTCCCTTGCGCAAACGGCTGAGGGCGCAATGGATGAGATTACCAACAACCTGCAGCGGATTCGTGAACTGGCAGTTCAATCGGCGAACGCGACGAACAGCATTTCCGACCGCCAGGCACTGAACCAGGAAGTGCAGCAGCGGATTGAGGAAATCAACCGGATTGCCAGCCAAACTTCCTTTAACGGATTGAAGGTGCTGGACGGTACGTTTGCGACGCAAACTTTCCAGGTTGGGGCTAATACTGGCGAAACGATTGCTATAAGCGGTTTAGATTCCCGGGGAAGCCAGATTGGGTCGGTTTTGAAGGAAACTGATGGGCTTGGGGGGTTCATTGTCGAGCAAGGTGCACCTGGCGAAACCTTAGTAAACCTCTCGAATACTTTTGCATTCGACGGTGTGGAGGAGTTCGGGGGCACGATTACAATAAACACCGTACCACTCACGATCACCCCCGGTACATATGCCAGCCCCACTGCTCTTAAAGATGCCATCGCCAACGAGATTTCGGGTAGTGGTGATCCTCTCCTCGACGGAATAGCCGTCGATGTTGATCCGTTTGGCAGAATCGTTTTTCAGAATGCGAACGAGACTGCAATCACCGCAAACTTCAATCTTGCTACGACCGACGCAAACACAGTTACCGACGACGTACCGAATATTGACGCATCTGGCAGCGAGGTCACGGATACAGACAACTACGCAATCTCGGGATTCGACTTCACAAACGGAGGTAGCTTAGAGGTTGGAGGTGGCACTGTTGAGATTCCAGCGGGTGCATCTGGCGACGATATCGCAGCCCTGATCGAAACCGAATTTGATGACGCCAATACCTCCGTTGCCTACAACTCGGGCACAGAGTCATTCGATATTACAGTCGCCAACGGCTCTCAATTCGATCCGCCTTCAGTAACCATCACAGCAAACGACGCATCTGCTGCATTCAACCGCAGCCTTGACTTGACTCCGCGAGCCGACCAGACACTTGCGGACAGCTTCTCAGATGGAGACACTTACGATTTCAGTGTCGAAATCAATGGTACAAACTATAGTTTTGAAGGCCTCAGCTCGCTCAACGACATTGTTAGTCAAGTAAACGCCAAGTCAAACGAAACGGGAATCCAGGCGAATCTCAATGCAGAAAACAATGAGATCTTCTTCTCATCTCAATTCGGCGAGCCTTTCACTATCGATATTCAGGCAGATCTTGATGGTGACGGCGTATTCGACCCTGCAACAGAAACCCTACAGTCAGTGGTTGCCACAGTCGAAGACGACACAATCTCCATGAACAATTTGGACATTTCCACCCGCGAGGGTGCAGACCTCGCCATGATCGCCGTCGACTACGCCATAGACACCATCAACGGCTTCCGAGCCGAGCTGGGCGCGGTCCAAAACCGCTTCGAGTCCACCATCGCGAACCTGAGCACCACCTCAGAAAACCTATCGGCCTCCAACAGCCGAATCCGCGATGCCGACTTCGCCGCAGAAACCGCCGAACTGGCCCGCACCCAGGTGCTCCAGTCTGCCGGCCTCTCGGTGCTGGCCCAGGCCAACGCCCGGCCTCAGCAGGTGCTCCAGCTACTGCAAGGCTAATCTCCTGCAGCACAATCAAAACGGCCGGGCTAATCACCCGGCCGTTTTACTTTTGGGGTCAGAAAACCTACAGCACGATTAGCTCGACGCTGGCCTGACCGACGAATCGGCCAAAACCTTTATCAAAAGTCATCAACTTTTCGCACCCATGCCGTTCAGCATGAACAAGGTGAACCAGATCATTCACGCTTTTTCCGCAATCCAGGTCCAAGGCCAGTTTCGTTGCTGTCACAACATCTGACTTTTCAATTGCAGGGGTAGAAAACTTCTGGAAAAAAGCTAACGAATCACTGTGTGCAGAAAGCTGTCCGAGTTTCGCCAATACAAACACCATCTCAGACAACACTAACGGGGAAATGATTAGCTGTCTCTTTGCTATCGCAGCTTCAATCAACTTCTCGGCGAGCTTTTGCTTATCAGAATTCTGATTGATAATGGCGTAAATCAGAATATTGGTATCAAAAAACGTCATTGTTTATGTCGTCCTCCATGGACACTACCGCCACATCCTTGGCCACTTCGGGTTTGCTTCTGCGCGTTGTCTGCAATGCCTGGAATTCGCCCAAATCTTCGCTGGCCTCACCGCTGACCGGCTCTTCGTCCACGAGAATGATCACTCGGGCGTGTTTATTGAGCAGGCTTTGCCACTCCTTCAGCTCCAGATATTTGCCGGTGATGTCGGTTTCAAACTCAATGGCGTACATAACCACCTCAGTCAACGTTCACAGGAGCAGTTTACGCCCGAATAAACATTCCCACAAATAAGCAGACCCAAAACTCAGCGCCGGCTCTCATTCATCACAAACCGCTCAACCGCAAGCTGCACAGCCTCATTCAATCCGAGCCCTTCCCCTGCTGCTTTCATTGCCAGCTTCTTGTGCAATTCCCTGCCAATTCGGATATTGAACGAACCCTTGAACGGCTTATTCGGCTCGATACCCATGGCTGCGCAATCTGCAAGATACTCATCCACCGAAACCCGGAATTCCTTTTCAAGCGCGCGAAGGTTTTCAGCTTCGTACGTAACCAGGTCGTTTATGAACAGGAGCTTGCCGTAAAGCAGCCCCCTGTCCAGATCATGCTCGATTGAGCCAACCTGCCCCTTGTGTTTCAAGATATTTGAATTCATACCAGCCCCCAGGCTTTCAATGTCTGCGCCACATCCCGAATCATCAGTGGGCCGTAGACTTTCTCCGGATGCGGCCTGTGCAACCGAATCATCAAACCACGCTCGCCGGAGCTAGCCTGCAAGTAAAATCGCACCCGCGAACCACTGCCTTGAACTTCTTCAAATCCCAAACTGAGCAAATAGCTACGCAACTCTGTCCACGTAATATCTTTAGGCGTGGGCTTTCTGAGCAGCCTGGCCCTGAACTTATCCTTGTTAACCATTGGATCATCCTGATCAGCTATTGCAACTATAATATGGTTGCACCAATTTGATCGCAACCATAATACGAGAGTTGGGGGGCAGACCCCAGATTCGTACTTGGAACCCTCCAACCAAAATGGCAATATATGCCAATAGACACAGGGAGGCCCCGAATAATGGCAACTAGAAATATAGTTCTGACAGACCATCAGGCACAACTGGTGAGTAACCTGGTTAAGACAGGTCGCTACCAAAATGCCAGCGAGGTACTGAGAGAAGGGCTGCGGTTGGTCGAAGAGAAGGAAGTCCAACTGCAGCAAAAGCTTCTCGAACTTCGCGGAGCCTTAGCCGAAGGGCTTGCAGACGTCGATAATGGCCGCACAGTCACACTGGGCACCGGTGAAGCGATCACAAACTACCTGATCAACAGGGCCGCAGAACTGAATAAAAAGGACTAAACAGCATGCACCCACTATGGACGGTGGAACTTTCCCAAAACGCTGCCAGAGATTTCGACGAGATTGTGCGCTACACGCGGGACAACTTCGGCATCCACCAAGCTATGAGTTACAGTGGGCTGATTGCGCATACCATCCAAGAATTATCCGAGCGGGGCCCTGATCATCCTTTAGCAACGGATAGATCTGAACTCCTACCGGGGATCAGAAGTATAAGGATTCAGAGAGAGTCTCAGAAAGCCCGACATGTAGTGTTTTTCAAAGCCATATCTGAAATGTCAGCACGCAAGCTCGTCGTCGTGCGAATCCTGCACGACTCAATGGATTTCGCCGAGCATCTATAAATTGGGGGCTGACCCCAAACCCAAAACTGGCACACCTTTCGCAACACCTCCCCCAAACCCCGGCAAACCGTCAAAAAACTGCAGACCTTTGCCGCATCGGATAATGGCTGGTAACGAGGTGTTCCATGCAAGTACAACATCATAACGCGCATCTTTCCCGCTCCGTTCAGGCTCAGGTCGCGCGCCTGGTGCTCCAGGCAAACCTGGCGTACGGCGAGTCCAATAGCAACGGGCTCTCCTACATTCAGCGGCTGAAAGCGCGCAATGAATGCCGGGAATACCTGAATCAGGCGCTGGCGCTGGAGGCCGATCACGCAGCGGCCCTTGGCCTGCTGGGCCGGGTCGAGATGGACGATGGCCAGCTTGAAAAGGCCCACGCCCTGTTCAACGCCAGTCTCAATCGGCAACCGGCGCAGGCCCAGCAATATTGCAACTTGGGCTACTGGGCACTGAAGAGCGAGCGCCCCGCCCTGGCGGAGGAGTATTTCCTGCAGGCACTGGAATGCGACCGGCAATCTGCCGCCGCTTTCTGCGGGGTTGCTCATGCCAAACGGCTGCAAGGCCAGTTCGATGTTGCCTACCTGCACTACCGCAAGTTGCTGCAGAGCGGTTCGGAATGGGACTCTGTCTATTCCGGCATGCTCTCCTGTGCCCAGCACCTTCAGGTTCACAAAGCCGACAGTGATCTTGCGCTGGACGCCATCGCCCTGCTGCGCAAGGAAGGCCTGCCACACCAGGAAATCGGCCGCTTTGTCGGCGCAATCATCCAGCAGCAATACGACCTGGATAACCCGAACGCCGAGATATTCCTGGATGCCGCCGCCGAAGATGAATTGCTTATTCTGGCGCTCCAGAAAACTCTGATGCCTAATGCTGCCGTGGAAGAACTGGTGGTGCTGCTGCGTCGCGCCATCATGGCAGAGGTCGCTCAAACGGCCAGCCTGAGAGATGAGCTCCAGCCGCTTTGCCTGGCCATCGCGGAATACGCCGACCGCACCGGCTTCGCGCTGGCCGCGGAAGACGATGAGGAACGCCTGGCGGCCACCATCAATGAAAGCATCATGGCGCAATTTGCCGTGGGCGAACCTCAAGAGGCCCTAATTGGCTCGCTGATGAGCAGTGCCATGTATGGCGCACTTTTCCACCAGAACTTTGCAGTACAACTTGGCCAATGGAACCTGGTGGACTGGCCCCTGGCCATGCAACCCATGATGGCAGCAAGTTACTACAACCGGGCGGAAGAAGAGGCCATCAAGCAGAATTTTGACGAAAAAGCCGAGGAACTCTGCCTGGAGAAAACGGATGTGCCCCAGGCATGGCCGGCCTGGAGCCAGCTGGCCTATCGGACGGAGACCAGCCTGAAAGCCGTGATGGCGCAGGAACTTGGCCTGAACACCGACAACCTCCCCGCCACGTTGCGGATTATGGTGTGCGGCGCTCAGTCTGGCCAGCGAGCCATGGAACTGGCGCAATACCTGAACGATGTGGAAGTGATTGCAGTTGATGAATCCCTGGCCAATATCACCAAAGGCACCCGCATGGCCCAGAGCCTGAACATGGACAACATCGTGTTCTGGCCCTGGTCCATCGCACAGCGTTTTGTGGCCGATGGTCACAAGGTCCATTGGGTGGAAGTGGGCCGTGTGCCCTCACCGGCCATGACCGAGCTTTCTCTGGCCGCACTCATCAATACTGCCTCGAACACCGGTGCCATTGTGCACATGCACACGGCGCTGGCCGAGCAAACCCAGGGTGACAAACAGATTCGCCGCCTGGTCGCGGAGCATAATCTGCAGCCCACTCGTACCGCCTTACGTCAACTTCGCAGGATGGTTTTGGCCAACCGGCAAGATACCCTCTGGACAGAGCTGCTGAAGGACGAGGACTTCTACAGCCTGGGCGGCTGCCGCGATCGATGGTTCCGGCCGCAGGACGCCAACCAGCTCAAAGAACTGCTGGCCCTGGTGAGCAATGAAGTGGAGTGGAAGCTGATTAAAGCCCGGGATGAAGATGGCCACAGCCTGGCCACCGGCCCGGTACAGCGCCAGATCCAGGCGGAAGCCCTGGGTAGTGAAGTTCAAAGCCTGATGGGGCAGAACCTGAGCGTGTATTTCCAGCGTCGGCGCTAAACAATGGGGGCCAGGCCCTCCGGACATTTGCCCAGGCAAAATGTCCGGAGGGCCTGGCCCAAATTCGTTTGAGCATGGTGCTGGTTTCCGGTAGCTTTCCCTTTTTTGAATCTACCGGTGCCCGCTCTCAGCCATGCAAGTCTCGCAAGCAAACCTGAACCTCAACTTTGACGCCAACAGCCTGCAACGAGGCAAGCGCTATTTCAGCCAGGGCCGGGTACAAAACCTGGTTCGTGAAACCGAAGGCATGAGCATACAGGTGCTGCGAGCGGAGGTTTCTGGCAGCCAGCGCCAGCTCTATATCACCGAGGTTCGGTTCGACCGCTACCTGCCCGGAAAAATAAACACCTTCTGCAGTTGCCCGGTGGGGTTCCGGTGTAAGCATGCGGCGGCCGTTATACTTCAGGCCAATTACGAAGCAGGCCTGAGTGCTGAAAAATACGAACCGGAAGCCGATACACGATACAAATACCCGACAGCGGAAACATGGCTGGAACAGGCGGCCTCAGTTTTCAGCTCGATTGACAACGCTTCCAACCCTGAGTGTCTGGCGTACCTGCTCCACATAGAGCCACACCGCAGCCAGCAGACCCTGTCAGTGAACAAGGTTCGGCGTCGTAAATCGGGAGAATATTCCAGTGGCTCCAAAACCACCGTGTGGAGCCGTACCAACCTTGAATACGATCGCCCGAAATACCTGCGAGAGAGCGATATAGCACCGCTCACATGGTTAAACGCACTGCCCACAGCATTTCGTGTTGCACCGGTTCTGGAGGGCACGACGGGCGCCTATTTTATTGAATCGGCGCTGAAAACCAGCCGCTTCTTTCTGGAATCCACTCGAAACCCGCCGCTTCAACTCGGAGAGACTCTAGAATCCGGCTTTGAGTGGATGCAGTTGCCAGATAAACAACACTGGCAACTGGTCAGCAAGGCGCTCCCGTCACACATTCGGCTGTTGAACACCTCGCCCGCCTACTATCTGGACGAGAAAGAGCTCCTGATCGGGCGGGTGGAGAACTCGCTGGATGCCCGCACAACCGCGCTTCTGCAACAGTGCCCTCCCTTGGCAGAAAGCCAGCTTCAGCAGGCGTTGCCAGATCTTGCGCCCATACTGGAAAAAGCCGGCGCCGTTCTGCCGGAATCTTTCCATGTGCCCTCCATGGTGCAGGCAGCACCCCAGCCGATACTGCAGCTGTACAGCCTTCAGCATCCCGCCCCCGGGGCACTGCCACTACTAATGGCGAGGTTAATGTTCAGCTATGAAGGCCACCGGGTAGCGTTCTCGGAACAGGAACCCCGGGTTCTGGTTGATGGCGACAATGGCCCGTTGCTGGTCATTCGGGATGAGGATGCGGAAATCGAATGGCTACATCGTGATTTGCCCGATTTCAAAATGGCGGGAACAATGACCGATCATCTCGAAGCAGACATGGTTAACGCGCTACCGTATGGCAGCTTTCTCGATTTCACCTTGCCAACCCGTAACCACTGGCTGGATTTCATTGCCTTCGATTTACCGCGACTGGATGCAGGTGGCTGGCAAATTGAAATGGACGAGAGTTTTGATGTACCTGTTATTGAAATAGACCAGCTGCACGGCAGCCTGAAGCCGGATGAAGAATCACCCGGCTGGTTTGATGTAGAAGTGGGCATTGACTACAACGGCACACAGATTGACCTGATTCCGCTACTACAACAGGCCCTGGTTTATCTCGACCTCAACAATGACAGTGACGATGCCTTGCCTGAAACCCTCTGGCTCCATAACGGCGACGCCCTTATCCGGGTTGTTTCAGACCGCATCCGACCATTGGCCCGAACCCTGTTGAGCCTGTTAGGGAAAGAACGTGGCGGCAAACTAAGGCTGCCGAAACTGGATGCAGCACAGGTAATGGGTGATCTGGCGGCAGACTGGCAAAGCAACGCAGAATTGCGCAACCTCAGTGAAAAACTCACGTCCTTTCAGGCACTAAACCATGTTCCAATTCCCTCAGAGGTTCGGGCAGAGCTGCGCCACTACCAGCAAGATGGCCTGAACTGGCTGATGTTCCTGCGAGAATTCGGGCTCGGTGGCGTTCTTGCCGACGATATGGGCCTGGGCAAGACCCTGCAAACCCTAGCCTGTATTCAGGCCGAAAAAGCCGCAGGTCGGCTTTCCGCGCCTGCTCTGGTGGTATGCCCGACCACGCTTATTGCCAACTGGGAGGCAGAAGCCGAGAAATTCACCCCGGGACTGAAACGCCTGGTGATCCATGGCCAACGTCGTAAACCATTCTTCGACATGGTAGCGGAGGCCGATCTGGTGATCACCAGCTACCCACTCCTGCACCGGGATCTGGAACAGCACCAGAACCAGTCATACAGCCTGGCTTTTTTCGACGAGGCCCAACACCTGAAAAACCCGGCAGCCGTGACGTCCAAAGCGGCTCGCCGCCTGCCAGCCGAAAACCGCATCGCACTTACCGGCACACCAATGGAAAACCACCTCGGGGAGCTATGGGCCCTGTTTGATCTTATTCTGCCGGGCTACCTGGCAGACCAGAAAATCTTCCGCGAACACTACCGAAAACCTATTGAAGAACAGGGCAATCAGAGCCGTTATGCGGAGCTGAGCCGCCGGGTGCGACCATTTATGCTGAGGCGCACGAAAGATCAGGTAACCCCCGAATTGCCGGAAAAAACCGAGATCGTGCGTCACGTTGAGCTGAATCGCCAGCAGAAAGATCTGTATGAGACCATCCGCGCCACCATGGATAAGCGCATTCGCAAATTGCTTGCCGAAAAGGGCGCAGCAAGAAGCCAGATAGAAATACTGGATGCGCTCCTGAAACTCAGGCAAATCTGCTGCCATCCCGCTCTGCTTAACCCGGAAGAAACCGCCGGTTCGGCCAAACTCGACGCTTTAATGGAGATGTTGGAACAACTGCTGGATGAAGGACGCAAGGTCATCATCTTCTCTCAGTTCACCAGCATGCTGGCACTGATCGAAACCACTTTGAAGGCGGCAGGCATAGGCTATGAAAAACTCACCGGCCAAACCAGAGACCGCGCCACACCGGTTAAACGGTTTCAGAATGGCGAGAGCCCGGTCTTCCTAATCAGCCTGAAAGCCGGTGGTACCGGCCTGAACCTGACCGCCGCGGACTGCGTTATTCACTATGATCCGTGGTGGAATCCCGCAGCCGAACAACAAGCCACAGACCGCGCCTGGCGCATCGGGCAGGACAAACCTGTCTTCGTGTACCGTCTGATTACCGAAGGCACGGTAGAAGAGCGAATTCAGGCACTACAGGCAAGGAAGAGCCAGCTTGCAGACGGTCTGTACGGCAAAGCTGATGCCTTCAGCTCGGCCATTACCGCCGACGATATTTCCGTCCTATTCGAGAAATAAAAGGGGTCAGCCCCCCCGAACATTCGCCAACGCCAAATGTCTTTAGGTCTGACCCCACTTACATATAGGGAATCAGGGATTCGCCATAGAGATGTAAGTCCTCCAGTATCTGCTGCTTCTTGGGCGTCAGCTCCGTATCAGCCGCCAATCGCTGTAGCTCCTGACCATAGGCCTCCAGTGAGCGCCACCCCTTTTTCGGCTGCATCAACCGTTCGGTACGAAACTGCTCCCAGCGCTCCATTTCCTCGCCAATCAGGGTATCCGGATAGTTGCGGGCACGGTAACGGAACAGCATCTCTGGCAGGCGCGCGTCTTCAAACCTCACTTCCTGCTCGGCCAGGGTATCCACGGGTTGGGTCAGCAACCAGTTGAGTTTCTCCCGGTCGGCTTTGCTGATAAAACCGCCAGCGTAAAGTTGCTCGTCGGGATCAGTCAGGTGGCTGCCCTGAAAATCCTGTTCGAATGCCTGGGCAATACGAGCAGGAAGATCCGGGGCTTTGCGCAATTTGGCCAGGTTGGCCCGAAGCACATCACCATCTAACTCCAGCTCGGCCAACCGCTCTTGTGACAGCGTGGAGAGCATGGTCGCCGGCGCCAATACAGGGCATTTGTTCAGTTGCACACCTTTCAGCGGAAACCGGCTAACGCCCTCCCCCAGTTCCGCCTGAGACGTAAATACCCGCTCACGGATCTCTTCTACCGAGGCGTTAATCAGCGCCTCCGGGTCTTCCCGAAGATCGTAAACGATCACCTGGTTCTTATTGCTCAGGCTCTCTGCCAACGGCGCCACCAGCGCACAACAGCCCCTTGCTGCCGGGTACTTGGCGGAAATATGAAACACCGGCTTCATAGCGGCGGTATCCAGCATTTGCCGCACGGAATGTTTGTCTTTGTTGTTTAAAACGAAATCGAACAGCTTGGGCTGTTTTTCCTTGATCAGCTTTGCCACGGCAATAGTGGCCAGCACATCGGACATGGCATCGTGGGCAGCCTCATGAGCAATGCCATTGGCTACTGTCAGCTCTTCCAGCCTGAAACTCGGGCTGCCATCTTCTTTGCGGGGCCAGTTGATACCTTCGGGCCGCAAAGCATAAGTCAGCCGCACCATATCAATAATGTCCCAGCGGGAATTGCCGTTCTGCCATTCCCGGGCATAGGGATCCCGGAGATTACGGTAAAGCGTATGGCGGGTGACTTCATCATCAAAACGCAGGCTGTTATAGCCTACGGCGCAGGTGCCAGGCTGACTGAAAGCCGCGTTAATCTGGGCGATAAACTCCGCTTCCGGAAATCCGTCCTCCAGCGCTTTCTGAGGAGTAATACCGGTAATCAGGCAGGCTTCAGGAGAAGGCAGGTAATCGTCGGCTGGCTTGCAATAGATCACCAGCGGGTCTTCGATGATATTCAGATCCGCATCGGTGCGCACACCCGCAAACTGGGAGGGCCGGTCATGAACCGGGTCTACGCCAAAGGTTTCGTAATCGTGCCAGTAGAAAGAGCGGATCAAAGGAAGACTCCTGCAACCGAAGTAAAGTCAGACGCAGGAGTTTAACAAACTTACGCGGCACTTTGCCGAGCATTACCCGTCAACATCGCCTCGATGCTCAGGTGATAGTCCAACGCCTCCCACTCAATGCCCGTACCATCGCAGATGAAATGATACTGACGCACCTCCGCAATAGAGGCTGCCTCCAACTCAGGGTACCAATGCACAGGCGTGGAGATTACGCGGCCGTCTTCCAACTCCACGTGCAAGTGACGGTCGTCAATATGAACGGATTTACCCTTGAAACCAGGCATTCCACCTCTCCAGAAAATCAGATTGATGACGCTCAACGATCTTAAGGCACTCCCTCAATTCCTGATTCTTGAGGGTGCTGTATTTTACCGCGAAAGTCGACAACTCAATCTTAGCCCATCGTTCACCTCGGAGCACATGAACATGGGCGGGCGGATGGTCATTGGCGTAGAAAAAGAACTTGAAACCATTGAGCAGCAGTAGTGTCGGCATCCTTGCCTTTCGACCCTTCTATGCTTTGCTAGCCACCACAATTAGAACAGCTTGGTACCCATATCCGACTGATGGGTGCGCAGGCGGTCGACACCTCCACCCGTCAATTGACTCAAATCTACCGTCATATTCGTTGGCAGGTTAATAAATACACCTTTCCCTACACTGATGGTGTTGGCACCATCCAGTGTCTGCCAAGCGACATTATCATCGCGCTGTAAACCGATAAAAAACCCATCGGTAAAGGCAACCTCGCCTTCGGCGGAGCCTTCCTCGCCTACGATAACGGACCGCAGGTTGGTCAGTGGTGCGCAGTTTACACCCGAAATACAGGTCATCGTTTCACTGCCATTGGGCGCAATACCAATATGGGACGCCCGATAATTAGTGGCCGTCTCTCCTTCCCCGGCAAACAACGCGGTATCGTATATGGTGCCCGACACATCTTCCCGAACCTTAAGCCCGGAAATATTACCGCTGAAACTGGTGGTGTTAGACGACACCGAACCCCGAGCTTGCTGAAACCCCATGCGGAACCCGGCAAGACCGGCGGCATCTTCCGCCAGTTCGATGTAGGGCATGCGTGCTTCGAAAGGAATTTCCTCGCCGGCGTTGTAGGTTTTGCCGTTGAAAACCTCGCCATCGTTACGGGCGATGTGACCAAGGGCCAGGTGGGTGGCAGAGAAATCCGTGCCGCCATTGATCTGGCCGGCCTGAATATCGTCAATATTCACACGGGTCTCTACATCCATGGTCAGCGTCATGCGCGTGAACTCATGGTTCTGGCCGGGGATGTTTTCAATCTGCATAAAGGCCTGCCCGGTTACCTCACCCATCGCATTATCTGAAATGGGCTCCAGTTCTGCCTGGGAAACGGGCGAAATACCCAGGCAGAGCATGGCAAGGGCAGCGCATCCGTACGCTTGCGTTGTCATAGATTGTGTCTCTGATTGTTTTAGTGAGTCAGTTTCGACACCCGACTCCATGCCTGCCCGCTGGTTTTATTATTTCGGTGCTGGCATGCGGCCCGTTATTCTTTGTAACAAACTGTTTCTTTTTGACCGCAACACGACTATATCCGACCGAGGCTCGTATATTGAGTGAGGTACATCACATTCATTCATTACGTGGCCGTCATTTGTTGTTCAAGCTTGATGTTCGTCACAGGACTAAACTAACTTAGGAACCAACATGTAGCTTAGCGAACTTGTAATGTAGCCCGCATATACACAACGCTTGAGATTGGTATACTTACACCCTTTCGTTAAAGGCCCCAAACGGCACTCCATGACCACCAGAATATTGATCTGCGACGACTCTGCACTGGCGCGCAAACAAATGGCCAAAGCTCTGCCACCCGGCCTGGCAGACGACATCCTCTTCGCCGGAGATGGCAAGGAGGCGCTAACCATACTTCGCGATCAGAAAGCCGAGCTGTTATTTCTGGACCTGAACATGCCGGAACTCGACGGCTACCAGGTGCTGGAACACATCCGCTCAGAGGATCTTCCAGTTCTGACCATCGTGGTCTCGGGCGACATTCAGCCGGAAGCCCGGGAACGTGTGCGCAAACTGGGCGCCATCGATTTCATCAAGAAGCCAACCGACACCGGCGTTGTCTCCCGACTACTCGAAGAGTACGGCTTCTATCGCCCTTCCGAGCTTGAAGACACTGCCCTGAAAGACGCCAGCCTGCACAGTCGAGAAGCAGCAGTCCCGGAAATCTCAGTGAGCCTGAGCGACTACCTGCAGGAGATCTCCAACGTGGCTATGGGCCGGTCCTCAGATCTGCTGGCCCGGCTGCTAAAGGTGTTTGTCAAACAACCTATCCCCAAAGTCGCGTTTATCGCCAACTCTGAGCTGCACATGGCGATATCGGCTGCGCAACGAGCAGAAGACTATTCAGCCGTTTGCCAGGGCTTTACCGGCGCCGGTATCGCAGGTGAGGCACTGCTGCTGTTTGAAGACGCCAGTTTCCGGGAAATGGCCGAACTGCTTCACTATGACGTGCTGGAAGGCGAATCCGTGAACGTGGAAGTGCTCATGGATATGTCGAGCATCTTGTTTGGCGCGTTCATCAATGGTATTGGCGATCAACTCGACCTGAAGCTGGGCCTGGGTCATCCGACCGTTCTCGGCCAGCACCGCCCGGTTAACGAACTGTTGGATCATCACAGCAAGCGGGAAGAACAGCTGCTGTGTATTGAGATCAGCTATGCTCTGGAAAACCGGGATATCCGATGCAACATGCTGATCCTGCTAACCGAGGACTCCATCCCATTCCTTGAAAAACGCCTCGCGTATCTGGTGGATTAACTATGGCCTTTAATCAGGACGCCAACGAATTCCATTGGTTGATGGACATGCTCGAATCCGTTGAGGTGGGACTGGTGGTGCTGGACCTGGATTTCCACGTCCAGGCATGGAACGGCTTCATGGAACACCACAGTGGCATTACCGCCAGCCAGATTCGGGACAAGGTTTTGTTCGAAGCCTTTCCGGACATCCCGGAAGCCTGGCTTACCCGAAAGGTAGACGCCGTCGCCATGCTGAACACCCGGGCTTTTACTTCCTGGGAACAGCGCCCTTACCTGTTCAAGTTCCGGAATACACGTCCGATCACGGGCACGGAAGAATACATGTTCCAGAACCTGACCATCAGCCCGATCACCGCTCCGAACGGTGAGGTGGAGAAGGTGTGCCTGCTGATCTACGACGTAACCGAATTCGCCAGCAGCAAACGGGCCCTGGAACGTGCAAACGAACAGCTGGCGAAACTCAGCATGACAGACCGGCTAACGGGGCTGCTGAACCGGGGCACCTGGGAAAACCTGGTGGATGCGGAATATGAACGTTTCCGGCGCTATGGCCAGGCCACAAGCCTGGTGATGTTCGATATCGACCACTTCAAACCGGTGAATGACACCTACGGCCACCTGGCCGGAGACGAGGTGATTCGCCATACCGCCGAAGTCACTCGCAATAACATCCGGCAATCGGACAGCGCCGGCCGTTATGGTGGTGAAGAGTTTGGGATTATCCTGCCGGAAACCGATGCCGAGAGTGCCCGGATTATTTGCGAGCGCATTCGTGAGGCTATAGAGAAAAGTACCGTTAGCACCAGCGCCGGGGATATTCAATACACGGTAAGCATGGGCATCGCGCAACTAACGGAAACGCCCGAGAACTATATGCAGTGGATGCAGAAGGCAGATGAGGCTTTGTATAAAGCCAAGGAAAGCGGGCGGAACAAAGTCGTAGTCAGTTAATATCCCCCTCCCTCTATTGAGAGAGAGGGGAATAGGCAGTTAATCCTGCTGCCAGCTCTGTACCGCTTCCTTACCGTGCTTTTCACGCCACTCATTCAGAGTCTTGTGATTACCACCGCGGGTTTTTACCACTTCACCGGTGTGCGGGTTTTTATAGGTTTTCAGCGGACGCTTGGCACGGGTACCGGTTGAAGTCTCGGCCTTGGCGCCAGCGATAGAAGGATCAATAGCAGACAGAATCTGCAGAACGTCCTTCGGTGATTTGTCATACTCTTTCATCAAATCACGAACTTTGTTTTCGAATTCCAGTTCGCTTTTCAGTGCCTGGTCCTTTTCGAGCTTCTCCAGCTCGGCGGCCAGCTTCTCCATCAGCTGTTTCTTCTGGTAATAATCATTAATCTTTGCCATGGAAATAAAACCTTTTATCGTGGGGTTTTAAATACTGATTAAATATGACCGAGAGTCGAAACAAATAATAATAGAGAAACCAAAGCAAGGCAAAACAAATTACTTAAATCGACTTAATAAAAAAGCCGACACATTGGCCGGCTTCATAGTTCACATTAAGATCAGAGGCGTAAATCCGCCTGCCCTAACGGCAACACACCCTTCAAATCAAATAAAACGCCGTTGCTATTGGTATAAGCACGCAGTTGCTCCGCTGAAAGAGCGGCATATTCGCGGTGCGGTACCGCAAGAAATACCGCATCATATTCACCGGCTTTCGGTTCCGGGACCAGAGAAATACCGTACTCATGTTCGGCTTCTTCATTATTGGCCCAGCAATCGGTGACATCCACCTGACAACCGAAATCCTTTAACTCATTAACCACATCAATAACGCGGGTATTACGCAAATCCGGACAGTTTTCCTTGAACGTTAGCCCCATGACCAATACACGCGAATTGGCAATGGTATGCCCCCTCTTGATCATCGCCTTAACCAGTTCGGCGGCTGCGTATGGCCCCATATTGTCGTTCACACGGCGGCCAGCAAGAATAATCTCAGGATGATAACCAATGGCCTGGGCCTTATGGGTGAGGTAATACGGATCAACACCAATACAATGCCCGCCGACCAATCCGGGTTTGAACGGCAGGAAATTCCATTTAGTGCCAGCAGCGGCCAACACTTCATGGGTATCGATCCCAATGCGGGCAAAAATCATCGACAGCTCATTCATCAGCGCAATATTCAAATCCCGCTGAGTATTTTCAATGACCTTTGCCGCTTCCGCTACCTTGATGGAACTGGCCTTATGGGTTCCCGCAGTAATGATGCCGGCGTAAAGATCATTTACCTCATCCGCAATCTCGGGCGTGGAGCCGGAGGTCACCTTCATAATGGTGGTAACGCGGTGTTCCTTATCGCCCGGGTTGATACGCTCCGGACTGTAACCGGCAAAGAAATCCTGATTGAACCTGAGGCCGGACATCTTTTCCAGAACCGGCACACAGACTTCTTCAGTGGCACCGGGGAACACCGTGGATTCATAAACAACGATGTCACCCCTCTTGAGGACTTTACCCACACTCTCACTGGCCTTTACCAACGGGGTAAGGTCTGGCGATTTGTATTCGTCAATCGGGGTTGGCACCGTTACGATATAGATATGGCAATCGGCAATGCCATCCAGCGAATCCGTGAAGGACAAATACCTGGAAGTAGCCAGCTCTTCGGAGGACACCTCACGGGTGAAATCTACTCCGTCCTTGAGTTCAGCGATTCGCTTGGTGTTGATATCAAAACCAACCACCTCTCGCTTCTCGCCAAATGCAGCCGCCAATGGTAAGCCCACGTAACCAAGGCCGATTACCGCAATCCTTTTCATATATTCTCCTGCCTTAAATAAGGTCTAAGCGCTTGGGCGAACGGTCGCATGATCAGCGCATGCTCACCCCGTTATCCTACTGGAATCAGAATATCAGAATCCGGCGCCATTGCCTCCAACGCCAGCTTAAAAGCGCGCTTGGCACCCGAATCGCCATGGACAACGCGAATTTCGGCGGGCGTCTCAGGAATACCTGCAATGAACCGAAGCAAATCATCTTGCCCGGCGTGAGCAGAATAACCACCGACTGTGTGAACGCGAGCCGAAATGCCATATCGTTCTCCGTCCAGCTCCACCCATCCACCACGCGGCCCGTAAGTCAGAATATCCCGCCCTGGCGTTCCAGCCGCCTGATACCCCACAAAAACCACGTCATTTCGGACATCGCCCAGCATCGCCTTGAGATAATTCACCACCCTTCCACCAGCGCACATACCAGACCCCGCAATAACCACGCAGGGACGATGAGTACGAGCCAAATACTCAACCGCATTCAAATGGTCCTCGTGGGAATTGATTACCGTGAGCTGCTCAAACGACAGAGGATGCCGGCCGGCACTGGCAAGTTCTCGGGCCTCATCATCCCAAAATGGCTTGAGATCCCGATAGATTCGGGTGAATTCAGCGGCCAGCGGGGAATCCACAACAATTTCCAGATCCTGCCATCGGAGTGGTCCAGAGGAGCCTTCTGCACTCGACTGCAAAATCTCAGTCTCCCCAAACTCGGCAATCAGTGCTTCGATCTCATAAAGCAGATCCTGGGTGCGACCGATACTGAATGCCGGAATCAGCACCGTACCGCCGTCTTCCAGGGCATGCTCAAGAACCGATTTCAATCGATAGCGGCGGCTCTCCCGGTCTTCGTGGTTCTTATCGCCGTATGTGCTTTCGATGATCAGGCGATCAGCCTTCTCAGGTGATAACGGCTCGGGCAGGAGTGGTGCATGACTCGCGCCAAGATCCCCGCTGAAAACAATACGTTCGTTGCGATGGCCATCGTGGAGCTCGCATTCCACATAGGCAGAACCGAGAATATGCCCGGCCCTCTGCAACCTGATTCTCAGTGCAGCATCGCCCTCAGAAACCAGCTCATGCCACTGGCCATAGGGCAGCGGCACCAGTTGGCTACGTATACGGTCCAAAACCCGGGTAATCAAAGCCCGATCCCGGGTAAAGCCGATCTTCAGCGCATCCTCGAGGATTTCCGGCAGCATAATGGCAGAGGGTTCAGAGCAGACAATGGGCCCCTCAAA
Organism: Marinobacter sp. bablab_jr008; assembly: GCF_016464145.1. Classification (NCBI taxonomy): domain Bacteria; kingdom Pseudomonadati; phylum Pseudomonadota; class Gammaproteobacteria; order Pseudomonadales; family Marinobacteraceae; genus Marinobacter; species Marinobacter sp. bablab_jr008. The sequence continues at coordinate 35,960 of NZ_JACDWW010000059.1, forward strand.
TCCAGCTGCCAGAAGATAGGGAATCCGCCCAACGTGATCAATATGGACGTGAGTGACCACAAGTGCGCGGATATGATCAATGGGGAAGTCTATCGCCAGCTCCGTGGCGGAAGAGGCCGCGCCTTTCTCCTTCCCCTGGAAAAGACCGCAATCAATCAGAATACCAAAGTCCGAGACCTGGAGCTCATGGCAGGAGCCAGTGACGCCATTCACAGCACCGTGGTGTTTTATCTCAATCATTCAACAATCCTTGTTGATGTCTCTGGCGGAACGCTTCCATGCAGTCAGCTCAAGCGAAGGACTTTGCCATCTTTATCGTGGTGTTCAGGAATTGCCGCCCCGGTTTTACACCAAACCAGATCAGCCACATCACCGTTAGGCGCATAGGCCGTTCGGGCTTCTATTAAAATATTCAATGCGGCTTTACAGTCAAAGCTCTGGCTGGCTCTTGTGAGTCGCCCCAGATACTCCTCAACTTCATCCCATGTCAATGACACTTCGCGCGCCATCAATATTCTTGGGTGAGCCGTACCCTGGGGGTTATCGCCTATCAACAATTCCTCGAAAAGCTTTTCCCCCGGCCGTAACCCGGTATAGACAATCTCAATATCGCCGCCCGGAGATTCTGAAGTTTTCTCTTCAAGCCCCATCAAGTGGATCATCTTACGGGCAAGGTCGGCTATTCTTACCGGCTCTCCCATATCCAACACGTAAACCTCTCCCCCCTGCCCCATGCTACCAGCCTGCAGCACCAACTGGCTGGCTTCCGGAATGGTCATGAAGTAGCGGATGATATCCGGGTGCGTAACGGTGACTGGCCCACCATCACGAATCTGGTCTCGAAAAAGAGGTACCACAGACCCAGACGACCCCAGCACGTTCCCGAAACGAACCATAGAAAAAACAGTCTGGCTCTGGCGTTGCGACAAGCCCTGCAGCACAAGCTCTGCCATACGCTTGGTCGCACCCATCACATTGGTTGGGCGAACGGCCTTATCTGTTGAGATCAACACAAATCGCTCGACACCTGCTGCTATGGCCGCTTCGGCCGTATGCCAGGTACCAAACACATTATTCTGTATGCCTTCGATGACGTTATGCTCTACCAAAGGCACGTGCTTGTATGCAGCCGCATGATAGAGCGCTTGCACACCAAAAGCCTTCAAAACGGCCTCACACCGCCTTCTATGGGTCACACTTCCAAGAATCGCGTGTATGGTCACATCAAGATTTTCGATCTGACTGATCGACCGAAGTTCTCGCTCAATGGAGTACAGTGAAAACTCAGATTGTTCAAACAGAACCAACATTCTGGGCTTGTGCCGGATAATCTGTCGACACAACTCAGAGCCGATGGAACCACCGGCGCCGGTTACCATCACCGATTTTCCGTAAAGGCTCTCAGATACAATTGCCGTATCAGGCCGAACAGGATCACGCCCCAATAGGTCCTCAATCTCCAAATCCCTGATGTCGTTAATTCGTGCCTGACCGGCAACGAGTTCGGACATAGACGGAACTGTCTGAACCGGAATGGACAATTTTTCCAAAGACGCGAGTAACTGCTTCCTGTTTACTGGTATCGCATCCTCTAGAGCCAGTAACGCCCGGGATGCATCAAGCTCCCTTACAGCCTTGTCCAGATGTTCAACCGAATAGACCGGTAATCCACCGATAACCGAGCGGTGATTCCCTTTGAGCAATGAAACAAATCCAACCGGCCGATACTCAACACCCTGCGCGAGAGCGGAAGCCAACTGCATGCCCTTTGCGCCAGCTCCTACAATTAAAACGCTATTCTTTGCCTTTTCTCGTGGGCGTCTCACAACAGACCTGATCGTGAAACGCGTCCCGGCCACAAGCAGAAACGCAAAGGCTCCATATATGACTGGAACAGAACGCGGAACCAGAGCTTGAAATAGAAAACCACAGACAATCAATGACACACTGGAGAAAGCAACACCAATGATAATGGCCAGAAAAGCGTGCTCGCTAAGATAACGGATAACCGCTCGATACAGACCCAACTTAACAAAGGCGCCAATGGTAACGAAGACCGTAGCCAAAGAAACTGCCAGTTGTTTGCTGTCTGGCAACCAGGTACTTGATTCAAATCTAAGTGCAAACGCACCCCAAATAGCGACCGATAATAAGACAAAATCGACTACCACAGATACAGAACGCTTCTGGGGCCGAGACCAATTCAACACAGCTTCAATGATTCTACTAGCCAAGTTTTTAGCCTCCACGACGTACCCGATCACCTGCTCCCTTTCCTGAAACAGTCTGGATGATGTAGGCAAAGTACTTCCCGACACTCAACGATTGAAGCATCTCCGAGTCAGTCTTGGCCAGAAGCTCGGGCGTTGACATGTCAATACCACTGACTTGAGCGAGACCGGTGATCCCGGGCCTAGCGTCCAGCACACCTCGTTTTTCGCGCTCCTGAATCAACTCCTGCTGACTAAACAAACAAGGCCTGGGACCAACAAGACTCATATCACCTTTCAGTACATTCCATAACTGAGGAAGCTCATCCAACTTCGAGCCTCGCAGAAATCGGCCAAAACGGGTTATGTCATCAACATTGGCCAAATGCGTGGCAACGGAAGCCGCGGTCTTCCTCATCGTCCGAAATTTAACGAGCCTAAAAGGCTTCCCGTGACGTCCTACCCGCTCCTGAACAAAAATTGGTGACCCGGTGTCAAGCAAGCCTACCAAGTACAAAAGTACCATGATTGGAAAGCCAACAATCAGTCCCACAAAAGCGATCCAAATATCCAAAAGCCGTATCACAGGGACACCTCCTCACGCCCAAGCCTTTTTACCTCGTCCAGTGTATTTGCCACGTTTTGCCACCCTAATTCTCGAACGGCTTTACCGGCATCTACAACAAGATCGCCAAAAAGTTGTTGATATATCGGGCGTTTCCCTAATAACAAAAACGTTGATCTAGCTAGAGTTCTTGGAAAGGGGAAGACCCCCGGCCTTTTATTCATCCCCGATCTGATGGATACAATCAGATCCTTTGTAGAAACAGGGTATTTATCAGCAGCAACATATACCTGGTTCTTGGCCGCCTTTTGTTCCATACAAAGAACAATAAGATCAATGAGGCTGTTAACGGAGACAAAACTTCTACGATTAGTTGCCATTCCCAACGGCAACATAACTGGACTGCGACATGCCTTGATCAATCGCGCAAAGTTACCTGGAGCATTCACTCCATATACCAAGGTCGGCCTAATGATTGCGTAGCTCGTTTCCTGGTCCGCCAAAGCATCTTGAAGTACCTGCTCGGCCAATACCTTAGACTCAGCGTAATTGGCGTGTGGCTTCAGCTCGCTGTCCTCTCTAAGAGGCTGTCCTTCGCTTTTGTCTCCATGCACCCCGATAGAACTCAACAGCACAAACCGACAAGCTTTTGCCGTCGCCGCAGCCTCAGCCAAAGCGCGTGTCGGATCAACATTACTTTTCACAAATGACTGAAGGGTCTGCTCAGCTTTGCCACCTTTGCCATGAGCTCGACCAGCAAGATGAACCACGTAGCAAACATCCCGAACCAAGTCTTGTACATCTGTCGTTGTTTCCAGATCTAGTGCCACATAGGACACGCCTTGCACTGGCTCATCGCCACCTGGACGAATAACAGCACGAACTGAAAACCCTTGATCCACTAGTCGCTTACACAACGCACGACCAATAAACCCTGATGCACCAGTGACCAAGACTCTTTTTGGCGCCCCCATATATCAGTCAAGGTCCGCTATTTTTAAAAGCTCATCAAAATAAGATATGGTTTTGGTAAGTCCTTCGTCCAACTCAATGGTCGGGGACCACTTGAGCCGATCTTTTGCCATGGAAATATCAGGTTGCCTCTGCTTGGGGTCGTCCTCTGGCAGGGGCTTAAAAATGAGCGTCGAGGAAGAACCTGTTAACTCTATGACTCGCTCTGCAAGTTCCCGTATCGTAAACTCATTCGGATTTCCAAGATTAACCGGCCCAGTCAAATCTTCCGGCGCATTCATGAGCCTGACAAATCCCTCAATCAAGTCGTCAACATAGCAGAAACTACGGGTTTGCTGACCTTCACCATAGATCGTTATGTTTTCTCCACGCAATGCTTGAACAACAAAGTTGCTGACAACCCGGCCATCGTTCGGATGCATTCGCGGACCATACGTATTAAATATGCGAGCAACTTTGATTGAGAGGTTGTGCTGACGGTAGTAGTCGAAGAACAACGTTTCAGCACAGCGCTTCCCCTCGTCATAACAAGAACGGATTCCTATCGGGTTTACCTTACCCCAGTACCCTTCCGATTGCGGATGTACCTCAGGATCCCCATAAACTTCGCTTGTAGAGGCCTGAAAAATTCTCGCACCCAACCGCTTGGCAAGACCAAGCATGTTTATAGCCCCGTGAACACTCGTTTTCGTGGTCTGGACTGGATCGTGCTGATAGTGAACAGGAGAAGCAGGGCAGGCAAGGTTGTAAATCTGATCAACCTCAACGTACAACGGAAAGGTGACGTCATGGCGCATCACCTCAAAATAGGGATTGCTCATCAAATGAGCAATATTGCGTTTTCGCCCTGTGAAAAAGTTGTCAACACACAAGACATCATGCCCTTCGGAGAGCAGCCGTTCGCACAAGTGGGAGCCGAGAAAGCCCGCACCACCAGTTACCAGAATCCGCATATCACATACCCTTCTTTAAAAATCGGAAGTAAAAACCACCCAGAACGTGCGTAAAAGTGAAGGCCAACGCAGCGATGCGAGAGCGCCCCGGGTACTCCCGATGAACCATCAAAACCTTTTTCATCATCATCAGCTTGGAGCCGGAAATCTGACCCTCGCTTCTGCGGTAATAAAGCAGCGGAACCTGAAGTTTCACGCAGTCACCGACCATTTGCAGCACTTGCAACCAGCAATGATAGTCCTCGACCGCTTTGTAATCCGAGTCCTCCCTGAACGGAGCTCGCATCAACAACGCTTTAGACGCAATTACACTCGAAGTAGGAATCTGAGCTCTGACAGTCTGGCTCCAATAGGTCACCTTGGTCTGATCCACATTATCGATGGAGGGAAATGACAGACGACTCTCATCAACAAAATCGGTCATTGCGGTGCAAACAAACGCGGCCTCAGTATTATTGATCACTTCGAGCTGAAGCCGTAGTTTTTCTGGATGCCAGATATCATCTGAGTCCAGGAACGCGACAAGATCAGCACGAGCTGCCTTGACCCCGACATTCCTTGGCCCTGCCGGGCCACCGAAGTTCTTCTCCAGCGCAATCAGGCGAATACGGGAATCTTCGTTAGATAAAGCCGTCACTACCTCTCTGGTGTTATCTGTTGAGCAATCATCGACAACAATCAACTCCCAGTCTTCAACGGATTGCCCCAACACTGATTGAATGGTCTCGGCAATGAAAGCACTGGCGTTATAGGCCGGCATAACGACAGACACTCTTGGTTGACTACTTATCATTGCGCCCGGTCTCCTCTAGCGAACTTTGCCCTCAAGCTGTCAATCCAGCGAAAGCCCGGGCGTCTTTTAATAGATAGCGGTTCCCCCGGCTCAATTGGAACCGAGTAATCAGCCAATTTTCCCCAATCTGCCTGTTCCATTGCCTGAACTACCTCATTCTCGCCGACATCCGATTCGGCAAACTGCGGATCGTCTGGTTCGATTCGTCCCTGCTTGAACATCTCGATGACGACAGATGCATCCGCACCCTTGAAATACCTGTATTTAGTCGTTTCAATCGCCTTCACAAATGGCACAAACTGCGGAAACCTATGCGATCGAACGTATAAAAATCTCAATGTCTTTCGACGAATCAACTCGGGATCCAGGTCAAGCTGGGAACTGCTGTTGAACAGCTCATTTCTCGAGCGAAAAACGTGAACGAAACCGGCATCCTGATATGTTGATGGCCCGAGACAGACGACCTGTTTGCCACACGCACCGGCCTCGACAGAAGAACTTCCTCCATTGAGAACAACGATGTCTGCCTGTTGAATCAGGTCGTAGGTATTTGCCTTCTCCTCACTGCGAATACAATAGATCCCCCTTTTTTCGGCCCACTGGGTATAAAGGCGGAGAGATCGATCACCATCCACGTTGCCGATCTTCTCCCCCCAGTTGGGATGGCAACGGAGAACGACTTGACCAGCCCGAATCCCGAAAGCATCAAAGAAATCGTCCAGTGCCTCGGTATTATCTTTCCACTCGGTAAGCCACTCATCATGACCAGCGAACTCATTCTTGCTACTGGGGAGCACCAACACTCTTTTGCCATCAGACTTCAGTGGCCAAGGGGCCGGCTCTGGGTTCTTATTGTAAAGCCGCCACTCAAGGGAGTTTCTCTGTAAGAATCTGGAACCGATGAGTTTTCCGGCATAAGCCGCCTGGGAAGCAGTCAGCGGCTTATCGTCAAATTCCCTTACCAATTCTCCGAGTGCTCTTAACGACAGGCAGTTTCCATTGGGAATCAACTGAATTCCATCCCCAAACCAGGTCCTTTCATGCGTAATGAAAGGCACGCCCATACTTTCGCATGCATAGGTCACCGCACGGGGCAGGTCCATTCTGCCGTTAAAACAAATAACCCCTTCAATCTGCTCGTCCTTGATCCATTTTCGCGCGCTCTGGTAGACCTGCTTGATGGGACCTGCCAGTCTCGCTCTAATCTCGCGAACCTCCGGCTCACCCCATTCAAGCTCCGACTCAGTTCTCGTCAGCGTTGCCGAGCTGGACAAGGCCAAATCGTCAACTTCAGAATCCGTCAATACACCTTGATCCTTGCCCACCGAACTCACGCCAGCTGTACGGTAACTACGGACACCACCGGCAATACACTGCGCGCATTCCCGGAGCCGTGACCGATTGCGGAGCTCTCGGATATAACAGGTTTCAACCGCAGAGTCGCAAGTAAAGAAGACGACCTCATGACCAGCCTCCTCCAGCAATTGAGCCAAAAACTCCAAATGCTCAACATGCGGCCTGAACGAGAAAAGATTGGTGAGACCTATTTTCATGAAAACCTTGTATTAACCAATTGTTTTAACGTAGCGGCCATCAGAAAGAGTCCGCCTAAAAAAAAGCCAAGCAAGACCGCCAGAAGAAGGCCGGGCAAGTTAAACGGGAAAATCAAGAATGATAACAGCCAGAGTGCAATCAGGAATACGGTAGAATACACCGCGAACCCCATATCCCCCACCCTTAAATGCCGGATACTGCCCGCAGCCAGCACTCCAAAAGCAGCAGAAACGCTCAACATGCCAACAATGCCAAAATCACTCGTCAAAGATCCTGCCGCGGGAATCCAATATCCCTCAAAGGCAGACTGCGGGGCATCGAATCCAAAGCGCGAGAAAAAGACAGCAAAAAGCCCCTGTGGTGTAACCAAACTTTCAGGGTAGCTTGATGAAATAACAGATTCACTGAACCACACACCATGCGTTCCGTACAGCATGACGAGATGGAAATAATTTGAGATATCTTTCCAGGGTCCAGAAGCAACACCAAAATCACAGGCAAGCTCCGTACCTTTCGTAAGATGCCCACATATATTCAGATAATATGAATAGGAGTCTCCACTGCCAAAGGCGACACTTCGGAACCAGAAAAACACCCCGAACGTCAATAGCGCTACGCCGCCAATAACAAGTAGCCTGAGAGGAGTGAAGAAGGAAGGTCGATAACCCTTACCCAAGAAATGCCGTGTAACGAAGCTCGCCAAACCCACCATGAGGGTTAATAGGATTGCGGTTCGCCCGCCCATTAAATAAGAAACCGCCGCTAATTCACAAAACACAAATAACAAAATAAAAAACAGGGTGTTAGGCTGTCGTTCTTCCCATTGAATAATTGAGCGGATTAAGGGGAAAAGATAGGAATAAAGAAAGAAGTTGCCAAAAACACTATAAACTGTGCTGGCGTGATTTCCTTCGTTCAGCAAAGACCGACTTTTCGCAATACCAACCGAAAAGTAATCAATTCCTCTTAAATAGTAGCGATCGTAAAACAAAGCTGCAATTGCAAGGGCCCCCAACAAGAGGCCGAACAAGTCCCACCTGATACTTATAGGCGTTGGCCAACGAGTCTCGCGATGCGGATAATGTGGCAAGACCTGCACGGTAAAGCCGAAACCCACAATAAAGGCCATCCCCCAGGCCAACATAAGACCGAGATAGCCCCAATGATAATCTTCAAACACCCAACCCGTGTATCCGAAAGCGCCCCAAACGGCAACCATCGGGAACACTAGCCAAGCCAGCCCGTACCGGAACGTCATGTCACGCACCCAACGTACCGGAGATTACGGATTATTCTCATCCTTAACCAACTCAGCAACTTGGCGGACAAAGTAGTACGCAAGCACAACCATTACAGAAGCGACGAATGCGAAAAACACAACCAGTCCTAGTCGAACCCATAGCTCGAGCCCCAGCGGCTCATCTTTCCGCTGAGCTACCACTCTGACGTCCGCCGCACGTAAGCCAGCGAGTTTCCCCTCAAGTGAGATCAGTGACGCGAAAAGACCAGTACCGGGCGACGATGGGTCGTCCGGTGCGCCAGGTGCCTCGAGCACCCTTTTTGCGAGAGCAATCTGCGATTCGAGCTTCGTTCTGGCTCTTTGTTCCAGCTCAGCCTGACGTTCGATTAATTTGCTTGTAACATTTGAGTGGAACCAATCTATTTCTTCCTCAGTGCGTTGTTTACCATACGAATAGAGCAACACGTACCCCCCATCAATAACATCCACACTTAAACCAAAGCCCGGAGGGTGGCCCCATTCATTCCGAAATTCTCTACGGATTTCCGGGAGCCACTCATTGTCCATGAAAGATACAATTGCCGGACCGGGCTGAAGCAAAGTACCCTCGCCGTCTTGCGCCACCTCCACAAGGGTGACGAATTTATATGTTGGCGCAGAAAAGAGTTGATACCCGCCTCCCAGGCCAAGCAGGGCTAAAAGGCTAATGCAGAATATTCTTCTTTTCCTGACTAAAGCCGCAGTCAGCTCTACGAGGAAAAATCGCTCAGAAGTTGACATCAAAATCCCTAGTTAGGATGTAATTACCGCCGAGATCGCAAAAACACGCTAACTTCGGCAGAGATCGATAGATGGGAAATCATTTTACGGCAAGATGTCGTGGTTTTCAGTAACGAAAATGTAAGAACCCCCGAAGGAGCTCGGGGGTTCTTACATGACAACCGCACATCCCTACCAGTGCGTCAGGTATCCGAAAGCAGCTCAAACGAAACTGGCGAATTACAGGTCACATCCACCTTCAAGCGCTTTCCAATAACCTCACCCATATACTTCGGTGCAACGCCATAGCCAGGCCTTACACTTCTGATTGCGGCAACGTCGACAACATCTCCTGCCTTCAGATCTTTTACAAAATACAGTGAACGTCGAAACTGCGCATTACCCTGCTCACTGGATTTCCGGCCATAATCTACCTCACCAAGAGCTTTCCAGGCAGTTTTGCTATCTCGACATAATGCAGTCAGATCCTCAGGTTCGAGGGAGAAGCTATCATCCGGCCCTCCGCCATTCCGATCGAGTGTGAAGTGCTTTTCAATAATCGAGGCACCCAAAACGACACTTGCAATCGCAGTAGTATTGTCCAGCGTATGATCCGATAACCCTGTTACCACTCCGAAGCGCTCGATCATGTCTGGAATCGTACGCAGATTATAGTCCTCGGCTGGCGCAGGATAGCCGCTCACGCAGTGGAGAATCGCTAATTCCTTGCACCCACCCTCTCGAGCCGCTTCGATAGCCTCCTGAATTTCCTCTGCATCTGCCATGCCGGTCGAAATAATCATGGGTTTACCGGTACTGGCGACATACCGAATGAGCGGAAGATCTACAGCCTCAAACGATGCAATCTTGTAGGCCGGTGCATTGAGATTTTCCAGCAAATCCACCGCTGAAGTATCAAAAGGGGAACTGAAAATAGGGATACCGAGCTCTCTGGCACGCTTGAACAGAGGTTCATGCCACTCCCAGGGCATGTGGGCTTCCTCATATAATTCATAAAGAGTACGGCCATCCCACAATCCACCCTTAATTCGAAAATCTTCAGCAGTGGAATCCAGAGTAATAGTGTCTGGACGGTATGTTTGCAGCTTCACCGCATCAGCTCCGGCTCGAGCCGCTTCCTCAATAATCTGCAAAGCCGTTTCGAGCCGTCCATTATGGTTCGCCGAGAGTTCCGCAATGATATAGGGCGAATGATTACGTGAAATCTGTCGACCTGCGATCGAGATTACCGGATTACTCATCTTTGAATTCCTTAAATGTTTGCCTGCCACTCGTGCTCCAGCAACCCGAAGCACACGACATCATGATAAACGGCACCGTCATAATGCTGCTCTCTCAGCACACCTTCCTGCCTGAAGCCCAGCCGACGGTGGAAGGCGATCGATTTTTCGTTAAACGAAAGCGCCTGACCGCAGAGCTTATGCAGACGCAAATCACCAAACGCAAACGATAATGCTGCGCTCCCCAGCAGTTTCCCCATACCTTTTGGAGCGTCCGGAGACATATAAAACCCCCAATCGGCTACTGAATCACACCGACCTTGAGTGATGTTCACGAACCCAAGATCTCGCCCATCATGCTCATAGATCATCAGGTGCACGGCCGGGTTTTCTCTCGCTTTGGCATACCATGCAGAATGCTCCTTGAGCTCAATCTCATGAGTCGTATACATGTAGCGGCGGACGTTGGGGTGATTTCTCCATGCAAGCACCAACTCGAGATCTGAAGCCTGCATTTTTCTGAGCCTATCGCTCTCCACTAGTGTTCCTCCGAGCAGAGCATCATTTTTTCAAGCACCGATTCCACTCCGTTGCCTTCTGTGACTGACGAGGCCATTTGCCCAATCTCAGAAAGCTCATGAGAACCCAAAAGCCGGTCAACGACGCTCCCCAACGCGTCAAGGCTTTCACCTTCGCGCCGGACCACAATTGCCGCACCCACATCGCCGAGAGCCTTGGCTCCCCCCTCCTGATTCTCTGCCAAAACCAGCAGGACTGTCGGTAAACCAAGACAACAGCGCTCCCAAGACGTGCCTCCAGCAGCTCCTATACAAAGGTCCGCCAGACACATACGTTCGGCCATGTCGCTCACGTTCACGCTCACCGTCGCCCTGAACGGGAGTTTGCTTGCCTGAACTCGAACAGAGTCCAGACCGGGAGCAGATGCGCCCATCACAATGTCCAACTCGGTTTCCGGAGGCAAACGGCTGCGAGACAGTACTCTCAGTACTTCACCAGTAACGTTCTCCCGATCTACCCCCCCAAGAGTAATCAGGATTCGCCTTACTTCTGGCGATCTCCTTCTCTCAAGACTGAGCTTCCGCATAGCCGCGAACTCGGGCCGCAGAAGCGCATAGCGTGGGCCACAGAGCCGGATACAGTCAGGCTTGGTCAGACCATCATAATCTTCTGGTTGCCGACCAAGATTCTGATCCAGCAATAAACGGCAGTGGTGGTTTCTGTCGGCCAGATCATCAATAACCATAACCTTCGCTCCCACCTGGGATACTTCCTGTTCCCAGCGAGCATCGAGAGCATAGTGATCTACAACGACCCAATCAACCTGCCTTCCGCCCACAATATTCCGGGTTTGGTTTGCATCGAAATGCCAGGGAACGCCCAGCCAATCAGAATGAGCCGGCACGCTTTCCTGCTCGGAGATTAGCGCATCGGAGCGTCCTGGCGCCAACAAGTGAACTTCAAATCCCTTTTGCCGAATCAATGCTTCAAGGTTACCGGGGTGATCGCGACCGATGAACAGACACTCATGCCCCCTGCTGCGCAGAGCTTCCGCCAGCGTCAGACAGCGCATAACGTGACCGGTACCAATATCGATTGAAGCATCCGCACGAAACGCAATACGCATCAACTTGCACCTTGCTCCCGCATAGCGCGGAACAACCATTCTGCTCGATCCCAGTCTTCCGGCGTATCAATATCCTGAACCCGATGCCTGGGTAAGATGACCGGTACAGCGTCTTCTGAAAAAATCGGCCGACCTTCCCTCCATGCCTCAGCCATACCCCAATAGAACTGGCCCGCATCATGCCAGGCCTCTTCCAAATCCTGAGATCGAGTTTGAAAGTGCTCGGGGCTGAACATCGCTATTCGACCATCATCCTTGATTCGAATGGCCCGCTGGATAGGAAATGCGTAACTGGTTACCGAGAACGCATAGCTGCAACGCTCACCAACCAGTAACTCCTGCCCCCGTATGAGATCATCTGAGCTCACAAAGGGAGCGGTAGCGTACAGGCAGCAAACCCGAGATACCGGAACTCCAGTGGACGCCAGCCATTCGACAGCATGCTGAATCACCGGGATCGTGCCGGTATAGTCATCGGAAAGATCTGCTGGACGCATAAACGGCGTTTCTGCACCGTATTCCCTTGCAACCGCAGCGATTTCTTCGTCATCGGTTGAAACGATGATTCGTTCGAAACACCCGCTCCTCAGCGCAGCCTCAATCGACCAGGCAATCATTGGCTTACCGAAGAAAGCTTTGACGTTTTTCCGGGGTATACGCTTGCTGCCACCTCGGGCGGGTATGATCGCTACTGACGTCATGATCACTCTCCCGCCAGAGCCACTCGGAGTGCCTCAACTACTTCGTCTTGCTGATCATCGGTTAATCCCTGAAACATAGGGAGGCTGATCGCTTCGCGGTAGTAAGCCATTGATTGAGGAAACGCTTCAGCCTCAAAGCCCATGGACTCATAAAATGGCTGCGTATGTACCGGAATGTAGTGCAGATTGACCCCAATTCCCTGTTCCCGCAAAGACTCGAACACCTCCCGGTGAGTTCGGGAAATGACATCCAGCTTCAGGCGGACAACGTAGAGGTGAAGTCCAGAATAGCTATCTGGATGCTGCCAGGGCAATACAACAGGCAAATCGCTCAACAGTCTATCGTATCTTTTTGCCAACTGATGCCGGCGGGCCACAAAAGCATCAAGCCGGTCCATTTGGCTAACGCCGAGCGCCGCCTGTAGCTCGGTCATCCGGTAGTTGAAACCCAAGTCCACCTGCTGGTAATACCAGGGGCCGTCTGGCTCACGCGTCATCAAGGCGGGGTCTCGGGTAACACCATGACTACGGAGCAGGTTCATTTTTTCCGCCAGCTCTGCGCTATTGGTTACGGCCATACCACCTTCAGCCGTAGTCACGATCTTCACCGGATGGAAACTGAAGACGGTTATATCGCTATACCGACAACTGCCAATGAATTCGCCCTGATACTTACCGCCAATCGCATGGGAGGCGTCTTCGATCAGCTTGAAACCATACTCTTTCGCCAAGCCGTCGATCGCTTGCATATCGCAAGGTTGGCCGCACAAATGAACGGCCACTACCACTTTGGGCAATCGGTTTGACTGCTTTGCCGACTCAAGCTTCGCCTTCAACGCCTCTGGACAAAGGTTGTAGGTTTTGGGATCGATGTCGACAAAATCCACATTTGCGCCACAATACAAACCGCAGTTAGCAGACGCCACGAAAGTCACGGGGGTCGTCCATAGCCAGTCGCCTTTACCAAGGCCCAATGCCAGGCAGGCGATGTGCAACGCGGACGTCGCACTATTCACCGCCAGAGCGTGGCTGGCGCCAACGTGGCTTGCCACGGCCTGCTCAAACCTGGGTACCATTGGGCCCTGAGTCAGAAAGTCTGACTCTAAAACACCCAAAACCGCATCAATATCGGCTTGGCTAATATCCTGTTTTCCGTAGGGAATCATGATCAAATCTTGCCAATTTCGCTGTTATGACGGTCGATCCAAGCTTGCAGCTCAGCATCACTCATCCACTCATCATTATTGTCACTGGCGTAGACAAACCCTTCCGGAACACGCTTACCGTCTTTAATCCGGTCTTTGCAGGTTCCCCAATCATTAATGTTGGGCAGAATTTTGAAGTGTTCGGGATACTCGTAAGTGAAATAAGAGTCTTCCGCGCCAATCATCTGCTCATGCAGTTTTTCACCCGGCCGAATACCTACCACTTCCTGCTTGGCTTCTGGTGCAACAACGCGAGCCAGGTCGGTCACCTTCATGGAAGGAATCTTCTTCACATAAATCTCGCCACCAACCATATCTTCAAAGGCATGCCAAACCAGCTCAACGCCCTGCTCCAAGCTGATCATGAAACGCGTCATACGTGGGTCTGTAATCGGCAGAACCCCTTTATCTTTGATGGACATAAAGAACGGGATAACCGATCCCCGCGAGCCCATAACATTACCGTAGCGCACGACTGAGAACTTGGTTTGATGGCCACCAGCGTATGAATTCCCCGCCACAAACAATTTGTCTGAGGCCAGCTTGGTGGCACCATACAGGTTGATCGGGCTGCTTGCCTTATCCGTCGAGAGCGCCACAACGCCTTTGATACCCTTATCAATGGCAGCATCAATCAAATTCATGGCGCCATGGATATTGGTCTTTACACACTCGAACGGATTGTACTCTGCGGTGGGAACAATCTTCGTGGCGGCCGCATGCACTACGTAATCGACTCCATCCAAAGCCCTGTAAAGACGGTCTCTGTCACGGACATCACCAATAAAGAACCGAAGACGATCGTCACCCTGGAACAGCTTGGCCATCTCCCACTGTTTCATCTCGTCTCGGGAGAAGACAATGATTTTCTTCGGGTTATACTTTTCCAGAGTCATCGGAATGAACTTGTGGCCAAATGACCCAGTGCCGCCAGTGACCAGAATAGTTTTACCTTGCAACATAAGCTTTCAATATCCTCAATTGATCAACTTAGAGTATGAGTGATTCCCATCGCTCGGAATACCCGGGCGCATGAAACCTGTTTAATTATCCCGATTGCCAGCGATGCGCCTCCGAACGCCAGAATCACAGCCCATTCCGGGCTTGCCTGGCCAAGAACCAACACCAGCAAAACAAACACCAAGAGCCCAATAAGATGGGCTGCAATGATGGGTTTATCGCGGGAAACCGCGTAGAGGCCGTAATGAGGGATCATCCCTACTACAAAAAGCCCCATGGAGACCAAAACCCCGACGAACATTGGCCAATGGTCAAAATAGATTGCGTTGGGCAGAAAACTAAACAAAACGGGCCCTGCCACTGACCCGCCGAGCACCAAAACCATCGACCAGACCAACGTGTGTTTCTTCAGAGTCGCCCTCGCTGACAGAAACCCAGACAGGTCTTCGCTATTGTGAGCTGTGATCATACGTGGATAGAGGAACGCGAATACGCCGGCATCCATAAACGCCAACACGGCCCCCGCCATGCCCATGAACAGGCTGTATACGCCAAGAAGATCCGGCCCATTCAATGCCTCAAAGGCAAATCGATCTACCGTCATGATGCCTCGCAAGGCAAGCGTGGCAATCAGCAACGGCAACGCAACAAGCACGCCTTTTTTCAACCACGCCCACTCAACGCCGAGATTGCGCCAGTTGATAGAACGCAACAGCAGCCCACCCATCAGCACACTCAACACCGAACCTGCAGCCCAAAAGGGCATTAAAACAGCCAAAGATCGATAGGATTCGGAGTAAACCAGGCAGACCATAAACAGCAAAGCCCAGATACCCTGCCTGAAAAACACCATGAGTGAAGCAAATACTGGGCGCCCCATGGCAATGGCCAGGCGCGATACTTCCTGAGCCAGATGCTCGGAGACAATCAGCAGCATTACCCACCCCGCCAGCCACCAGGGAAGCAAGCCAAAAACGAATAAGAGAAGAGATACCGGCAGCATCAGGGCGTACAGCCCACCAAAAAACACACCCTGTGAAAACAACAACCGCCCCCACTGATCGGCTGGTCGATTCAGCAGATCTCGCGTACTGAAGGTGTAGAAATCAAAACCAACAAAATACAGGGCATAGCTGACCGTCACCACGATCAAACCGTACAAGCCAACTTCAGACGGCGGGAGATAGATCGCGAGAATAAAGATCAAGCCAAACCGTATGGCCAGCGTGACCGCGCGGATTGCGACGTTCAATAGTTTAGGATTGGCAAAAACTGATACCAACAACTTAGAAGCGCCACATAAATCGCAGATAACGGGAAATTTGTGTTCTGACCCGCTGTAGAATAGTCACTTCAGCCCGGGCTAGTTGAATCTCATCCAACACCCTCTCAACACTGGTAAAATAACCACTTGAGCTACTCACATATGTTGGGTACAGAATCAACGCAGCCGCAACCAACTCTGGAAGCGAACGCGGGCGAGTTCGACGTGCAACGGGCTCCTTATCTTCCGTCAATCCCCAACCGCAATAAAACGGTTGCCCATAACAGACGACTCTTTTCCCTCTGATTAAACCCTCAAACCCTGCCAATGAGGTCATGGTGTGGACCTCATCGACCTGCATTAACATATGATGCATGTCCTGATCCGTGACGACCTCATCATACAGATCTTCTTCTAATCGCCGCTTACCCTTGCGCATGCCTGCAGCAACATCTGGATGGACTTTATAAACAATCCATGCGTCGGGATTATCGCCTCTAACCGCAGCTAAAAGATCAGCATTTGTCTTTATCGTAGGGGAGCCAAACCTAACAGAGGCATCGGACTCTACTTGCCCTGGAACCAAAATGACCCTTTTACGATTCGGAGGCCTTACCCAGTCCCTCAACCCTACATTGTATTTCGTAGCTCCAACCTTGCACAGGCGTTCAATGAGTGCTTTACCTCTCTCAACAGTGGTTTGATCAATCTCGGAAAACTGCAATATTTGCTCGAGATCTGAGGGTTTGGTCGAATCGTAATAGATTCCCCTTGTATCCAGCACCCATGATTGGGGAGCTACGAGGTCGACACCAAGTCCAGCCGAACGGATGAACCCGTCTTCGACTCTGATGACCTGTCTGTGGCGATCACCCTCAGGCACGTTACTCATACCCCAAACTACAATAGGTGCATCAGGGTCCGAGCAATTCTCAATTAGCTCAGACCCCAAAAAGAATTTTTTAAGATGGCGCCTTTTCCATCGGGGGAAGCGTGCAACCTTCAGTGTCGCACCAAATCGCTCCATCATGTTCCGCTGCAAACCCATCCACGAAATCAGGCGTTCCGGATCACAACGCTTATTTGTTTCTGGGTCTACATAACGGCAATAGTCTATTAAGGCTGCATGTACTAATTGTTCGATGGTGCAGGGTTTTCGGAAGGTAGGGGCAACCAAAGTGTCTTTCGTTAATCCCCGACCAGCATAAAATGGCATACCAAAACAATGCACCCGCTTGCCCCAAAACAACGCCTCAAGCCCCATTTGAGAAGTAACACAAAAGACCGCATCAACGATTCTTAACAAGCTTGGCGAGTGGATGTCATCGGCAACCAAAACGACCCGATCCTCTTTTAGTAGAGGGTGATCTGTTAAGTAGCCCTTTTTACTTCCTGCAATGACCTCGGGATGGGTTTTGACCAGAATCCTATGATCTGGATAACTAGTCCAAGCTTGATTCAGCATATCGTCGAAGTTCGTTTGCGAAGCCGCCCCATATTTTATCGAAGCGTCTCCTCGCGTTTGGTCTACAACCAATACGCACCTACTCGACGGATAAACGTTAAGCGATCTAGCGTGATTATACTTCGAAACCTGAGCGCCAACCCATTGTCTTCGGATGCTCTCGGACCTTTCCCTTTCTCGCTCAGATAGTTTTCTACACGAGAAAACGTCAAATGCGCTCAGGACAGAACAGTCGTAGTATATTCCTTTATCGTCGAATACGAGTGAAAGGGTATGCTCACTCTGCCCTGGAGCAAAAGAGCGCAAAAATCCATCCTCAACCCTATAGAGCGGTAGATTTAGTCGCCTTGCGACCCTCTCTGCCACAATCGCTGAGTCCTTCCGTCCCCAGGCCAGAACGGCATCAACATCGGTCCCAACCTTTACCTTAGAAGCCCACTTAACTAATCGACTGAACCTAACATCCCCTCCAACCAAAACTTTTAAACTAGATATATCACGCAACGCAGGTGAGACAACGAGGTATCTCTTCATAAAGTTTATGCTCGGCCATGAAGCATCACTGGGCCCTCAAATTTCTCGACGATCCTCTTCGCTATATACTCCATCTTCGGATCGCCCTCGTTCAAAAACTGTTCCATCAATTCGTCCCGCCAACTAGGCACTCCAATTTTGTCGTTGGTCAACTGCCTTTTGGAATATCTATTCTCAATAGAAATCTCGTCCGTACCCAAATAACACAAAAGAAAGGCAGCCTGCCTCCGGAGATCTTCATCAGGGTAACGATACATCTTTTTTGAAATCATCTGTTCATAATGCTCTCGAGACTCTGGGTAATTCAAACAAATAGGATAATCATGTTTCCCAAAATAGGAGGTCATAATAACTGGAATGCCTTGTGCTGTGAGCTCGACACCACTAGACCCGTTATAAAGAAGAGCAAGATCTAAGTATGGCGCAAGAGCATGACCATTTATCTCCTTATGGTCTAACAATTTTACGTTGTCGCCCACCTGAACAGAAATCAGATCATGAAAGCCTTCAACCAAATCTAAAGCAATCTCAGGCTTCAGCTCATGTGGATGAGGCTTGACCAATAAAACCACATCATCAAGCTCCGAACATATCGAAACAGTATGATTGATCCAGTCAGCCATATCGCTATGGGCAGGACCGCCGTCATAGGGGACATTCAAGTCGACGGGTACCTTTCCAAACGCACATACTATTCGTTTACCACTCGCCTTCATTGTCTTAAGATATTCGATCAACTGAACTGCGGACGCATCTGAGTCGGACCCAACCCGATTTACGTTAATCAAAGCATCGGCCTTCTGCATATACTCTGGATTATCTCTATTCTTTTCATACCAAGGGACAAACTGATCGGCACGGGCCATAAACGGCGCACGGATATCTTTATGAAGGGTCATGTCAGTAACACACATTGTATTCGCATACTTGCTACCTAAATTAGAAAAGTACGCTTCATAAGCAACATTGCAATTCACGTAGGATAGCTTTTCATCATCCTTATTAATCGCATAATCTCTAAATATAGAAAACGGAGTTACGTGGGAGTTACCGCTAACAAATACGACTGGCATATTGTTATCTTTAACAATTTCCCTGTAAATTCTTTCACAAACACTAAGACAGAGATCCGATCTGTCCAGCATATTTCTTAGCTGCTCATCCACCTTCCGAACATTTATATCAACGTAAAAACGTCTAACATAGGTAGATAATCTTTCGTAAAAACCTTGATAAAAATTAATACCTTGACAGGAAATGACTTTATTTTCCCAATCAACAGTCCAGTCGTATTGCCTTGAACTAGGCCTTAAATTTAACGGGATAACCCCTTGAAACTTATCAATAAATTCAATACCAGTTGAGTCATGCTCCACCATACCCTGAGTTAGACAAACAACAGCATAACCGTGCTTTTTACACTGAATTAAAGCCGGAGTCATCATAGCCAACGTATTAAAGCAAGTCTGCGAGGCAAGAAAAATCACACCTTTTGGAAATTTTGGTTGAGATACGCTATTTAAGTACCGACTGCTATTTCTAAGAAAACTCAGTTTTTCAATCTCGGTACGAATAGCGTTTTTTCTGGCAACGGTACCCGGAAGGGCTAACATTCTCTGATACTCATGTATCGAACGTTCAAACTGGCCAATCTCTCGATAAAACCTGGACTTCAAATTAATAACACGATCAGTATCGCCAAACTCATCCACTAGTCGAGACAAATAAGCCTGAGCGGTTTTGCTTTTGCCTAGACCTCGCGCAATCAGAAAACTAAAGCGTAGGCGCTCAGCTTCATCAAAAATTTGGAAATCAAGCTTAGATAAAAGCCGATCCGCAAATATGAAGGCGTTATTTTTTAAAAGAGCATCGATTACGATACCCCAATGCTTTTTTCTCTGTGAGAGGATTACAAAAAGACTACTACGCTCGTTAAAACTTAGTTCCTTATCTGATGTATCTCCAGCAACCTCAAAAAGGGCGAGCAGATTCGTAATCGACAATTTCAGAGATTCAAAGTCTCCTGCACCTATCGCAGTCAACATGCCATTAAGATAGGCATCGCTGAACGACATGTATCTATTAGACAAAGCAGACTTCAAGCAACCAAGAAGAATTACCAATATTTCTTGGCGCTTCTGGTGATTCCTTTCCGACCTCGATGGCCCCTGCCGTATAATTGACAAAACTTGAAGTAGCCAGTCGGGACTTGGATTAAGCCGTCCGATCTTACGAATCTGCTCTTCTAAACGATTAGAGTCCAGATATAACTCTAATCCTTCATATTCTCTTAATGATTGCTCAAGTCGCTTCACAGCATGACCAAGAATATCATACTGGATATTCAATGAAAGGCACGTAATATAGTGTTTTAAGAAATCGAAATAATTATCACCTCTTACCGCCTTGCCTTCAACGTATGGAATAAGATTTGGAATTTCCCCCAAAACTCTACCGTTTGAATTCCTGAGAGCAATTGATAAAGCATAAAAAAACTCAGAAAGCTCTCTAAAATCAACTAGCGCAGATGATTTAACATCACTTAGGATATTATCTAAGCAGTAACCTGTAACCAACCGCAGAAGATCATAATTCGCGCTCTTAATCAGCAAATGACTCAAATGAGGATATTCTGAAAAAATCAGCTTTGACTCATTTAAATCTTTGACATCATCTTCGTTTAGGCTTGCATAATTATCGCTTCTCTCAATTCTTGCAAGCAACTCAAAACTTAGGCCTAGATACTTATCAAAACTCAGCGTCTCACAATAGAGCTTGTTACCAGAAAGGGAAAAATAATCATTATCTTTGAGAGATTCAACTATAAAATATCCCGCAATATCAAAAAAACTACACTTTCGTCGACTCTTGGGATGAATATACACGGGATATTTAAGATAAGCCGCAGCCACCAACTGTTCAATAGACCGACTTTTATTTCGCCGACGAAGTTTTACACGGTCGTCTGTGAGCCCCCAATTAGAATAAAATGGAGCGCCTAGCGTTGTAACCTTCAAGCCATATATAAGAGCCTCAAATCCAGAGAGTGAAGTAATTGTGTAAACATGATCAGATACGGAAAACAACTCATACAAACTGACTGAAGGTGGCACTACGTGACATAAATCCTTATACCCTCTTTCCTTCCCAATTCGCTTTCTTATCCCGGACCAATAATCGGGATGAGGTCTAAATAGCACTCTCGCATTAGGATTTTCTTTTCGAGCCAACTTCACGAGATCATAATTAGAAGCAACAGATGCTTTTCCTTTTAATAAAGAAGCATCATCCTCGACTTGGCCAATTACCAGGATAGTTTTTTCACCTGTAGGGTTCTGACGAAGCCTCTCCATATAAGGGTCTGGATCATAGTATTTTGTCAACCGTCCTGACCTAATCAAACTAGCTACAACACCCGCTTCTTTAAGAAGCTCAGGTGCACTTAACTCTTCTGGATCGTTTATAATTTCCTCTAAACGAGAAGGCCTGCTCGCGTCAAAATATATACCAAGATCATCCACACACAACGAGGCTGGCCTAGTATGCAACACGCCAGATCCAATTGATCTCAAAAAGCCGTCTTCTATCCGGCTTACTTGAATTTTTTTCTTTTTTGATTTAGAGAAGTAAGTATTTTTTGGAAAGGTTTTCGGATACTTATTTCCCCAACAAAAAATCTTCAAATGGTAGTGTTCGGGGAGTTTGGATATGAACTCCCTTTCCACTCGCCTCATGGAAGCTTTCCCAAGCACAAAGGCACTTTTATACTCCGGGAAAAGCTCGCTTATAACCTGCCTCTTCCAAGGACTAAAACCAAAGAATAAAGCTACCACTTTTACATCGTTATCTTTCCATTGTTGGCCGTATAGCTCTACCGGAAGCTCAAGCTGGCTTTGCTTTCCAAAGATCAGCTTCAATCTATTCTTATAATTAGAAAACTTTAAATACTTTCTGTCAAAAAACTTCACAGGCTTACCTTGTAGGATAATTGATGGATATTTTCTATCGCAATACTTTTTTAAAATTTTCGTTAGTAGAGATCAACGAAATATTATTTAGATCGTATATTATTCTTTGATTGATTGAAGCGATATTGAACTTACTTCTCGCAATCTTCACGCTTTCATAACTCATTAGTGTAATTGAGCTCGGATCGAGAACGAATTTCAAGATCGCTTGATTAAGCTCTCGTTGGTTATGTGCTGACACTAAGTAGCCATTCCTTCCGTCTTCTACAGTAGCTTTGCACCCTGGCATATTTGTCGTGATCACTGGGCGTCCCATTGCGAGTGCTTCTTGGGCACTTCGTGGTACGCCCTCCCTGTAGTAACTGGGCAACACAAATACGCTACTTCTCGCAAGCCAAGGCCTTACATCTTTGACTGGCCCGGGATAGGTAATAATCCCGTCCTCCACAAGCTGCTCAAGCTGGGGCCGAGTGATTGCCCCACGATTATTATCTACAGCCCCTACAATGATGAATTCGGTATTGGGGTATAGCGGCTTTATAGCTTTTGCAGCCTCAATAAAGTATTCGATGCCTTTTTCTTTCAGTAAACGGCCGACAAAGATAAATCGTATTGGATCTGTGCTTGGTGGGGTGTAACAGTAGCGGTCAAGGTCTACTCCGATACCATTAATCACAACTGGCTCTGGCTTGCGCACACCAAAGCTGAGCAATGAATGCTTATCGTCTTCGTTAAGGACTATAATATGATTCGCCAAAGGCAAGGACAGCCGAAACAGACACTTCATAACCCATGCCACGACCTTTTTCTTCCAACTTTGGCCATTGGGTCCTACGGTAAAAACGCGGCCTAGCCCCTCAATTTTGGCCACCCTTGTTGGAACCTTAGCGAGGTAGGCGGCAACGGTTCCATAGATGGCGGGCTTGGAAAAATAGCAATAGCTAAGATCAATTCGGTGGGCTCGAAACAATCGATATAACTGGTAACCGGAAGCTAATTCTGCGAACGGATTAAGGCTGAATTGCCCCATACGGTAAGCCACTGGCGTCGCACCGATCTCCCTGATCTGGTGCGAACTCTGTTCCGTATAATCCGTTGCAAAGGCGAATACCTCGTGCCCCTGTTTGACAAGGTCTTTGATGAGTTCTCCCCGGAACCCGAGCATTGTCTCAGCCAGAGTACCAACAATCGCTATGCGTTTTGGTTCCGGCGTAGCCCTGAAGTGTGCAATGCCTATGGCGCTCTCCTTATTATCCCAACCGCCCGCCTTGCGCTCCGTTTCAACAACCGTCTCCAGCCTTGCACCCATGATCGTTCCCTCACCTTCTGTCGCTGAATTTCATTCAACACTTGCTCAGGTGTTATGGGCATACCTGATTCCAGGCTTACGTAGAATGGATACTGAATCAGGACTGCGTGCGCCAATTCTGATAAATGTAGTTCGCGATTACGCCGGCTGCTTACCTTATCCTCAGTAAGCCCCCAGCCTGCATAAAAGGGTAAACCGTAACAGGTTACCGGTTTGTGTCTGATTAACGCTTCGAAGCCGGCCAGCGAGGTGAGGGTGTGTACTTCATCAACCTGTTCCAACATTGGTCCAATGGCGGCGTTTATGACAATCTCATTGGCGTAATCAGACGCTGCCGCTTCGCCTTCTCCAACACGTCTGGCACCGGCCACGACATCCGGGTGGGGCTTATAAACGATCCAAGCGGTTGGATTTTGTTGCCGTACTTGCTGCAGAAGGCCGAGGTTAGTTCGAATTTCCCCGCAACCATATTCAATTGAGGCGTCCGTCTCTACCTGCCCCGGCACGAGGATAACCTTCTCTTTTCCCACTGGCGCACGCCAATGCTCCCCGTTGAGATTATATTTGCTAATGTTCCTGTTTCGGATGTCCTGGAGCAGCCGTTCGGCACGAGCTCTTTCACTATCCGTAAAATGATGGGAGGCAAGGAGTGTTTCCAGCCTTGATTCACCTCGTGCACTGAAGTAAAGGTGCTCAAAGTCGGCGACCCAGGACAACGGCTGCTGAAACTCCGCGCCCAGCCCTACGGATCTAAGAAACCCGTCTTCCAACCGCACCAAAGTGATGTCCTGGCCCTCGCCAGGCATCAGGCGCTGCCCCCAAACAACGGCGACCTGGCGGTCTGGGACTTTCTCTACCCTATTAACGTGGGTGATACTGGCCCCTTGCAGGAACCGGTGAAGCGCCGGCCGCCAGTGCCAATTAAAACCCACCGCGTAGACGTGGTTCGGGATATTGTATGCTTGGCAGAAATCGCTCCAGGTAAATGGAGCTTGCTCAGATAGCATCAATCTCGGTGGTCCCTGATCACCGCAATCACAAGCTGTCCTATCGTGGCGAAAAGAAGGGCAAAAACCGTCACCACCGCTATATTGTATAAGCGTTCCGGTTTCTCTGGATACTGAGCCAGGGTGGGGTACTCTAAAATTGAGACCTGTTTGAGTTTACGGGCCGCTTCTACTCGAGTGCTTTCTAGGGAGGTCAGTGCGCTTGAGTAAAGATCCAAGGCAAATTTCGCTTTCAGCTGAAGAGTTTCATATTCCGCAGAAACCCGATTAAGAGCGTTTCCTCCAGTCGTAGCCAGCTTTGCTTTTTCAATTTCAATCTGTTGTGCCAGGGCGTCCGCCTCGGACTGCATTCGCCTAACGGTAGGCGATTGAATACTTTGATAGGTTTTCTGTGACTTGATTTGTGCCCTCAACACCGCCAACTCGGCTTCCAAGCGAGAAACCGTTGAGAAAATTGCTTCAACCGTCTGGGTGGGGGCTACCAGTCCTTTTTCATTCTGATAGTGCAGCAAAGCTTCCCTTGCAGAAAGCAAACGTTCTTCAAGAGTCTGCACTTGTTTATCGATGAAGGCGACCTGCTCCTGTGCCAATCGCTGGCCCATCAAGTTCATGTGTCGCTCCCCCTCGTCAAGAAGGGCCTGTGTTATTTCTTGGGCAGTTTCTGGATCGTAAGCCTGAACCTCAATCCGTAACACTTTCGAATAATCATCGAACGTGATGGCCACGCGCTTATTCATATAGTCGTGAAAAGCTTCAATTGGCACATCCGCAGACTCCAACCGGGACCACCGATCAATCTCAGGATTCGAGTAATGTTCTCTTAGATTCAGACTTCCTTGCAGTTTTTGTAGCATCGAGACCGACTGCAAATGCTCCCTCAGAAGCAATAAATCCCCCGATCCCGATGTTCCTGACAGAATGGAAGATACGTTAAGGCCGCTGGGAATAATCTCAGGGCTCTGCAACACGATGTGGGCTCTTGATACATAGCGGTCTGAGGCCAGGAACCCCCAATAGACAACGACAGTAAGAATAACCAAACCAGCAACAATCCAGGTCGGATTACGCTTCAGAAATCGACTCATTTACCAATGCTCTTGTGATAGCTTTTGATGGCTTCGTGCACGTCGTCGAACCAGACGGCTTCACCATCATTGATCCATATTCCGGCCTGACACAGGTCTTTCAGAATACCGGTTTGATGAGACACCATGATCAAGCTGGACTTACCAACCCGATCATGGAATGCTTTTTTCGCTTTCTCTTTGAACGAAGCGTCACCTACGGCTGTCGCCTCATCTGAGATATAGACGTCAAAGTTGAACGCAAACGACAAACCAAATGCCAGACGGCTTTTCATACCAGAGGAATAGGTCTTCACTGGTTGGTCAAATGCCTTTCCAATCTCCGCAAACTCCTGAACCTGTTCAATGATCTCAGGGATGCGGTGCCCTCCGCCTTGCACTCGTGCTACAAACTTGACGTTCTGGCGGCCCGTCATGGAACCCTGCAAGCCTCCGCCAAGGCCTATCGGCCATGATATTCTGCAATTCTTTTCAACTGTCCCCCGGTCAGGAGTATCCATCCCTCCGATGATTCTCAGCAGCGTAGATTTGCCTGCTCCGTTTTTACCTACGAGGCCAACGCTTACGTTGCGAGGAATGGTGAAGCTGACGTCTCGAAGCACCCAATCTCCGCCGAACGGACCGTGATATCGTTTGTATACATTCCGAACATCAATCACTTGGCAATCAACCTGGCTTTAAACCGTATGTGCAATAGAAACCCAAGGGTAATACTTGTGGTTGTCCAGCCGAGAAGATAGACGTAGCTAACACCCTCAACAGCTCGGTAGCCCTCAAAATAGGCGAGCCTGATGAGTTCCACTGCGTGAAGCATGGGGTTATACAGCAGGTATTTCTGGAGGTCGTGGGGAAAGTATTGAACGGGAATCATCACCCCGGAAAGGAAATAGAGGGGAAACATGGCCATTTTGATAAACTTAGATGCCTCCTGCGCGGCGGTTACCACAGTAGAAAAGACCAAGGCAACGCCCATTCCGAATGCAAAGACCGTAAACCACACAACCAGTGCTCCCAGCGGCCGACCTGGGGTCATGTCGTAACCCAGCAACTTCAAGCCCAAAAGCAACATCAACACGACCAGGGAGCTAAGGACTCCCTCCAAAGAACAGCGCACCAGAACCGTGTCTATGGGTAATACCTGCCGATAGGCGAACAGTGCCTTGTTGGCATTCACCGCTTCCATACCCCGATTGACCTGATTCCGGAACAGAATGAAGAGTGTGATACCGATAATAAGCCAAGGAATAAACTCGGCACCGGGTATCACCCTTATCCGTCCCAGAAGCGTCCGTACCCAAACCAGCAAGGCAACATGAGCAATTGGCTCAGCCAGTAGCCACAGCCAGGCAATACGATCTGCACTCAGGCGGGCTACCGCCTCACGAAGGAATAGCCCCTCCCAGACATTCAGAGTAATACGCAACGGTGTTCGGGTACCGAGTGTCGTCACTACAGATCCAGCGCCACTTTTGTTGCTACAGCAATCTGATAGAGAATCTGGGTAACCGTAGAAGCAATCTGCAGATTCTTGGTCTCTACCTTCGGTAGGACCAGTATCTGATCCCCCGGCAGGAGCTGCACCTCACCCGCGTCCCTTACCTCACCATTCTGGCGGGCAATCAGAATATGGTCCGGGTTGGCATGCTGGCTGAAGCCGCCGGCTGCATCAATGTAATCGCGAGCGCTGCGGCCCGGGATATACACCAGGGATTGCGGAATATAAACCTCACCGGACACGAGGATGGCATCCGTGCGCTGTGGTAGCGTGATGGTGTCGCCATCTTGCAGCCGCACATCTACCAGCTTCCCTTGGTGGGCCACCACCAGGCGTCCATTGGGCTCCACCTTGCGGGCTTTTTCCACGAAGCGAGAGATCAATTCCGCCTCCTGTACCCGGATGGCAGATTCTTCTGCAGTGGATGATGAGGCACCAAGGTAGGTGGTCTCCAGCCGGCGCAGGCTGTCGTTCAGAGCTTCCTTCTGACGTTCAGCCACGGTTTCCCGGCGCAGCGAGATGCTTTCCCAGGCGGTTTCTTCCGGGTTGATGGCAATTTCGTTCAGCAATTCGTGAAGCGATGTGCCTTTGGGTACCACATAGTAAGATTTGCCCAGGTAGGCGCCCTCTAACTGAACCACAAGATTCTGGGAGCGCTGATCAGCCAGAAACAGGACTTCATCGCCGTTGGCGAGTTCAGCAGATTCAAAACGCTCAAGAGGTAAATATTCGGAATAAGGCGCAGTACCGCGCTTTCCACGAATCAGGGCGTGGGAAACACCGGGACGCAACGGCGCCAGCTCACTAAGCATGGAGCCTGTAAGAGGGCCTGGGGATAGTTCGAAAAGATAGGGTTTGCTGACATCTCCCAATGCGGTGATGGCGGGGCCACGCTTTTCAACCAGCAGGGTGTCGCCTTCCTGCAACTGTGGGTGGTTCAGCGTGCCTTGAAGTAGAAAATCGTATAGATCGATCCGGGCGATAACTTCGCCATTTCTGCTCAGTTTGATGTCCCGATAGCTACCCAGCTCCTCATCTATACCAGAGGCCTGATCCAGCAGGTAAAGGATAGAATCACTAGGCACACCCACATACCGGCCCGGTTTGTTGACGTAGCCAGTCACGAATACCGAGACGGGCTGAACGCCCTGCAGGTTGGTGTAAACATTCACATTGTCCGGATAGACACGGCGCACAGCACTTTTCACAACGGAATCTAGCTGGCTATGGCTGACTCCCTCGACCTGAACGGGGCCGACCGCAGGAATGAATATGTTGCCTTGTGCGTCTACCGGGAGCACTCGATCCATCTCGACAGCGCCCCAAAGGCGAAGCGTTACCTGGTCGCCCGGCAGAACGCGGTAGTCTGGATTGAGCCCGTCTGAACGTAAGCCTCGAAAGCCACCGGCGAACAGCTCCGCACCGAAAGGCTGCAGCTCCTCTTGCTGTTGTTCCGTCAGTATCGGGCCGTAAGTACCCGTAGACCTCAGGGTTCTAGCCTGGCGTTCCTGGTCTGCGGTATCTGCTTCGGAAGGGCCACTGCCCGCGTTTTCCGTTGCCGCCTGGATTTGAGGCATCAGGCGCTCACGCTGGCTTGCGGGTATATCACCGATGCTTTGAGCGCTCACACCCACACTCACTATGGAAGTGACTACAAATAACAACGCCGTCACCACGGAGGCAAAATGACGAGTGATCATTGCACACCTCCGATTTCCTGGTCTTGAACCGCCTCTTGTTCTGCAGTGTAAGACCGGGTTACTCCCCAGTTGCCTTCAGGGTACTCGCATACCGTTGCGGGCAGATTCCCTTCCGAGCCTACGATGCTGGTAATAAAGCAGGATTTACCGGTAGCAGAGAAGTACCGCTCGCCGACCCGTAGCTGTGCATTCTCGCCCCACGGCGAAGCTCCCAGCTTTACGGTCTCTCCGGTTCTGGCGTTATCGATTTGCTGTGAATGCTGGTCTGAAAGGAGGGTTACCGTGCTTTTGGTGTTTAACCACTGCGGAACTGGAATCGTTTTAGCCGTGTTGATCTGCCCACTGCTCGCACAACCGGCTAATACAGCAACGAAGGCCATCAGCGGAGCGGTCTTCACTGCGGCTTTCGCTTGGTGATGTCTATTCATTCAATCTTGCCTGAATTATCAGAATCCATAAGACCACCGCGCAGAGAGAGACCACTGGTCCAACTCTCGCGAGCGTACTGCAATTTTATCTTCTGCGATCTGGCCAGAGAGCCTGACCTTACCGTATTCCGTCCCAAACTCCCAAAAGCCGCCGAACAACATGACAGCCTGATCTCTTGAGGAATAGAAGTATGTTACGTCCGAATCTGGCACAGTAACTCTGGAAGGGGGATTGCCAGTAAAATCAACATAACTGACAGAAGCGCCGATGGTATTGCCATCCGACAGAAAATCGAAATAGCCCAGAGTGAGAATCTGGCTGTCTGAGTCTATGCTTGCGGCGAGGTTACGGCCCTTGTAGCGGTAGCCCGTGCGATAAACCCGGTGTTCGTACGCTATGTCTTCCATCGGCGAACCAAACAGGTTATCAGCTAGCGTGTCTGCTCCCTCCAGATACCAACGCTGCTCCCTGCCCCACAAGCTGGTGGTTGCATCTGCGCCTAATAGCCAGGATTTCCGGGACGGAAAGCCGCCCGCCTCGTCTTCGCCCATCATCTGGCCGTAAATCGAGGCGGTTTGCTCGCCTATTTCAAAGCCGTATCTAACGTCCACTGCCCCGAGCTGATTGCTCGGGTCCTCGGCGGCATCCCTTGGGTTGTCATTACCAGCAAAGGCATCCCAGAACGTAGAGAAAGAGGCAGACCGGCCATCCCCGCCAAAAATAAATGTGCGTGTAAGGCCGATATCCAGCCCTTCGATCGGTCTGAATGTTCCGCGAAATCCAACCAGGAGTGGATCGGCCACTTCACGCTCACCTTCAAGCTGGCTCACGGTGGCGGTGATTTGCCAGGGACCGAGCCAGGATAGCCAGGGCGTTTCAAATGGCGTTTCACGATGGCGGCTTAACCAAACGCCAGGTGCAGGCCGAGCATTATTCGAAAGAATCAGACTGCTCTGCCAACCTGGTCCCCACCATCTTTCCACGGCGCCTGCCCCCAGGACCCAGTTGCCCGGAAACAGAGCCAGGTAACTACCATCGAGGCGGGCTGCATCGTCGTCGCTTGGATTGGCAACCAGTTGCGCATTGATTCCTGCAGCCCACCAGTTAGCATCATACTCCGCCCTGGCTGCAAGCATGCCTTCCTGAGACTCCGCGCTGGCGTAGTCGGTAATAAACTCGTTCTCTGTGCTGCCCGAGATCGCCAAACCAGCAGACAGGCCGTTATGGCGAGCCATGCCAACAGAGCCTTTCATAACTGGCCAGGTCGTAACGGTATGGTTCAAAGAACCTGAATCCGCTCGTTTCTGGAGTTGATGGCGCTCATAAGCATCGCCAACGGTTGTCCACGGTGCAGCATCGACTGTGCTAACGCTAAGGCACGCTACCGCCCCACCGACCAGGGCCCAGTGTTTTGAGGTCATAGGATTTGATTTTCTTAGGACAAGGATAGAACGGCTACAACGGGAGAGAAGTTCCCAACAGCTTCCTTGTCTGGGAATGAATGAAGTATTTCAAAAGCGTGACGATTCTACGGCATGGGGTATGACACGCAAGTGACAAAAAGTCTGACACTTCAACAATCAGGGCGTTATGGCAGTAAACATTTGTTAAATATTAGAAAGTGCAGCTAATCAGGTCACATTTTCGCCATCAGGCTTTTCAGGATCTGATGACGGAAACAGGCACCTTTACTTGCTGCTGCTTCTGCATAAACGAAATCATCACAATCGCGCGCTCTTCACCATCATAGGCCTGAAAAATTGCGCTAATGCCTTTAAACGGGCCATCATCCAGCTCTATGGGCTGACCGGGCTTGATGCCGCCCTGCTCTGCCACCTTATCCATGCTACTTTTAATGTGGTCGATCACTTCATCGTCAATCGGTGCTGGCCGGTTGGCAAAGCTGACAATGCGCAGCACGCCCCGAGTGGACCGGAGCTTTGCCCACATCGGGTCGGTTTGCTCCAGGTTCACAAATACGTACCCTGGAAATAGTGGCTCCAGCTTTTTGGTGCGTTTACCTGCCTTGATCTTCTCCACCTCGATTTTCGGGTAGAAGCAGGCGATGTCCTGATTCTGCAGGTGCTGGACCGCCCGGTCGCCCTGAGCCGGCTTGTGTTGCAGTGCGTACCAGGTCATGGGTTAGAAATACCAGTTTCCCGCGGCAATGAAATTAGGGTTCAGGATGTTTTCTTTTCCGTAAACCAAGGGCTGGCCCTCCGGCGTTTGCACCTTCCCCCCTGCGGCGACGAGCACCGCGTGGGCGGCTGCAGTATCCCACTCGCTGGTCGGGCCCATTCGCGGATAAATATCAGCATGACCCTCGGCAATTCGGCAGAATTTCAGGGAACTGCCAGCCTGGACGGTTTCGTGCGATCCCAGGGCCTCAATAAAGGCACGGGTTTCTTCATTCAGGTGGTTTTTGCTGGCGACCACCCGCAACGTGTCTTTGGGTTCTGCCACCCGTATGCGATGCACCCGGCCAGTGCGGTCCCGCATGTGAGCGCCTTCACCCTTGATGCCCCAGAAAGCCTCTTTCAGGGCCGGAGCGGTGACCACACCCATTACGGGCTCGCCATCTTCAATCATGGCGATGTTGACGGTGAATTCCCCCGTGCGCTGGGTAAAATCCTTGGTGCCGTCGATGGGGTCGATCAGCCAGAACCGACGCCATTTCTTACGCTCTTCCCATGGAATTTCCGCGCCCTCTTCCGAGAGGATCGGAATATCCCGGCTGATTTGGCGCAGCCCCTTAACAATGATGTCGTGGCTGGCAATGTCCGCAGCGGTGATGGGTGAGTGATCTTCCTTATAATTTACTTTGAAATCAGACTGGTAGATATGCAGCACTTTTTCGCTGGCTTCATCGGCAATTTTGATCACATCTGGCAGTATGGAACTGTAGTGCATCAGATCTCTACCTCTTCGAACAAATCCGGTACCTCGGCATCCCATCCGAATTTTTCCGAGATGCGCTTGCGCATGGTATCACTGGCTACCGCTTCGCCGTGAGTCACGTATACCTTTTCGGGCTCCAGAGTACCTTGTTCCAGCCAGTGCAGGATTTCCCGATAGTCGCCATGAGCACTCATGGAATCCATGTTATGGATCTCTGCTTTCACCGGCCAGTACTCACCGTGAATCTTGACCGATTCGGCGCCATGCACCAAAACATCACCGCGTGTGCCAGGTGCCTGGAAGCCCGCAAAGACAACGCTGTTTCTGGGATTTGGCAGCAGGGTTTTAAGGTGGTGCAACACCCGGCCGCCCGAGGCCATTCCACTGGCTGAGATGATCACGCAGGGATATCTCACGGCATCCAGCTCAATGGATTCCTCAACGGTGCGAACGAACTGGGTTTTGTCGTCGATCAGCTCGCACTGGGCGCCGTTAAGCTTGTGCTCTTTGTGATGTTTGCAGAAAATTTCCGTGGCTTTGATGGCCATGGGGCTGTTGAGATACACCGGCAGTTTGGGAATGCGCCCCTGCCCCATCAGTTTGTGCACAACGTACAACAACATCTGGGCCCGACCAACGGCGAAAGCGGGCATCAATACGATCCCGCCACGGCCCGCGGTTTTAGTAATGATCTCTTCCAGATCCTTTTCTGGATCGGTTTCACCATGGATGCGGTCGCCATAGGTGGATTCACACACCAAAACATCGGCATGACTGATGGGCTCTGGCGGGCGCATGATGATGTCGTCCTGGCGCCCGACATCGCCACTGAACACCACGGTGCGGGAGGAACTCTTGTGCGTAACGTGCACGCAGGAGGAACCCAGGATATGCCCGGCCGGAGTGAACTGAACCTCAAAGCCCTTCACCGGCTCGAATTTCTCGTGGTAGTGCAGGGATTCAAAGTGCTTCAGGGCTTCCCAGGCGTCTTTTTCGGTAAACAGAGGTTCCGGTTTTTCGTGCTTTGAGAACTTTTTCCGGAAGGCGTACTTGGCATCCTCTTCCTGCAGGAATCCGGCATCGGGCAGCAGTACTTTGCAGAGCTCATGAGTGGCTTTGGTGCAGTAGATCTTGCCTTTAAACCCGTTCTTGACCAACGCAGGAAGGTAGCCGGAATGGTCAATGTGCGCGTGGGTAAGCACCACCGCATCGATGGTGGAAGGATCCACCGGAAACTTGGCCCAGTTTCGGCGGCGCAGGGTTTTCACGCCCTGGTACATGCCACAATCCACCAGCATGCGGTGATTGTCGTCGGAAAGCAGATAACGGGAGCCGGTGACGGTGCCTGTACCACCGAGGAAGCGGAGTTTCATAGGCGCGTAAGTCCTTGTCTGGTTGGCGATAGACAAAGCTTAACGCAAAAACCGTGGGTGAGTGAGGGGCTATGGACCGGAATTTACACACCCTCAAGACGGAACACCGCCCGATTCGCGTTTTTTTGATCTTTGGCAAGATCAGTTGCTGGCCCCCCGATTATTCTCTGGCCTTTCCGAAGAAGTAGGTGGCTTATGCTGGGTAGTTCGCACTTGAGGAAACTAATGATCGTCGTCGGCCTTGCGGCCTCTCAAATGGTTTCAGCCAGCTCTGCCGACGATGCAATGTCACAACTGAACGCCATCATGGCCGATGACGCCAAGCGCCAGGCCAGCTACGAGGCCGGTCACGAGCGCATCCGCTTTTGTGGCTATTGTCACGGCGAGGACGGCAACAGCAAGCGCGAATACATACCCAACCTGGCCGCCCAACATCCGCTCTACCTGTTCAACCAGTTCGAGAAATTCCGCGACGGTACCCGTGAGGACTATGTGATGTCCAAGCTGGCGCAAACGTTGTCGCTTGAAGAACGCATAAATATTGCGGTGTATTACAGCCAGCAGACCGCTAAGCCCCGAGCCGAAAACGATCCAGCTTCAGCTAAAGCTGGCGAGAAATTGTTTGCTGAGCGCTGCGCGGTTTGTCACGGTGAAATCGCGCAAGGCTTCCGGGATATGCCTCGCCTGGCTGGGCAGCCGGCTGAGTATCTTGGGATTGCGTTGAGGCGGTTTAAGGAGATGGACCCCACCAAGCACAGTACGCCTATGATTGGGGTGGCTGGGGTTTTGTCGGAGGAGGAGATTGAGGCTTTGGCGGGGTATTTGGCTGGGCGGTGAATCCATGCATATTTCGACCACAAATTCATACGGAAAGAATAATAAAGCCTGAGACCCCGCCGCCGCCAGGCAGATACCTGTCCATGATCACCCCCGAAATGTACTACTGGTCTGACCCGTTTACTCTTCTTTCATAATACGAACGACCCGTTCGTCCATGCAGCTACGCACAAATGCATTCATTTCACGCTGGTCGCCGGACTCGTAGAAGCGGAGCATAAGTTCATTGAACTCGAGTTGGCTTGAAGCCGGGATATTGATGGCCGGATAGCCGTTGCTCAGCAGGTGGCCGTTCATCATAAAACGCCCCATGCGCTTGTTTACATCGTAGAAAAACTGGCAACGGGCCATAGTCAGGAACAGGTGGACAGCCTGATCGTAAACATCATCCATGTGTTGTAGTTCATCGATCATGCGGTCAAAACGTTCCGGTAGCTCACTAGCCGCCGGTGGCTCGTAATCAGTGCCGGCAATGAGTACGGAGCCACTGCGAAAGCAGCCCCACTCCAACGCTTCTTCCCTTGCAGCAACCGCATGCAGAGCCATGGCGCAATCGGCCGATAAACTGAAGCTCCCTTCCCGGATCATCTGAAACAGCAGCTTCCAGGCCTCGCCCTGATTAACCGCGATTTGCTGATCGCTCAGCCGATGCCCACCCACTGTGACACCCTGCAGCAGGGTTTGCACCTCCGGCAACGTGAAGTTGATGCCCTCCAGGCGCACTGCATCGTAAACAAATACCGCCACCGCACGTTGTGCAAGCATAAGTGCTTTTTCGGGGTTGGGTGGCATTGACCAGTGGTTGTCTGTGGCGGTGGGCATTTCGGCTCCGGTTGGCGGTGCAACTTTCAGTTGTTTTCAAGACTGCCAATTTACCATACCGGGCGTTAAAAGCTGAGTTTGCGCTTAGCTAAGCCAGTAGCGCGTGATCTCACGCTGCGTGCGCCGTACCTTCCTGTGCGGGCAAGTCCGCTCCACCGGCGCTGTTATGAGCACCGGCGAGGCTGGATTGAAGAGCGAATCCGGCTTCTGGCATCTGTGTTTGCAGGAGATGTGGCCGCTTATGCGGTGATGTCGAACCATTACCACCAGTTACTTCCGATCTAACCAAAACTCCATGCCTTCAAGTATACAAGCCTCAAAATATGACATATCCAATGGAACATGTTCATTAATAGACTTTAAATCTCGCGACAGAATGTTAACACCATCTGGATAAAGTCTAACTGCTGTACGAATTCGATCGCAAGCTACATCCCCCCCATGCACCACCGCAGTCAATGCAGCCCGCCTGTGCAGGAACAGCTGTGAGGGCCAGGTCTCGACGAAGTGATCGGCCTCCATTAGTTGGCGTTCATAACCACCCGAAGGCGGATCCAATCGCAAAATTCGCACACTCATCGCACCTTTGCCCAGAATACTGCTTCGGGAGATATCCTGTAGTCGATATTGATCGGGGTCATCAATATCAATAGCCTGAAATATACGGACAACATGCACATAGTCGCGCACCGCATAAACGGAAACCAGAAGCGCTACAATCAGTACTATTGAAGTTGTACCAATCAACACGGGCCTTTGGGACCAAGAAATTTTGTACTTAGAATCAAACAAACTGAGAAAAGCCACAAAAACTAGCAGGAAAGGGGAGAACCAGAACGAAAACTCAACCTGATTCTGTAACAAAATAATCGCGACTATTGAGGCCGCAAACACGAATACTGGGGTTCTCGGCCTAGTCCAATAAATGAATAGAAGATAGAAACAAAACGACAGAAAAACCAATAGTCCCAGAAGGCCGTATTCTACCAGCAACATCAACAAGAGATTATGCGGGTGTGTCCACAGCAACTGGTTATTCACCGAATAGCCAGACACCTCCATTGTCATACTAAACAGAGGATAGCTACCCGGACCATTACCCAGCCAGATACTGTCAAGCTCTGACACTCCTCCAATGACTTTTTTCCACTCACCAACCCGCTGAACGTCGCCAAATCTGAGGCGCGCATCAGAAATTTCTGAAAAGCTTTCTCTATCAATCAATCCCGCCTGAACCGACGTGTTCGTCAAGAATTCATCCGCAACAGGAACAACTGCGTATGCAAGCACAAGCGATAATAACGTTAATAAAACACCTTTAGACCAAAGGGTCTGCCACCGGCATGAGGCTGAAAAATAGTTACGAATAAACTCAATCACCGATATCAGGCAGAGGGTCGCGATCCCCAAATAAAAGAATCGACTGCCTGTTAAAACTGCGCCAATGCAGAGCCAGAAGGGGTAAAGTAACCACAGTCTGGAACGGATTTGTCCTGTTGCAAAAAGATAGATAAATGAAATCAACCCCATCAGCACGACAAGGGCAGTCAGGTTTGGCTGCCCCAACGCACCGATCATCCGAGGGCCGCCGTCTGCAACCCACGGAAGAGCAATTGTCAGCAAGCCATAATAGCGAAGTATACCCAATAAAACAGAAAGGCCAGCTACTACAGTGGTGAACCACGCCAAAGCTCCAGCTACACTCGGGTTCGAATAGCGCTCTGTTAGAGTGGAAATCGCTACGGAAACTAAAAGTGCCGTCAAGAGAGATACCAGATACACAAACGCATGGTAATGATCTAGACCATCTAATAAAACAAAACCGGAGAATATCACGAACAAAAAGCATGCCGAGCGAGAAATAGCTAAATCCGCCCCCCTTTGGTACATCACGGTAAAGAAAAGGAAGAGCCCCCCTAGTACACCTAGAAAGTTTTTTACAAAGTCCACATCTGGGTAAAAATTCAGGGGCACAAGAAATGACAGGGCGCTAAGGAGAACAGTAAGGCGGATCATCAATGGTAATTCCTCAAAAAAAAAGGGCGCTCCTAAGAGCGCCCTTTGACACCTAACTCAAGAATCAATTACAACCCGCAGGAATGTATGAGCTCTTCCATGCAGTCGCACTACCCTGAGCAACAACGCAAGTCCAACCACCATTGGCTGCACGAGTCAGGGTAATAGTGGCACCGGTAATGCCGGCCCCTGCGTTCTGTCCGAGCGTTGCAACCAAGCTGCCGGTACCGCCGGCAAAGTTGGCATTAGACGCCGAAGTCTCAGTAGTCAAGTTTGACCCAGTGAAGCCCAAGTCGGCATACGTATTGGTTGTGATGCCACGAGTGAGACGCTCTTCCACAGCTGTCCGGAGGGAAGACAGTTCACTATATGCACGATTCACTTGGGTACGCGCGGTGTAATCCTGATACTGAGGAATAGCAATTGCAGCCAAAATACCGATGATCGCCACAACGATCATCAATTCGATCAGGGTAAAACCCTTCTGACCATGATTCATTTTGATTTCTTGCATGTTATCGACCTCTAGAGTTGTCGTTTCTTTTTCAAAGCTCTGACCGTCAGGCATATTTCCCGTCAGCCGCGCTGAGCCTGCAACAGGCTAAGCAACCAGCGTGCCAATTGCAAGATAATGTTAAAAATGGGCGTGCATTCAGGGCGTTGCAACCCTTTGTGATACGCATCACATAAGGCAAGCCTATAAAAACCCCGCCCGATCACGTCCAGGAGTGACGTTTTTTGTCACCCACCCCTAACACAAACCGACCAGCACATTTAAACGACATGTCTTTGAGAAAGATCAAACCTGAGACCTACCCCGCTTTCCAAACCCCGGCCATGCATCTAAACTCTGTGTTCATAAACGCAAGTTTCAGCCACTTACAAGACTTCCCTCAGAGCATTTATGGCGAGCAACAACCGAAACGTGACACTGACAGGCTTGGCCCGTCGATTTGTGGATGACGGGCTTCTGGATGAAGATACCGCCAAGGATGCATTCCTACAGGCCTCACAGAACCGCATCCCACTGATCACCTACCTCACCCAGAACCACCTTGCGGACAGCTCCAAACTGGCATTTTCTGCCGCCATGGAGTTCGGTGTGTCGGTGCTCGACCTAGATTCTTTCCTGCCGGACATGATGCCGGAGAAGGTAGTTGACGAGAAATTGGTACGGAAGCATAACGCCCTACCCCTGTATAAACGAGGCAACCGGCTGTTCATCGCTGTATCAGACCCGACAAATATTCAGGCACTGGACGAAATCAAGTTCAACACCGGCCTGAGCACTGACGCTATTCTTGTGGACGACGCGAAGCTGCGGGCTGCCATCGACAAGTATCTCGAGTCCCAGGACACCACCATGGGAGACTTGGACGACGCCGACCTGGAGGGTGTGGAAACCGAGGGTGGTGATCAGGATGATGACGGTGCCGTCAGCGCTACCGAAGTAGATGATGCACCTATTGTTAAGTATGTAAACAAGATGCTGCTTGATGCTATTCGTGGCGGCGCATCCGATATTCACTTTGAGCCCTACGAAAAGATCTATCGGGTACGCTACCGGACCGATGGCATCCTGAAGGAAATTTCCCGCCCTTCTATCAAGCTCGCACCGAAGATCTCTGCCCGGGTAAAGATAATGGCGCAACTGGACATCTCGGAGCGGCGTATTCCTCAGGACGGTCGGATCAAAATGAAGCTGTCCAAGACCAAGGCCATCGACTTCCGGGTAAATACGCTGCCTACCCTTTGGGGCGAAAAAATAGTGCTCCGGATTCTTGACCCGAGCCAGGCCAAGCTGGGCATCGACGTGCTCGGTTACGAGGAAGACCAGAAGCAACTGTATATGGATGCCCTGGCTCAGCCCCAGGGTATGATTCTGGTCACCGGGCCGACCGGTTCTGGCAAGACGGTATCGCTCTATACCGGCCTGAACATTCTGAACACTCCGGGCATCAACATTTCCACGGCGGAAGACCCAGCGGAAATTAACCTGGAAGGCATTAACCAGGTTAACGTAAACACCAAAGTGGGCCTCGGCTTCGCTGAAGCATTGCGGGCCTTCCTCCGCCAAGATCCGGATGTGATCATGGTGGGTGAGATCCGGGACTTGGAAACCGCCAATATAGCTATTAAAGCAGCCCAAACCGGGCACCTGGTTCTGTCTACCCTTCACACCAACAGCGCTGCGGAAACTCTGACTCGAATGATGAACATGGGTGTGCCTGCGTTCAACATTGCCACATCCGTAAGCCTGATCATTGCCCAGCGCCTTGGCCGGCGGTTATGCAGCTGCAAGCAGCCGGCAGACATCCCAAAAGACGTGCTTTTGAAGGAAGGGTTCACACAAGAACAAATTGATACAGGCTTCACGTTGTTCCGTCCCAAGGGCTGTGATAAATGCAATGGTGGATATAAAGGCCGCGTTGGTATTTACGAGGTGGTCAAGATTACCGACGAGCTGGCAAGTATGATTATGGAAGAGTCCAGCTCCATCAAAATTGCAAAGCAGGCTCAGGCGGAAGGCTTCCGAAACCTTAGACAATCGGCACTTCTCAAGGTTATTGAGGGAGTGACCAGTCTTGAAGAAGCCAACCGTGTGACGAAGGATTAAGCATGGCAGAAAAAGCGCAGAAGCTGGAATCGTATGTTTGGGAAGGCAAAGACCGCAAAGGCAACAAAGCCAAGGGCGAATTGACCGGATCAAACCTGGCCCTGGTTAAGGCCCAGTTGAGAAAGCAGGGCATTATTCCGGACAAGGTCAAGAAAAAGCCCAAACCACTCTTTGGTGGCAAAAAGAAAATCACACCGTTCGACATTGCGATGCTGACCCGCCAGCTCGCAACGATGATGAAAGCTGGCGTCCCTCTGGTTCAGAGCTTCGACATCGTTGCAGACGGCCTTGAGAACAAAGGTCTGCAGGAACTGGTGATGAGCATTCGAAACGACATTTCGTCTGGTACCGGTTTCGCTTCTGCCCTGCGCAAACACCCGCGACACTTCGACGATCTCTACTGCAACTTGGTCGAGTCCGGCGAGAAAGCAGGTGCGCTGGAGCAGATGCTTGACCGAATAGCTACGTACCTTGAAAAAACCGAGCTGCTCAAAAAGAAAGTTAAAAAAGCAATGACCTACCCCATTGCTGTTGTTGTAGTTGCGATCATCGTAACTGCCATTCTACTGGTAAAAGTCGTACCCCAATTCGAAAGCCTGTTCCAGGGTTTTGGCGCCGAGCTACCGGTGTTTACACAAATGGTGGTTCGGCTTTCGGAGTGGATGCAATCCTGGTGGTTTGTGGTCTTGCTTGGGATAGTAGGCGTTATCTTTACGTTTAAAGAGGCAAAACGCCGCTCGCCAAAGTTCTCGGATTTTGTCGACAAGTACACACTCAAGTTGCCCGTTGTGGGTGAAATTCTCGATAAATCCGCCGTCGCGAAGTTCGGTCGGGTGCTTTCCACTACCTTTGCTGCAGGTGTCCCCCTTGTTGATGCGCTGGATTCGGTAGCCGGTGCGACGGGCAATGCGGTATATCGCGATGCGGTCATGCGCATCAAAAATGATGTTTCAAGCGGTACCCAACTCCAGGCATCAATGCGTCAGCAAGACGTCTTCCCGGTTATGGCGGTTCAGCTGACAGCCATCGGCGAAGAGTCCGGCAACCTGGACGAAATGCTCGGTAAGGTTGCGGAGCACTACGAAGCCGTTGTTGACGATATGGTGGACAACCTTACCGCCTTGATGGAACCCATGATCATGTCGGTTCTCGGCGTATTGGTTGGCGGTCTCATCATCGCGATGTACCTCCCCATCTTCCAGATGGGCCAGGTCGTCGGCTGATTTCCACCGGCATACCCCCTCTCCTGCAGGGAGAGGGGGGCAAAACAACGATAAACCAGAGTCTCTGAATGCTCCCCCTAGAAACCATCCTGTCCACCCCCTGGCTTCTCTATCTGGTCGTCATTTTCGTCTCTCTCTGCGTCGGTAGTTTTCTGAACGTTGTCATCCTTCGCCTGCCAAAAATGATGAAGCAGGAATGGCGATGCCAGTGCGAGGAGTTTCTGGAAGTGCCGGAGGGCGACCGCAAATCAGATGATCGGATAACTCTTTCAAAGCCGGCCTCCACCTGCCCTTCCTGCGGCCACAAAATTCGTGCCTGGGAGAACATTCCGGTCATCAGCTGGCTAATGCTTGGTGGCAAATGCTCTTCGTGCAAAACACGTATTTCGCCGCGTTACCCCATCATTGAAGCACTGACTGCGGTTTTTTCCGTCGTAACGGTTTATCTGTTGGGGCCATCCGAGTCCGCACTCTGGGCGTTGCTGATGGTCTGGGCGCTGGTGGCGCTGACCATGATCGATTTCGACACACAACTCCTGCCAGACGGCATCACCCTGCCCCTGATGTGGCTTGGCCTGGTGCTCAACTACTTTGGTGTGCTGACGGATTTTGGCAGTG
This sequence comes from Marinobacter sp. bablab_jr008, assembly GCF_016464145.1. NCBI lineage: Bacteria > Pseudomonadati > Pseudomonadota > Gammaproteobacteria > Pseudomonadales > Marinobacteraceae > Marinobacter > Marinobacter sp. bablab_jr008. The sequence continues at coordinate 77,418 of NZ_JACDWW010000059.1, forward strand.
CTTTCTGGGGCGCTGTGGCAGGTTACCTCTCGCTCTGGAGCGTGTACTGGTTGTTCAAGCTGGCCACCGGCAAGGAAGGCATGGGGCACGGGGACTTCAAGCTGTTAGCGGCGCTGGGGGCCTGGCTGGGCTGGCAACTGCTGCCTGCGGTGATTCTGCTCTCCTCTCTGGTGGGCGCTATTGCGGGCATCAGTCTGATGGTATTCCGCAAACACGGGCGTGAAGTGCCGATTCCTTTCGGCCCTTACCTGGCCGCTGCAGGCTTACTCTCGTTGTGGTTCGGCCCTGAAATCCAGGCCATGTGGTTCGGGTACCTAGGAGTCTGAATGTCCCGCTATTCGGTTATCGGCCTCACCGGAGGTATTGGCTCCGGAAAATCCACCGTTGCCCGCATGTTTGGCGCTCTTGGCGTGCATTGGGTGGACGCTGACGATGTCGCCCGACAGGTCGTGGAACCAGGCACACAAGCCCTCAGAGCCATCGCTGATCACTTCGGCAAAAGTATTCTTCAGGGTAACGGCGAACTGGATCGTGCTTCCCTGCGCCAAAAAGTGTTTGAGGACCCTGAACAACGACGCTGGCTGGAGGGATTGTTGCACCCCATTATCCGCCAGGAACTGATCCGCCAACTGTCACCCGAGGATTACAATCTGCCCTACGTGATGCTGGTCTCTCCCCTGCTTCTGGAGACCAACCAGCACGAACTGGTGGAGCGGATTGTTGTGGTGGATGTACCGGAAGAAACTCAGATTGACCGCACCATGGCGAGAGACGGCAATAGCCGGGAACAGGTCGAGCGGATACTCGCCGCACAGATGCCCAGAACCGCCCGTCGCGAAAAAGCCGATGAGATTATCAACAACGCGCAACCGCTGGAGCTCGTGGAAGTTACAGTACGCGCCCTGCACCAACGTTTTATGGCGGATTTCAGCCAAGGAGCATAGTCTGATCCGCCCCGCACTTATTCGTACTGCACTTGCCACCGGCCTCCTCGCTTGTTCCTTCACGAAAGCGGCAGAACCGGTTATCACCATGCGTGATATCTCGGTGCCCGCCCTTCTGGCGCCGGAGCGCCTGCCGATTTCGTTCTATACCTTCAAACCCGATGAGTTCTGGGCAGAGCCCAGGGATTCCTGGTGGCTGGGAGTCAGCGACTGGGTTATTCGGCAGGAACGTCAGCATGGCCCAACAGTGCAGTCCCTGGGTGCATGGGCAGACCGGACACTCTCCGGATCTTCCCAGGCGCTGCCAAATAACGAAAGCTACCTGCGACTGGGGTTTGCAGCAGAATCTGAATACAGCGATCCGGCCCAGTTTGAGCCGGAGCTTCGCTTTCGTCTCGATGTCCCCACCGCTGGGGAGAAACTGCGACTGGTAGTAGAGAGTGAAAGCGAAGAACTGATCCCACTGGCGGAGCGTGAGCGGGACAGGCAACTGACAGAGCCAGAGCGAACCGACACTGAAACAACCGGCGCCCTGAGATTTCTGACCGATGTCGGTGATGCCATCAACCTCTCAACCGATATTGGTGGCCGACTGAGGCTGCCACCCGAACTCTTCTGGCGTATGAAAGCGCGCAAGGGCTGGAAAATCGACAACGATTGGGCACTCAATGCCCAGCAACGTTTTTACTATTATCATACCGAAGGCTGGGGGGCTCGCAGTTGGGTTGGTTTAAACCGCTCACTGGGTAACGGCTGGCATTACTACAACTCATCCGAGCTGGAATGGATTCATTCTGACCGCGAATTTGTCGGGGCCCATGTTCACAGCGTGCAGAAACGTCTGAATACCCGGTCGGTGATCACCCCTCGTATTGGCGTGCTTGGCGAGAGCCAGCCAACCTGGCGCACCACAAACTACTTTACAGATATCACATGGCGCTACCGGGTGTATGACGATTGGCTGTTCGCGGAGCTGATTCCGGCCCTGGAGTATCGGCGCGATGACGGGTTTGACGACCAGGCGTCAATCGTATTCCGAATCGAAATGTACTTTGCAGGCACCATTGACCGGGAATGACATCAGAAATGAGCAGACCACTGCATAAAAGCCGGCCCGCCGAGGAAGCTCTGACACTCACACCGATTGCCATCACTCGCTCCTGCTTTCAGGACAAGTTCGGCGTTCCCCGGCAACCCGGCCTTACCCGCCATGCCCACGCGGAACTGGTTATACAAAGTCCCTTTGATCGTGAAGACGCTTTCCGGGGCCTTGAGTCAGCGAGCCATATCTGGCTTACCTTCCAGTTTCATGAAGCCGTTCGCGCCGAATGGCGCCCGGTGGTTCGGCCCCCGAGGCTTGGGGGTAACAAGAAAATCGGTGTGTTTGCCAGCCGTTCGCCTTTTCGCCCGAACAGTCTTGGCCTGTCAGTCGTCAGGAACGAAGGGCTCGCTCGCAAGAATGGCGAACTGGTCCTGAAGATCAGTAATCATGATCTTATTGAGGGCACACCAATTCTCGACATCAAGCCCTACCTGCCATTCTCGGATTCTGTCCCGGAGGCATCACTGGGCTGGGCAGACAGCGCGCCGACCGACAGATTGGAGGTGACCTTTGCACCGGAAGCCTCTGACCAGCTAAGCCAGCTTCCGGAGGCCGACTATCCGGATTTCCGCGCCCTGATTGAGGACGTCGTCAGTTACGACCCGCGCCCGTCGTTCCGCCGAGGTCGGGATGAACAACGAATCTACGGAGCCAACCTGTTCGACAAGAATGTTCGGTTTCGATTTGTGAATGAAGATTCAATCATGCGTGTGGAAGTGATATCCGTCTGTTAAGATGCACCTTGGTGATTTTGTAGTCGACACAGGGAACTTGTGCCTTGCCTTCAAACCAGTTCTTCAAGCGTTTGGGTTTGCGCCCACTGGCACTGCGGTTGCTTGGGTGGGTGCTGCTGTACAGCCTGATATTGTCACTGGTGGCAACGGGTGTTCAGATGATTGGCGAATTCGAACGCCAGAAATCGGAATTGCAGAGCAGTCAGGAGCGCGCCGCTGAACTTATCGCCGGCGGCATGAGCACCAACCTGTGGGTGATGAATTTCAGCGAAGTAGCCAATAGCCTGGACGACATGCGTTCCATGCCTTTTATTGGCTATGCACGGGTGATCACAACCACCGGCGAAGAATTCAGTACCGGCTCCTACCCTGAAGGCCGGGTAATTACCCAGACATTCCCCCTCGAATTCAACCGTTCCAGTTTTGACCGTCCGCAACGAGTGGGGGAACTGACCATTGTTTCGTCCATTGAACAGGTATACCAGGATATCCTCGATCGCGCCCTGCTGAATCTCCTGTTCCAGTCCATTGTGGTGATGCTGGGCACATTGGGATTGCTGTTGATTGTACGGGTAGCACTGTCCCGCCACCTGGAGACCATGGCGGACTATGCGGCCAAGCTGAACCTGGATGCACTTGTTGAGCCTCTCAAACTGCGCCGGCGCAACCCTTCCCGGCCCGATGAGCTTTCCGAACTGGAGCAGGCATTGAACAAGATGCGGTTGCAGATTCTCGAGGACACCCGCTCATTAAGGCAGACGACCATCCAGACTCAGGGCGAACGGGACGAAGCCATCCGAGCCAATCACGCCAAGAATCAGTTCCTGGCCAATGTCAGCCACGAGCTGCGTATTCCGCTTCAGTCTGTCCTCGGTTACGCCAATTTGCTGACCGACACGCCTCTGGACCAGGAGCAACGGGAGTATGTGAATACCCTGCTCAATGCTTCGGAAAGCCTGTCCTCCATCATCAATGACCTGCTGGATATCTCCAGCATGGAAGCCGGCAAGCTGGAGCTTGAGGCTATTCCTTTTGACCTGCGTGAAACCCTGAACGACCTGATTCATATGCTTGGCTCCAGGGCCCGGGAAAAAGGTCTGGCCCTGGAAGTACGGGTGGATGAAAACCTGCCCTGGGCACTGACGGGAGACCCGGTACGCATTCGACAGGTGTTGCTGAACCTGTTATCCAATGCCATCAAATTCACGGATTCCGGCCATGTGCTTATCAGCATTGAGGTTCTTGGCAGAAAAGAAGGCAAAGTGCGCCTACGGTTGGCGGTTGAGGACACCGGGGTTGGTATAAATCCGGAGGACATACCTCTGGTCTACGAGCCCTATGTTCAACTTGGTCAGCGCTTCCAGCGTCAGTTACCGGGTGCGGGGCTTGGGCTCACCATCTGCCGTCAACTGGTCGATTTGATGGGCGGCTCGATGGATCTGGAGAGCCGGCCCGGCGAGGGCTCTACCTTCTGGGTGGAACTGTCACTTCAGGAAGCAACCGACGGCTCTGCCAAGGTTCGGCCGGATTCAAGGCAGGTGCAGGGCCGACGGGTACTGGTCGTTGATTCCTACGAGCTGTCACGCAAGATTACCCTGGAGATGCTATCCCGCTACGATGTTCATATTGATGCCGTCCGGTCAGCCGGGGAAGCACTGACCGCCCTGCGACAAGCCTTTGATGCAGGCATACCCTACGACGCTACAATTCTGGACGGCTTCGTGCCCGACATGGATGCGGATTTACTGTGCCGCCAGGTACGGAGCAACCCGCAATGGGCCGAAATGAGGCTTCTGATCCTGTCCTCCAACCCCCAGCGAGGGGACGCCGAGCATTTTCGCCAGGCCGGTGCTGATGCCTTCTTGAGCAAGTCTCTCCGGGAATCCTACCTGATTCCGATCCTGAACCAGCTGTTTACCCATGACACACAACAGGAACGCCGGTTTCTTACCCGCTTTTCTCTGAAGACCATGGCGGATGCCGGAAGTCGCCAGCGGGAAATCCCTTGCGGTCGGATGCGGGTGCTGCTGGTGGAAGACAATCCCGTAAACCGCACCCTTACCCGGCGATTGCTGGAAAAACTGGGCTGCGAAGTCATGACGGCAAACGACGGGCAGGCCGCATCCTCGCTGTGGCAATGGCATCAGTTTGATGTGGTTTTCATGGACTGCGTTATGCCCCGGATGGACGGCTACGAAGCAACACGCCAGCTCCGGGCCTGGGAAACCAACCATGGTCGCAGCCGGGTACCGGTTGTGGCACTGACGGCCAGCGCCATGGAAGAAGACGAGGAACGTTGCCGCGAAGCGGGCATGGATTCCTTTGTGGCTAAACCTGTCAACCTTGAAATGCTACGGGCAGTGCTGGAACAATATTGTCAGGCTTCTGCAACATCCTGATGAAGCCGCAAGTCACCTGCCCGGAATCATGCCATGAATGTAGAGTGTCCCACCTGTAAGAAATCCGTGGAATGGAGCGAGACCAACCCCTGGCGCCCCTTCTGCTCTGAGCGCTGCAAACTGATCGATTTGGGTGCCTGGGCCAATGAGGAGTATCGGGTGCCGGCCGAAAACGCCTCTCCCGATGATCTCGACCAGGGCGGCGAGGTTACCCGTCACTAACGTGTTGGTTGCGAGCCACTTACGGGCTTTTAAGTTGTTAACCACCCGGCAGATGTTTAACATCCGTTGACGTTGAAACTATCGCATATACCGGCAGTTGCGCCGGCCACGCTCTCATAACGACAGCAATAAAGGTGTACACATGAAGATTACCCGCATCTCAGCACTGGCGCTTTCTCTTGCCGCCGCTCCGGTTCTGGCCAGTGACCTGGATCTGAGTCTGACCAACGATTCGGTCAAGGGTCAGGTTAACTTCTTCGGCAGCCAGGAAGAGCTGCAAATGGGTGCTGGATACACCTACCATGAAGGTAGTCGCCACATTATCAACGCCGATTTTCATGCCCAGGGCCGCACTGCCCTTGGGAATCTGCCAACAACTGCCGGCATCGGCATGCGTGGCGTCGGCTGGGATGACGACGATGTTGATGGCGGTGCCATCGGCCTTGGCGGTTTCGCCACGGTGAACATTCCGACCGTGCCCGGTCTGTCGTTTGGCGGCAGCCTGCACTACGCTCCAAGCATTCTGTCGTTCGGAGATTCCGACGACATGACCAGCGTGGAACTTCGGGGCAGCTACCGTGTTATCCGTAATGCGGAAGTGTTTGCCGGTTACCGTTACCTGAATACAGAACTGGATTTTGCCGGTTCTCCAGATGTGAATCTGGATGAGGGCGTGTTGGCCGGTATCAAGATTTTCTTCTGACCCCTTCGCCTCGGTTACCCGGCGCCTTGCCGGGTGACCGATTCGTGCAGCCATTCACGCCCTGCCCTCCTGATTACTGCTAGTCTGTCCGGACATTTGCAAACCGGACTGCGCTTTCATGAGACTGACAATCCCTTCCATACTGGCTACTTCCCTGTTGCTTTCCGCCTGTGGGGGCGGAGATAGTGCGATTGACGGCGCCAAAGACATTCCCAACCGGTTTGGCAACACTCAGAACGCGCTGGATGATTTCAGTTCCGGCAGTACCGGGGATTCCAGCAACGCCCGGGGCCTGAAGCCAAATCAGGTACGGGTTACCATGGAATTACCCGTTAATCTGGCACCTGAGGGCGAGCAAACACGGCGTAACCTTCGTATTGTGATTCCCGATCAGGTTCGGGTTTACCGCACCAACACCAGCGCACAAACCTTTGATGATGTTCGTTACTCCACTGAAAAAGGGACGGACGGCCACTTTATTCTGACCTTTGATAATGGCGTTCCCGTTGGTCCGGATGTGATCATTGAGGCCCGTTATGGCACCGCCACGATGACCGCTCTGGCAGCAGACGCCGACCGGGATGTAAAGGTGAACCCTTTTTCCCATTACCTGGTTACCGAGGTGCTCTGGCGCCGGTACTCCACCTATGATTTTCAGACCGTGTTGGACTGTGTGGATAACGCGTCTTGCTTGAACAAGTATGTATGGGGAACTCTGGCCGACCAGGTACACGATTTTGAGATTGATATTCCGGAGAACGCTAACGTTACCCAAGCGACCTCTACCCTGGCTGACCGGGCTGATTTTGCCAGCTATGTAGCAGATATGGCCGACTACGCACTGCTCGGCCAGGCATCCTCAGACCGGATTTCCGCCAGTGCGGCGGATTACAACTCCGTGTTTCTCGGCCTGGAATTGGGCCAGACGTTTCGCGAATCCAATGTAGCAGGAGCCGGCCAGTGGGGCGTACGCATGGCTCAGGTAGAGCGGCTGACCGAGGACAACCGCGCCTTTTTGTATCCCGCACTGACGCTCACGTCGTTCGATGCCTTCAACCTGAATATCACGTCTCTGGCCACGGACATACCTTACGATCGCCAAACGCAGATTCACGGTTTTTTCGAGCGGAATAATTCCGGTATTCCAGAGCAGCTCTTTTTTGAGCGCGGGACCGAAACCTGGGAACGAAACAGCCATTCCAGCGCCCCGGGCGCTGCCACACTGACCACCGAAACACCGGCTCGCTTGCTGGCGGGAAGAGCCCTTTACCAAACCATCACCAAACGAAACAGCAGCCTGATCAATGGCTGGACCAGAAACCCGTACTATCTGGATGCCTTTACTTCCGAACCGGTGAATGACCAGAGCGGGCCAGACCGGGTACTGACCAACTATTTCACCGGCGGCAAAGCGATCGCGCTGGAAGATGATAACGGCAAGCTCAAACGCCGGAACACTCTCGAAAACCACTACCTGAGCGTATTCGAGCTACACCTCCAACGTGCGGAGGCATTCCAGATCTACGATATGGCCGGACAGGCCTATAATGTGGCTTACCTCGCCACCCGCTTCGCCGATGGGGCGCCTGCAACATTCGAAACCGGACATGGTCAATGGGCATTCGGCTCAGCGAACGGTCAGACTCTGAACGGCACCGCCAATGTGGATCAGTTCACCCTGGCCCGCGACGCCTCCGGTGGCGTAGCCACACCCAATACCAGCAACGACACCTGGAATCTGATTAACCGGCGTTCCCGCCTGAGCTCGGGTGATATTTATATGGGGCGGCTGGGGTTGTTCCGCAACGAGATCGACGAACGAACCAACTTCAACGACCCCAACTTTGGCATCCCCGACATGGGCCTGGGAGCGGCAACCCCAAATCAGGATCTGATGGGCTTTAACCTCAATGATGGCACGTTGGGCAGTGGCCTCCTGGTGGCAGGAAAAACGCTCACAGACGGAGCACTGACAGAAGGCACCTATCGGTTACAGGGCGCCATCGTTGGCGTGACGCAGGAGGAAAACCGGCTCTACCACGTGAACAATGCACAGCTGACCCTGGCGAACAGTTCTGCCAGCTTCGAGGGCACAACCATGATGGTGAACCACCTTATCGAAGACAACGAGGTGGTGGCCCCTGAAGAACTGCCGATGCAGTTTAATGGCAGCTTCACAACAACATTGGAAGGGGGCATTTCGATTACCAGCGCCGGAGAATACGAGATGCGCGGCTTCTATACCGCGGCCGGCAACCAGGTCTTCCTGGTTATCAGCGACGATACCGGCCCGGAAATGAAAACCGGGCTATTGCTCGCAACCCTTGTTGAGGAATCCTCTGCGCCTTAAAACCTGAACCGCGGACAGCCCCGTATAACCTGTTATAATTCAAGCCATATCGATAGTAACGAGGGGTTTATGACTGCAGTTAACCGGGCGCTGATGCTGTTGATGCCGTTGTTTGCGTTTGCTGTTGCGGGTGCTATTTACACACCAACCGCAAGTCAGAACACCCTGCCGGGAGAAGGCGAAGGCGAAGTTACGCTGTCTTCTCTGCCACCGCTTCCAAATTGGGCGAATGAGGGTCTTCCGGACTTCTCAACCTATCAGGACACCACTGAAAAGAAAGTCGCGTTCTTCTCTTACCTCTATCCCAGGATAGTGCTTGCCAATTCCCGTATTCTGCTGGAGCGCGAATATCTCACCACGCTTGAGGGAAAGGAAGCTCTGACTAAAGATGAACTCGCATGGCTAACAAGCCAGGGGGATCGACTGCGCATTGAGGCCGAGGCCGGAACTGACCAGCAGTTCGACCTGCTTCGGAAACGCCTCGATGTCATTCCTCCGTCTCTGATCCTGGCTCAGGCAGCGAATGAATCCGCCTGGGGGACCTCCCGGTTTGCGACCGAAGGCAACAATCTCTTTGGTCAATGGTGCTTCTCCCGGGGCTGCGGGCTGGTGCCGCAGAGCCGAATCGAAGGTGCCAATCACGAAGTGGCAAAATTCCCGTCACCTTATTACTCCGTGCGCTCCTACATTCAGAATCTGAACCGTCATCCCACCTATCAAACAGTTCGTGATATTCGGCTCGCTGATCGCAATGCCCAGAAACCCCTGTCTGGGTGGGAGCTTGCAGAAGGCCTGCTTGGCTATTCCGAGCGTGGTGAGGAGTACATAAAAGAGATTCGCGCCATGATCCGTTACAACAATCTGGAGTTCTACGACGAGGAATTCAGAACCCTGCTGGGTGACCGGACCCCTGCGCAGTTTGAACGGCTGGCATCCGCCATTCCGGACACGACGCTCCTGCCCGGTGGATCCGGTGGCCAACTGAGCCCGTTTGAAGGCTAATCCCTGAACCTGACAGATTCGAGATTCTCCGATGCTTGATTTCCTGCCCGCGCCGCTAAAAGGCATCCTTGCGGTGCTGTTGATACTGATCAACACCCTGTTGTTTCTTCCGCTACTGTTGCTGGTAGCACTGGCCAAACTCGTTGCTCCAGTCCAGCCGTTTCGTAAGGCGTGCACTATCGTGCTGAATGCCATTGCCTGGTACTGGATCGGCTTCAACAACACCCTGATGAATCTGCTCCACCGGGTGGAATGGGAGGTCCGTGGTGCGGAAGAACTCAGCAAGGAGCACTGGTATTTTGTCACCTGCAACCATCAGAGCTGGGCTGACATTCCCGCTATTCAATATGTACTGAACAGCAAAATCCCACTGCTGAAGTTCTTCCTGAAAAAGCAGCTGATCTGGGTGCCTTTGTTAGGAGTTGCCTGGTGGGCTCTGGATTTCCCGTTTATGCACAGACATACCAAGGAACAGATCGCCAAACGCCCGGAACTGAAAGGCAAGGACATTGAAGCGACAAAGGCCGCCTGTGAAAAATTCCGGTACACACCAGTGACCATTTTCAATTTTATGGAAGGCACCCGTTTCACCCCGGAAAAACACCAGCGCCAGAACTCACCTTACAAGCATCTGCTGAAACCCAGAGCGGGCGGCACGGCCTTTGTATTTGGCGCCATGGGCGAGATGATTCATACCATGCTGGATGTCACTATCGTGTATCCCGGTGGCCGACCCGGCATCTGGGACTACCTGTGCGGACGGGTGCGCAAGATCGTGATCGATATTCGCACCCGCGAAGTGCCGGAGCGTTTTCTTGGAATGGATTACGAAAACAACCGGGAGGTCAGGGTCGACTTCCAGCGATGGGTAAGTGAGATCTGGGCGGAGAAAGACCAGCGAATTGAAACACTGTTGGCCGAAAACAGCTAACGAATAATCCCTGCGGGGCTGCGGTATTACAGCAGCCCCAGCTCCCGGGCCCGGACAATTGCCTGTGTCCGTGATTTAACATCCAGCTTGGCGTTTATCCTTCTGGCGTGGGTTTTCACGGTATGCAGCGAAATGTGCAATTTGTCGGCGATTTCCTGGTTTGATAGCCCCTGGGCGATCAATTCCAGAACGCCCTGCTCTCGATCACTGATAGGCTCGGCCAGGGGGTCTGCCGCCGGTGCCACGGGCTCACAACCAAACAGCCGCCCAAGCGCTGCGGTGAAGTCCCCGTTATCAAGATGGCGATAACATTTGTCCATCAACGGGCCAAGCTCTTTCATAAGCTCTGCAAAGGGGCTTATAAAATGCTCCCGGCTCGCCTGGGCAACGACGCTCTCCAGCCTCTTCCGGGCGGCAGGAAGGCCTTTCTCGGCTTCCAGCAGAACAGCATCCAGCAAACCCGCATGCAGCTGCAGCCCCCAGGGCATGCCGCCCTCGTATTTCTCTGAGACAGCATCCAGATGTTCCCGGGCTCTCACCAGGTCGCCATTGGCCATATCAGCCCGCACCTGCAAGCAATCCAGCAGGCCTGGCATCATCGGGAAAAGCTCTGGAACACATCCACCTTTACGGTAAGGTTCCAGTTTGGCGATCGCCTGCGTCGCACTGTCGTGTTGGCCTTGAGCCAGCCAACAGCTGGCCTTCAACGCTTCCAGAACCGGTACGTACAGGCTCTCATCCACCTGCCAGGTATGCATGGTGCGCTCTGCCCGGCCCACCCAGACGAAGGCATCATCCATCCGGCCCTGAGCGCGACACATCAGTACCCTCAACGCCATGGCGAGCAGCAACCCGAGATCACGGGTCTGTTCGGCATGACGGGCACAGTTGACCAATAGTCGATCGGCTTCCGTCAGACGCCCCTGATGCCAGAGCACCAGAACCAGATTCAGCTGCAGGCGGGTTTCCCCGATTCGTGCCGGCCGGCTAAGCTCCTGCATGGCCGTATCCAGCCCGGTTCGCAACAGTTGCTCCGCGTGGCGCAGTGCCCCTTTGCCCAGTTCAATGCGGGCATGGGCGTATACCGCCAGGGCCTCGGACCCCGAATCGCCAGCTTCGCGGGCCAGCTTGGAAGCAACACGATTGGCATCCCGAGCCTCCTGAAAAGACCCGGCCGCACAAAGCGCGCTCGAACGAACAATTTGAGTCACCAACTGCGCCTGGGTCGACATACTACCCATCGCCAGCGCCTTGTCAGCCATGGCCAACGCGGGCTGCACAAAGCCCTCACCGCGCAATATAAACGCCTTCAAAGCGTAGATGCGGCCCTCATGCTCGTTCCGGTCCCGGTCATTGAAGCCTTCAAGAAGCTGCTTTGCCTGCTGGAACTGACCACCAATGGCATGTACCCAGCCGTAAACAATACGCAGCCGGGCGCTTCGCTCCAGCAATTCTGCAGGCAGGTTTTTTCTCAAGCTCAACAAAGAGGCAGTATCCTGGCCCAGTAACAGCGCCTCGGTACTCTCGGAGGCAATGCGCACGACCTCATCGCTATCACCGGCCAGGACCGCATACTTTAATGCTTCCGGGAATTGCTGGCGCTGCTCGAACCATCGGCTGGCCATAAGCATTCGGGTGATGTAGCCCCCCATCACCGGGGTTTGCAGCCAGGCCTGTAGCAATGGGTTCAGGCGATACCACCGGCCCCGGCCAGGGACCGGCTTCAAGGGCAGACCACGATCAGCAGCCTCAGACGGTGGCATCCCCGACTCTGACACGGAAGGCTCGATAGCGAAAAACAACTCATCCGAACAGCTGTCCAGCTCGGCAATCGCCCTCATTGATTTCAACTGAGCGGACCCCAGCTGGGCCGCAATACAGTCTTTCAGGAAACGCTCTACCGAAGGGGTTTCGTGCAGGGCCCGACGCTCCCCGCCCTGTTTCAGCTCCCGCCGATACAGTGCCAGTGGCGTTGGCCAACCTTCAGTCAGCCCGAATAAATGATCAATCGCGACGCTCGTAATCAGGCTGTCGGAGCGCGCTTTCGCAAAAAACTCAAAGGTTTCAGACCGTGAGAACTCCAGGATATCCGGCCCCAGCCTCGTGTACTTGCCATTCAATTCCAGTGTGTGACTCTCAAATGGCACCGGACGCCGAGAAGCCATAGCAACGGAAAGACCCGATGGCAGATGGGTAACCAGCTGGTGCAATAAGCCACTGACCGCCGGGTTGGTAAGGTAATGGACGTTATCCAGCACCAGCACTTCCCTGGCCTCGCCGGCTTGCCGATCTCGATTGACCAGAAGCATGGTCAAGTGGTCTTCAAAGGTTCCGCCATTGGGCGGAAGCACCTCTGCCACCCCCAACGCCATCGCAAGTATTGACAGAAAACGGGAGGGTGCGTTGTCTCCGGCATTAAGGGCGATCCAGCGAACATTCACATCCGGTGCACTGGCAAGCGCGCTGACTAGCGCATGGGTTTTACCATAGCCTCCCGGTGCTTCTAACTGAAGCAACCGCCCCGGCTGCAAGGCCTGGCATATCATTCGATCCAGATTCGGCCTCGCCAGGGTATCGTCTGGTACAGATGGCACCCTCAGCCGGTGCTCCATAAGATCCCGCACCAGCTCACCGCTCTGTAGACTGGAGTTCGCGGTCTGGAACTCGTCGTTGGCTGCACAGCCTTCTTTAAAGGATTTCACGCACTGCCCCGTTTGAAACCGGCCGGACGAACGCCCAAACCGGAAAATAAGAGTCTTGCTTAGGCCGAAAACGGCATGGCGTCCTGCATGGGGTACGCCTTTAGTATGAGTCTTGAGGGAGAGGTTAAACCAAAGCAGGTGCTTGCTGCAAAAAATTGACGGGGAAAAAAGAGGTTAGAGGCGATTTTTTAACGCGGAGACACTTACCAACGGCCAAAAAAAAGCGAGCCGTAAAGGCTCGCTTTTCCTGACAGCGGTGAAACGCTGTTATTAACGGGTTCCAGCGCGACGCAGAGCCGCCGGCGTGTAATCCCGCGACTGACGCTCGACACCGAAGGTGTACGGCTGGTTCTCTTCGTTCGTCAGGCCAAGGGCCAGGTAGCGACCGGAGAGCAAATCGTACAGTACTTCAATGGCGTACCAGGGTACGTTCTGGTCATAGAACTGCATTCCATGTGCTTCTGCTACACGCCAGAGCTCACCACGGCCATCGTAGTGATCGATAACCGCCGCCTGCCAGGAGTCCTCATCAATGTAGAAGTCACGCTGTGCGTAAACGTGGCGCTCACCGTCTTTCAGAGTTGCACGCACGTGCCATACACGGTGCAGCTCGTAACGGGTCAGGTCCTGATTGATGTGGCCGGCCTTGATGATCTCGTCATAGCTCAGGCTGCGATCCACTAGCTTGTAGGAGTTGTACGGAATGTACATTTCCTTCTTGCCCAGCAGCTCCCAGTTGTAGCGGTCTGGCGCCCCGTTGTACATATCGAAGTTATCAGAGGTACGCATGCCGTCGGCTGCAGTACCCGGGCCATCGTAGGCAACCTGCGGAGCACGGCGAACCCGACGCTGACCGGCGTTGTAGATCCACGCCCGGCGCGGCTCTTTCACCTGATCAATCGTTTCATGAACCAGCAGTACGTTACCCGCCAGACGTGCCGGGGCAGTAATGGCCTGCTTGAAGTAGAACAGAACGTTGTCGTCCTCACCCGGCTTGTAATCGCTCAGGTAAGTACGCCATGTCAGCTCGTCCTGGAACTTGACCACTGAGTAGTCGCCACCAGCCGTCGGGGTAACCTGGCCAACGTTCCGCTGCACCGAACCACCACGATAACGGGTGATATGGTTCCAGATAGCTTCCAGGCCGTTCTGGGGAATCGGAAACGGCGTTGCGCTCTCGTAATTACCCAGGCCGTTACCGTTCTGAATCAACTCCACCTTGGTGGCGTTTTCAACGGTCTCGTCCATCACCTCTTTCGGGTACGCCGCCGTACGATGGGTCGGATACACCGGAATCTTGTAATCAGAGTATTGACGAATCATCGCCACCTGGCCCGGTGACAGCTTGTCGGCATACTGATCAACATTGCTCTGATCGATGACAAACTCAGGCTGCTCATCAGGGAACGGATTCACATAAATACCGTCGCCCTTGTAACCGGCTGGCGGAGTCGTTAACCCGCCCGTCCATGCCGGGATGGCGCCACCGTTACCGGACTTCTCTGCACCCATCGGGGTCAGAGTGTCTCCCAGTTTGGCCGCTTCTTCTGCAGAAACCGCGCCCCAGGCCTGACCGGTAAAGAGACTTGCAGCCAGTACACCTGTGGCCAGTAGTTTCTTGTTCAGTTTCATCTAAATTACCTCGTTGAACGAATTCGGTCCGGTTCAGAATGAGTAGGAAACGCTCGCACTCACGAAATCACGGTCGGTCAACTCGTTATACGGTTTGCCACCGAAAAAGTTTGTGTAGCCGATGTTGCCTGTGATCTTGTTCTGGTAAACCGCCTGAACAGACAGACCAAGTGCTTTGCTTCCTTCGTTGAAGGCACCACCCGGCTGCGGAGAGTAACCTTCTACGTCATGGCTCCAGGCCAACTGTGGCGACAGGTTCACACCTGCAAACACGTTCGGGTAGTCCCAAACCAGGCGGGTGCGATAGCCCCAGGAGAAGTCTGTGGTATAGCCGTCGTTCTCACAGTAGTCCGGGTTCAGATTCAGCTGGGGACAGATATCACCCGCAGGCGTGGGCACCGGACCTAGGCCAAAAGTACCGGAGCGCCCATAACGTGCCTCGTCGTAGCCCGGCAGATCGTGTACCCAGGTCATACCCACTTCATTGATCAGGGACAGACGGCTGGCACCCATAACCTGATCGAAGAACTTGATCAGCGTGAACTGGAATTGGGAGACATTGTAACGGTCATAGCCAGAAGCCCTCAGACCGTTGATATCGAAGTCCGCTCCAAGTTCTTTTTGCCGCTGTTGTTGCAAGAGACTTACAGGCGTCGAATTTGGATCATTGGGATTGGTCGGCAGTTGCAGACCAGCGTAGATCAGCTCAAATGCGTTCCACTGAAGGGGCACATCCTCACGGAAGCTATACTCGGCGCCCAGCGACCAGCCGCCGGGCGTGGTGGTATTGATACTGATACCGTAGAGATCGATATTCTCCGGGTACTCCATAAAGTACTCAGGGAACCCACCCGCCTGGGGCCCAGGACCGTCGTTCAGCACACCGCTTACATACGGCAAGCGACTGTTGTACTTTATGTAATAGAAGCCCAGCTCTGAATCATTCAGCTCAGGCACATACCAGCGAACGGCTACACCGAACTGATCCTTCGAATCCGCCTCTACATCAGCCAGTCGGTTAATTGCATAGCCACCAAGGCCCAATGAGTCGGCAGCATCAAGTATCTGACTCTGAGCCTCACTCACATCACCCGCTAGCCAGATAGGGCCACAGCCATCAGCGACAAAATCGATGGTGGAGAAGAAGGTCCCACAATCGTCGGGGCGCACCGGCTCCCATTTGGCCTGAACGAAGGCTTCAATGGAGACGTTTTCAGTCACACCGGCAGACATATAGAACATCTCAACCGGCAGCAGCGCATCCTTAAGCTCAGAGCCCGGAGCACGGAAGGCCTGTACGTCTACCGGGTTAATGGTATTGATGCCACCCTGGATAAAGGTACTTTCACCCCAGCTCACCACCTGCTTACCATAGCGCAGGCTCACGGGGATGTTGCCGAAATACCAGTCAGAAAACACGTAGGCATCAAGGATTTCGCCGCCTGAGGCGTTATCCTTTGCTTTCTCGTTGAGCTCTACGTAACGGCGATTCTCGTCTTTGAGTTCGAAGTCGTACCAATAGCGGCCACGAACAAAACCGCCTACTCGGGTCAGATATTGGCTGTCCACGGCGTAATCCAGGAACAACTCACTGTTGCCCTTGACGATCTTCGAGATGGTATCGCCTTTATCGAAGTTGCGGTTGCCGTCGTCATAGTTGTTGGTGGAAGCAGTACCCCGACCATCGTGCGGAGCCAGAAGACGCTTGTCGGCATCCTCTACTCGCCAGGAAGCACCTGCAGATAGCGTGGTATTGAACTGAGCCTCAACATCACCCATGTAGAACGAGTATGCTGCTGCCTGGCCGGACACACCGGCGGCTATGGCTACGGCAAGTGGTAACTTGGTCCAACGCTGCCACGGTTGAGTTTTTCTTGTCATTGGAAGGCTACTCCGTTGTTGTTCTGAGTCGCTGCTCGATTGTTCTGGTGTTAGGTGTCCTGACGGCTGTACACACAGTGCCGTGATGATTGCACTATAGCTAAGCCTTTCGGGGGCTTTGATCAGTCAAAAGTATGATTTTGCTGTCACTCTCTGTTCAGCCGGGGCTCGCACTCCCTCACTATAGACAAGATTCAGGAGTGCAACCACCTGTCGTCTTACAGCATTTCGATCGCCATTGCGGTGGCTTCACCACCACCGATGCAGAGCGCGGCAACACCCTTCTTTTTGCCATAGCGCTTGAGGGCATGCATCAGGGTAACCAGAAGACGGGAACCGGTAGACCCAACCGGATGCCCCTGGGCACAGGCGCCACCGTGAATATTCACCTTGTCTGGATCCAGGCCCAGTTCTTTGATAGGCATCATGGCCACCATGGCGAAGGCTTCGTTGATCTCGTAAAGGTCAACATCGTCCTTGGTCCAGCCGGTTTTCTGGAAAAGCGTCTGGATCGCGCCCACTGGCGCACAGGTGAACTCGCTGGGATGCTGGGACTGAGTGCTATGGGCAACGATCCGCGCCAGGGGCTTGAGGCCACGTTTTTCGGCTTCGGATTCACGCATCAGCACCAGTGCTGAGGAGCCGTCAGAAATGGAAGACGCGTTTGCCGCAGTCACGGTACCGTCTTTGGCAAACGCCGGGCGCAGTGTCGGAATCTTCTCAATGTTGGCGTTGTGGGGCTGCTCATCATCCTCTACCACCACCTCGCCCTTACGGGTCTTGACGGTAACGGGGATGATCTCCTCTTTGAGCAGGCCTTCTTCAATCGCTTTCTTGGCACGATTCAGGGAGGAAATCGCGTAGTCGTCCATTTCTTCCCGGGTATAGCCTTTCTTGTCCGCCATTTCCTGGGCGAAAGATCCCATCAAACGGCCAGTCTCGGCGTCTTCGAGGCCATCCAGGAACATATGGTCCTGGGGCGCCTGCCCAGGCCCCATGCGGTAGCCCTGGCGGGCGCCCAGCAAAATGTGAGGCGCGTTGGACATACTCTCCATGCCACCGGCTACCATGATGTCGTTTGAGCCGGCTTTGATCAGGTCATGGGCGAACATGGTCGCTTTCATGCCGGAGCCACAAAGTTTGTTAATGGTGGTGGCGCCAGTACTGTCTGGCAGTCCCGCCTTGCGCATGGCCTGGCGAGCGGGCCCCTGTTTCAGGCCAGCCGGCAGCACATTACCCATAATGACTTCCTGAATATCGGCAGGCTGCAGGCCGGCGCGCTTCACCGCCTCAGCGATGGCAATTGCGCCCAGTTCCGGCGCGGAAACCGGGGCAAGACTACCCATAAAACCACCCATGGGGGTGCGAACACCGCTCACGATGACAACGTTGTCCTGACTCATGCTGTGACCTCTCTGTTGGTTCTTTATGATTCTGGTTATGGTTTGTGGGGCGCTTCAAGATACTCCTGGGATTGCATTTCCAGCAATCGGGATTCCGTGCGCTCGAATTCAAAGCTCAGACGCCCGCCCGAATAGAGCTCGGTGATGGGCGCCGCAGCGGAGATAATGACCTTGACGTTGCGGTCGTAGAACTCATCGATCATGTTGATAAAACGGCGCGCCTGGTCGTCCTTGTCGCCACCAAGCACCGGTACATTGCTGACGATAATGGCGTGGAACTGGCGCGCCATTTCGATGTAATCGTTCTGGCTCCGGGGGCCGTCACACACGTCTTTGAAGTCAAACCAGACCACATCGTCTGCGTGGGCCTGGGCCGGAATCTTGCGACCGTTGATTTCCATGGTTTTACTGTGCTTCGCCGCTTCGACGGCCAGGGCGTCGAAACTGTTCCGCAAGCTGATATCCGCCTCATCATCCAGCGGACAGTGATAAAGCTCTGCCTGCTCCAGGGTACGCAGGCGATAGTCCACGCCGCCATCCACATTCACCACATCGGTGTACTTCTTTACCAGCTCAATGGCAGGCAGGAACCGCGCGCGCTGGAGGCCATCTTTATAAAGGCCATCGGGGACGATATTGGACGTACACACCAAGGTAACACCACGACCAAAAAGCCCATCCATCAGCGTGGCAAGGATCATGGCATCGCCAATATCGGAAACAAAGAACTCGTCGAAACAGATGACACGGGTCTCGTCCGCAAACTTTTTAGCCACCATCTCAAGGGGGTTTTTCTCCCCTTTCAAAGCCTTCAATTCGTTGTGAACGCGCTGCATAAAACGGTGGAAGTGCACCCGCATCTTGCGCTCGAATGGCAGCGACTCAAAAAAGGTGTCCATCAGATAGGTTTTACCCCGGCCAACGCCGCCCCAGAAATACAGGCCTTTAACCGGCTCTTCCCGGCCCTTCTTGAGTTTGCGGCGCAGTTTGGCCAACCCTTTGTTGCGCTCGTTTTCAGCAGCCACCAATTTATCGTACAGTGACTGCAGGCGTTGGACTGCATCTACCTGGGCGGGGTCCTTGTGAAAATCCGGGCGTTCAAGATCCTTTTGGTAACGCTCCCAAGGGGTCAGGTTCGCAACGGTATCGGAGGACGTGGCTGCAGTCATCAGGCTTCCTGAATAGTTGAGTCGAGTGAAAAATCGGCGCGGTATTGTCGCCTATTTCGCGTTTTTTCGCCACGCCGGGCGGCTCTCGGGGCAATACGACGATTGGCTCAGTGTTTCAGCATGGGCTCAATCGGTTTGGGGCGTTATACTCCGTTTACGGGGATTGGCTCACTTCCAGGCAATATAAGGACGATTTTCATATGACAAACCTGATTCTGGCGGCAGTTGCCGCGTTGGTAGTTGGCATTGTCATCGGGATTCTGGTTGGCCGTTCCGGCCAGGGAGCAACGTTGCGGCAGCGCCGGGCGGAGCAGCAGATTGAAGAGCTGCGCAGCGAGTTTACGCGCTATCAGGCCCAGGTGAACGAGCACTTTATGGAATCCGCGCACCTGTTGCGCCGGTTCAACGACGCCTACCGGGATGTGAACCAGCATATGGCTCGTGGCGCCAACCGTCTGTGCAATGACGAAGACTGGATGGAAGAGCTGGATCAGAAATCCAAGGGCAGACTGGAGCATGGCAGTGATGGCGAGCCTTCAGAACCTCCCAGGGATTATGCACCCAAGGCCGACCCTGAGGCCAAAGGCACGCTTGCCGAGGACTACGGCCTGGACAAGGGCGAGAAGCGCCCGGCCTGATTCGGAATCAGAGGCTGCGCCACGCGCAGCCTGGCAACGATCTTCATACCGGATTATCACAATCGATGAAACGGTGTGTAACACCAAACGCCTCAGCAATCGCCGCCCCTAACGCCTGCACTCCATAACGCTCTGTCGCGTGATGGCCCGCCGCAAAGTAATGAATGCCGCATTCCCGGGCGGTATGCGTTGTCGGCTCCGAGATTTCACCACTGATGTAGGCGTCTACGCCCGCCTCCAAAGCAACGTTGATAAAGCCCTGAGCGGCGCCCGTACACCAGGCGACGGCTTTGATTTTGTCTGCCCCTGCACCAACGTGCAACGGCTGCCTGTGCAGAGCCCGAGCCATCTCTAACTCAAACTTTTCAACTGACAAGGGCTCCGGCAACTCACCCTGCCAGACCAGCCCCCCCAGCGGCCTAGGATTCTGGATTCCGAGCACTTCCGCCAGTTGCCGGTTGTTGCCATACTCTGGATGATCGTCCAGTGGCAGATGGTAGGCGACGAGGTTGATGTCGTTGTCCAGCAACTGCTTGATCCGGTTTTTCTTCATGCCACGAATAGTCTGGTCTTCACCTTTCCAGAAGTAGCCGTGGTGGACAAGGATCATGTCTGCGTTTTGTGCGACTGCTGCGTCAATCAGTGCCTGGCTGGCCGTTACACCGGTCACAAGGGTCATAACCTGCTCGCTGCCTTCAACCTGAAGGCCGTTCGGGCAGTAATCCTGGAAGGTATCCGGCTGAAGCCATTGATTTATCTTGGCTATAATCTCGTTTCTGCTCGCCATTAAACACCTCGAACACATTTCGGTTTCTGGACGCATGGCAGCTGGCGTGCACAACGTTTGAAAGCAAGGGTCAGCAGGGGTTTCCGGAAATGTCGGAGGCCATGGATGGCCGGAGAGAAGCGCACATGGATGTGCTTGTAGCGGTTTCCGGAAACCCCTGCTGACCCTTGCGGCACCTCGAAGCTGAAACGCCAGCGTAACTCGGCGCGCCGATTCCTCGTTCTACTTCGACATTAGACTACAGCGCATCCAGGCCTTTTATCAGGGCATTGTTCTGGTCACTGGTACCAATCGTGATGCGCAGAAAATCGCTGATTCTTGGCTTATTGAAATGCCGAACAATAATGCCCTGCTCCCGAAGCTTCGCCGCAATCTCAGCCCCTTCATGGCCGGGATGGCGGGCAAAAACAAAGTTTGCCTTGGATGGCAACACCTCAAAGCCAAGCTCTTCCAACGCCCTGGTCACCCGCTCGCGCTCGCGGATCACGCCACTACAAGAGTCCTCGAACCACTGCTTGTCCTCAAACGCTGCCACGGCACCGGCCAAAGCCAGCCGATCCAGCGGGTAGGAGTTGAAGCTGTCTTTGACACGGTTGAGGGCCTCGATCAGCTCTTCGTTACCGACCGCAAAGCCAACCCTCAGGCCAGCCAGTGAACGAGCCTTGGACAGAGTCTGGCACACCAACAGGTTCGGGTATTGATTTACCAAGCGAATCGCCGTCTCGCCGCCGAAATCCACATAGGCTTCATCAACCACCACCACGCTATCCGGGTTGGCCTGCAGGATATCCTCTACATGCCCAAGTCCGAGGTAGCGTCCCGTCGGCGCATTCGGGTTCGGGAAGATAATGCCGCCGTTGTCACGTTTGTAGTCGTTCGGATCGATCTCGAAGCTGTCGGTCAAGGGAATGACCGCGCTTTCGATCTGGAACAAGCCACAATACACCGGGTAGAAGCTGTAGCTGATGTCCGGAAACAGGATCGGCTTGTCGTGTTTCAGCAGCCCTTGAAAGATATGCGCCAGCACTTCATCGGAACCGTTGCCAACAAACACCTGCTTGGGGTTGATTCCAAAATCCACGTGGTAGTCGGCAATGGCATCTTTCAGGGCCTGGCCTTCCGGGTCCGGATACAGGCGCAGGCTGTCATTCAGCTCTCTCTGAATGGCTTCAATCACTTTTGGCGATGGGCCGAACGGGTTTTCATTGGTGTTCAGCTTAACCAGATTGGCCATTTTTGGCTGTTCACCCGGCACGTACGGCTTGAGTTCACTGACCAGGTCACTCCAGTACTTACTCATTGATCCGGTACTCCGCTGAACGTGCGTGTGCTGTCAGCCCTTCACCTCGGGCCAGAACCGACGCTACCCGCCCCATACGGTCGGCACCCTGAGCCGTAAAGCCAATAAGGGAGGAGCGCTTCTGGAAATCGTACACGCCCAGAGGTGAGCTGAATCGCGCGGTACCGCTGGTGGGCAATACGTGATTCGGGCCCGCGCAATAGTCACCCAGGGCTTCGGCCGTATGCCTGCCCATGAAGATCGCACCGGCGTGGCGGATGTCGTCCAGCATGGCCTGCGGATCTTCTACTGAGAGTTCCAGGTGCTCCGGTGCAATGCGATTACTCACTTCCGCGGCTTCTTTCAGATCTGCCACCTGAATCAGAGCACCCCTTCCCAGCATGGAGGTGCGGATAATCTCTTCTCGCTCCATGGTTGGCAGCAGCTTGTTGATACTGGCTTCCACGGCATCCAGGAAGTCTGCGTCCGGGCTGACCAGAATACTCTGGGCCTGCTCGTCGTGTTCGGCCTGGGAAAACAGGTCCATGGCAATCCAGTCCGGGTCGGTCTTGCCGTCACAGATCACCAGTATCTCCGAAGGGCCGGCGATCATGTCGATACCGACAACTCCGAATACTTCGCGCTTGGCGGTGGCCACGAAGATGTTACCGGGGCCGACGATCTTGTCGACAGAGGGCACCGTGTCCGTGCCATACGCCAGCGCAGCCACAGCCTGGGCGCCACCGATAGTAAACACGCGGTCTACCCCGGCAATGGCGGCCGCAGCCAGGACCATGTCGTTCACCACACCGTCTGGCGTTGGCACCACCATAATGACCTCAGCCACACCAGCGACTTTGGCCGGGATCGCGTTCATCAGCACCGACGACGGATAGGCTGCCTTTCCGCCTGGCACGTACAGACCGGCACGATCCAGCGGTGTTACCTTCTGGCCCAGCACGGTTCCGTCTTCGTCCTGGTATTGCCAGGACTTCTGATTCTGACGCTCGTGGTAGTCACGGATGCGTTCCGCCGCTTTTTCCAGACCCTCACGCTGATCTTGGGGAATTCGGTCCAAAGCTGCCTGCAAACGGCTTTTATCCATTTCCAGCTCAGCCATGGAGCCAACGTCCAGGCGATCAAACTTGGCCGTAAACTCCAGCACTGCCGCATCGCCCCGGGTCTTCACCTCGTGCAGGATATGCCGAACCGACTCGTTCACCTGATGATCCACACTGTCGTCCCAGGCCAGCAGCTGGGCCAGCGCACTGTCAAAGTCGCTCTGGGTGGTGTTCAGTCTGGTGATTCTGTCGGTCATTTTTCAGATCCTGTCTTGGAGTAACACTACGAATCGCGGCGTCGTTCAACGGCCGCGGACATCTTCTCGATTATGGGGTTTATCTGGCCGTGTTTCATCTTCATGGAGGCCCGGTTAACCACCAGTCGGCTACTGATGTGGTCAATCAGTTCTCTTGGCTCCAGCCCGTTGGCCTTGAGGGTATTGCCGGTATCCACGATATCAACAATCTCATCGGCCAGATTCAGGATCGGTGCCAGCTCCATTGCCCCGTAGAGCTTGATGATATCGGCCTGCCGGCCCTGAGCCGCATAGTAGCGCCGGGCCAGGTTGACGAATTTGGTGGCAACACGAATCCTGCCTGCCGGTGGCTGCTCGCCTTTTTTGCCTGCGGTCATCAACCGGCAACGGGAGATGTTCAGATCAAGCGGTTCGTAGAGGCCGTCGCCACCGTGCTCCATCAGAACATCCTTACCTGTAACGCCCAGATCGGCGCCACCGTATTGAACATATGTGGGCACATCGGTCGCCCGGATGATCAGAATCCGCACGTTCGGGTCGGTGGTGGGAAACACCAGCTTGCGGGACTTTTTCACGTCGTCGACAAGCTCAATGCCCGCTTCCGCCAGCAGCGGCAGGGTTTCTTCCAGAATGCGACCCTTCGACAAGGCGATGGTGATGGAATCTGTCATGTATCCTTCCGGGTTCCCGTTGGTCAAATTCAGGCTGGCAGACGGCGGATGCTGGCGCCCAACAGCTGCAACTTCTCTTCAATGCACTCATAACCACGGTCAATGTGGTAAATGCGGTCAACAATGGTATCGCCGTCTGCCACCAGGCCGGCGATCACAAGGCTAGCCGAGGCCCGCAGGTCGGTCGCCATGACCGGAGCCCCGGTCAGATGTTCGACACCCTTGATGATGGCAGCGTTACCCTCAAGGGTAATGTCTGCGCCCATCCGGATCAGTTCCTGCAAGTGCATGAATCGGTTTTCAAATACGGTTTCGACGATGGTACCTGAACCCTCGGCCACCGCATTCATGGCCGCAAACTGAGCCTGCATATCCGTGGGGAACGCCGGATAAGGCGCGGTCCGCAGGCTGACTGCCTTGGGCCGCTTGCCTTTCATATCCAGTTCAATCCAGTCCGGGCCGGTAGTGATGTGCGCCCCCGCCTCTTCCAGCTTGAGCAGCACCGCTTCCAGAATATCTTCCCGGGTATCTTTTACTTTCACCCGGCCACCGGTCGCAGCCGCCGCCACCAGATAGGTTCCGGTTTCGATCCGGTCCGGCAACACGTTGTAGTGGCATCCGTGCAGGCGCTCCACGCCATTGATTTCAATGGTTGCGGTACCGTGGCCTTTGATATCGGCGCCCATGGCGATCAGGCACTCGGCCAGATCCACCACTTCGGGCTCGCGGGCCGCGTTTTCGAGGATGGTTTTACCCTCGGCGAGCGCAGCTGCCATCATCAGGTTTTCGGTACCCGTTACGGTGACCGTATCCAGAAAAATGTGGGCGCCCTTCAGCCGGCCATTGGTCTTGGCCTTGATGTAGCCATTCTCCACCTTGATGTCGGCACCCATCATTTCCAGACCGTGGATGTGCAGGTTAACCGGGCGGGTACCGATGGCACAGCCACCCGGCAGGGAGACTTCGGCTTCGCCAAAATGTGCCACCAGCGGGCCAAGTACCAGTATGGAGGCGCGCATGGTTTTCACTAACTCGTAGGGCGCATGGAAGTGCTTGATGCTGTTGGCATGCACTTCAACGCTCATTTTTTCATCAATGAGCAACTCCACCCCCATGCGCCCGAGCAGCTCGATCATGGTGGTGATGTCGTTCAGGTGCGGCAGGTTGCCGACGGTGACCGGCTCATCCGCCAGCAATGTCGCCGCCAGAATGGGCAGGGCCGCGTTCTTGGCACCGGAAATGCGAATTTCGCCATCCAGGGGCTTTCGACCCCTGATCAATAGTTTGTCCACGGTAATTATCCTGTTCGGTTCAGGCGCCGGCCTGCTGATCGGCCCACTCGCTCGGGGTAAAGGCTTTCGGGTGAAGGGCGTGAATGGTGCCGTCCATGACATGCTGGAATAGCACCTTGTTGATCATTTGCTGCCGTTTGATGGTGGGCAGTCCCTCAAATACGTCACCCACCACCACAACAAGATAGTGGTTGCCATCAACCTGTACCTGAACCTCGCAACCGGGCAGGGCTTCTTTGACAAGTTCGGTAACCTGGGCGGCGTCCATAAGGATTCCTCGACTTAGTTGAAATCAGGGGCGGAATTGTAACCAATTCCCGGGCGCCGGTCAGCTGTACTCGGCAAATCCGGGAATCTGATCCTGAAGATTACTGAGTGCGGCCAGAGAACGAAGTCGCTCACTGGCGCCTGTGAAGGAGAGATGGCAATGTCGGCTTAGCGCCAGACGCTGCCAACATAAAAGCATCGAAAGCACCACACTGTGGGCGGTGCCAAGCCCCGACAGATCAACCTCAAGCGTGCCGTCGGCCTGCTGGATTTCCTGCTCGCCCTGCTTGCGCAGTGCCAGGACCGTGTCGGCATCGACATCGCCGGTTACGCGAAGGGTTGCGCCATCCCGAACGATGCCCGGCGCACACTCACTCATGAACGATCCACCTGCTCGTCCAGATTCAGGGCCTCAACCGCATCACCCCAGCCGTCAATCACCGCCTGGACCTGGCCGCGATTCTCTTCCATTTCCTGGGCAAAGCGATCCCGGAAGGCAAGACCGATGTTAACGCCCTCTACGATGACGTTCTCCATCATCCAGCGGTCGTCGCCTGTCCGGTACATCGAGTAAGTGACCGGATAACGGTTGCCGGAGGCACTGATCAACTCCATTTCTACTGAAGCGCGATCCTCATTCTGAGGAAGGATGGTGGCTTCCTTGACGATGATCTCGAAATCTTCCGCGGAAACCAGGGCCTGGGCATAACTGTCAAACAGGCTGCGCTTGAACTTCTCGACAAAAGCATCCCGCTGCTCTGGCGTGGTCTGGCGGGCATATCGCCCCATCACTCGGGCAGCAATCCGGCGAAAATCGACAAACTCCTGAAGGGTTTCATCCATGCTGGCATAAAACGCCTCAGGATCCTTTTCGTACAACCCTTTCTCGGCATTGAGCTTCTGCACCAGCTTCTGGGTGTTCTCGTCCACGTAACGTTTCAGATCCTCCTCCGGCCCTGCGCAGGCCTGACCCACCACCAGGGCGAGCATGGCAATCATCAACGTCAAACGGTGTTTAAGGGCACTCATTACTTTCTCCTGTGCATGGCTCTGGCTCAGCGGCCGGAGGCAAAGTTACTGATCAGCCGTTCCAGATTCATGGCAGACTGGGTGGAATAAAAGGTATCCCCCGGGTTCAGCGATTCCAGATCTCCGCCAATCGATATATCAATGTACTGCTCCCCCAGCAGTCCGGATGTACGTATTACTGCTGCACTGTCGGCCGGGATGTTATCAACCTCGGCATGGATGGACATGGTTACCCTCGCCTGGAAGGTGTCCCTGTCCAGGGTGATGGATTCAATAGTACCGACAGTGACACCGGCCATGGAAACCTTGCCACGGGGCGTCAGGCCTCCGGTATCGTTGAAATTCGCGTACAGCGTGTAGGTCTGCTCCGCGGATTTCGGCGACAGACCGCTAACCTGCAGTGCCAGAAACATGAGCGCGGCCAGGCCGGCAATCATGAACAGCCCAACAATGATTTCTATGCTTCTCTGTACCATGAAAGGCTCCCTGAATCCTGTTAAAAATCACCGAACATGACGGCGGTGAGTACGAAATCGAGACCGAGCACCGCCAGCGATGAGTACACCACAGTTTTGGTGGTCGCCGAACTGATACCTGCGGAGGTGGGCACGCAATCATAACCCTGGTAGACCGCAATCCAGGCACACACGAACCCGAACACCACACTCTTGATAAAGCCGTTGAGCACGTCGTCCACAAAATCGACGGAGGACTGCATGTTGCCCCAGAAGGAACCTTCGAACACACCCAGCCACTCCACGCCGACCAGCATGCCACCGTAAATCCCGACCACCGAAAAAATCATGGCGAGTACCGGCATGGCGAGAAAACCGGCCCAAAGTCTTGGAGCAATGACCCTGCGCAGAGGATCCACCCCCATCATTTCCATGCTGGAAAGCTGTTCCGTCGCCTTCATCAACCCGATTTCTGCCGTCAGGGCGGATCCTGCACGACCGGCAAACAGCAGGGCGGTCACCACCGGCCCCAACTCTCGCACCAGCGTTAAGGCAATCATCTGGCCAATCGCCGACTCCGAGCCGTAGTCACTGAGAATGGTATAACCCTGAAGCCCTAGCACCATCCCGATGAACAATCCGGAGACCACCACAATCGCCAGTGACAACACGCCGACTGCGTAGAGCTGTTTGACCAGCAAGGGAAAACCTGTAGCAGGCCTGGGGACTCCTGCCAGCACACCGAACAGAAACTGCCCGGAACGACCAAAGGAGGCGATGATCGCAAGCCCGAGACGACCCAGGCCGGCAATACGATCCATCATGAAGACAGCCCTCCCACACCAAAATCAGCCGCCGCATCGCCACTCGGGTAATGGAACGGCACCGGGCCATCAGGCTGCCCTTCAAGAAACTGCTGAACCCGCTCAGACGGATGTGCCCGCAGCTCCTCGGGAGTGCCCTCACCGATCACCTTGCCGTCGGCAATAATGCAGGCGTAATGGCAAATACTCAGGGATTCCGGCACGTCGTGCGACACCAGAACGCTGGTTAGCCCCATGGAACTGTTGAGATCCCGGATCAGCTTGACCAGCACGCCCATGGCAATCGGATCCTGCCCGGCAAAGGGTTCGTCGTACATGATCAACTCCGGGTCGAGTGCGATACTGCGGGCCAGTGCGACGCGCCGGGTCATGCCACCGGACAACTCTGAGGGCATCAGCTCTCTGGCACCACGCAAGCCCACCGCCTCCAGCTTCATCAGAACAATGTCCCGGATCATATCTTCGGGTAACGACGTGTGCACACGCAGCGGGAAAGCGACATTCTCGTAGACACTGAGATCGGTAAACAGCGCGCCACTCTGGAACAGCATGCCCATTTTTTCGCGCAGCTGGTAAAGCGCCTTGCGCTTTAGCCGGGGCACGTCATGGCCTGCCACACTCACCTGGCCGGAATCCGGGCGAAGCTGACCTCCGATGAGCCTGAGGAGCGTGGTTTTACCGGTACCACTGGGCCCCATGATGGCAGTCACCTTCCCTTTGGGAATATCCAGACTGATTCCATCAAAAATCCGGCGCCCGGAACGGGAAAACACCACATCCCTAAGTGTTATGTACGCAGATGACTCCATAATCCATCCCTTTCAAGGAGCGCCTACATTATGACAAGCTCTCCCAGACCTCAATTAAAGCAACGTAAAATGTCTTGATGGCAATGATCAGAATCCCTGATGCAGGCGAGCCGGGGGCACCAGAAGTGATATACTTCGGCCTCAAATCCCAGATCGAGCAGACAGCCAGCCGACATGACCGAATCAAATACCTTCAACACCCAGGACTTTTGCAACTCGGCCCTACGGGCAATCCGCATCGAGCGCGAAGCCATTGAAGCGCTGGAAAGCCGTATAAACGGTGACTTCAGCCGCGCCTGCGAGGTCATCATGGCCTGCAAAGGCCGGGTTGTGGTGACAGGTATGGGCAAATCGGGGCACATCGGCAACAAGATTGCCGCCACGCTCGCCAGCACGGGCACGCCCGCCTTTTTTGTTCATCCCGGCGAAGCCAGCCATGGCGATCTGGGCATGATAACACCCCAGGATGTGGTCATCGCCATATCCAACAGCGGCAGCACCAGCGAAGTGGTCACCATTCTCCCTCTGATCAAGCGCATGGGCGCGCCATTGATCAGCATGACAGGCAAACCCGATTCCGTACTGGCACAGGAGGCCGTTGCCAACCTGGATGTCAGCGTGGCCATTGAAGCCTGCCCCCTGGGCCTGGCACCCACCTCCAGCACCACCGCCACCCTGGTCATGGGGGATGCCCTGGCCGTGGCGCTGCTTGAAGCCCGGGGATTCAGCGCCGAGGATTTCGCGTTCTCCCACCCCGGCGGCAGCCTTGGACGCCGCCTGCTGCTGCGGGTATCCGACATCATGCACACCGGTGACCAGATTCCTCAGGTTGCCGAGGGCACAACCCTGAGCGGGGCACTGCTGGAAATAACCCGCAAGGGCCTGGGTATGACCACGGTCGTTAATGCCGCCGGCACCCTGACGGGCATCTTCACCGACGGCGACCTGCGCCGGACCCTGGACAAATCCGTGGATGTGCACACTACCCCCATCCAGGACGTGATGACCCGCAACGGCAAAACCATCCGGGCAGACCACCTGGCGGCAGAAGCCTTGAATATCATGGAAGAAATGAAGATCAACGCCTTGCCGGTTACCGACGCAAACGGCACCCTGGTGGGCGCCATTAATATGCACGACCTGCTGCGGGCCGGAGTGATTTGATGACTCAGACAGCGCATCCGTTACAAACCCACTGGGACGCAGCCCTGAAGGCCAAGGCATCGGGCATTCGCCTGATCGCCCTGGATGTGGACGGCATCATGAGCGATGGTCGCCTCTATTTCAGTGCCAGCGGCGACGAACTCAAGGCCTTCAACATTCTTGACGGCCTGGGCCTGAAACAGCTGATGCAGGCAGGCATCACCGTGGCGGTGATTACCGGACGACGTTCTCCCCTCACGGAAAAGCGAATGTCGGATCTGGGCATCCCGCATCTGATGCAGGGTCGCGAAGACAAGAAGGTCGCATTGCTGGAACTGATCCGGGATATGAACCTTGAGCCGGAGCAGATTGCCTACATGGGCGACGACCTGCCCGACCTGCCCGCGCTGCGTTTTGCCGGCCTTGGCATCACGGTACCCAACGGCTACTGGCTGGTTCAGCAACACGCCGACTACTGTACCCGCAGCCACGGTGGACAGGGCGCTGTGCGCGAGGCCTGCGATCTCCTGCTCTGGGCTCAAGGGCACCTGGACACCACTCTTGCTCCCTATCTGGACGAGCCAGCATGATCACCGAGCGGCTTTTCGGCGATCGTGGCAAACGGCGGGTTACAACCCTGGCCCTGGCCGTCACCGTAACAGCAACCGTTTTTTTGCTGTGGCAAAGCGACGAGCCTGTCAGCTCACGGAATGCCGCCAGCGACCTGCGGGGGCCCGCAGAACCCGACGGCTTTGTGGTGGGCGGCCAGTACCGTGCATGGGATGAGCAAGGCAACCTCCAGATTGATCTCACAAGCCCCAGAATTGAACAGTTTGAAGAAACCGGCACGGCTCATCTGGACACGCCGAGAGCCCGGCTTTTCAGTGAGGGCAGCCCCGAACCTTGGCTCATCGAGTCCAATGAAGGTAGCCTTCAGCAGAACAATGAAAAGCTGGAACTTACGGGGAACGTCCGGTTGACCCGACAGTCCGAAGGCCGCGAAGCCGTTCTCGAAACCGAGGCACTGACCCTGGACAACAGCAACGGCACCGTCTACACAGACCATCCGGTGTCCATCACCGAGCCTTTCGGCGTCACCCGCTCCACCGGCATGAAAGCCTGGATCGACGAACGCATTCTCGAACTCAACTCCCGGGTAGAGGGACAATATGAAACCGTCAGGTAAACGATCTTTCTGCCGGCCAGTGATTCTGGCCATGGCATTGCTGGCCGGCCCTGTATCGGCATTCAATCTGGATTCAGACATCCCCATCAAGGTCAGTGCCGATTCTGCCCGCCTGGACGATAGCGCCGGTACGGCCGTTTACACCGGCGCTGTCGAACTGATCCAGGGCGAAACCCGGCTGGAAGCGGATCGGGTGGTACTTTACCGGAACCAACAAGGTGTCAGCCGGATTGAAGCCGCCGGCAACCCCGCCCATTACCGGCAACCTGGCCAGGAAGGCGAAGGCATGACCGATGCCAAGGCCCTGAACATCACCTGGTCTGGCGATGAAAACCTGGTCATTTTTGAAAGACAGGCCGTCATCGAACAGGGTGGCAACGTATTCCGGGGCGATGTCATCCACTACGACACCGTTCGCCGCGTTGTTACTGCGGAAGGCGGCACGCCATCCGACGGCGGCTCCGGCCGGGTGGAAATGGTGATTCAGCCTCGTAATTCAGCTCAATCCAGTGACGGGAAAGGTTCGGATGGCAGTTCTCAGGGCCAGTAATCTGGCAAAAAGCTACAAGCAGAAAAAAGTGGTGCTGGACGTTTCTCTGGAAATTCGCTCCGGCGAGATTGTCGGCCTGCTCGGCCCCAACGGCGCCGGCAAGACCACCTGCTTCTACATGATCGTGGGCCTGGTGCCTGCGGATCACGGCCGGATCACCATCGACACCCAGGACATCACCCCGCTGCCGATGCATGGCCGCGCCCGCAAGGGCATCGGCTACCTGCCCCAGGAAGCCTCCGTGTTCCGCAAACTGACCGTACGGGACAACATCATGGCCATCCTCGAAACCCGCAAAGGCATGAGCCGGGCGGAACGGGACGCCAAGCTGGAAGAGTTGCTGGAAGAGTTCCACATTACTCACATCCGGGACAGCGTGGGTATGGCACTATCCGGCGGCGAACGCCGCAGGGTTGAAATCGCCCGGGCGCTGGCCATGGAGCCTGCCTTTATTCTGCTGGACGAGCCCTTCGCGGGCGTAGACCCCATCTCAGTGAGTGACATCAAGCACATCATCCGGCACCTTCGGGACAAGGGCATCGGGGTCTTGATCACCGACCACAACGTTCGGGAAACCCTCGACATCTGCGAGAATGCCTACATCGTTTCCGGAGGCCACATCATTGCCTCCGGCAATGCCGAAGCCATTCTGGCAAACCAGCAGGTGAAAGAAGTATATCTGGGCGACGAGTTCCGGCTCTGACCTGATAAAACAGGGTTTATCCGAGGCCTGATTGTTTTGATGATCTGTAGCAAGTAAACTCGGCAAAAAACTTGCTTATACTGTCTACAGACAATGGCAAGTAACCAGCGTACAACATTTTTTTCGGCCTGTGCGCCGGCAAAGCAACAACCGGGATGCCCACGAGTTATGGATCTTGAGCCATGGTTATGAAAGCCTCATTACAGCTTAAGCTGGGCCAGAGTCTGACCATGACGCCCCAGCTGCAGCAGGCTATACGCCTGCTGCAGCTTTCTACCCTCGATCTCCAGCAGGAAATCCAGCAGGCGCTGGAATCAAACCCCATGCTGGAAACCTCCGAGGACGATGAGCACGCTGAAGGCGACGAACGCGAAGAGCACGAGCACAGCGAAGCTTCCGGCTCTGAGACCACCCAGGACGACAGCCACCAGGACGCGAGCCCGGACTGGGACGAAACCGAGAACGGCCCAGACTGGTCGTCCGAGAACGATATTCCGGACAACATTCCTGATGATCTGCCGGTTGATACCGCCTGGGATGACATCTACCAGTCTGCCCCGGCTCCGGCCAGCAAGGGCGAAGACGAGCACGAATCGGATTTCGAGACTCGTAATTCGCCCACCGAAACCCTGCAGGATCACCTCGAGTGGCAGCTGAACCTGACGCCCCTGAGCGAGCGGGATCAGGCCATTGCCCACGCGCTGCTGGATGCCGTGGATGAGCGCGGCTACCTGACGTCTGACATCGAGGACATTCACGCAGGGCTGCTGGACGAATCCGAAGAAGATCCGCTGGAACTGGACGAAGTGGAAGCGGTACTCCACCGCCTGCAACACTTCGACCCGCCCGGCGTGTTCGCTCGGGATCTCCAGGAATGCCTGCTGATTCAGCTCAACCAGCTGCCACCGGATACCCCCTGGCTGCGCCAGGCGAGACTGGTGGTTACCCAGTTCCTGCATCTGCTTGGCAACCGGGACTACGCACAGCTGTTGCGCCGCAGCCGGCTCAAGGAAGACCAGCTGAAACAGGTACTGGCCCTGATCACCAGCCTGAACCCTCGCCCTGGCGATGTCGTGGACCGGGCCGAACCGGATTACGTTATCCCGGACGTCATCGTACGCAAACACGAAGGCCGCTGGCGGGTTGAACTCAACCCGGAAATCGCTCCGCGTATCCGGGTGAATGCCAGCTACGCGTCACTGATCCGCCGGGCTGACAGCAGTGCCGATAACACCTACCTGCGCGACCAGCTGCAAGAAGCGAAATGGTTTATCAAGAGCCTGCAAAGCCGGAATGAAACCCTGCTGAAAGTGGCCACCCGCATCGTTGAACACCAGCAAGGGTTCCTCGATCAGGGCGAAGAAGCCATGAAGCCTCTGATCCTGTCTGACATTGCCCAGGCGGTGGAAATGCACGAGTCCACGATTTCCCGGGTTACCACCCAGAAGTACATGCACACGCCCCGCGGTATTTTTGAGCTGAAGTACTTTTTCTCCAGCCACGTCAGCACCGCCGAGGGCGGCGAATGCTCGTCTACAGCCATCCGGGCGATGATCAAGAAGCTGATTGCCGAGGAAACCCCGAAAAAGCCATTGAGCGATAGCAAAATTGCAGCCATGCTAGGGGAACAGGGAATCAACGTGGCGCGGCGTACCGTGGCCAAATACCGGGAGGCCATGCATATTCCTCCCTCGAACGAACGAAAACGCCTGGTTTAAACTTTCGCCGGTGCAAGATGCACTGGCACGCAAGCCGGCAAGCACGCCGGCAGTATGACAACAGGAGACGCCTATGCAACTCAACATTTCAGGCCATCACGTAGAACTGACTCCCGCTCTGAAGGATTACGTCAACACCAAGTTCGAGAAGCTGGAGCGTCACTTCGACCACATCAGTAACTGCCAGGTCACACTGGAGGTCGAGAAGGTGCGCCAGATGGCGGAAGCCACGCTGCACGTGATTGGTGGTGAGATTCACGCAAAGGCAGAAAATGAGGACATGTACGCCGCAATCGACGCTCTGGTCGACAAGCTGGACCGTCAGATCCTCAAGCACAAGGAAAAGAACGTAGACCGGATGCACGGTAACGGCGGTCGCTGAAGCGCGAACCTTACCGGGTGTTTCATGAAACGAGCTG
Organism: Marinobacter sp. bablab_jr008; assembly: GCF_016464145.1. Taxonomy (NCBI): domain Bacteria; kingdom Pseudomonadati; phylum Pseudomonadota; class Gammaproteobacteria; order Pseudomonadales; family Marinobacteraceae; genus Marinobacter; species Marinobacter sp. bablab_jr008. Next base: position 111,680 of record NZ_JACDWW010000059.1, read on the forward strand.
CGGCGGGGCTAACCGGCCGCAGCCTTTTTTTTACGGACATGCAGTCGATCCATGAGCGAGCCATCCCTGACCATCGACAATATTCTTGCCCCTGAACTGACCCTGTGTAAGGTGCCGGCCTCAAGCAAGAAACGTGTGCTGGAGTTCATCGCTGAACGGATTCACTTTCAGGATGAAATCCTCAGCGACACCCAGATCTTCAACAATCTGGTCTCCCGCGAACGGCTGGGTAGCACCGGTATCGGCGAGGGTATTGCCATCCCCCACTGCCGACTGGAAGGCCTGGACCGGGTCATCGGCGTGCTGATGACTCTGGAGGAGCCGGTAGACTTTGATGCTATCGATAACCAGCCGGTAGATCTGGTGTTTGCACTGATCGTCCCCAAAGAAGCCACCAGTGAACACCTGGAGTTACTGAGCCAGCTGGCGGAGCGCTTCAATGACAGCACCTTCTGCGCCCGGCTGCGCCAGTGTGAAGATGCCGCGAGCCTTTACCAGCGTATGGCGGAGAGTAATCACTGAGATCAGCCTGATATCTGGACAGGCTGCCAGGCAGATTGAAGGAGAAACAGTCCCATGAAGCTGATTATCGTCAGTGGCCGATCCGGTTCCGGCAAGAGTACGGCTCTGCATGTGCTGGAAGACCTGGGATTCTACTGCATCGACAACCTGCCCATTGGTTTGCTGTTCCCGCTGACCCGGGAGGCGGCCACCCAGGAAGCACCGGGCCGGCTGAAGAAAATGGCCGTCAGTATTGATGCCCGTAATCTTTCTGCCGAGCTGGCCAATTTTGAAACCATCTACCAGCAACTGAAGCAGACCGGTGTCGAGCTTGAAATCATTTTCCTGGATGCCGACGAGCAGTCACTGCTGCAGCGCTTTCACGCAACCCGCCGCAAGCATCCGCTGAGCGATGACAAGACGTCTCTGCGGGAGGCAATCACCAACGAAAAGCAATTACTGGAACCCCTGTCAAAGCTGGCCGATCTTTACGTCAACACGACCGGGCTCTCCATGTATGAGCTACGCGACATGATCAAGCAGCGCGTGGCCGGCCGCAAGGATCAGGAACTGGCACTGCTGTTCCAGTCCTTTGGCTTCAAACATGGCGTGCCGGTGGATTCAGACTACGTCTTCGACGTCCGCTGCCTGCCCAATCCATACTGGGACACCAGCCTGCGCAAGCACACCGGCGTTGATCAGCCGGTCATCGAATTTCTTGAACGGGAACCGCTGACACGTCAGATGGTGGATGACGTCACGGGCTTCCTGAATACCTGGCTGCCCTCGTTTGCCGACAGCAATCGTAGCTACATGACCATTTCCATCGGTTGCACCGGTGGCCAGCACCGCTCCGTTTATGTGTGTGAGCAGCTCGGACGCTATTTCCGCGACAATTACCGCAATGTGCAGGTGCGCCACACCGAACTGCCACACCTTCAAGCCCGGGGAGAAATCTGAGCGCCTATGATTTGCCGCCCCATCACCATCATCAACAAACTCGGCCTGCATGCGCGGGCCACGGCGAAGCTTGTGGCCACCGCATCAGACTTTGACAGCAAGGTGCGAATCCGCGGCAAAGGCCGGGACGTAGACGCCAAGAACATCATGCAGGTGATGATGCTGGCCGCCAGCCAGGGCACCGAAGTGGAACTGGTTGCCGATGGCCCGGACGAACAGGATGCCATCGACGCGCTGGCTGCCCTGATCAACGATTATTTTGGTGAAGGGGAATAACCTCCGGTTTCGTCATTCACCTACAATCCTTTCTCACGTGTGCCACCTAACTCCGCTATAATGCAAAGGTTTTCTGATCGCAGGTGGTTCAATGACCGACATTCTGGAAAAAAGCCAGGCCCGCCAACGCCTTCGCTCACTCAGTGAAGCGCTGGACAGTGGTGCCCTCAAGCAGGTGGCCCGCATTCTGAATGGCGGTCTGAGCCCCAGCGATATTGCTCACCTTCTGGAATCCTCGCCACCACGCCAACGGGCCCTGCTCTGGAACCTGGTCGACAAGCAGCTGGAAGGGGAAGTCCTCCAGTACCTTGGCGACGATATTCGTAGCTACTTCCTGAGCCAGCTGAACGCGCAGGAGCTGGCGGACATTCTGGAAGATTTCGAGTCGGATGACCTGGCCGACTTGCTTCAGCAATTGCCGGACACGGTGATCCAGGAAGTCCTGGACACCATGGACGAGCAAGACCGTCAGCGGGTCGAGGAAGTCCTCGCTTACCCGGAGGACACTGCCGGCGGCCTGATGAACACCGATACCATCACGGTACGGCCGGACATCAGCATCGACGTTGTGTTGCGCTACCTGCGCCGTCACCGCAGCCTGCCCCCGATGACCGACAGCCTGATTGTGGTCAGCCGTCGGGACGAGTTTATCGGCATGCTGCCCATTACCCGGATGCTGGTATCCAATCCCGCGGCTACCGTTCGGGAAGTGATGGACACGGACATTGAACCCATTCCCGTGTCCCTGTCCGACACCAAGGTCGCCACTCTGTTCGAACGCTACGACCTGATTTCTGCCCCTGTGGTGGATGAGACCAACAAGCTGCTGGGCCGGATCACCATCGATGACGTGGTCGACGTTATCCGTGAGGACGCAGACCATTCCCTGATGAGTATGGCTGGTCTGGATGAAGACGAGGACACCTTTGCCCCGGTGATGAAGACCACCCGCCGGCGCGCGGTCTGGCTGGGCATCAATCTGATCACGGCCTTTACCGCATCGGCCGTGATTGGACTGTTTGAAGACACTATTGCCAAAGTCGTTGCACTGGCCGTACTGATGCCAATTGTGGCCAGCATGGGCGGCATTGCCGGTAGCCAGACTCTGACCCTGGTGATCCGGGGCATGGCCGTTGGCCAGATCAGCGGTGCCAACGTGGGCTGGCTGCTGAACCGTGAGTTTCTGTCCGGGGTACTGAACGGCCTGCTGTGGGCGGTGGTGGTTGCCACCGCCGCGGTGGTCTGGTTCCAGGACTGGCTGATTGGTGCCATCATCGCGGCGGCACTGGTTATTAACCTGGTGGCGGCGGCGCTGGTGGGCACCGTCTTGCCGCTGTTCCTGAAATCCCGGAACATTGACCCGGCCCTGGCCGGCAGTGTGATACTCACCACCGTAACCGACGTTGTCGGCTTCATGGCCTTCCTGGGACTGGCCACCATTTTCTATGCCTGAGCAACCTGTGACCTACCATGACTGACCAATTTGACGACGAATTCCAGGACGACCTTGGCCCCAGCAAATCGCAGCTGAAGCGCGAAATGCACGCGCTTCAGGATCTGGGCAAACGCATGCTCGACCTTAACGACGAACAGCTGGCCACGCTGAGCATCAGCGAGACCCTGAAAGCGGCGATCATTGAATCACGCCGGATTCCCCAGCGTGAGGCCCGCCGGCGACACTTGCAGTACATTGGGAAGGTGTTGCGCCAGGAGGACGACCCCGAAGCTATTGGCCGTGCCATCGACGCCTTCCACGCTGGCAGCGAAGAGCATACCCGCCGACACCATCTGGCCGAGCGCTGGCGCGACCGGATGATTTCCGAAGGTGACAAGGTGGTAGGAGAGTTTATTGATTACTGCCCTTCGGCCGATGTGCAGCACCTGCGCAATCTGGTGCGCAATGCCCGCAAGGAAGTCGAAAAAGGCAAGAATACCGGCCAGGCCCGGAAGCTGTTCCGGGCTCTGCGGGAATGGATCGACGACGCCGAGCAGTAATCAGAGCCGCCGGTGCTCCCACACGGGCATACGGCTTCGCAACTGATGCAGTTGCTCCAGGTCCAGATTGGCGCAAGCCATGCCCGGACCTTCGTCGAACTCACTGACGATCTTACCCCAGGGATCGCAGATCAGGCTGTGGCCATAGGTTCTTCGCCGGCTACTGTTCTGGCCCCCTTGCCCCGGCGCCACCACCCAGACCTGGTTTTCAATGGCGCGGGCGCGTATCAGGGCGTGCCAATGGGCATTGCCCGTCTGCCAGGTAAAGGCACTGGGCAGGCAGATCCATTCGGCGCCCTGCTCTCTCAAGGCCCGGAACAGTTCCGGAAAGCGAAGGTCGTAACAGATCGCCAACCCCAGTCGTCCGGCCGGCGTATCCACCGTAATCACCTGATCACCGGGCTCAAAGGTATCCGATTCCCGATACTGGCCGTGGGCGTCTTCAACCATGGCGTCAAACAGGTGAATCTTGTCGTAGCGGGCCACTTCTTCACCATGATCGTTGTACACCAGACAGGTGGCGCGTACCCGGCCTGTTATCTCTGAACCATCTCGCCGACTGGCCAACGGCAGGGAACCGCCGACAATCCAGATCCCCAATGACCGGGCCTGCTCGGCCAGAAAGCAACGGATAACAGGCTCGTTACCCACCTCCCGGCGGCCACACTCCAGCATCTGCGCGGTGGCCAGAACGGCGAAGTTCTCGGGCAACACCGCCACCTTCGCCCCTGCGCCTGCCGCTTCCGCCAGCAGTATGCGGGCCTCTTCAAGGTTGGCATCGATGTCATGGGTACTGACCATTTGTATTGCCGCTACCTGAACCATCATGGCCTCCTTACTCACCGGTATCGAACACGCCCCGCAGATCCACTTCCGGATTGCTCCAGGTTCCTGTAACACTGTACGTGGCACTGGTCAGTTTGCTCAACGGGTCGCCCAGAATTTTATCGAGCACGAACAAGGCGCCGCCGATGGGGGCGCTCGCCCCCATCAGTATGGCAGCCAGGGGCAGATTCTGTGTCACGGGTAGTACCAGGACCAGGCGCATATCCAACGTCTCTTCGGCCATGTTGGTATTGCCGCTGAGTTTGAACGCGCCGGACGGACCCACCAGTTGCAGTTCCGGATCCATGGTCACCAGGCCATTTATGATGTTGGCCTTACCGGAAATGGCGTCGAAGGCGACGCCCCGTTCGTACAGATCCGAGAAATCCAGCCGCAACCTGCGCCAGAGCGTATCGGTGTTCAGCAGGTTGAAGACCCGGAACAATTGCGCCGAATTGCTCTGCTCCATGATCATGCCGTCGTCCAGGCGGGCACTGACCGTGCCGCTTATCTTGCTGAGAGCAATGTTATTCGGGCTTCCCGGCCAATCCAGATCCAGTTCAACCGCCGTTTCTTCGTTGGTCATCGGAATGGTGCTGCCAGTCAGCGCTTCCAGATCCTTAAGGGCCCCGCCCTCCAGCTTACCAGTAAACCGGGTCGTTTCCCGGTCATCCACAATGCTCCAGGTCATATCGCCGGACAACACCAGGGATCCAAGCCGGCCTTCCACCTCCTGCACACGCAACCGATAGGGTTCAGGGCGCAGCTTGAAACGCCAGCTTCCCGCTGACTCGCCATCCAGCCGGAGATCCGAGATTCTGGCATCAATGTCGGGCCAATTTCCCATATCCAGCTCCCTGAACGCCTGCAACTGCTCCTCAAGAGTCAGAAATTCGTTGTCCTGCTCTGCGGCACTGGTCTCCCGTACCAGGCGCAGGGTTGCAAAGTCGGCCTCTACCGTGCCTCCTTCTCTGGGTAACACCACCCTGCCCCGGGCCCGATCCGAGTCTGTATGAACGACCCACCGGTCCTCCAGCTCAAGCGCATCAATGGCGATATTGGTCAGATGGTGAGCGCCCAGATTCAAATGTTCGAAGACCAGCTCGAAGCCCGTCTCTTTAAAACGGAGTTCAGCGTCCAGACGATCCTGCCATTGCGCAGCGATCGCCACGCCTTCGCTCTGGAACGGATCAACCCGGACCGACAGGGGGGTTCGCTCGCGCGCGGTCTTTGCCAGTGGTTTGGGCCAATCCACCTGCAGACCTTCAAGGTCTGAAAACAGGGAAATCACCGGCTCGCCGGCACCGCCTAATTCAAGCTCAGCGGTGTAGACAAGCTCTCCGGAAAGCCCGCGCGCCGCATCGTTAGCCAGGCCAAAGGCCGCCAGGGAGCCTGGCAGCTTCAGACCACCTTGCTGGCGTATCAGCATGGCGTCGCCGGCCTCCGCGGCGGAAAAAACAACACTGACCGGTTGATCGAAAAAACGAGCAGTGACCGGTGGCCCGGAAAATCCATCAACACTGTCGTAAGTCAGGTCAGCCCGAATATTCTGCCAGCGAAGTCCCGCATCCGGTAATTGGAATCCGGCATTGTCGGTTTTTACCTGCGCCGTAACCCGGGTGTCCTGCCCTTGCGATAGCGGTAGCTCCAGCCCAAGACTCAGCTCAAACTCCCCGTCATAACGGGCACGGGTGTTACCGTATCCCAACAATTCCCCCAACGGAGTATTGGCCAGCCACCAGGGTATTCTCTCTGCCGGAACCGTCGACACTGCATCTACGCGCACCAGCGTGCCAGCTTCCCCATCTCCGGGAAGGACGTGAACACTGGCGTTTTCCAGCTCCAACCCACCGATCTCGCCCCGAGCGAGCATTACCCGCGTGTCGGCATTCTGGATCTCGACCCGCCCGCTGGCCTGCTCCACAGCGGGCCAGCGCTGGTCGTATCGAATCGTGGCGTTATCGAATTCATACCACATGGAGGAAACAAACGATCCAGACGGCGCGGAGGAATCAATACGACCGTGGCCATAGTACTGCCCCCGGATACCGGCCTCCGGAATACTGTTGGTGAGCCATTCATAAAGCCCGTCGCCCACAGCATTCGCCGGCACGAAATCCGCCAGCATATCGGCATTGCCGCCTTCTACGCCGACGCTCAAACCAAGATTGTCCTCCCCGAATCGATCCAGCCGCAGGTCAAACGCGCCGCTTAACCGGGTATCTGAGCGATAGATAAACTCCAGATCATCGGAGAATACCCTGGTGATCCCTCCTTCCAGGATCCAGGCGACAGTTCCGGATAGAGAGTCCAGCCTCCAGTCAGTGTTGAACAACTGCGGAAAGCCCAGCATGGCGGATTCTGGTGTATCCAGGGTCACCCTGCCGCTGTCTGGATTCATCTTGATAAAGCCATATAGCCCCTCGGCGCGGGGGGCGCCAGACCAGGCCCGCACCCCGAACTCCCGCAATCTGGCACTTAACGAGAACCGGGAGCCCTGCTCTGGCAGAGTAAACAACATATCGTCCAGAAAACCCGCAGGCTGATAATGCTCCAGCGCCTCGCTGGCGGCATCCGGCAGCAGCTCCAGGGCCTGAACCAATCGCCGCAAAGGCTTGAGCGGCAGTGAGTCTGCCACCAGCTTGAGCTCATCCTGACCGTCTTCGATGCGAACACTGAACGGCAGAACCTGATCGCCAATCCAGTCCCAGCGAAGCTTCTGCAAACGTAGGGCCTCCCCCCGCCGCCAACCGAAGTGAGCCTGGATATCTTCAAGAGGCGCCAGCGATTCACGGTTAACACCTAACTGAAGATAGGGAGTGCGAACCTGACCCTGAACCTGCTGCAGCTCGCCATCCTCAAAGCTTAACCAGGCACTGCCCCCCAGATCGAAGCCTTCAACGCGTATGCCCCGCCAGTTCAGATCATCAATCAGGCCGTCGAACAGTCGACCGGAATCCACATCCAGGTAGAGTTGACCGGTAAACTCACCCCTGAAAAACCGCTGCCCTACCAGAGCAAAACTGGCCAGCTGTGTGGTTGTACCACTCTGCATGGCCCGGCCTGCGGCCTGGAACAAGCCGCCCTGGTAGTACAGATCAAGCTGAGGAATATCCAGAAAACGAAGGTTCTGTCGGCTTGGGCCCAGCGCCAGGCTGACCCGTGTCACCCGGACTTCCGGATCCGACAACCAGCGGCCTGCCAGGCGAATCCATTCCTGAAGTTCCGGCGCACCCGGCTCGGCCAGCTCCACAATCTCTTCCACCGGATTGATAAATGGATCCTCGGTAGGGCGAACCACCGTTAACGCCAGACCGTCAGCGTCAAAATTGCGGAACACCAGGCGGAAGCGGAACAGGGAGGCAAAAAAATCGAGCCGCAATTCCAGGTGCTCAAGTTCTGCGGCTATGCGGTCTGAATCCGGGGAATTGATGGTGATATCTTTGGCGGTAATGGAGGGATCCAGCCAATACCATTGGGAGGATAAACTGCCAACAGACACATCCAGGCCTGTGGCTTCGGAGAGCGAAGCCGCCAGTTCATCAGAAAAGCTGTTGATATCGGAGGTGAGCTGGCGACCGACACCAACATAGAGTGCGAATAACACCAGCAGCGTCAGGATGGACCACCAGACCACACTGGCAAAAACCGCCAACCCGCGGGCAACCAGACCGCGCTCATCCTCGGCTGGTTGCGAACTGTCCGGCTCGCGGATCGACATAAGACTCAGCTCCCTGCAACGCCCTGCTGCTCAGGTGTCAGAGCAAAACAACGTCGTACTGTTCCTGGCTGTAGAAAGGCTCAACCTGGAAGCGAATGGTTTTACTGATAAAGGTTTCAAGGTCCGCAACGTTGTCTGACTCTTCATCCAGCAGGCGGTCCACCACCTTCTGGGACGCCATCACCAGGTAATTCTCCGCCTCATAGGCACGGTTAACGCGCAGGATTTCCCGGAAGATTTCGTAGCACACGGTTTCGGCGGTTTTCAGGAATCCCCGGCCGTCACAGATCGGACACGGCTCGCACAGAACCTGACCCAGGCTTTCGGTGGTGCGTTTTCGGGTCATCTCCACAAGTCCCAGCTCGGAAACGCCGGTGATCTTGGTTTTGGCGTGATCCCGTTCCAGCATTTTCTCCAGCATCCGGTGCACCTGGCGCTGGTGTTCGGGATCTTCCATGTCGATAAAGTCGATGATGATGATCCCGCCCAGATTCCGCAGCCGAAGCTGACGACTGATCGCCCGGGCGGCTTCCAGATTGGTTTTGAAGATGGTCTCTTCCAGATTGCGGTGGCCCACAAAGGCACCGGTGTTGATGTCGATGGTCGTCATCGCTTCGGTCTGATCGATGATCACATAGCCACCGGATTTGAGCTGAACCTTGCGGCTCAGGGCTTTCTGGATTTCATCTTCAACCGAATACAGGTCAAAGATAGGCCGCTCACCGGGGTAGTACTCCACCTTGTCGGCAAACTCAGTGACGAACTCTTTGACAAACTCCATTACCCGCTGATAGCTCTCGCGACTATCAATACGCACTTTTTCAGTTTGCGGTCGGATCAGATCCCGGATGGTGCGAATAAACAACGGCAAATCCTGATAGACCACTGAGGGTGCCGGCGCTTTGGCAATGCGCTCCTGGATCGACTGGCTTAGCCGGTGCAGGTAGGTCATATCAGCAATCAGATCTTCGGCCGAGGCAGCCTCCGCCGCGGTGCGGATGATATAGCCACCCTGCACATCATCGTGTTCCGCTGCGCCTTCCTCAATCAGGGATTTCAGCCGCGCGCGCTCATTATCATCTTCAATGCGCTGGGAAATCCCGACATGGCAAACGCCTGGCATGAACACCAGATAACGGGAGGGAATGGAAAGCTGGGTGGTGAGTCGCGCACCCTTGGTACCAATCGGGTCCTTGGTTACCTGCACCACCAGGGACTGCCCCTCCCGCAACAGGGTACGGATATCCGGCACGGTCCGGGGGGCGTCTGACGGTTCGTCGCCAGATGTCTGGCCACTGACGACGTCGGACGCATGAATGAAAGCCGCCCGTTCCAGGCCGATGTCCACGAACGCGGCTTCCATGCCGGGCAGCACCCGAACGACCTTGCCCTTGTAGATGTTGCCGACAATCCCCTTGCGACTGGTGCGCTCGATATAGGCTTCCTGCAACATGCCGTTTTCAACGAGGGCGACCCGGGTTTCCACCGGAGTCACGTTGATCAGGATCTCTTCACTCATGCTTGGCTCTCCTTACTGCATGGCCAGTGGCGCCAGACAGGGTCGCCGGCATCTGCCAATAACTCTGCGGTTTCCTGCAGAGGCAAACCCACCACAGCGCTGTAGCTGCCCTTGAGTTCCCGAACAAAGATACCACCAAGTCCCTGAATTCCGTAGCTTCCCGCTTTGTCCATGGGTTCACCGGTGGCGACGTAGGCGACGATTTCGGCTTCTGAGAGCTCCCGAAAGCTGACATCGGTGACCACCACCAATGACCGACACTTCTGATCCTGGGCCAGAGCGATCGCGGTCATCACCTGATGGGTTCTTCCAGATAACCGGCGCAACATCTCACAAGCCTGCGTATCGGACTCCGGTTTCCCAAGAATCTCTCCGTCTATAACCACAGAGGTGTCAGACCCCAGTACCCAGGCACCCGGGGCCTCACCGGCAACACAAGAGGCTTTCTCCCGGGCCAGGCGCTCAACATAGTGCTGAGCCCCTTCACCCGGTTGCGGTGTCTCGTCTATCTCGGCAGGCGCCACCTGAAAGTCAGCACCGATCTGTCTCAGCAACTCAGCCCGGCGCGGTGATGCCGAGGCCAGAATGAGGCAGCTCATACAGTTATCCCAGTTTACGGTTGATTGTGTCCAGTACGCCACTGACCACAGGCCAGGCCAGAGCGCTCGTCAAGGCTGGCCACAAGTAGCTGAAACCGGCGCTTTCAGCACCCAGTAACTGTTTCACGAAATGCACCAGCATCTGGTTGATGCCCAATAACAGAAACACCATCAGGCACTGCTGAGGCAGCGGATACATCCGCAACCGCTGGTGAATAGTCAGCACCAGAAAGGCGATCAGGGCCATGCCCATGGCATTCACGCCCAGCGGGGTAGACTCGAGAATATCCAGTAACAACCCCAGGCACCAGGCCATCAAAATGCCAAACTGGGCCGGGGCGCGGAAGGTCCAGTAGAAGACAATCAGTCCGAGCCACTCCGGGCGAAACTGAAACCAGTCCACCGGAAACAGGGAGATACTCAGCACCAACGATAACACCACGGTGATGGCGAACAGCGGATAACTGATGACAGACAACATCAGTTTGCCTCCTCGTTATCCGGGGCCGTCTGCCCATTTTCGGGCACCGAGCGCTCTTCCGGCTGAAACACGATCAGCACCAGCCGACTCTGGTTGAGGCGGGCTTTCGGCGCGGCCTGAATGGTCACAAAAGGCTCCCCCGGCTCTTTGACGATGGAACTGACCTCTGCCACCGGGTAGCCTCGGGGGAATCGCCCGCCAAGACCGGAACTAACCAGCATGTCGCCCTCGCGGATGTCAGCAGTATCCGGTACGTGAACCAGATCCAGCTCATCGGTTTCGCCGTTACCCAGCAAAATCGAACGCAGACCATTACGCACCACCTCAACGGGAACGGCGTGACTGCTGTCGGACACCAGGAGGACACGGGAGGTGAACTGGCTGGTCTGGATCACCTGGCCCATCAGGCCCTCTGCGTCCAGTACCGCCTGACCGGTCGTGACACCATCACTCTCGCCCTTGTTAATGATGATCTCGTGGGAGAACGGATCCGGGGAGACCCCCACCACTTCGCCCACAATGACCCGGTCATCCAGTACTTCGGAAGAATTCAGCAGCCGGCGCAGCTCGTTATTCTCCGACGCCAGAGCCGCGTACTTGAGAGCACGGCGTTCCAGAATCAGCAGGCGGGTTTTGAGCTCTTCGTTCTCCTGCTGCAGATCATCGCGGCTGACAAACAGGCCGGAAAACCAGTCGGCAAAGGAATATGGGGCATTGCCAAGCCAGTACACCGGAGCCAGCCCGGTGGCGAGAGTGCTGCGGACGGTGGTGAGCTTGTCAAAACGGGCATCGGCAGCGATTAACGCTGCCGATAACAGAACGACGAGAAACAGCCGGAAACCGGGTACCGGCCCCTGGACGAATATGGTCTTAATGGCTTAGCCCTCCCACGGGGTTACCCCTCCTGGGAGAACATTCCGATGCCACCGCGATCAATCACTTCCAGGGCTTTACCGCCGCCACGGGCTACGCAGGTCAGCGGATCTTCCGCAATAATGACCGGCAGGCCGGTCTCTTCGCTGATGAGCTTGTCCAGGCCGCGCAGCAGCGCACCGCCACCGGTCAGCACAATGCCGCGCTCAGCGATGTCGGAGGCCAGCTCAGGCGGAGACTGCTCCAGGGCGCTCTTCACGGTCTGGACGATCTGGGCCAGGGATTCCTGAAGCGCGTCGAGAATTTCTTCGCTGTTCAGGGTGAAGGCCCGGGGCACACCTTCAGCCAGGTTGCGACCACGAACGTCGATTTCTCGCACTTCCAGGCCTTCATAGGCACAGCCGATTTCATGCTTGATACGCTCGGCTGTGGAATCGCCGATCAGGCTGCCGTAGTTGCGACGGACGTAAGTAACGATGGCTTCGTCGAACTTGTCGCCACCAACCCGGACGGATTCGGCATAGACGATGCCATTCAGGGAGATAATCGCGATCTCGGTGGTACCGCCACCGATGTCGACAATCATGGAGCCGCTGGCTTCTTCCACCGGCAGGCCGGCACCAATGGCAGCCGCCATGGGTTCTTCGATCAGGAACACCTCGCGGGCGCCTGCACCCAGGGCCGATTCGCGGATGGCCTTGCGCTCTACCTGGGTAGATTTGCTGGGCACACACACGAGTACGCGGGGACTCGGGGTAATGAAACTGTTTTCGTGCACTTTGTGAATAAAGTGCTGGAGCATTTTTTCGGTCACGACGAAGTCGGCGATCACACCATCTTTCATGGGACGGATGGCGGTAATATTGCCCGGGGTGCGGCCCAACATGCGTTTGGCTTCGGACCCGACGGCAGCGACCATTTTCTGGGAGTTATTGGTGCGGATGGCCACGACAGAGGGTTCGTTAAGTACAATGCCGCGTTCGCGCACGTAGATAAGGGTGTTGGCGGTGCCCAGGTCGATGGACAGGTCGCTTGAGAATAAGCCTCGGAGTCTTTTGATTAACATTCGTGTTGTTTCAACCTGAGAGTTGCGGTTGCAGAAAAGAATGCGGCAACTTTAGCAGTGAGCACCTACTCAGGCAAGGCGCCATCGGGGCTTCGGGGCTTACCATTCTCACATTTTATGGCTTTAGACGGGGCCAATGTTGCGCGCGGTTCTGCTAATATGTCGGGCTTTGTTGTCGCCAGGATTCCGCGCGCAGTTAACCGTGGAGCATGGCTGCTTGTGAGGATGGCTTTCCAAAACACGCTCCTTCGGCACATCCCTGTGTCGCTTGAGCTCCGCCATCCATGGCTTCGCACAGTTTTGGAAAGCCATCCTCACAAGCATCCCCATACGTTATTCCTGGCTTCTAACCTGACATTAAATTGTTTTCACACACGCTTTTTGGAGGCAACGTGAGCATTTCCCGCGAGGACATCGAGAAAGTTGCCGTGCTCGCCCGCATCAAGGTGGACGGCGAGCAGGTTTCGGCTCTGGAAAAGGATCTGGGCAATATTCTGGATCTGGTGGATCAGTTGAGTGCCGCGGATACCGATGCGGTGGAGCCTATGGCGCATCCGCTGGATGCGGTGCAGAAGCTGCGGCCAGATGTGGTTACCGAAACCAATCAGCGGGAGGCGTTCCAGGCGATTGCGCCGGCTACCGAGGATGGGTTGTATCTGGTGCCCAGGGTTATTGAGTGATTTGGTCGTCCATCAGAGATTTCGGGATTTATCATGCATAACAAGTCTGTAGCAGAACTTTCCAGAGAGCTGGAGAGTGGCAGGATTTCGAGTGTGGAGCTGACGCAGCAGTTCCTGGACCGTCTGAAGACAGAAGACGGCAAGTACAACAGCTTTATTACCATCTCCGAAGAGCAGGCATTGGCCGAGGCCAGGGCTGCAGACGAGATGCGGACAGCGGGTAAGGCCACGGTGTGGACCGGGGTGCCCTTTGCTCACAAGGATATCTTCTGCACCAGCGGCATTCGCACCAGTTGCGGGTCGAAAATGCTGGATAATTTTGTACCTCCCTACGACGCGACGGTAACGGCTAACTTCAAGGCGGCTGGCGCGGTGTGCCTTGGCAAGACCAACATGGACGAGTTCGCCATGGGCTCGTCTAACGAGTCCAGTTTTTATGGCGCCGTGACCAACCCCTGGGGCCTGTCCGGTGGTGACAAGCGGGTACCGGGTGGTTCATCTGGTGGTTCTGCGGCTGCGGTAGCGGCACGACTGGTGCCAGCAGCAACGGGCACGGATACCGGTGGTTCAATCCGTCAGCCGGCGGCATTGTGCGGCATCACCGGCTTGAAGCCGACCTATGGCCGGGTGTCACGGTACGGGATGATTGCCTTTGCCTCTTCCCTGGATCAGGGCGGGCCGATGGCGCGCACGGCAGAAGATGCCGCGCTGATGTTGAATGTGATGGCGGGGCACGATCCGAAGGACTCCACCTGCATTGACCGGGAAGTACCGGATTACACGGCCACCCTGAACGAGCCGCTGAAGGGCCTGAAGATTGGCCTGCCGAAGGAATACTTCAGTGACCAGCTGGCTCCGGCTATGGAAGAGCAGGTTCGTAACGCGATTCGCGAGTATGAAAAGCTGGGCGCGACGGTAAAAGAGGTGTCGCTGCCCAACGCCAAGCTGGCCATCGCAGCGTATTACGTGATCGCCCCCGCTGAGGCGTCCGCCAACCTGTCCAGGTTTGACGGTGTTCGTTACGGCTACCGCTGCGAAGACCCGAAAGATCTGATGGATATGTACACCCGCAGCCGGGCGGAAGGTTTCGGTAACGAGGTGAAGCGCCGGATTCTGGTGGGCTCCTACGCCCTCTCCGCCGGTTATTTCGATGCCTATTACCTGAAGGCCCAGAAGGTTCGCCGGCTGATCCAACAGGATTTCATCAACGCGTTCAAGGAAGTAGACGTGCTGATGAGTCCGGTGTCGCCGACGCCTGCGTTCAGGCAGGGCGAGAAGAACACCGATCCCGTATCCATGTACCTGGAAGACGTGTTCACCATCGCCATTAACCTGGCGGGCATTCCGGCCATGTCAGTTCCGGCCGGGTTTGTCGACGGTTTGCCGGTGGGGCTGCAAATCATCGGGGATTACTTCTCCGAGGCCCGCCTGCTGAACGCCGCCCATCAGTTCCAGCAGGTGACCGACTGGCACCAGCGTGAACCTCAATAAGCCCGGATTAGGAGACGAACACATGCAGTGGGATATCGTGATCGGGCTGGAAATTCACGTTCAGCTCGCCACCCAGACCAAGATTTTCTCCGGCTCCAGCACCGCTTACGGTGCCGAGCCCAACACCCAGGCCAACGCGGTTGACCTGGCGATGCCCGGCACCCTGCCGGTACCCAACGAGCAGGCGTTCCGCTACGCGGTGATGTTCGGCCTGGCAACCAATGCCGAAATCGGCCGGCGCTCGGTCTTCGAACGCAAGAACTACTTCTACCCGGACCTGCCCAAGGGCTACCAGACCACCCAGTTGGCCCAGCCCATCGTTGGCCCCGGCTATGTCGACATCGACCTGGCCGATGGCAGCACCAAGCGCGTGCGCATTCACCACGCCCACCTGGAAGAAGACGCCGGCAAATCCCTGCACGAGGATTATCATGGCATGACCGGCATCGACCTGAACCGCGCCGGCACGCCGCTGATTGAGGTGGTGACCGAGCCGGATATGACCAGCGCCGAGGAAGCCGTGGCTTTTGCCAAAAAGCTGCACAGCATTGTTACCTCGCTGGGTATCTGCGACGGCGATATGTCCCAGGGTTCCATGCGCTTTGACGTCAACATCTCTCTGAAGCCAAAAGGCTCCGACGCCCTGGGCACCCGCACCGAGACCAAGAACCTGAACTCGTTCCGGTTCATGGAACAGGCCATCGCCCACGAGGTGGAGCGGCAGATGGATATCCTGGAAGACGGTGGCGTGATTGTGCAGGAAACCCGCCTGTACAACGGTGACCGGGACGAGTCCCGCTCGATGCGCACCAAGGAAGAAGCCAACGACTATCGCTACTTCCCCTGCCCGGACCTGTTGCCGGTGGAAATCGACGATGCCTTCATCGAAGACGCCCGCAGCCGCCTGCCGGAACTGCCGGACGCTCGCAGGGCGCGTTTCAAGGAGCAATACGGCCTGAACGACTATGACGCTGGCATCCTGTCTGCCGACGCCAAACTGGCTGCATTCTTCGAAGAAACCGTGGAACACGGCAAAGATGCCAAGCTGGCCGCCAACTGGATTCAAGGCGAGTTCTCCGCGCGCCTGAATGCGGAGGAGAAGTCCGTCGCCGAGGCGCCGATTACCGGCGCACAACTGGGCGCCATGGTGACCCGCATCGCCGATAACACACTGTCCTCCGCCGGTGCCAAGAAGGTGTTCGAGGCGCTATGGACGGGCGAAAACAACGATGTCGATGCCATTATTGAAGCCAAGGGCCTGAAGCAGGTGTCGGATACCGGCGCCCTGGAATCCATGGTTGATGAGGTGCTGGCCGGCATGCCGGATCAGGTGGCTCAATACCAGAACGAGGAAGATCCGAAGAAGCGCAAGAAGATGCTTGGTGGCTTCATGGGGCCGCTGATGAAGGCTTCCAAGGGCCAGGGTAACCCCAAGCTGTTCAATGAGATTCTTGTTCGCAAGCTTGGCGGCTAGCATTGGCGTGGGCCATCTTGTTTTGGCCCTAGCCTTCGGATTGTGGGGAGGGGTGGGTTTGGAGCCCCTTCCCAAAAACCGCTACAAGCACATCCCTGTGCGCTTCTCTCCGGCCATCCATGGCCTCCGACATTTTTGGGAAGGGGCTCCAAACCCACCCTGCCAGACCTTTTTGCGATAGTTCGCTGACACGATGCCGACAGTCAGATCAAACGTGCCCAAAGGTCATGCTCATCGGCATGCTCTACGACAGCCTGCACAATCTGACCGGGAACGAGTTCGGTTTCATCGTTCAGGTAGACCATGCCATCAATCTCTGGCGCATCGGCCTTCGAGCGACCGATCGCACCCTCTTCACCAACTTCATCAATCAACACATCAATGGTACGACCGATTTTCGCCTGAAGACGCGCCGCTGAGATTTCTGCTTGCTTGGCCATAAAGCGAGCGAGGCGTTTCTCCTTCACCTCCTCGGGGACCGCACCTTCGAGCTCGTTCGCCGGCGCCCCTTCCACCGCGCTGTAAGTGAAGGCACCCACTCGATCCAGCTGAGCCTCGTCCAGCCAGTCCAGCAGGTACTGGAAGTCTTCCTCGGTTTCCCCCGGGAAACCCACGATGAAGGTGGAGCGAATGGTCAGTTCCGGGCAGATTTCCCGCCACTTCCTGATGCGCTCCAGAGTCTTGCTGTCATGGGCCGGGCGTTTCATGGCCTTGAGCACTTTCGGGCTGGCATGCTGGAACGGGATGTCCAGGTACGGCAGGATCTTGCCTTCGGCCATCAGCGGAATGATGTCGTCCACATGGGGATAGGGATAGACATAGTGCAACCGAACCCACACGCCCATCTCACCCAGCGCTTCACACAACGCCTGCATTTTGGTCTTTACCGGGCGCCCCTGCCAGAAACCGGTGCGGTATTTGATGTCGACGCCGTAGGCGGAGGTGTCCTGGGAAATCACCAGAATCTCTTTCACCCCCGCATCCACCAACCGTTTGGCCTCGTCCATCACGTCGCCAATCGGGCGACTGACAAGGTCGCCCCGCATTGAGGGAATGATGCAGAAGGTGCAACGGTGGTTACAGCCTTCCGAGATTTTCAGGTAGGCATAATGGCGAGGCGTCAGCTTGACGCCCTGCGGCGGCACCAGGTCCACAAACGGGTCATGCTCTTTCCTGGGCGGCACATATTGGTGGACGGCGCCGACCACTTCTTCGTAGGCATGAGGACCGGACACTGCGAGCACGCCCGGATGGGTTTCACGGATCCGGTCGGCCTCAACCCCCATGCAACCGGTGACGATGACCTTGCCATTCTCACTGATTGCCTCACCAATGGCGTCCAGGGATTCCTGCTTGGCGGCATCTATAAAACCACAGGTGTTCACCACCACAATATCGGCGTCGTCGTAGGTGGGCACCACATCGTAGCCGTCCAGGCGCAACTGGGTCAGGATACGTTCAGAATCTACCAGCGCCTTCGGGCAACCAAGGCTGATAAAGCCTACTTTTCCGCTCTGGGGCGCGTTTTGCGTTTTCTCGGTCATAAAAGCCTGCAGGATGTCCGGAGCCATGCTCCCGATGAGTGTAGCGGGCAATTTTACCTCACGACCGGAAGAACTGCAGCAGTAGCACCACCTACTCCGCCACCACAAATCCGCTGACGCAGATCAACTTACCGACTAAAACTGTGACACCGTGTTCAGAATTTTGTAGTAAAAGTGCCACAATTACCGACAGGATTCTTGCTGTTCACTTTTTAAACAGCTAAACTTTCAATCGTTTATGCGTTTTTCTGGAAGGCGTTTATGGGAAAGGCAACTTCTTTTCAAACCACACATGCCAGAAGAGTGAACATGAAACCTCTTGCCGCCAAACCCAATCTGCGAAACCAGCAGCGGGTGGACGTTTCAACCGACATTACCATCGAAAAGCCGGATGGCTGCTGCCTTACCTGCCAGGTATCCAACCTGTCCCGCTCAGGCGTGATGCTCTCCTGTGATCAGGACACCGTCAAACAGCTGGTTCCGGGCCTGAAAACACCGGCCCCCGGCCACTGGATCGAAGTCAAAACCCGTTTTTCGGTGCCCGTCATTGCAAACCAGCCGGTCACGGTGCTTGCCGATGGGAACATCGTACACATGCGTCGCATTGCCCGAGACGAGTTCCAGATTGGTATCCAGTTCTGTGAATTCGAAGGTAACGGCTTTGACTATGTCGATCGTTACGTTGCCAAATTGCTTTCGGACGCACGTAATCCCTCCAGCGAAGCTCACTGACGGAAGCCAGTGGCGACGTCGCTGGCGTTTACACCCGCCTCGAGACACCGGCGAAGGCTATATTATTAGAACCTGAAATTCTTACAGCATTCCTTCTTATACCCTAAGCTGCTCTGATATAGTTGTTCATCTAAATTACAGCCATTACTTCGCCCTCCATGGCAACGGATGAACATGACCACATATAACCTCACCCATCTCAAACAGCTGGAAGCCGAAAGCATCCACATCATTCGGGAAGTGGCCGCCGAGTTCGACAACCCGGTCATGCTTTACTCCATCGGTAAAGATTCTGCCGTGATGCTGCATCTTGCCCTGAAAGCCTTCTACCCGGGCAAGCCACCGTTCCCGTTGCTTCACGTGGATACCACCTGGAAGTTCCGGGACATGATCTCGTTCCGGGACAATGTAGCGGAGAAGTTCGGGCTAGACCTGATCGTGCACATCAATGAAGAAGGCGTAAAGCAAGGCGTCGGCCCCTTTACTCATGGCAGCGCCAAGCACACGGACATCATGAAAACCCAATCCCTGAAGCAGGCCCTGAACAAGTACAAGTTCGACGCCGCCTTCGGGGGCGCCCGCCGGGACGAAGAAAAATCACGCGCCAAGGAGCGGGTATATTCCTTCCGTGACGAACACCACCGCTGGGACCCGAAGAACCAGCGCCCGGAGCTCTGGAATATTTACAACGGCAAAGTCAACAAGGGCGAAAGCATCCGGGTCTTCCCGCTGTCCAACTGGACTGAGCTGGACATCTGGCAATACATCTACCTTGAAAACATTGACATCGTTCCCCTCTATTACTCAGCCGTGCGGCCCGTGGTAGAGCGCGATGGCACCCTGATCATGGTGGACGACGACCGCATGCCCCTGAAAGAAGGTGAAAAGCCGATGATGAAATCGGTACGCTTCCGTACCCTGGGCTGCTATCCGCTGACCGGCGCCATTGAATCCGAGGCCAACACCCTGCCCGACATCATTCAGGAAATGCTGCTGGCCACCAGCTCAGAGCGGCAAGGCCGGGTGATCGACCACGACTCAGCGGGCTCCATGGAACAGAAAAAGCGGGAAGGGTATTTCTAACATGTCACACCAGTCTGATCTGATTGCAGAAGATATTCAGGCTTACCTGAAGCAACACGAGAACAAGGAACTCCTGCGCCTGCTCACCTGCGGCAGTGTGGATGACGGCAAGAGCACGCTGATTGGCCGGCTGTTGCATGACACCAAGATGATCTATGAAGATCACATGGCCAGCCTGAAAACTGACAGCGCAAAAATGGGCACCACCGGCGAAAAACTGGACCTGGCACTGCTGGTGGACGGCCTTCAGGCCGAGCGGGAACAGGGCATTACTATTGATGTCGCTTACCGTTATTTCAGCACCGACAAACGCAAGTTCATCATCGCGGACACCCCGGGCCATGAGCAGTACACCCGCAACATGGCCACCGGCGCATCCACTGCGCAACTGGCCATCCTGATGATTGATGCCCGCCACGGCGTACTCACCCAGACCCGCCGGCATTCCTATATTGCCTCGCTACTGGGCATCCGGCACATCGTGGTCGCCGTGAACAAAATGGATCTGGTGGACTTCAGCGAAGAGCGCTTCAATGAAATCCGCGACGACTACCTGGCCTTTGCCTCACGACTGGGCCTCAAGGACATCCGTTTTGTTCCCATCTCGGCGCTGGATGGAGACAACGTCGTCAACAAGAGCGAGAACACCCCCTGGTTTACCGGCCAGCCGCTGATGGAAATTCTGGAAACGGTGGAAGTGTCCCGTGACAAGAACCTGGAGCATTTCCGCTTCCCGGTGCAGTACGTGACCCGTCCGAACCTGAACTTCCGCGGCTTCTGCGGCACCATCGCCTCTGGGGTGGTTCGCCCTGGCGATGCAGTGATGGCCCTGCCCTCACGCCGTACCAGCAAAGTAAAGGAAGTCGTGACCTTCGACGGCAACCTGGACGAAGCCTACATCGACCAGGCGGTCACCCTGACCCTGGAAGACGAGATCGACATTAGCCGTGGCGACATGCTGGTGAAGGTGGAGGACGAACCGGAAGTCCACAACCGCTTCAATGCCAACATTGTCTGGATGACCGACGCACCGCTGGAAACCGGCCGGCTGTATGACATCAAGCTGGGCCCCACCTTTACTTCCGGTACCGTGAAGAAAATCCACCATCAGACCGATGTAAACACGCTGGATCAGCAAGCCAATCCCAGCCAACTGGCCCTGAACGAGATCGGCCTGTGCGAACTGACCCTGAACCAACCGGTCGCGTTCGACGCCTATCAGCGTAACCACGCCACCGGCAGCTTCATCGTCATTGACCGCCTGACCAACGTAACCATCGGGGCAGGCATGATCGCTGGCCTGGCCGATGGTCTGGAATCCCTGGACCCGGTCACCGCCGAGGAACGCGAACGACGCCTGGCCCAGAAACCGGCCATCATCGCCTGTAACGGCAAACATGGCCCGGAACTGGCACAGGCCGTTGAGCGAGCTCTGTTCGATCAGGGCAAGACCGCCGTCGTGGTATCCGAAGAAAATGCGGGCGACGCAGACGAACGCCGTCGGGTAGCGCAGTTGCTGACCGCTCACGGGCTGGTAGCCATTGCCGTGAACCTGGGTTCGGACATTGCCAACGCCAGTGCCAACGCAGAGAACGAAGCTGACATTCCCGGCGCCGTCTCGACACTGGTCCAGGAACTGATTCGCAGCAAGCGAATCTGATTTCCATACACGCCCATTGAGAACCCCGGCCCGAACGAAGACGTCGGGACCGGGGTTTCTTTCTCTGCCAACCGTGGCACAATCACGCTCCGCCAAGCCGACTGAATCTGACAGGAGCTGACCCATGGCCATCAAACACCTGCGCACCGCCTTCGCAAGCCAATACCAGCCGGGCCAACCTGCCCGCCTCGTAGCGGGCGAGGCCCTGCAGGAACCGGGCGGCGACTACGAAGCCCTGCACAAGCAGATGAAGCGCCTGTTCAACAGCAAACCCGGCAAGAAATATGGCCGCTTCTCAGACGACATCGGCGAATGCCCCTTCAGCGCCTGGCTCAAAGACTACCTGGAAGACAAACAGACCTTCGCGGCCATGACCGACCGTCTTTTCGGCCAGTGGCAGGAACTGCTGACCGGTAGCCAGGAAGAATTTGACGGCCACCTGATGATCGTACACGACGCCCTGGCCGATGCCGAAGTGGTGTACCTGTTTATCCTGGAAACCGACAGCGCCATGCGCTTCGACGGCAGCCAGAAACTGGACGCCACCGACGTACTCAGCCTGTCGCGCCTGAACCTGGCCGTGCGAATTGAACTGGACGACTGGCGCAACGCCAACGGCAGCGAAAACTACATGACCCTGATCCACGGCCGCGGCACCGGCGACCCCGGCGAACTGTTCATCCGCCTGTGCGCCTTCACCAACAGCGTGGACGTGGAAAAGGAAACCATGACCTTTCTGGACGCAGTGGAAGCATTCGCCAAAACCAGCGAACCGGAAAAAGCCGGCGAAGTGCGCGCCAAGGCCTACGAATTCTGCAAAGACCAGCACGCCCTGGGCGAGCCCGTGGAAATCGAAGCTCTGTCGAATTACCTGGACGAAAGCCAGCCCCAGCGCTTCAAGGAATTCGCCAGCCAGAACGCGGAACTACCGGAAACCGGCGTACTGCACCCGGACCACCGCAAGGTCAAAAAACTCGTGCGCATCGCTGGCTCCGGCGGAGGTATGAGCGTGTCTTTTTCGTCGGACCTGGTGAACCAGGCGGTGTACTACGACCGTGACAAAGACGCCCTCACCATCACCCGCCTGCCCAAAGCGCTGCGAGAACAACTGCAACGGTACCTGGAAGCCCGCGAGGACTGATCCAAGCTCAGTCCTCTGCTACATTTTCCGGCTGATCGTCCCACCGGGGGCGATTGGCCCTGAGCTTCCTGACCTCCTGCATCCAGCCCACGCCATCGATCAACTCCCCGGTTTCATGATCAATAGGCGGATACGGCAGGTTGCGATCATCACAGTACCGCTTCACTGTTGGCTGGCACCAACAGAACAGCAGACGGTTGTACTCGTCATCGGGCATCCGTCGCTGATCAAACATACCTGCCAGCTTCCGCTGACGCTGGGCTTCGGAAAGGATAATCGAGCAAGCTGAAGACACATTCAGCGATTCCACCATTCCCATCATCGGAATCACAATATGCTCATCCGCCTGTTCTGCAGTGACCGGATTCACCCCATCCACCTCGTTACCCATGATAATCGTGCACGGCACGGTGTAATCCACCTCCCGAAAATCCACCGCCCGGTCTGACAATTGCGCCGCATAGAGCTTGTGCCCCTGAGCTTTCAGCTCCGTTACCGCGTTATCCATGGTCGGATGGGTGTGAGTTGTTACCCAATGAAAGCTGCCGCCGGCTGTCTTACGAAATGCCCGAAAACCCTCCTTGGGCCAGACCACGTGCATATTGGCCAGGCCGAAGGCATCGCAGGACCGAATAATGGCCGACAGGTTTCTGGGTTTGTGCACCTGATCCGTCAGCACCCGCAGGTCGGGTTGACGGGTGTTGAGGACTTGCTTGATTCGGGCGAGGCGTTCGGGAGTCATAAGTAAATTGGCTAGCGATGATTTTCCGGCTCCCACAAAACAACAATCAAGCTTGTAGAATCCAGTACAGGTGTCTGGGAAGGGTTTTGGGGTGGGCTTTCCAAAAATTTCGAAGGCCATGGATGGCCTGAGAGAAGCACACATGGATGTGCTCGTAGCGGTTTTTGGAAAGCCCACCCCAAAAGCCTTCATGCACATAAGCGGCGAATAATAGCACATAGCCAAATGAGGAATACCGAGACAACGGTGGTTGAAGATTAAGCACCCCGTTATAATACGCAGTCCATTTTTGCCAGCGCCCCACTCCACCCCGGCGCCAACACACCAAACTACGTGAGACCCATGGCCAAGAAGCTGTACATCAAAACCCACGGCTGCCAAATGAACGAGTACGACTCTGCCCGCATGGCAGACCTGCTCAAAACCGGCGAAGCGGTCGAAGTCACCGACAACGCCGATGACGCCGACATCCTGCTGCTGAACACCTGCTCCATCCGCGAAAAAGCCCAGGAGAAAGTGTTTCACCAGCTTGGCCGCTGGAAAAGTCTCAAAACCAAAAAACCCGACCTGATCATCGGCGTCGGCGGCTGCGTCGCCAGCCAGGAAGGCCAGGCCATCATCGACCGCGCGCCCTACGTGGATATGGTATTTGGCCCGCAAACCCTACATCGCCTGCCCGACATGATCACCGAAGTACGCACCAAGGGTAACGGCGTTGGCGTGGTCGACGTCAGCTTTCCGGAAATCGAGAAATTCGACAACCTGCCTGAGCCCGGCGCCGACGGCCCCTCTGCGTTTGTCTCCATTATGGAAGGCTGCAGCAAATACTGTACCTTCTGCGTGGTGCCCTACACCCGTGGCGAAGAAGTCAGCCGCCCGGTGGACGACGTCATCGCCGAAGTGGCCCATCTGGCCGCCCAAGGCGTGCGCGAAGTAAACCTGCTGGGCCAGAACGTCAATGCCTACCGTGGCGAAACCCACGACGGCGACCAGATGGACCTGGCAGAACTGATCGAAGTCATCGCCACCATCGACGGCATTGACCGCATCCGCTACACCACCTCTCACCCGGTGGAATTCAGCGATGCGCTGATTGAAGTCTACGAGCGGGTTCCCGAACTGGTCAGCCACCTGCACCTGCCGGTACAGAGCGGCTCTGATCGCATCCTCGCAGCGATGAAGCGGGGCCACACGGCGCTGGAGTACAAATCCAAGCTGCGCCGCCTGCGCAAGATCCGCCCGGACATCAGCTTTTCTTCGGATTTCATCATCGGCTTCCCGGGTGAAACCGACAAGGATTTCGAGGACACCATGAAGCTGATCAACGACATCGGCTTCGACATGTCCTTCAGCTTCGTCTACAGCGCCCGTCCGGGCACGCCGGCGTCTGACTTGCCGGACGATACGCCGATGGAGGTTAAGAAGCAGCGGTTGAGCATTCTTCAGGATCGCCTGAATCAGAATGTGATGGATATCAGCCGGAAGATGGTGGGTTCTACTCAGCGGATTCTGGTGACTGGTTTGTCCAAGAAGGATCCGGGCGAGTATGCGGGGCGTACGGAGAACAACCGTATTGTGAACTTCCGCCACGAGAATCCTGAGGTGGTTGGTCATTTCATCGACGTAGAAATCGTCGAGGCCTACCCGAACTCTCTTCGTGGTGTGCCGGTTAGTTCCGAGTTGTTTTAGGCTTCGGCACCCATGTGCTCTTTGTGTGGAGTTGGGAGGCGGGCTGGATAAGCCTCCCAAAAACCGCTACGAGCACATCCATGTGCGCTTCTCTCCGGCCATCCATGGCCTCCGACATTTTTGGGAGGCTTATCCAGCCCGCCTCCGCCTGACCACACGGTGGCATGCTAAAGAAGCCCCATCATTGCCTGGTTCACGAAGACGCTCGTTAATAAGAAAGCAGGCCCTGTAAAAACTCGTACTTGTTTTTCGTCTCGCGAACCTGCACATAGCAGGAAAGGCCGGTGCGTGGGTTCGCTTCCACAGGGTATCGTAGGCCATGGATGGCCGAAGCTAAGCGAACAGGACGTCTTGAGCGTCCCTGTGGAAGCGAACCCACGCATCGGCCATACTCCCAAAATTGGAAATGCCTACTCCAGCCATTAGCACCCAGTCTGGAGTTAAAACAGAACGGAGCAAGATTGAACACTCACGATACCAGACAATTTGACCTGCATCCGGTGGACCAGCGCC
Source organism: Marinobacter sp. bablab_jr008 (assembly GCF_016464145.1). NCBI lineage: Bacteria > Pseudomonadati > Pseudomonadota > Gammaproteobacteria > Pseudomonadales > Marinobacteraceae > Marinobacter > Marinobacter sp. bablab_jr008. The sequence continues at coordinate 137,245 of NZ_JACDWW010000059.1, forward strand.
GCCTGGCAACCTTGTGCGGACAGTTTGATGAACACCTGAAGATGATCGACCAGCGCCTGCAAGTGAAAGTCGGCCGGCGCGGGCATCACTTTCGGGTGGAAGGCAGCACTGAAAACGTAGCGGCGGCAACCGAGGTTATCCGGCATCTGTACCGGGAAACCGAGGCCAGTGATGACATACCGCCCGATACCGTGCACCTGTTCATCCGCGAAACCGGCCTGGAACGGCTGCCGGATGATGTGCCTTACGATGAAGGCCAGGTCACTGTTATCAAGACACCCAAGCTGACCGCCAAACCCCGTGGCAGGAATCAGCAGAAGTATGTGCATAACATTCGCACCCACGACATCAACTTCGGCATCGGGCCCGCGGGTACCGGTAAGACGTGGTTGGCAGTGGCTTGTGCTGTCGAGGCTCTGAAAGACGAGCAGGTGAAGCGTATTCTGCTGGTTCGGCCGGCCGTGGAAGCCGGCGAGAAGCTGGGCTTTCTGCCGGGCGATCTGGCCCAGAAGGTGGACCCGTACCTGCGCCCGCTCTACGACGCTCTCTACGAAATGCTGGGATTTGATCAGGTCACCCGCCTGATCGAGAAAAGTGTGATCGAGATTGCCCCCCTGGCATTCATGCGCGGCCGTACCCTGAACAACTCGTTTATTATTCTGGACGAAAGCCAGAATACCACCCGGGAGCAGATGAAGATGTTCCTGACCCGGATAGGCTTTGGCTCTACCGCGGTCATTACCGGCGATACCACCCAGGTGGACCTGCCCCGCGGACAGAATTCCGGGCTGATTCATGCCGCCAGCGTGTTGAGCAAGGTCCCGGGTATTGGCTTTACCCGTTTCGACGCCAAGGATGTGGTGCGTCACCCCCTGGTTCAACGCATTGTTGAAGCCTACGATTCTTTCAACGACGGGAGTGCCACAGGCCAATGAGCAAGGTAACTGTGGACCTTCAGATGGCCTTTGACGGCACGGGCGTACCTACCGAGGCGTTGTTTGAAGCCTGGGCAGAGGCGGCGTGGCAGGATGAGAATCCAACCGAAGTTACCATCCGTATTGTCGATAACGACGAAAGCCGTGAGCTGAATCACCAGTACCGGGACAAGGACAAGCCTACCAATGTTTTGTCCTTCCCATTTGAAGCACCAGCGGGTATAACGGTGCCATTGGCCGGAGATCTCGTGATTTGCGCGCCAGTTGTTGAACAGGAAGCGCGGGAGCAGAGCAAAGACGCTGTCGCCCACTGGGCCCATATGGTGGTGCACGGTATGTTGCATCTCCAGGGCTACGATCATATTGAAGATAATGAAGCCGAGGTCATGGAAGCCCTCGAAATCCGGCTGCTGGCGCAGCTCGGATTTGCTAACCCTTACGAAGCAGAGGAAACGGAACCAGACTCATGAGCGACGATCAGTCGAGTCGCAGTCAGGGCAACAAGTCCTGGCTGGAGCGTATATCACAGGCCTTTTCCAGCGGGCCTGAGTCCGTCGAGGACGTGCTGGAAATCCTGCGGGATGCTGAATCCCAGAGCATTATTGATGCTGACTCCATGAGCATCATTGAAGGCGCCATGCAAGTGATCGACATGCGGGTGGACGAGATCATGATCCCCCGCTCCCAGATGATCACCGTAAAGGCATCTCAGGAACCCAAAGAGTTCCTGCCCGAGATTATGTCTTCCGCCCATAGCCGCTTTCCGGTCATCGGCGAGAGCCAGGATGACGTGATCGGGGTATTGCTGGCGAAAGACCTGCTTCCTCTTGCCCTCAACAACGATCTGAACTGGAACCGCATCCGCGAAATCCTGCGGCCGCCCACCTTTGTTCCCGAAAGCAAGCGTTTGAACCAGCTGCTCAAGGAGTTCAAGGAAAATCGTAATCACATGGCGATTGTGGTGGATGAGTACGGCGGAACCGCTGGCCTTATCACCATCGAAGACGTGCTGGAACAGATCGTCGGTGAAATCGAAGACGAACATGACTTCGATGAGGAGACCCATATCAAGGCCCGGGGCGACGGGACCTTTGCGGTGAAGGCCGTGACGCCCATCGATGATTTCAACGAATTCTTCGAGACAGACATGGATGAAGAAGAGTTCGATACCATTGGCGGCCTGGTACTGAAAGAATTTGGACACCTGCCCAGACGGGGCGAAACGGTTGAATTCGGCGGCTTGCAGTTTACTATTGCCAACGCCGATAACCGAGTCATCCGTCTGTTGCAGGTAACCCGCAGTGAGTCATGATCCACAGCACCCGCCACTGAAACTCCCGTTCACCACCCGAAAATGGCTGGGCGCCGCAATCCTTGTGATTGCCGGCGCTCTGCAAACACTGACCTTCTCGCCATTCTATCTGTGGTGGCTTGGGCCCTTGTCGGTGTTTCTGATCCTGCTGGTCACCGTCCATCAGGCGCCGGACAAGCTGTTCCGCTCCGGCTGGCTGGCCGGGCTTGGTCTGTTCGCCTCCGGTGCCAGCTGGATTTACGTCAGCATCAGCGAGCACGGCAATACTTCGGTACCTCTGGCCATTGTACTCATGGTCCTGTTTATTGCCGGGCTGGCCCTGTTCCATGGGCTGGCCTTCTGGTTCTGGGGCAAACTCGCCAAAGACAGCGCACCACGCCGACTCTTGCTGTTCCCTGCCATCTGGGTACTGGGCGACTGGTTGCGTGGCTGGCTGCTGACTGGATTTCCATGGCTGTATCTGGGCACCGCCCATACCGACGGCCCCCTGGCCGGGCTGGCGCCACTGACTGGCGTGCATGGCATTACCTTCTGGATCACCGTTACCGCAGTGGCTGCTTACGGCGCCTGGTGGCTGTTCAAACTTGACAGGAAGGTCACTGCTGGCGCCGTTCTGGTAGCAGCTCTGCTGCCCTGGCTGATCGCCCCGGCCATGAACAAAGCTGACTGGACCGAGCTCAGCGAAGAGCCCGTCAGCTTTGCGGCGATGCAGGGCAACATACCGCAACAGATCAAGTGGGATCCTGATTTCCTGCGCGATCAGATTGTGGCTTATCTGGGCATGACCGAAGCGCACTGGCAAACCGACCTGATCCTCTGGCCAGAAACAGCCATCCCCATTCCGCAGGACCAGGCTGGCAAGGTCATTGATCATATCCGGGAACAGTTAGGAGAAAACAGCACGCTGATCACCGGCATCCCCTGGTATGGCTACAGCGGCCAGATTGAAGACTACACCTTCCACAACAGCATTATGGCCATCGGCAATGGCGACGGCATGTACCACAAACAGAAGCTGGTGCCCTTTGGCGAATATGTGCCACTTCAGGGTCTGCTGCGGGGGCTGATCGGTTTCTTTGACCTGCCCATGAGTAGCTTCACGCCTGGGCCAGAGCAGCAAGCGCCGCTGGTCGCCAATGGCATGAAAATCACCCCTTACATCTGCTATGAAGTGGCCTACCCCGATTTCGTGGCGTTTAATGCCCGCAACACCGATCTGCTGCTGACGATCAGTAACGACGGCTGGTTCGGTGATTCCATCGGGCCGCTGCAACATCTGCAGCTTGCCCGCATGAGAGCCCTGGAGACCGGCCGCTACATGCTGCGGGGCACCAACAACGGCGTCACTGCGATCATCAATCACAAGGGCGAGATTACCGAGCGCATCCCACAGTTCGAGCGCGCGGTACTGACCGGTGAGGTATTTACGGCAACCGGGAGCACACCCTACATGCAAACAGGATCCTGGCCGGTGCTGACGTTGGCGATCATCCTGATTGTGTTCATCCGAGAACGGGTGATTCCGAAAAACTGAGCGCCTTGAGCCTGCTGCTCAAATGGCTTGCAGGCTCAAGGCGATGGCTTCAGCTTTCTTTCGGTGGCCAGCGGCTGGTTACCCGCTCAAAGTAATGGGAGCCGCAGGCCTCGCAGGGATGCAGGTGGCTGGTCTTGGTCAGACAAAGCATGTGGCTGCAGTTCATGCACCGGAACATACCCGCCGTGGCCACTTCACCGGAGATATAGTGACTGACGTCCTGATTCTCCAGCTTCTGCTTCAGTTCCAGAGTATCAACCAGGGTCTGATCGGCCACCGAGAGAAGCCGGTCTGCCAGGGTGTGTTCCAGTAATGCGATATCCAGTTGCAGCCATTCTCCCAGGCCTTCCCCGGTCTCCTCCACGAAATGCAACAGGTGCTCCAGATCCCGCTGAAGATACGCCCCGAGCAGATCCGCTTCTTCCCGGGTCATTTCCTCGATCTCGTATTCCACTTCTATCGCTTTCTGAACTTCTTCCTCCAGCGTCTGCAACGACGTTTCCTGTAGCTCATGCAGGCGTATCTGTACCCGCTCAAGCATTCGGTCGTAAACCTCAAGGGCTTTTCCGGAGAGGTGACTGCGTTCTGGCTCGCTCATTTGGGCTCCTTATCTGCACCTTTCACCATACTCTCAGTCTGGCACAAACCCACGGAATTGGCAGACTACCTGTTAAGCCGCGTGTGCGTTAGAATGTTCGGCCTTTTCTCGAACATCCTTTTCACACAGGGTACTTTTGGCAATGGCAGGAATGGACGAACAATACAACCCACGTGAAGTAGAACAGACCGCCCGCACTTTCTGGGAAACCAACGAGACCTTCAAGGTCAAGGAAGAGCCGGGCAAGCCCAAGTACTACTGCCTGTCCATGTTCCCCTACCCCAGCGGCAAGCTGCATATGGGCCACGTCCGCAACTACACCATCGGCGACGTGATTTCCCGCTACCAGCGTATGCAGGGCAAGAATGTAATGCAGCCTATGGGCTGGGACGCTTTCGGCCTGCCTGCCGAAAATGCCGCGATTGCCAACAAGTCTGCACCGGCCAAGTGGACTCGCTCCAACATTGATTACATGAAGAACCAGCTCAAGCAGCTGGGGTTTGGCTACGACTGGAGCCGCGAACTGGCCACCTGCGACCCGGAATACTACCGCTGGGAACAGTGGTTCTTCGCCCGCCTCTACGAGAAAGGCCTGGTGTACAAGAAGATGTCCACCGTGAACTGGGACCCGGTTGACCAGACCGTACTGGCCAACGAGCAGGTGGTTGACGGTCGGGGCTGGCGCTCCGGTGCCCTGGTCGAGCAGAAAAAGATTCCGCAGTGGTTCATCCGCATTACCGACTACGCGGAAGAACTGCTGAACGATCTGGAAGACATGGAGGGCTGGCCCGAGCAGGTCAAGACCATGCAGCGCAACTGGATCGGCAAATCGGTAGGGACCGAGCTGACCTTCCCGCTGAAAGAGCAGGAAGGTGGTCTGACGGTTTACACCACCCGCCCGGACACGCTGATGGGCGTCAGCTACATGGCAGTCGCCGCTGAGCACCCTCTGGCCAAGGCGGCGGCCGAGCGCCACCGCGATGTGGCCGAGTTTGTCGACCAGTGCCGTAACAGCAAGGTGGCCGAAGCCGAGCTGGCGACCATGGAAAAGAAAGGTATAGATACCGGCTTCAAGGCCATTCACCCGCTGACCCAGGAAGAAATCCCGGTCTGGGTCGCCAACTTTGTACTCACGGACTACGGCACCGGAGCCCTGATGGCGGTTCCTGGCCATGATGAGCGGGATCACGAGTTTGCCGTCAAGTACAAGCTGCCCATCAAACAGGTGATTGCACCGAACGACAGCCGCGATATCGATATCCAGGAGCAGGCCTTCACCGAGAAAGGCGTTCTGGTGTCCTCCGGCAAATACAGCGGCCTGACCAGCGAAGAGGCGTTTGAGGAAATCGCGGATTACCTTGAAGCCCAGGGCATTGGCAAACGTACCGTGAACTACCGTCTGCGTGACTGGGGTGTGTCCCGGCAGCGCTACTGGGGTGCGCCCATCCCGATGATGACGCTGGAGGACGGCACCGAGATGCCGGTGCCGGATGACCAGCTACCGGTTCGTCTGCCCGAAGACGTTGAAATGGACGGCGTCCAGTCGCCGATCAAGGCCGACCCGGAGTGGTGCAAGACCGAATACAACGGCCAGCCAGCCACCCTGGAAACCGATACCTTCGATACCTTCATGGAGTCCTCCTGGTATTACGCCCGTTTCTGCAGCCCGAACTACGACAAGGGCATGCTGGACCCGGCTGCCGCCAATTACTGGCTGCCAGTCGACCAGTACATCGGCGGCATCGAGCACGCGATTCTGCACCTGCTGTATGCCCGGTTCTTCCACAAGCTGCTGCGCGACGTTGGTCTGGTGAACAGTTCCGAGCCATTCAAGCGCCTGCTGACCCAGGGCATGGTTCTGGCCGAGACCTACTACCGCAATGAAGCAAATGGCGGGAAAACCTGGTTCAACCCGGCCGATGTGACGGTTGAGCGCGATGGCAAGGGCCAGGTAGTGCGAGCGGTGCTGAAATCGGACGGCGAGCCTGTGGAAATCGGTGGCGTTACCAAAATGTCCAAATCCAAGAACAACGGCATCGATCCCCAGGCCATCATCGATCAGCACGGTGCCGACACTGTGCGGTTGTTCATGATGTTTGCGGCACCACCTGAGCAGTCGCTGGAGTGGTCCGACAGCGGCGTTGAAGGCGCCCATCGCTTCCTCAAACGACTGTGGCGGATGGTCAATGAGCATACCGCCAGTGGCGAAGCTCCGGCGGTTGATCCTGCCAACCTCAATGGTGCTCAGAAAGACCTGCGCCGCAAGACCCACGAAACCATCGCCAAAGTCAGCGATGACATCAGCCGCCGCCTGACCTTCAACACCGCCATCGCGGCTGTCATGGAACTGCTCAACGAAGTGGGCAGGCTCAGCGATGACGAGCCGCAAACCCGCGCGGTGCGTCAGGAAGCCCTGGATACCGCCGTGCTGGTGCTTTCCCCCATTGTGCCGCACATCTGTCACAACCTGTGGCAGGCCCTCGGTCACTCTGACACGGTGGTTGACGCCTCCTGGCCGGTTGCCGACGAAAGCGCCATGGTTCGTAGCGAAATTGAGGTGGTTCTGCAGGTGAACGGCAAGGTCCGGGCCAAGGAGAACGTACCGGCGGATATTGGCAAGACAGATCTGGAGAAGCTTGCCCTGGAGAACGAAAACGTCATGCGTTTCACCGACGGCAAGACCGTACGCAAAGTGATCGTTGTGCCTGGCAAACTCGTGAACGTGGTGGCTAACTAAGATGCCCTGCCCTGCCCCTGAACTGAAAAAGCTGGGCCTTCTGGCACTGCTTGCCTCGCTGCTCACCCTGACCGGCTGTGGCTTTCAGTTACGGGGCAGCTCCCCGGTTCCGGCTGCCCTGCAACCCCTGGCTATTGACTGCCCGTCCTCCCTGCCCGGACAGTTCTGCCAGTCTCTGCGTGAGCAGCTGGAGCTCGGTGGCATCGAGCTACGGAATCCGGGCCAGGCAGACTACCTGCTGCGCCTGTCGGACTACCGCCAGGACCGCCGGGCTTCAGCCATTACCGCACAGGCAGCGGCGGCTGAGTACATTCTGCGCCACACGGTCGCCATGGAGCTGGTGACCAAGGACCAGATCCCGCTGATTGCCACCACCGACCTGAACGCCAGTGAAACCTACCGCTACGACGAGACCAATGTACTCGCCAAACAGCGCGAGGAAGACGAATTGCGGCAACAATTGGGCGATCGCCTTGCCCAACAAGTTATCTTCCGGCTGGCGCCTATGTCCCGACAACGAATTGATGCCCTGGTTCAGGAACACACTGCCGATGGTGAGGAGCCTGAATCACCATGAAAACCCAGCCCGGCCAACTCCCGCAACTTCTGAAGAAAGGCCTGGCTTCGGTTTACCTGATCTCCGGCGATGAACCCCTGCTGGTTCAGGAATGCTGTGACCAGATCCGCGCCGCCGCCCGTGAAGCTGGCTATCTGGACCGGCTCACGTTTCACGCAGACAATCAGTTCGACTGGAACACGGTTGCTGACGAATGCAACGCCCTGTCCCTGTTCGCTGAAAAACGTCGCATTGAGATTCATCTGCCCACCGGCAAACTCGGGGATGGCCGCCGGGTTCTGGAGCAGGTACTGCAATCCCCGCCAGAGGACGTCATTCTCCTGCTGATCAGCGCCAGACTGGATGCCGCCGAAACCAAACGCAAATGGTACAAGGAACTTCAGGGCCATGGCGTGCACGTTCCGCTCTGGCCGGTCGAGGGAGACAAGTTTCCCGGATGGTTGCAGCAACGGGCCACCTCAAAAGGCCTCAGCCTGACCCGTGGAGCACTCGGTATTCTTGCAGAGCGCCTGGAGGGCAACCTGCTGGCCGCCAGCCAGGAGCTGGACCGTCTGACGCTGCTCACCAACGGCAAAACCATCGATGAAGAGACGGTGGAGCAGGCCGTACAGGATAGTGCCAGGTTCAACGGCTTTGAACTGGTCACGGAACTGCTATCCGGCAAGGCTGTTCATGCCTGCCGCATGATCGGGGTGCTGGAGCAGGAGGGCGAAAACCCTCTTGGACTACTCACTGTGCTCGTTCGTGACCTTCATCTGATTGTTGAGCTTAAGACCGCCTTGCCCGGTGGAGAAAACCCCGCGGGCTTTCTGAAAAAGCGCGGCGTTTTCCAGCCAAAGCGCTCGTCCGCCGTCCAGCAAGCGGCTCGAAGACTTTCACTGGCCCAGTTACACCAGGCAATCAACCTTTGTAGTCTGATTGATCGGGCCGCCAAGGGTTTCGATGATCTTTCCCCCTGGCATCACCTGCGGGATCTCTCCCTTATTCTGGCCGGCAAGCGGGCCAGCTGATCTGAATCAAAGCGGGATAGCACCGGCCCGCTCAGGGACTTGACACTTTTTCACGTTCGGGCGCATTGTAGAACTCCCAACTCATCAGGGAAGGAGAAATACCATGAGTCTGCAAGACGATTTCAACAAGCTGTCCGACAAGATCAAGCAATATCGTGACGAGGCGCGCGTTCAGTTGCACCTTGCAAGGGAAGATGTAAAAGACGAATGGGACGATCTGGAGCAGGACTGGGATCGGTTCCGGTCAAAGCTGGATCAGATTTTCCATGATGCCGAGAATGCCAGCAATGAGGCGAGGGAAACTGCTCGCAAGCTGGGTGAGGATCTGAAAACCGGATACCAGAACATCCGTAACAAACTGAAATAAAGCGTTAACTGGTTAACAAATAAACACATCTCTCCGTAAACAGGGGCTTTTGTCTCACTGCCTCTGTGCCATACTTCACAGTAAAGACTGAACAGTTCGTCATAATTTCGTCGAACTGTTCATTTTGCCACCAACCAGTCGTCTGGCTGGCCACGGCGTATGACACGTGCTGTGAGGTATAACGGTCATATGAAAAAAATAATCGCACTCTCCGTCACCCTGACTTTCTCACTTACCGCCGGCATGGTCGTGGGCCAGAATACCCGTTTCAGCGACCCTCAAACGGTCATTGATAATGAATTCTGGAGCAACCTGTATGCCGACGGCGGCTCGTCGTTCTTCTGTGATACTCCCTTCACTGGCAAGGGCTTTGTCATGACCGATGGCTACGTTTATCCACTTGCCGACATTCGCACTGCCCTGGACTGCGGAACAACCTCCCAGTGCCGCCAGGACAATCGCTATCGGCAAATTACGTCTGATCTTCACAACATGGTACCGGTACGAACCCGGGTTGAAATGCGGCGGCGTAACGCCCGGTATGAGAATCTTGGCGAGACCACGGGCGCCGATGATTGCGGGATTCGTGAAAGCGCCCAGTTCTTTGAACCCCCAGAGCGGGTTAAAGGCGACGTTGCCCGCACCATGGCCTATATGGTGGATACTTATGGCCTGCCCTGGCTGGGGGCCACACCGGTGTTCAAGGGCTGGAGCAAACTGGATCCCCCGGATGACCGGGAGCTGAGCCGGCATAAGCGGATTGCCGAAATTCAGGGCAATGAGAATCCGTTTGTGGTGAATCCGGGACTGATAGAACGTCTATAGACTGACGCAAGCCAGGAGGCGGGGTAGAGCTTTCCGAAACACGCTGTAAATACTTCCATGTACGCTCTGTTCCGCCATCCCTGGCTCCACAAGGTTTCGGAAAGCTCTACCCCGCCTCCTGGCCCAAACCTGAGTTAATAGCATCCATAAAAAAGCAGGCCATCGAGGCCTGCTTTTTTCATTTCTGCTTCAGAAATCTGATCAGATTTCGTTAGCAGCCGGCGCCATCATGGCATCGCTGCCACTGCGAATGCCTTCGGCCAGAGACACGGTCTTTGGCAACAGGCGGTCGAAGTAGAAGCGAGCGGTCTTGACCTTGCCTGTATAGAAACCAGAGGTGTCGCCCTCAGCTTTCGGAGCGGCAGCTTTGACCACTTTGGCCCACATGTACGCCAGAGCGGTGTAGCCGAACATATCGAGGTAATCGACGGCTGCGGCACCAATGGCTTCCGGGTTGTTAGCCGCCTGGTTCAGCACGTGCTCGGTAACGTCTGACAGGCGCTCCAGGGAGGCCGCCAGCGGCTCAAGGTAGGGGCGCAGGGCTTCGTCGCTGCTGTTGGCTTCGATGAAGGCGGCAACGTCCTGAGCGAACAGTTCGTACAGCTTGCCTTGGCTGCCCACCACTTTACGCCCCATCAGGTCCATGGCCTGGATGCCGTTGGTACCCTCGTAGATCTGGGTAATGCGGCAGTCGCGTACCAGCTGCTCCTGGCCCCACTCGCGGATGAAGCCGTGGCCACCGAAGACCTGCTGGCCGATGATGGTGGTTTCCAGGCCGCGGTCGGTCAGGAAGGCTTTGGCGACGGGGGTCAGCAGGGCAACCATGCCTTCGGCGTGTTTGCGCTGTTCGTCGTTGTCGGAATACTTGGAGATGTCCAGCCACTGGGCTACGTAGGTGGAGAAGGCACGGCCACCCTCTACGTAGCTCTTCATGGTCAGCAGCATGCGGCGCACGTCTGGGTGTACCAGAATCGGGTCAGCGGCTTTTTCGGGCTGCTGGGCACCGGTGGGCGCGCGGCTCTGGATACGCTCGTTGGCGTATTCGCGGGCGCTCTGCAGGGAAGCTTCGGCGGCGCCGATGCCCTGGATGCCCACACCCAGGCGCTCGTAGTTCATCATGGTGAACATGGCGGCCAGGCCTTTGTTTTCTTCACCAACCAGCCAGCCCTTGGCGCCGTCGAAGTTCATCACGCAGGTGGCTGAGCCTTTGATACCCATCTTCTTCTCGATGGAACCACAGCTGAACTGGTTACGCTCGCCCAGGGAACCGTCGTCGTTCACCATGAACTTGGGCACCAGGAACAGGGAAATACCCTTCGGGCCCTTCGGCGCGTCCGGCAGTTTAGCCAGCACCAGGTGGATAATGTTCTCCGCCATGTCGTGCTCGCCCCAAGTGATGAAGATCTTGGTGCCGGTGATGTTGAAGGAGCCGTCGTCGTTCGGCTCAGCTTTGGTCCGGATAATACCCAGATCGGTACCGGCGTGAGGCTCGGTCAGATCCATCGCGCCAGACCAGACGCCGGAGTACATATTCGGCAGGTACTTTTCTTTCAGCTCCTGGCTGCCGTGGGCATCCAGGGCGAGGCAGGCGCCGGCGGTCAGCATTGGAGCCAGGCCGAAGGCCATGTTGGCGCCCTGCATCATTTCCTCAAACTGGGCCACCAACGTCTTGGGCATACCCATGCCACCGAAGTCCGGGTTACCACCCAGGCCATTCCAGCCACCTTCCACGATGGTCTGGTAGGCTTCTTTGAACCCTTCCGGAGTGGAAACTTCGCCTTCGTTCCACTTACAGCCCTGTTCGTCGGCTTCGCGGTTCAGGGGAGCCAGCACGCCGCTGGTGATCTTGCCCGCTTCTTCAAGAATGGCATCAGCGGTGTCGGGATCTACGTTTTCTGCAATCTTTGGCAGTGACGCCCACAGGGAGGGTGCGTCAAACACTTCGTTCAGAACGAAACGCATGTCACGAAGGGGTGCCTGATAATCAGCCATGTAAAACTCTCCAGAAATTCAGTCAGTCACTTGGGGGGCGGTGTTGATGCCTCTTCTGTTGGAGGTCGGAGCCCACCCGCTCGGCTATGTGTCCGAAACAAGGTTGTTGTTCTATGGCGCGCTATTCTACCTCAAAACACGCCGGCAACTCATGAAAAAAGCCCGCCTCCTGCGGGAGAACGGGCTTTCTCTGTGCCATCAATCAGATAGCAACCCCGCCTTAGATAGCGAAGGCTTCTTCCGGCATGTCCAGCAGGCTGTCTGCACCGGCCAGCATGGTTTCTGCGTGGGTCCGGGTGCGCGGCAGCAGACGCTTGAAGTAGAAGCGTGCAGACTGAACCTTGGCGTTGTAGAACATCTCCTCAGAGGTGCCTTCGGCCATCGTGTCCAGTGCTACCTTGGCCATACGGGCCCACAGGTAAGCGAAGACCGCGTAACCGGAGTACATCAGGTAATCCACAGCAGCGGCACCGACTTCCTCGCGGTTCTTCATGGCGGTCATACCAACCTTCATGGTCAGATCGCCCCACTCCTTGTTGATCGCAGCCAGCGGCTCGATAAATTCTTTCAGCTGCTCGTTGTCTGCGTTCTCTTTGCAGAAAACGTGAACCTGCTTGGTGAACACTTTCAGAGCTTCGCCCTGGGTCATCAGAACCTTACGGCCCAGCAGATCCAGCGCCTGGATACCCGTGGTACCCTCGTAGATCATGCCGATGCGGGAATCACGAACGTTCTGCTCCATGCCCCACTCGGTGATGAAACCGTGGCCACCGAAGACCTGCATACCCAGGTTGGCAGACTCGTAACCGATCTCGGTCAGGAATGCCTTGGCGATCGGGGTCAGGAAGCCCAGCAGCGCGTCTGCGTGCTTGCGCTCTTCCTCAGTCTTGCCAGAGTGAACCACGTCCACTTGCTGGCCAGCCAGGTAGATCAGGGCACGGGCGCCTTCGGCCACAACTTTCTGGGTCAGCAGCATGCGGCGGACGTCCGGATGCACGATGATCGGGTCAGCGATGCCGTCCGGATTTTTCGGACCGCTCAGGGAACGCATAGCCAGGCGCTCTTTGGCATAGGCCAGGGAACCCTGGAAGCCCAGCTCGGCAGAACCCAGGCCCTGGATGGCGGTACCGATACGAGCGGTGTTCATGAAGGTGAACATGCAGTTCAGGCCTTTGTTCTCCGGCCCGATCAGCCAGCCCTTGGCACCGTCGAAGTTCATCACACAGGTCGCGTTACCGTGGATACCCATCTTGTGCTCCAGGGAGCCACAGGAAACCGCGTTGCGCTCACCGGCAGAACCGTCTTCGTTCGGCAGCTGCTTGGGCACGATAAACAGGGAGATACCCTTGGTGCCTTCCGGAGCGCCCGGCAGACGAGCCAGTACGATGTGAACGATGTTCTCAGCCATGTCGTGCTCGCCGGCAGAGATGAAGATCTTGGTACCGGTGATGCTGTAGCTGCCGTCAGCGTTCGGCTCGGCCTTGGTGCGCAGGGTGCCCAGGTCAGAACCACAATGCGGCTCGGTCAGACACATGGTACCGGTCCACTCACCGCTGATCAGCTTGGTCAGGTAGGTCTGCTTCTGCTCTTCAGTGCCGTGGGCTTCGATGGTGTTGGTGGCACCGTGGCTCAGGCCCGGGTACATACCCCAGGACCAGTTGGAGGTGCCAACCATTTCGCTGATAACCAGGCCAATGGAATGCGGCAGGCCCTGGCCACCGTAGTTGGGATCGGCAGTCATGGACGGCCAGCCACCTTCTACGTACTGCTGGTACGCTTCTTTGAAGCCGGTCGGGGTTTTCACGCCGTCTTCGCTCCAGGTACAGCCCTCCTGGTCACCCACCTGGTTCAGCGGAGACAGTACCTGCTCACAGAATTTCGCACCTTCCTGGATAATGGCATCGACCATATCCGGAGTTGCATCTTCGGCACCTTCCAGATTGGCGTAGTGCTGCTCGCTGTTCAGCAGCTCGTTCATTACGAATTTAATGTCACGCAGGGGCGCTTTGTATTCAGGCATGGAATCCACCTCGGTTCTGGGTCTCAGCTGAAACGGGTTTACAGCTTCTGGCCTCGGGTTTGCTCAGACACCATGATGCACCGCATCACGGCCTTAATTAAACACTTGTTTGAAACATACGTTTTGAGGCACAGAATTGTCAATAGCCTTGACTGAAATTTGTGTTGGTTTTGTGTTCGATCAGTAAATTTTCAGGGCAGAAATGCCCGGAGAAAACGGGAAGACAAGGAGAAAGGCCAGACGAAGCGATCAGGCGAACAGGGAAGTCACAGACTCGGAATAGCGGGAGTCGCCAGCCATGGCAGAGACATTGCGGTAGCTCTCTTCCGCCTCGCGGGAACGGGCACTGCGAGCATCACCCTGGCTTCCCTCAACACTGGCAGAGGCTTCCGCCGTCCGGGATTCGCCCTCACCTGCCGCCAGCTCCGACTGTGCCTGCAACATGGTCTGCATGGCCTGGGCGGCAACAGCGCGATCCTGACCGGAGGGCTGGGCAGGCGCCATGGCAGCAGACCGCACCACGCGCATTTTTTCAATGGTGGCCTGAGGATCCCCCGCCACCGGCGAAACATCAATGGGAACTTCACCGCCTACCGCATACTGGGCGCCATCCGGCCCTCGCTGGTAGGTAAACGACATAGCACCCGCGTACTGCCCACCAGCAGCCTGATGCGCCGCCTCGTGAGCACGCACTTCCCTGTCCCGGGCTTTGAGATCAGTCAGCTGCTTCAGCTCTTCATCTGTCAGGCCTTGCGGATTCTCGCGCGCGTCGGAGCGTGATTCGGAAGACTGGTCGGATTTTCGTCCTTCGGAAGACTGCTCAACCGGTTTTGAGGTTGATGAAGTATCGCCAGTGGCAGGCTTTTCACCGGAAGCCTCCGGTGTTCGGCCACTGCCTGCGACCGGCGTGGACGCACCGGTGGGAGAGCCGGAGAAGATGGGAGCGATTGAGGAGAATACGTTCACAGAAACCTGGCTCAGGCGCGAATATCCAGCAGGGTACCCAGCGTTTCATCGGCGGTTTTAACGACCTGAGCAGAGGCCTCGACGCTGCGCTCGTATAGTTTCAGGTCGATCATGGGTTCCACCAGATTTCCAGCGCCCTCCGCTGAGCCCTGAGGACCGTCAACGCCACCTCGGGCAATTTTCCGGGCCGCGTTCTCCATGCCCACCATGCCGTCCTGGATACCCTGAATCCCGATAGCAAGTGTGTTGTTAATCATGAGCAGCCATTCCTGTGACGAACCTTTGACCTGATTAACTCACATTTCTGGTCAATTTTCAATCAGCGGTGTGATGTTCAGATACCGAGACAGGATCGCCGGCATCTCGGCGGTATCGGTATTTTCCAACCAGGGAAGCACACCGAGGCAAGGCGCGCCGAGGTGGGTGGACAGGTAGTTCAGGGTATCCTGTTCGCAACTCATCACCTGTTCTTCGGGATGGTTACCTACCCAGCCTGCAACAACCAGTCCGTCGGCGCGAATCGCTTCGGCGCTGAGCATGGCATGATTGATACACCCCAGTTGCAGCGGCACAACCAGTATCACCGGCAGTTTCAACTCTCCCGGCACCGCTGCGTAGGTTTCCCGATCATTGAGTGGTACTCGCCAGCCACCGGCGCCTTCGATCAGCAGAAGATCGGCGGGGCGGATCTGCATGCCACGACAAAACCCGACGATTCGCTGGGCGGTGACCTGTTTTCCGGCCTGCTGGGCAGCTACGTGGGGGGCGATGGCGGGCTTGAGGGCGATGGGGTTGATGGTGTCGTAGGGTAGTTTTTCGGTGATGGCCGCCTGCAGCATCAGGGCGTCTTCGTTTCTCAGGCCCTCAGGGGTCTGGTCGCAGCCGGAAGCGATGGGTTTCATGGCCAGGGTTCGCTTGCCGGCGGATTTGGCCGCCTCGAGAATGGCTGCGGAGACGATGGTTTTGCCGACGCCGGTGTCGGTGCCTGTAATGAAATAAGTGTGTTTGGCCATGCCTGAAATGTTCCTACGATTAGCGTAAGACGAGGGCAGGGGTACTCTTTCCAGGACACGCTACAAGCACATCCATGTGCGCTTGATTCGGGCCATCCATGGCCCTCAACAGTCCTGGAAAGAGTACCCCTGCCCTCGCCCGATATTTTTCACGGGTAGTCCGGACTCAATTAAATCCAATACTATCGTTTAACCCAGTATATCCAGGCCGCGCAGTACCCAGCCTCAACGACGTTGTCAGCTCGCGTTGGATAGGCACGACACATCGCCCGAAAGCGCCCCGGCGCCGTCACCGTCCGCCGGCGCTCTTCGCCTCTAAACACCGCACCGAGTTCTTTCAACTCACGATTGAGGTGCATGGGCGACTGGTACGGCAGTGATATGGTTTCAGCAACCTGTTTTGCGTTTGGCAGAACCGTCTCCACGAGGGCCTGCCACTGCGTTTCCGGAACAAAGCGGTTTACGTGCGCCTGTCCCGGATCGGCCTCGGCCCAGGCCTGTTTCAGTTCAGACAAGGTGCCGTCCAACAGCGTCGATATGGCCAGTCGTCCGCCAGGCCTGAGAATTCTTCGGCACTCCCGAAGGATCAGCTCCGGCCGGGCGCTCCACTGAATCATCAGGTTACTGAAGATCAGGTCAACGCTGTTATCCGCCAACGGAATCTGTTCGGCATCAGCGTGTAGCCAGTAGATTGCTCCCGGGCTTTGATTGGCAGCCTCAGCCAGCATGCCCGCTGAAAGGTCTGCACCGGTAACCTCGGAATGGGGGTATTGCGCCACTAACTTCCGGCTAAACCAGCCGGTTCCGCAGCCCAAATCAAGCACCGATTCCGGCACTGGCGTGTCTGCAAGCTCGGCGAGCATGGCATCGCCCATGATTTTCTGTAGGCGGGAGGCACCGTCGTAGGTGGCACTGGCGCCACCGAAGCCGCGAGCAATGGACTGCTTGGTTCCGGTTCCGCCCTCAACAGGAGCCGTTGGCTCTATTCGGGTATAGATGGTCATAGCACTGGCTCCCGGGCCACGGCCTCACTCAGGATGGAACGGCTCTTCGCCAGGGCCTGCAGCAAACGGTCAACATCGGCTTCGGTATGGGCGGCGCTGAGCGTAACCCGCAAGCGGGCCTCGCCCTCCGGCACCGTGGGCGGCCGTATCGCCGTTACCAGCAGCCCCTCATCCTCCAGTGCGCGGCTGAGCGCCAACGCGGTCCAATTATTTCCGATCATGATGGGCTGAATGGGCGTTCGGGATGACATCAGCTCATAACCCAGATCCTGAGCACCTGCCCTGAATCGCTGGATTAATGCGTCAAGATGAGCGCGTCGCTCATCGCCGCTCTCAACAGCATCCAGGCTGGCGCAGGTTGCCGCGGCCAGTGCCGGCGGCATGGCGGTGGTGTAGATATAGGTCCGGGCCTTCTGTACCAGGTAGTCAATCAACACGTCAGAGCCAGCGACAAAGGCCCCGGAGGTTCCCACGCCCTTGCCCAGAGTACCGATCAACACCGGTACATCCTCCTGGCACAACCCGGCTTCCAGCACGCTCCCCCGGCCCTGTGGCCCGAGAACACCAATGCCATGGGCATCGTCCACCACCAGAAGCGCATCGTGAGCCTTACAGACGCGAGCCAGTTCCGTGAGTGGCGCAATGTCTCCGTCCATGCTGAACACGCCATCGGTAACCACCAGTTTGTGGCCGGAGGTTGCTGAGAGCATGGCTTCCAACGCGGCCACATCACCGTGAGCATAGCGGCGCACGCGGGCACGGCTGAGAATGCAGCCGTCAATGATCGAAGCGTGATTCAGTCGATCCGAGAAGATGGTATCGCCACGGCCCGCCAGTGCGGAAATGACCCCCATGTTTGCCATGTACCCGGTGGAAAAGAACAATGCCGCACTCCGCCGAGTGAACGCTGCCAGCCTCTGCTCAAGGCGATGATGGGCCTCGTGGTGGCCGCAAACCAGATGCGAAGCAGCTCCGCCCAGGCCAACCTCCGGCAGCGCCTGCTCCAGCGCCCGCATGTTTTCGCCGTGACTGGCCAGGCCCAGATAGTCGTTACTGCAGAACGACAACAACGACCGGCCATCCGCCGTCAGCGTCGGCTGCTGGGGGCCGGCGATCAGGCGGCGGGTTCTGTACAACCCGGCCTGCTTTCGTTCTTCTATCTCTTTGGCGAAGTCACGCATGCGGAATCACGCAGACTCCCGGGTCGCGTCGTAAAACATGTGCCGTGTGGCCTCATATTCCACCGCCTCGGCAATGGCCTCTTGCTCCTGCTCCTCGGTCGCACACTGCTCCCGCTGCTCAGGCCGGATGCCCAGCTTGCGGAACAACTGCATGTCCGCATCCGCCTCCGGGTTCGAGGTGGTCAGCAGTTTCTCACCGTAGAAAATGGAGTTGGCTCCCGCCATGAAACAGAGTGCCTGCATCTGCTCATTCATCTGCTCACGGCCCGCGGACAAACGTACATGGGAAGCCGGCATCATGATTCGGGCGACGGCGATAATGCGAATGAAATCAAATGGGTCCAGGTCTTCCACATCTTCCAGCGGCGTGCCCTTCACCTTCACCAGCATATTTACCGGTACACTCTCGGGGTGCTGGGGTAGGTTGGCCAGCTGAACCAGAAGACCAACGCGGTCATCCTCATCTTCACCCATACCCATGATGCCGCCGCAACAGACCTTCATGCCGGCCTTGCGCACGTTATCGAGCGTATCAAGACGGTCCTGGTAGGTACGGGTCGTGATGATGTGGTTATAGTATTTCTCGGAGGTATCCAGGTTGTGGTTGTAGTAATCCAGGCCGGCATCTGCCAGCTCCCGGGCTTCCTCTTCTTTGAGCATGCCCAGTGTCATACAGGTTTCCAGGCCCAGGGATTTCACCTGGCGGACCATATCCAGAACGTAGGGCATGTCTTTCTTTGACGGGCTACGCCAGGCGGCACCCATGCAGAACCGGGATGCCCCTTTTTCTCTGGCAACGCGGGCCTCAGCCACCACCTTCTCGATTTCCAGCAGCTTCTCCTTTTCAAGCCCAGTGTTGTAATGACCACTCTGCGGGCAATACTTGCAGTCTTCAGGGCAGGCACCGGTCTTGATCGAGAGCAGCGTGCTCACCTGAACCTCATTCGGGTCAAAGTGCTCCCGGTGGATGCTCTGGGCGCGAAACAGAAGATCATTGAACGGAAGATTGAAAAGCTCGCGAGCTTCCTGAAGCGTCCAGTCGTGGCGGGTAGCGGTGGCAGTCATGTGAGAGTCCTGTTAACCTTTCCGGGATTTTTGGTTTACGGATAAACCGCGATGATAAACGGACTGATCTCGCTGTCAACCTTGACAAAGGTTAAGGTTAACAACTCAAGACGCGCCGGACGCTGCGTCACCTGCCTCGCAGGCGCTGCCCAGGATGGCCTTTGCCAGGACTGCCGGAACGACCTGCCCGCCAACCGCTGGTGCTGCCAGACCTGCGCGCTGCCCTTGCCCTTTCCAACCCCGGATGGACGTTGTGGCGAATGCCAGGCCTCACCACCGTGCTATAGCCGTTCGCTGATCCCCTGGCGTTACCAGTTCCCGGTTGATGGCATGATCGGCCGCTACAAATACCACGGCCAGCACAAATTCGCGCGACCATTACTGGCGGGTTTTACCGACTACATTGAGCATCATCTGGCAACCGAGGGCCGGCCGCAGGTTCTGATCCCCGCCCCCATGCACTGGACCCGGCGCTGGCAACGGGGCTTCAATCAGGCCCAGGATATTGCCGAGGCGGTGGGAAGGCGGCTGGACCTGCCTGTCAACGCCCGTCTGGTGCGACGAACGCGACGAGTTCACGCACAACGGAAACTGAACCGGACAAGCCGACTGGCCAATCTTCAGGGGCTGTTTGAGGTTACCGGACCGGTGCCGGCAAATGTCGCCATTGTCGATGATGTGGTCACCACCGGCGCTACCGTTCGCGAGCTGGCATCGGTGCTGACCAGAGCGGGAGCCAGGGACATCCAGGTCTGGGCACTGGCGCGCACACCCGGCTGATCAATTGTCCAGTTTTGTCAGCACGTGTCCGGCGATGGCCAGACAGGAGGTGAGTCCGGGCGACTCAATCCCGAACAGATTGACCAGGCCACCAACACCATGGTCCTCAGGGCCATCGATGCGGAAATCCGCAAAGCCGCCATCCGGGCCCGCCAGTTTAGGGCGAATGCCCGCATAAGCCGGCTGCAGACGGGCCTCGTCCAGGGACGGCCACCAGCGCCGGATACTGTCGGCAAATCCACGAACACGCTGCGGATCGACCCGATAGCTTTCCTCGTCTATCCATTCCACATCCGGCCCAAACCTGGCCTGGCCAGCCAGATCGAGAGTCAGATGAATGCCGAGTCCACCGGGTTCGGGTATGGGATAGATCAGCGTATTGAATGGATGGCGGCCACTGAAGCTGAAATAAACACCACGGGCCAACCATTTTTTCGGCCGCGCACGCTCTGGCAACCCCGACCACAGCCCCGCAAGTGCCGGGGCACCAAGTCCAGCGGCGTTAATCACCTCCCGAGCCTTCAGTAACAGATCTCCGGCTTCACCCACCTTAAGAACATGCCCCTCAGGACCGGATTCGGCAGACACCACCGGGCTGTTGAACGCAATCTGGCCACCGGCGTCTTCCAGTTCACCCTGCAGCGCCAGCATCAGGCCATGGCTGTCCACAATCCCGGTTTCCGAAGACCAGAGCCCGGCAGTGGCCCGGATTGAGGGCAATTGGCACGCCATCGCGGCGCCCTCATATAACGCCAGGGACACACCGTTTCGGCCCGCCTGCGCCTGAATGCCAACAAGACGTTCGGCCTGCGCGGCATCACTGGCGATGATCCACTTGCCGCATTTTCGGTGCGCCACTTTGTGGCTGGCGCAGTATTCATAGAGCTGTTGTCGGCCTTCCACGCACAGCCGGGCTTTGAGGGAGCGCTCCGGGTAATAGATTCCGGCATGAATGACTTCGCTGTTGCGAGAGGATATGCCTTCACCAATGGCGGCACCGGCTTCCAGCACCAGCACCTCCCGCCCGGAACGGGCCAGCGCCCGCGCAATGGCAAGCCCGACCACGCCGGCACCGATCACCACGGTCTGTATACTGAACTGCTCCTGGGCCACTCTGCTTTCCTCTACCCGGTTCTCTGGTCGGGAAATTACCGCAGATCAACGCCGGTTGCATTACCTGCCCGCCAAGAACCGTTATACTTGCCCCAAGACAGAACGAACGCAGGGAGCCTGGCGATGTCTGATCGAAAACAGTTTATTACCGTCATGGTGGTTGCCGCGCTTTTTGTCGGCTGGATTGGCTGGCGCGGCTTTGAAGTGACCCACCTGAACGCGCAACTGAAAGAAGACAGAACCGTCGCCAGTTACCCGTACCAGCACCGGGTATTGCGGGTAGAGGGAGATACTGCCGTAATCAGTTCTCTTCGATCCCACTCGGTATCGACCCAGAAGGCCCTGACCGCCGTGTTCCCGGGCATGCGCCATCTGGCGGATACCCATCGTGAATGGCAGAAAGCTGAACGGGAGCTTGCTCAGGTTCAGGCCAGAGCCGGGGATCTTGTCCTGGCCACCGGGCGGGTCAACCGCATTCGCTGGGAGCTGGACGAAAACTGGTACCATCTGCAATCCATGAAAACCCGATACGACACCACATTCTGAGCCCTATGCAGACTGAACCTCCGGCGATCACCCCGTCCTCGCATCCCTACGATGCCCTCACCCCGGAAGTCATTCTGGATGCCATTGAGGCGGAGGGATTCGAGGTCAACGGCCGGCTCTTTGCCCTGAACAGCTATGAGAACCGCGTCTATCAGGTCGGCATTGAAGACCAGCCACCGGTAATTGCCAAATTCTACCGTCCAGACCGCTGGCCGGATTCGGCGATTCTGGAAGAACACGAATTCACCCTGTCACTGCAGGAGGCCGGAGTTCCAGTGGTTGCCCCTTTGGTGCTGCCGGGCGGGCATTCCCTCGGCCAGTATGGGGATTTCAGATTCGCGGTATTTCCGCAGCGCGGCGGCCAGGCCCCGGATACCAGTGTGACCGACACCCTGTATCGACTTGGCCAGTGGCTGGGGCAGATTCACAACATTGGTGCCCTTAAACCCTTTGAGCACAGGCCCGGGTTTGATCTGTTGGCGGGGCTGGAACAGAACAACCAGGTGCTGGTGGAAGGTAACTGGATTCCCGATGATCTCAAACCGGCCTGGAACTCCCTGATTCCGGACCTGATCGCCAACTGCCGCGAACGGATAGCCGAAGCCGGCCCGGTAGACACCTTACGTATTCACGGTGATTGTCACGCCGGCAACATACTGTGCCGGGATGAAACCATGCTGTTTGTGGATCTGGACGACTGCCGCACGGGTCCGGCGGTTCAGGACATGTGGCTGCTTCTGAACGGAGACGCCAGTGAACGGGGCGCCCAGCTTGGCGAATTGCTTGAAGGCTATGAAATGTTCCGGGATTTCAATCGTCGCGAACGCCACCTGATTGAACCCTTGCGATGCTACCGGCAGATCACCCACTGCGCCTGGCTGGCAAGGCGCTGGGAAGATCCGGCGTTTCCGAGATTCTTCCCCTGGTTTTCACAGCCGCGTTTCTGGTCAGACCAGATCCTGTCTTTACGGGAACAGCTGGCCGCGTTACAGGAACCGGCCATCAGCCTGCCGGGCCAATTCTGATTTTCCGACACGAGGTACCCATGAGCGATAACGAACAGCGTTTCACAGCCAAGAGCCTGATTGTGACCGGAGTTGCTGCCATCGTCGGCACGGTACTGGTGCTGGAAGCGTCTGGCCGGATTGATCACTCCGACAACAAGGACCACGCTCCGGTGGGTGAATTTACCGCCATCCACGTCAAACCCGGCGAAACCTTCCGTATGTCCCGAAAATCCTCGGAGCTGCATGCCGTTTGTGAAAACGGTTACCTGGCCATTGCCGCTGACGTCGACCCATCCTTCCGGGGCATCCTGGTCGATTACAAGAACCGGGGGGTTCGCTGCGCACGGCCGTCCCCTACCGACAAGGATCTGGCGACACCTCGCCCCGATGAGCGCGAGGCCGGAGCGGGCGATGAGTAATCGTACGCCCCCGGAGCAACTGACCGACCGGTTATTTGCCACTGAGCGCAATCCCGAGGATTTTCGCTTTGACGCGTCCGTCGCCCGGGTGTTTCCGGACATGATCCGCCGCTCTGTCCCCGGCTACACCACCATCATCCCGATGATTGAGGTGATCACGGAACAGTACGTTCAGCCGGGCTCACATTGTTACGACCTGGGCTGCTCGCTCGGCGCGTCCACGCTTGCCATGCGCCATGGCATCCCCTACCCGGACTGCACCCTGGTGGGCGTGGATAACTCCGAGGCCATGATTGAGCGCTGCGAGCATTATGTCGCCCTGGATGACCACGACCTGCCGGTAACACTACTCTGCGAGGACATCCTGAGCACCGAACTGAGCAATGCCTCAGTCACCACCCTGAACTTCACGCTGCAGTTCGTGCCGCCCGAGCAGCGGTTGGCCCTGCTGACCCGTATCGGCGACGCCACCCTGCCCGGCGGCGTGCTGGTTCTGTCCGAGAAGATCCGATTTGAATCCGACGCGGAACAGGCCATCCAGACCCGCCTTCATCACGAGTTCAAGCGGGCCAACGGCTATTCGGACCTGGAAATCAGCCAGAAGCGTGCCGCCATCGAGAAAGTACTGATCCCGGAAACCCTGGCAGACCACCGGGATCGATTGCAGCGCGCCGGCTTTGACCAGGTACTGGTGTGGTACCAGTGCTTCAACTTTGTCTCGATGCTGGCCATCAAGAACTCCTGACTTATCCACCGAAAGACATACCATGGCACTGTTTGACTGGCACAAGCACTTTGATCCCGTTCTTTCCTACCTGAACGAAACCGGTAACACCCGGTGGACCACAGCCCTGAAAGAACAACTCACTCGACGGTTTGAGGACAACCCCCACGGCGATATGGCACGCTGGCACAACGCACTGCAGTCCTTGCCAGACGTTGCCGATGCCAGGGTCGACCTGAATCAGTCTGCAATCACGTTGACCAGCCCCGGCGGCCTGGATCCAGACGCCATGACCCGCCTTGAGAACGGATTACGGGGACTGATGCCCTGGCGTAAGGGCCCGTTCGATTTCTTCGGCACCTACATTGACACCGAATGGCGCTCAGACTGGAAATGGGACCGGGTAGCACCGCATCTGGCGGATCTGGCGGGGCGTACCATTCTGGATGTGGGCTGCGGCTCCGGCTACCATTGCTGGCGCATGGCTGGAGCGGGGGCCAGGCAGGTGATCGGCATCGACCCGGGGCTGTTGTTCATGTTCCAGTTCCTGGCGGTCAAAGGGTATCTGGGCCAGGCTCCGGTCGATCTGCTCCCGGTGCGCATGGAAGACCTCCCGGCCGACATGGAATGCTTTGACACCACCTTCTCCATGGGCGTGCTGTATCATCGTCGTTCACCGCTGGATCATCTGCTGGAACTCAAGGGCACGCTGCGTCGCGGCGGCGAACTGGTGCTGGAAACCCTGGTTGTAGACGGCCCGGAGGGCTACAGCCTGATGCCCGAAGACCGTTACGGCCAGATGCGCAACGTCTGGTTCTTGCCGAGCTGCCCGACCCTGCTCCGGTGGCTGGACAGAACCGGGTTCCGCAACGCCCGGGTGGTAGACGTCAGTGAGACCACCACCGATGAGCAGCGCCAGACCGACTGGATGCGTTTCAATTCGCTGGCGGACTTTCTGGACCCAGACAATCCCTCGAAAACCATTGAGGGCTACCCGGGCCCCAAGCGGGCGACACTGATCGCGGAAAAGCCCTGACCCCCTGCACCGGAAAACCGGCACAAAAAAACCGCCTGGGGCATCCACCACAGGCGGTTTTTATTAGCTTCTGAAATTACTCTCCGAACGGATGCCGCAGAGTAATGGTTTCCACACGATCCGGACCGGTGGAAATAATATCAATCGGCGCCTCGATCTGCTCTTCCAGGAAGCGGATATAGGCCTTGGCATTCTCCGGCAGCTGATCCACGCTGGTCAGGCCAACCGTGCTCTCGCTCCAGCCCGGCAGCTCCTCATACACCGGCTCGATATCACTGTAGCTGTCGCAGCCGATGGGGGGACGGGTGATTTCGCCGTTCGGAGTCTTGTAGCCAATACACACCTTCACCGTTTCCAGACCGTCCAGAACGTCCAGCTTAGTCAGGCAGATACCGGACACACTGTTGATCTGGATAGCATGGCGCAGAGCGACCGCATCAAACCAGCCACAACGGCGGGAACGACCTGTGGTGGTGCCCACTTCGTTGCCCTTGACGGCGAGGTGCTTGCCCATGTCGTCAAACAGTTCGGTCGGGAACGGGCCGGAACCTACCCGGGTAGTGTAGGCCTTGGTGATACCCAGCACATAGTCCAGATACAGCGGACCAAAACCGGAGCCTGTAGCGGTGCCGCCAGCGGTGGTATTGGAGGACGTCACGTACGGATAGGTACCCAGGTCGATATCCAGCAACGAGCCCTGAGCGCCTTCGAACAGGATGTGCTCTCCGCGCTTGCGGTAGTCGTGCAAAATATCGGTTACGTCTGCGGCCATGGGCAGGATTTCCTCGCCCATCTGTCTGAGTTCTTCCAGGGCCGCATCGATATCCTCGGCCTCTTCCTTGAAGTACTCGGTGAGAACGAAGTTGTGGTACGACATGATTTCCCGCAGCTTGATCTCGAAATCGGCGGGGTTGCACAGGTCACCCAGCCGAACACCCCGGCGGGAAACCTTATCCTCATACGCAGGGCCAATTCCCCGGCCGGTGGTACCAATCTTGTCATTGCCACGGGCACGTTCGCGGGCCTGATCAATACGCACGTGGGTGCGCAGGATGATCGGGCAAGCCAGGCTGATTTTCAG
This sequence comes from Marinobacter sp. bablab_jr008, assembly GCF_016464145.1. Lineage (NCBI taxonomy): Bacteria > Pseudomonadati > Pseudomonadota > Gammaproteobacteria > Pseudomonadales > Marinobacteraceae > Marinobacter > Marinobacter sp. bablab_jr008. The sequence continues at coordinate 163,087 of NZ_JACDWW010000059.1, forward strand.
GCGGTCACGAACGGCAACACCGTTAGCCTCCAGCTCCCGCACTTCTTTCAGCAGGGCTTCCGGCGACAGCACCACACCGTTACCGATGAGGCACTGGACATCCTGCCGCAGTATGCCGGACGGAATCAGGTGCAGAGCCGTCTTCTTACCTTCGATCACCAGTGTGTGACCGGCATTATGCCCGCCCTGAAAGCGGACAACGGCAGCCACCTTGTCTGTCAGAAGGTCAACAATCTTGCCCTTGCCTTCATCACCCCACTGGGTGCCCAGCACAACTACGTTTTTACCCATGATTCTCTCTCAATTCAGACGGGCCAGAAGCACACGCCCTGAAGATTTACCCCGGAAATTAAACAAAAACGGCTCAGGCGATGGTTTCTACCACCCATTGGCCATCACGATTCACCAGTTGACGGTCACACCCCCGCTCCGAAGGATCCGTCTCACGATCATCCGGCAATGCCCGGATCACCGTTTCAGTCATTCTCAGGCCGGAAATCACGCCTTCCAGCGCGGCGTCGTTGTCCGCTGGCGCCCATATGGCCCCGGCTTTACGGAACGGGCGTTCGCCCAGCGACACCAGTGCACGGATATCCAGGCTGAACCCGGTGGCAGGCCGCGCGCGACCAAAGTCACTGCCAATAGCATCATATCGGCCACCTTTCGCCACGGCATCGCCATGGCCCGGCACGTAGGCCGCAAACACCAGACCGGTGTGATAGTTGTATCCGCGCAATTCACAAAAATCGAAGCCCAGACTGACTTCCGGAAAATCCCGGTTGAGCATGTCCGCGACGCGGGCAAGCTGATCAAGCGCCGCATCGATGGCGCCAGAAGCGCCACTGAGGATTTCCCGGGCATCGGCCAGAGATTCCACCCCACCGCTGACCCTGGCCAGCTGGCGCAACCGGCAACCAGCAGAGCCCGGCACACAATCCCCCAGCAGGCGATCCAGCTCGGGTACGGACTTGCGTGCCATGGCATCAAATACCGCCGCTTCGGTATCACGATCAAATCCGGCGTCGGAGACCAGGCTTTCATAGATTGAAACGTGAGCCAGGTCCAGATGCAGCCTGGGCAAACCGGCCACCCGCAAGGTTTCCAGCATCAGGCTGATCACTTCCATATCGGCCGCTTCGGAGCCACTACCAAACAGCTCGCAACCGGCCTGAATCGGTGTGCGCCCGGTCAGCATATGGCGCGGCCGGGTATGCAGCACATGGCCGGCATAACACAACCGGGTAATGCCATCCTGGCCCAGGGTATGCGCGTCTATGCGGGCAGCCTGGGGCGTCATGTCGGCGCGAACGCCCATCATCCGACCAGTCAGCTGATCGGTCAGTTTGAACGTCTGCAGTTCCAGGTCGTGGCCTGTACCGGTAAAGAGGGATTCGAGATATTCAATCAGCGGAGGAATAACCAGCTGGTAGCCCCAGCGCTGGCAGGTATCCATAACATCCCGGCGCAGGGACTCGATCCGCCCGGCCAGCGGCGGCAGAATGTCCTCTACCCCGTCAGGCAGTAACCAGCGATCAGATACAGTCATGAGATTCTGTTGTCCGTTTTTCCCTCGCTGGCCATGGAGCCAGGGGGTAACTCAGGATTTAGGCGCTCGGGCTCGGAAAACCCGACACAAAACCGCCAGAATTTTACACGGTTGGCAGACACAAAAAAACCGGAATCCCGGGGTTCAGCAAAATTTCCCCGCAGATTCCGGTTTAGCTGGTGTCAGCCGGCTCAGTTAGCGCCGGCCGGATTCTTCAGGAACTTCATGAAGTCACTGTCGGAATCAATCACCATGATGTCATCCTTGCTGGAGAAGGTGTTCTGGTACGCCTGCAGGCTGCGGTAGAAGCTGTAGAACTCTTCGTTGGCACCATAAGCCTCGGCGTAAATGGTGGCGGCTTCACCATCACCTTCACCACGGGTGGTCTCGGCTTCGGCAAAGGCGTTCGCCAGAATCACCGTTTGCTGACGATCGGCATCAGCACGGATACCCTCGGCCAACTCCTGACCGCGGGAACGGAATTCCTGGGCCAGCTTCTGGCGTTCAGTCGCCATCCGACGGTAGACGTTCTCGCTCACCTGACCCGGCAACTCGATCGCCTTGACACGAATATCAAGCACCTCGATACCGAACTCCTTGACGGACGTCTCGTTCACACGATCACGCAGAGTGTGCATCAGCTCATCACGCTGACCGGACACCACTTCGTGCATGGTGCGTACACCGAACTCATCACGAAGACCGTTGTCCACGCGGGACAGGATCAGCGTCTGGGCACGGAATTCGTCACCGCCGGTGGAACGATAGAACTGGTCCACATCACGGATTTTCCAGGCCACATAGGAATCCACATCCAGCGGCTTCTTCTCAACCGTCAGGTACTGACGGGATGGCAGATCCATGGTCAGCACCCGGATATCGAATTCCCGGATCTGATCGATGACCGGCACCTTGAAATGCAGGCCAGCCTGGATATTGGTCTCTACCAGCTCCCCGAAGCGAAGTTTCACGCCCCGATGGGTCTCCGGGATGATGTACACACTGGACAGCACGAGCAGGACAACAATGAGGGCGCCTGCAAGGCCCACTACACCTTTAGGTCCCATAACTTATCTGCTCCTCCGGGTATTGGTATCCTGGCGGGTGCGCAGCTCCTGCAGCACCTGGTCGGTCAGGGTCTGGATATCCACCTGCTGGCCACTGCTACCGGACATCCGGCTGCCAGATGACGACAGGGAACCCTGTGTCAGACGATCCAGGGGCAGATACATCATGTTGCCGCTGCTCTCGGTATCGACAAAGATTTTGCTGCTGTTACCCAGCACCTGCTCCAGAGCCTGGATGTACATGCGCTCACGGGTAACCACCGGGGCCTGCTCGTACACGGCCAGCAACTGATTGAAGCGTGCAGTTTCACCGCGCGCCCGCTCGATCACTTCCTGCTTGTACGCGTTGGCTTCCTCGATCATGCGCTGTGCCTGACCTCGGGCCTCGGGAACAATCTTGTTACGGTAGGTTTCGGCCTCTTCCTTCAGGCGCTGCTCATCCTCGCGAGCACGCTGAACCTCGCGGAACGCATCCTGCACCGGAGCCGGCGGCTGAGTGCTTTCAACGTTGACCCGGACAATTTCAAGGCCGGTGCCATACTCTCTCAGGAAGCTCTGCAGGCGCTGCTCAACCCGCACCGCAAGTTCCGCACGACCTTCGGTCAGCACGTCATCCAGGGACGAGCTACCGACTTCATGGCGCAGGGCGCTGTCGGTGGCAAATGCAAGGGCCTGGTTGGAGTCACGGACATTGAGCACATACGCCTGGGCATCACCCACGCGATACTGGACCTGAAGATCGACGGTCACCAGGTTTTCATCCTGGGTCAGCATCTGGCCGGAAGACTCGGCAGTACGGATGCTGGTAACGCGAACCTTGTTGACGGTATCAATCAAGGGCACCTTGAACCGCAGGCCCGGGTTTTCGGTACGGTTATACTCACCGAAGCGCAGCACCACCGCCCGCTCCTGTTCGTCCACGGTATAGAACGACTGATAGATGACATAACCCACCACCAGAATGGCCGCAATGGCCAGAATGGCACCAAATCCACCTGCGCTGCCGCCGGAGCTGCTGCCACCGCCAGAGTTGCCGCCTTTGCCGCCAAGCATGCGATTCAGCTTGTCGAGCCCTTTCTTCAGCGCTTCATCGAGGTCTGGTGGCCCCTGATCATTGCCGCGACGACCACCACCGGTTCCCCAGGGATCGTTGTCGTTACGGTTTCCACCCGGTTCATTCCAGGCCATAGTTCTCTCCGTTCGTGTTTAATCGAATGGCTGCAAATACTAGGGATTTATCAAGGCCCCGGCAATAGCAGGGGCCATTCAGACCGGCCGGCTTTCCAACCGGATCACGTCCTCACGTACACCGGCACGGCTCAAAAGCTGCAGCCAGTCCCGGTTCTGCAGCCGGACTTCCAGCACCTGATCGCCGTTGTCGCAATGCTCTTCACTCAGTACCGAACCCGCTTCGTGCAGAAGCGCTCTAAGCTTGCCATCGGCAGGGCCAAGACGCACAAAGTGGTGCACCACATCCTCTGCAAGACGCTCAACAATCGCGTCGAACAGCAGCGGCAGCCCCTCTCCCGTTACGGCTGAAACCCAGGCTCGCACCGGCAAACCTTCTTCGTTGCGATCAATCCGGGGCTCGAAACCATCAAGCAGATCGATCTTGTTGAACACCTGCAGCATCGGAATCTCATCGGCTCCGATTTCTGCCAGAACGTTTTCCACCTGTTCGATGTTTTCATCCCGACGGCTGTCGTGACAGTCGATCACGTGCAACAGCAACGTGGCCTGGGTGGTTTCTTCCAGCGTCGCCCGGAATGCCTCCACCAGCTTGTGCGGCAAATGGCGGATGAAGCCCACTGTGTCGGCCATTACGACCGGCCCGATGTCGGGAAGTTCCAGCCGGCGCAGGGTCGGATCCAGGGTCGCAAACAACTGGTCTGCTGCATATACGCTGGACGTGGTAATTCGGTTGAACAGCGTGGACTTGCCGGCGTTGGTATAACCCACCAGTGACAACGTAGGTATGTCGGCACGCTTGCGGGCGCGACGGCCCTGATCCCGTTGCTTGCGGACCTTTTCCAGACGCCGGTGAATGGATTTGATGCGTTCGCGCAACAGCCGGCGGTCGGTTTCGAGCTGGGTTTCACCCGGCCCCCGCAAACCGATACCACCCTTCTGGCGTTCGAGGTGAGTCCAGCCCCGTACCAGCCGGGTAGACATATGCTCCAGCTGCGCCAGTTCCACCTGCAGCTTGCCCTCGTGGGTGCGGGCCCGCTGCGCAAAGATATCCAGGATCACGCCGGTGCGATCAAGCACCCGGCACTTGAGCTCGCGCTCAATATTACGTTCCTGGCTCGGGCTCAGGGCATGATTGAACAGCACCACATCCGCTTCGGAGGCGGCCACCGCATCCCGGATTTCCTCAAGCTTGCCCTCTCCCACAAAAAAACGCGGGCTGGGCTGCTTCCGGGTGCCAGTTACAGTAGCAACCGGCTCTACGCCGGCGGATGTCACCAGTTCCCGGAACTCTTCCGGATCTTCGGTATCGTCGTGGGCGGTAAAATCAATGTGAACGAGAACCGCCCGTTCTCCGACATCTGGACGCTCAAACAAGTTTCATCAACTCCATAAACACAAACACCCGCGACCATTCAAGCACATAGGCTGTCCTGGAGCGCGGGTGTGAAAGCGGGAAAAGCAGGCGTTATCAGTCTTCAGACTCACCTTCACCTGCCGGGTTCTGCTGCGGTAGCCGGACGTTACGAGCAGGAACCACAGTGGAAATAGCGTGCTTGTAAACCATCTGGCTCACCGTGTTCTTGAGAAGAATCACGAACTGGTCAAAAGACTCAATCTGGCCCTGAAGCTTGATACCATTGACCAGAAAGATGGAAACCGGAATGCGTTCCTTGCGCAAGGCATTGAGGTAAGGGTCTTGTAAAGAGTGCCCTTTTGACATGTGTTTTCTCCTGTTTATAAGTAAATGCAGATCGTCATTATTCAACGTTAAATGTGGTGTGAAGCCCGGATTTTTTCAAGGTATCCAGCACCACTTGCGGGTCGGCGGAGTCCAGCCAGTGCACATCTCGCCATTTTCGCAACCAGGTAAGCTGCCGTTTCGCCAACTGACGGGTGGCGGCAACGCCCTTGGCAACAAAGCTGTCGTAATCCTCGTTGCCTGACAGGTAATCCCAGGCCTGTCGATAACCCACGCAACGCATCGAGGGAAGATCGGGGCTGAGATCACCTCGCGCCATCAAGGCACGGACTTCATCAAGGAAGCCTGCTTCCAGCATTGCCAGAAACCGTTTCTGTATCCGCGAATGCAGCACAGAGCGCTCGGCAGGCGCCAGGGCAAACTGAAAAACAGTATACGGCAGGCCAGCGCTTTCGTCTGCCTGCCAGCTGGTAAAATACGTGTAATCCTCAATACCAGACTGCCGCTGTTGCCCGGAAGTTCCCGATTCTGACTTCCAGAACGAGGAGATCGGCTTATTTGTGAGCCGAATCACTTCAATGGCCCGCATCAGGCGCTGACGATTATTGGGATGAATCAGGCGAGCGGCCTCCGGATCTTTGTCTGCCAATTCCTGATGCAGCGTGTCCCAGCCATCGCATTCGGCTTCCCGCTCGATCTCTGCCCGCAGCTCCGGACTTGCCGACGGCAGATTAGACATGCCATGCAGTAATGCCTTGAAGTACATCATGGTGCCGCCCACCAGCAACGGGATCCGGCCACGGCCAGATATCTCGCTCATGGCCGCCAACCCATCGCGGCGAAAATCCGCCGCGGAATAGGTCTCCGCCGGATCACAGATATCGATCAATCGATGTGGTGCCAGGGCGAGCTCTTCAGGTGAAGGTTTAGCGGTGCCAATATCCATGCCACGATAAACCATCGCGGAATCCACACTGATGATCTCACAGGGCAACTCACGGCAGAGCTCAATGGCAAGATCGGTCTTGCCAGACGCAGTCGGCCCCATCAGAAAGATCGTTGGCGGCAATGAACCCTGCTGGGAGCGGTTATCGGGAATCACCGCTTAGCGCCCCCGTAAAAACAGCTTGTCCAGTTCAGACAGGGTGACCAGGGTCCAGGTGGGCCGGCCATGGTTGCACTGTCCGCTGCGCTCCGTTGCTTCCATATCGCGAAGCAACGAATTCATTTCTGGAATCGTGAGCTGCCGGTTTGCCCGCACCGCCCCATGGCAGGCCATGGTGCCGAGCAATTCATGGGTGACCGCTTCAACGCGATCACTCTGGCCGTGCTCAATCAGATCTGCCAGCACATCGCGCACCAGCTGCTCAGTGTCTGCCCCTCGGAGCAATGCCGGGATCTGCCGCACTGCCAACGTCTCTGGCCCGATACGCTCAATCTGCAGACCAAGGTGCTGCAGCTCTTCACCATGGCTCTCCGCAAGCGCCGCCTCTTTCTGGCTCACTGCCAGTGACAGGGGCACCAGCAAAGGCTGGCTCTTAAGATCCTGTTCGACCAGGGCCCGCTTCATGCGCTCATAAGTAATACGCTCATGGGCGGCATGCATATCCACCACGATCAGGCCGGCACGGCTCTGGGCCAGAATGTAGATTCCGTGCAGCTGGGCAATCGCATAACCCAGTGGCGGCTCTTCCGCATCATCCCTGGGCGGCGTAACCGAAGCTGACGCCGCTGGCATTTCTGCCCGGGCAACGGGTGTTGAAACACCGCCACCCTCATTCAACGACTGGTAAAACGCCATCTGATCACTGGCCCGCCACTCCTGCTGGGGTGACTGCCCGGGCGACGACGGATAAGCCTCAGTGCGTGACTGTGTGGGCCAGGGTCCCGATGTACCCGGGGCACTGAAACCGCCAGCCGAATGCTCGGGTTCAACAACCGCAGACTCACGACCAAAGGATTGGGCCGCCGCCCCACGGAGATGATCGTCCGGGCGTACATCCGCCAGGGCTCGATGCAGAGTCCGGAAAATAAAATCGTGAACCAGCCGGCCGTCGCGGAACCGAACCTCATGCTTGGTTGGGTGAACGTTGACATCCACCGTAGCCGGATCTACCTCCAGGTACAGCACAAATGCAGGGTGACGGTTGTTGTACAGAACGTCCCGGTAGGCCTGGCGAACTGCATGGGCGACCAGTTTGTCCCGGATCACCCGGCCATTCACAAAAAAGTACTGCAGATCTGCCTGACTGCGGGAAAAGGTCGGCAGCGCCACCCAACCCCAAAGGCGCAACCCGGTGGCCTCGGCATCAATAACCACCGCATTGTCGATAAACTGCTGGCCACACAGCGAACCAATCCGACGTTCCTTGTCCAGATCCGTCTCAGCAGGGCGCAGGCTTTGCACCACTCTCTGGTTATGACGCAGGGTAAAACCGGTATCGAACCGACTCAGAGCCTGACGGCGAACACACTCTTCAACGTGGTTGAATTCGGTTTTTTCCGTGCGCAGGAATTTGCGGCGGGCAGGAGTATTGAAGAACAGATCCCTCACTTCAACCGTGGTACCCACGGGATGGGCCGCCGGTGAGATGCGAGCATCCATGTCGCGGCCTTCCACCTCAACACGGGCCGCCGCTTCCTGCAACTCGGTACGGGAGGTGAGGGTCAGGCGTGACACGGAGCTGATACTGGCCAATGCCTCACCCCGGAATCCCAGAGAGGCCACAGCCTCAAGATCATCCAGGGTCAGGATTTTGCTGGTGGCATGCCGGCTCAGGGCCAGAGGCAGGTCCGCCTCTTCAATACCGGAGCCGTCGTCACGCACCCGGATCAGTTTTGCCCCACCCTGCTCGATCTCCACATCGACGCGCGAGGCCCCGGCATCCAGGGCATTTTCAACCAGCTCTTTAACAACAGAAGCAGGACGTTCTACCACCTCCCCGGCAGCAATCTGGTTGGCAAGCCGGGGGGACAGTAACTGGATGTGGGGCATATCCGGGGACTACCTCTTGATCAGGATGAGGGGATGCGAATGGTTTGCCCTACCATAACACGATCATCGTTCATCCCGTTAAAGCGCATCAGCTCGCTGACGGTGGTCTGATTCTCCCGGGCAACGCCCGAGAGAGTATCACCTCGCTGTATCCGGTACTGGCTGACGTCGGTGCCACCCCGGTTTTGCTGTTTTTCCCAGGCCAGCAAAGTGCCGGGAGGTGGTGTGCGACGAAAATACTGCTCGATGCCATCGAAAATGGCGTTGGCCAGCTTGTTGCGGTACCACTCGGACGCAAGATTCTTCTCTTCGGTCGGATTCGAGATGAAACCGGCCTCCACCAGAATCGAGGGGATGTCCGGCGACTTCAAAACCACAAATGCCGCCTGCTCCACCCCCTGTTTGTGAAGCTTGGCCACACGGCCCAACCGGCCCAGCACGGAATCTCCAACCCCCAGACTGGCGTTGATACTTGCGGTCATGGAGAGATCCAGCAATACCCCGGCCAGCATGTCATCACGGCCATCCAGAGAGACACCGCCGGCACCACCGATCAAATCTGAACGGTTCTCGCTCTGGGCGAGCCATCGAGCCGTTTCACTGGTGGCACCGCGCTGAGACAGCGCGAAGACGGATGCTCCCCGTGGCTGCGGCGTTCTGAAGGCATCGGCGTGCACGGACACGAACAGATCCGCGTTGTACTTGCGGGCCAGCAAGGTGCGGTTCCGCAAGCCCACGTAATAATCGCCTGTCCGAGTAAGCTTGGCCGTGAACCCTTTCTGCTGGTTGATCAGATCGGCCAGACGCTTTGCCATTCTCAGCACGACATCCTTTTCCCGGGTCCCCCGGGGCCCGATTGCGCCCGGATCTTCGCCGCCATGACCGGCGTCGATAACCACGATAATGTCACGCTTACCGGCAGAATCCTGGGTCACCGTCGGGCTCGTCGCCCGATCGAGACGGCTGCCCTGTTCGTCAATCAAATCGACCACCAGACGATGGCCATACTGCTGATTCGGCTCCAGCACAAAGCTGCGAGGCTTGATATCACTTTTCAGATCCAGCACCACCCGCAAATCGTTACCATTCCTTGGCGCGCTGCGAATACGCTGAATGGGGCTACCGGAAAGGTCGACCTTGCTGAAATCCGTGCCGAGAGCAGCATCCTTCAGATCAATAACCAGCCGGGACGGTCCACTCAGAGAGAATACGTTGTGCTCAACCAGACCGGCAGTGTCCAGCACCAGGCGGGTATGATCCGGAGCCGGCCACAAACGCACCCCCTCGACACGGGTACCGGCCAAAACTGTACTGGCTGAAAGCAACAGCGCCATAATCACCAAGATTTTCATGAATCCGGCCCTATCAGTTCTATTTCATTAAGCAAGGAAGCCCCAAGCTCCGAACGGGCGCGCAATACCACAGAGCGCCCCTGACCTTCCCGTTCAAGATGGATTTCCAGATCCGGATCAGGCAAGACTCCCTGACCACGCTCCGGCCACTCAATAATCCGGATGCTCTGGCTGGCAAAATAATCCCGGATTCCCATGTATTCCAGTTCCTCGGGGTCACCCAGCCGGTACAGATCAAAATGGTACACCGGTGGTTCCAGGTGTTCGTAGGGTTCAACCAGTGTATAGGTCGGGCTCTTGACGGCACCCTCGTGGCCAAGCCCTCTCATAACACCACGGCTCAGGGTCGTCTTGCCCATCCCCAATTCGCCGTCGAGAAAGACAGTGAGGCCTTCCCGGGCATGGCCGGCCAACCGAGCCAGCTCAGCCCCGAGCCTTTCAGTCTCGGCCTCGTCTTCCAGAAACAACCGGCGCTCATTTCCAAAAATACTCATCGATTCCCCCGGCCATTGAAACATTCAGGGCGCTCCGACCTTGCCAGCACCTGCGGTATGGCTTCGATCACATCAGCCGGGAGCAGCCCCATATAGCCTTTATTCTGCCCCGCCTCATCCGCGGCCGCCAGATGTAAAGCCGCTGAAGCCATTACCGCCTGACGGGCGGACGGAATTTGCCCAAGAAACGCCCCCAGGATGCCCGACAGCACATCGCCCATGCCCCCTGTCGCCATCCCCGGATTACCGCCCGGTATTATGCCGGGCACTCCGCTGCCGGTGGCAACAACCGTACCCGCACCTTTGAGCAGGACAATGCCATGCCACAGCTTCTGTATGCGTGCTGCCGCTCCCATCCTGTCCGCCTCGACTTCCTGAACACTACAGCCCAGCAGCCTGGCCGCTTCTCCCGGGTGAGGCGTCAGCACATGGTTGTCCGCCGGCGCCGGGGCGCGGTCGGCCATGATGTTGAGTGCATCTGCATCCAACACTCTGGGCTTGCCACTGGCAATAACCTGCTGCAGCATTTGCTGTCCCCAGGAGGACTGGCCGATCCCGGGTCCGCAGACCACGACATCGGGTTTATCCAGTAAAGCCGGCAACTCAGACCCGTGGGTTACACCCCTGACCATCAACGACGGACAACGAGCCAGCGCAGCGGTAACGTATTCCGGCCGGGTGGCCAATGACACCAACCCGGCGCCGGCCCTGGAGGCCGCCTCTGCAGCCATGATGCCCGCCCCGCCGAAACCGTGATCTCCCGCCACCACCAGGACATGACCGAACATGCCCTTGTGGGCGTTAGCAGGGCGTTCCGGCAACCAGGACTGGCATCGCGCCCAGGGATAAAGCTCGGCCAAGGGCATTTCCCCGCTCTGCTGACCGGCGTTAATCGCCCCCAGCGCTTCAAACATTACCTGACCACAGACACCCGCGCCTGCGCCGGTGAAAAGGCCAGTCTTGGCGCCGATGAAAGTGACCGTCACATCGGCATGCACCATATCCCCTGTCGCGGCACCGGTTGTGGCATCCAGGCCGGACGGCAAATCCACTGCCAACACAGGCTTTCCGGATTGGTTCAACTGACCAATAACATTGGCAAAGGGCTCCCTGGGCGCGCCGGTTACTCCGGTACCGAGCATGGCATCTACCACCACCGCAGCGCTATCCATCCGCGCTTGCAAATCGGCATCGGACAGGGCACTGCCTTCAAGAATCTCGACACCATCGGCCCGGGCTTTCTGGCACGCAGACCGGGCGTCGCCCGTGAGCTTTTCCGTCGGCGCCACGGCAACACACGCCACATCAATGCCATGACGCTTAGCGTTGGCGGCCACCAGGTAACCATCACCGCCATTATTGCCAGCTCCGCACAACACAAGCACAGGCTGCGCACCAGGCCAGAATGCCACCAGATGGCGGAACGCCGATCTAGCTGCCGTTTGCATCAATTCGAAGCCATCCACCCCCTGCTGTTCAATCAGATAGCGATCCATCGCCCGCACCGAGTCGGCGGAATAGAGCGCTTCTGGTAGACTGTGCTCGGAAACAGAGGGCATTTGCCGGGAACTCCCAGATACAGAAACCGGTTTAAGAAAATTGGCCAGATACCTGTAAAGCATAGCAAAACAGGAAAAAAGGTCATAACTTAATCAAATTAAATCTTCGCAGGGCCGCACCTGCAAGCAGTCCACTATGGCCGTTACTCCAGAACACCCAGCTTCAGAAACGCTCCATACAGAGCTCGCGGACCTGCCCGCACAGATCCGCCGGTGGGCACGGGAGCTGGGCTTTTCCGATGCCGGGATTACCCAGGCGGAGACGGGGCCTCACGCTGAACGTCTGCAGCGCTGGCTGGCAGCAGGTTACCACGGCCAGATGGCCTACATGGCCGACCATGGCGACAAACGTTACACACCCGACTCCCTGGTACCCGGGACCACCCGGGTCATTTCCGTCCGACTGGATTACCTGCCAGCACCTGACAACCCGAAACAAGTGCTTACTGACCGGGAACGGGCCTACGTTACCCGCTACGCCCTGGGGCGCGACTACCACAAACTGATGCGCAAACGCCTGGCCACGCTGGCAAAATGGATTGACGAGGCTGTCAGCGGCTATGACTACCGGGCATTTGTCGACAGCGCGCCGGTACTTGAGCGCGGACTGGCGCAACGGGCCGGACTGGGTTGGATTGGCAAAAACAACATGCTGATTCACCCCAAAGCCGGTTCGTTCTTTTTTCTGGGTGAAATCTTCACCAATGCCCCTCTGCCCCTGGATGCACCGTTCGACAGCCAACACTGCGGCTCTTGCGCTGCCTGCCTGGACGTATGCCCGACCGACGCCTTTGTAGGCCCTCACCTACTGGATGCCCGGCGCTGCATCAGCTATCTCACTATTGAACTGAAAGGACCGATCCCGGAGGAGCTGCGTTCACAAATGGGCAACCGGGTATTCGGCTGCGACGATTGTCAGCTGGTCTGCCCCTGGAACAAGTTCAACAAGCCCACCGACGAGGAAGACTTCAAACCGAGGCATGGTCTGGACAATTCATCCCTGGCGGAGCTGTTCCTGTGGAGCGAGCAGGAGTTTCTGAAGCGCACGGAAGGGTCAGCAATCCGACGCACCGGCTATGAAAACTGGCTCAGGAATCTGGCGGTGGGACTGGGCAACGCCCCCAGCACCATTCCGGTGGTGGAGGCACTCAAAGCCCGGGCCGACCACCCGTCGGAACTGGTCCGCGAGCACGTGGCCTGGGCCCTGAAACAGCACGGACTATAGCTTGAAGAAATGGTCCCGGTAGTGGCGCAGTTCATTGATGGAGTCACGGATATCGTCCAGAGCCAGATGACTGCCCTGTTTCTTGACTCCTTCCAGCACGTCCGGGCGCCAGCGGCGGGCCAGCTCCTTTACCGTTGAGACATCGAGATTGCGGTAGTGGAAGAAGGCTTCCAGTTTGGGCATGTATTTCACCAGAAACCGCCGATCCTGACCAATACTGTTGCCACAGAGCGGGGATTGTCCTGGCTCCAGATGTTTGCCCAGAAACTCGAGGGTTTGCTGCTCGGCCTCTGCCTCGCTGATGGTACTCTCTTTGACCCGTTGGGTCAGACCACTGGCACCATGGGTGCGGGTACACCATTCATCCATCTGCTCCAGCAGGCTGTCGGGTTGATGAATGGCAATCACCGGCCCCTCTGCCACGATATTCAGCTGGGAGTCGGTGATGATGCTGGCCATCTCGATAATGCGTTCTTGCTCGGGATCCAGACCGGTCATTTCCAGGTCAATCCAGATCAGGCGGTCGCCGTTACTCATCTCGCTGTTACCTATGCCGTTTTGTCGGGTGGATGAAGTTCTGTGTATTGTCCACGATTCACGTATGATGTGATACCCAAACGCCGGTTAACCGATTGAACGCAGATGGCAAAACGACGATTGAACAAACGCCAGCAATGGCGCATCGAAAAGATCCAGAAAGAACGGACGGTGAGAGCTGCACGCAAGGAAAAAGCGGTGGAAGAACAAGCCGCCGCCGGTGAGCTTGGCCCTGAGCAGAATGGACTGGTGATTGCCCACTACGGCCAGCAACTGGATATCGAGGCGCTTGAAGGCCCGGAATCCGGGCAGGTGTTCCGCTGTTTCGTCAGAGCCAACATTGACAGCCTGGTGACCGGAGACCGGGTGGTCTGGCGCCCGGGCAAAAGCAAAACCGGCGTGATTGTTGCCCGCTGTGAACGGGAAAACCTGCTGCAGCGCCCGGACAACTTTGGCGCGCTAAAACCGGTGGCCGCCAATATCGACCATATCATTCTGGTAATTGCCCCCGAGCCCGAGCCCCACGACAACCTGATCGATCGTTATCTGGTGGCGTCTGAAAGCTCTGACATTCCGGCGGTAATCCTCCTGAACAAGACAGATCTGATTAACGACGACAACCGGGATCAGATCGAAGCCCTGCTGGCCAGATATCAGGCGCTGGGCTATGAGGTGGCGCGCACTTCAGCCGCAGAAACCGCAGGCACGCCAGCCCCGGAAGTAGAAGCTCTGGTGCGGAATCAGACCAGTGTCTTTGTGGGTCAGTCCGGCGTGGGCAAGTCTTCCATCATTCAGACACTGTTACCGGATGAACTGCTACGGGTGGGCGCGGTCTCCGAGAGTACCGGCAAAGGCGTGCATACCACCACCACGGCAAAACTGTTCCACCTGCCCGGGGGGGGCGATCTGATCGATTCTCCGGGTATCCGGGAGTTCGGTCTCTGGCACATGACGCCGCAGGAAGTGGAATACGGCTTTCGGGAAATCCGGCCGCTGATCGGGCTCTGCAAGTTCCGCAATTGCCGGCACATGGGAGATCCGGGCTGCGCTCTGGACGCAGCAGCCGAGGCTGGCGAGATTTCAGCGGAACGCCTGAAGAGCTTTCATCGCATCCTTCAGGATATGACCGATCAGCTGGCTCGTGGTCTCAAGCTCACCTGAACCCACAGAACCAACGCTACCAATTCAGCTCACCCGGAGCGGGCTCTTCTTTCGGTTGGAACCAGTCGCCACCTTCCAGCTGTTCCAGAGCCTGCTGCTCCTGCTCCTCCGTCGGGCGAGTAAGATCAATCAGCGGCTGATCGGAGCGCCCTGCCCCGGTCTCGATACTGTCGGCGGTCTTTTTGTTCAGAACAATAATGGAAATGCGGCGGTTCACCGGCGCCGTGGGGTTGCTCCTGTCGAACAGCACCGAATCACTCAATCCCACCACCCGGGCGATCTGCTCCAGCCGGACGCCGCCAGCCACCAGCGCTCGACGCGCTGTGTTGGCGCGATCTGCCGACAACTCCCAGTTGGTGTAACCCGGTCGGCCGCTAAACGGCGTGGCGTCGGTATGACCTGTAATGCTGAGCTTGTTGTTGACTGACCCCAGGGTCTTGGCCAACTCAAACAGAATGTCCTGAGAGTAGTACTTCAACTCTGCCCGACCACTGTCGAACATGGGCCGACCGGACCGGTCTACAATCTGAATTCTCAGGCCTTCGTCGGTAATATCGATCAGCAACTGATCCTTGAACTCCTGCAGGGTCTGATTCTGCTCGATCCGTTCCTGCAACTCCTGGAAAAGCTCCTGCATTCGGCGCTGCTCCAGAGTGTCCGCCAGTTCATCCACCACCTCGTCTTCAATCTGAATGGTGCTGGCCTCCTGATCCTGCGTAGATTCCTCGATGACCGAGGCACTGCCCTCAAGGTCTACCGGGTTGGGCGAGCCGCCTTCGGTAAAGCCAACAGGATCCTTGAAGTAGCCTTCGACCGCCCTTTTCTGTTCGGGGCTAGCCGTGGCGGTGAGCCAGAGCACCAGAAAAAACGCCATCATCGCGGTCGCAAAATCAGCAAACGCAACTTTCCAGGAGCCGCCGTGATGCCCGCCGACAACCTTTTTCTTGCGTTTGATGATGATCGGCTGTTCTTCCAAGATACTCTCCGAGGCTAACCAGGCTTTTTGTTACTTTGAGCGAACGTGGTCATTGAGCTCCTGAAATCCCGGTCGCTTTTCGGTAGGGAGTGCCTTGCGCCCAAATTCGATTGCCATTTGGGGAGCCTGTCCTGACACCGTCGCGACAATGGCCGATTTAACACATTCGTAGGCTTTCAGCTCATACTTGGCGGCATGCTCAAGCGCAATCGAGGTTGGCCCGACAAAACCATACCCCATCCAGATGCCCAGAAAGGTACCAACAAGTGCCGCCGCAACGCTCAAGCCGATTTTCTCCGGCCCTTCCGTGAGGAACCCCATGGTGATCACGATCCCGAGCACGGCGGCAACAATACCCAGCCCTGGCAGAGCATCAGCAATCTTGTTGACCGCATGAGCAGGCTCTTCAAGCTCGTGCTGTCGATTTTCGATTTCGTTTTCCATCATGCCTTCCAGCTCATGCGGGGCCATATTGCCGGAGCTGATGATGCGCAGGTAATCAGTGATGAAATCCAGCAGGTGCCGGGATTTCATAATCGCCGGATAACGACTGAAGATCTGGCTCGACTCCGGATTATCGATGTCCTCCTCAATGGCCATGACGCCCTGCTTGCGGGACTTGTCGAACACCTCATAGAGCAGACTCAACAAATCCATGTAATAGGATTTATTGAAAGGAGACCCGGTCAACAACCGGATACACGCCTGAAACACCTCTTTTACGGTATGTAACGGGTTGGCGATGATAAATGAACCAACGGCCGCTCCGCCGATAATCAGGATTTCTGTCGGCTGCCATAAAACCGCCAGATTGCCGCCGTGCAGAACGTACCCACCAAGAACGCACGCAACAACGACCACAGCTCCAATGATCAATAACATGGTGACTATGCACGCCTTTTGTCTGGTTAACGGCCGGGGCCGGTTACTACCCGAAGCTGGCTCAGCCGGGAACACCCAAAATGTGATCTGATAATAGCAAGCATCAACCGTAACAGCGAAGCTGTGAAACAATTTCTATACACTGCGCAGGGTTTGGTAGACTACCGCGCTTTATGATCGCAAGAGTCTCCCGGAATGCTTGATAAACTGTTTGTTCTTAGCCAATACGTCACACCCCAGCTGGCGGTTTCCCGCCTGGCAGGCCGTCTGGCCGACAGCGAGAGCACTCCAGCCCTGAAAAACCGTGTGATCAAATGGTTTATCGGCCGCTATGGCGTGAACATGAGCGAGGCCGCTGAGCCAGACTTTACCGCCTACCCCACGTTCAACGCGTTTTTTACCCGTGCACTCAAGCCGGGCGCTCGCACCATAGACCCCGCACCGGAAACCCTCACCAGCCCGGTGGACGGCGCCATCAGCCAGATTGGCCAGATCAGCACAGACCGTGTATTCCAGGCCAAGGGACAGTCATTCAGTCTCACTGAACTGCTCGGCGGCGATGACGAACGGGCCGAGCCCTTCCGGGAAGGCGAGTTCGCCACTATTTACCTGTCGCCCAAGGATTACCACCGTATTCACATGCCCATGGCTGGCACCCTGAAAGAAATGGTCTACGTACCCGGGAAGCTGTTCTCAGTCAATCCGGTAACCGCCGAAAATGTGCCGAACCTGTTCGCCCGAAACGAACGGGTGGCTTGCCTGTTCGACACCGAGGCGGGCCCCATGGCTATGGTATTGGTCGGCGCGATGATTGTGGGCAGCGTGGAAACCACCTGGGCCGGCGTGGTAGCGCCCAATTCCGGCAAAGTTATGCAATGGCAGTACCACGGAGACGATGCCGTTAAGTTTGAAAAAGGTCAGGAAATGGGCCGCTTCCGCCTGGGCTCCACCGTGGTACTGGTGATGCCCAAGGGTGCGGTTAAATGGCAGCCGAATCAGGTGGCCGAAAAGACCGTTCAGCTGGGCGAAGCCTTCGGCAAACTGAACGTCAAATAGCAGGGCTCAGGCCCGCTCAATCGGAAACGCAATAACGTCCTGAATGTTGCGACTGCCCAGCTTGAGCATCAACAGCCGGTCAAGGCCCATGGCCACACCGGCGCATTCCGGCAGGCCTGTCTCCAGCGCTGCCAGAAAAGACTCGTCCAGCGCCATCTCCGGCTTGCCACTGGCACGCCGGAGATAGTTATCGGCGGCAAAACGGGCCCGCTGCTCGGCCGGATCGGTCAATTCCCAGTAACCATTACATAGCTCCAGGCCATGAATGTAGAGCTCAAACCGGTGCGCCACTCTAAAGCCCTGATGCTCAGAGATGCGTGCCAGAGCGGCCTGAGAGGCGGGATAGCGGTTAATGAAAACCGGTTGCTCTCGGCCCAATTCCGGTTCCACCACGAAACTCATCACCAGATCCAGGCAGCCATCCCGGCCGAGGCCGGCCAGCTGTTCCGGCTCCAGCCACTGTTCACAGTAGCGTTCAAGGTCCCGGTCGGTGATGGTCATCGGGTCGATACCCGCAATGGACTGCATCGCCTCACGGTAGCTCAGGGTTACCGGAGGCGAGCACTCCAGCCAGCCACAGACCAGATCCGAGACTTCCCGCATCAGTTGTTGATCGTCAAAGCCAACGCGGTACCACTCCAGCATGGAGAATTCCGGATTGTGACGTTTGCCGCGCTCACCGTTACGAAACACTCGGGCAATCTGGAATATTGATCCTGAACCTGCGGCCAGAAGCCGCTTCATGTGATACTCAGGGGAGGTCTGCAACCACCCCCCCTGAACGCCGCCGGCGTCAACCGCAGCGGGAATGCCGTCGAGATTGACGTCAGTCACACCGTGGCGTCCCAGCACCGGTGTTTCTACTTCCAGCACCTGCCGCTCAGAAAAAAAGCCGCGCACGTGGGCCAGAAGCTGTGCGCGGCTTTCCAGAGCGGCCCGGGTAGCAGCAGGCTGCCAGACAGGGCCATCAGTCATGATCGGTGATCAGCTGCTTTTGACACGGTTGACGTATTCACCGGAGCGGGTATCAACCTTCAGCACTTCACCAATAGTGATGAACAGGGGCACGTTCACAACGGCACCGGTAGACAGGGTCGCGGGCTTGGAGCCGCCCTGAGCCGTATCGCCTTTCATGCCCGGATCGGTATCAACCACTTCCAGCTCGACAAAGTTCGGCGGGGTCACGGTCAGCGGCGCGCCGTTGTACAGAGTCACGGTGTAAACGTCCTGCTCTTTCAGCCACTTGACGGTATCGCCAACCGCCTTGGCATCAGCCGCGTACTGCTCGAATGAGCCATCAGTCAGCATGAAGTGCCAGAACTCGCCATCGGTATACAGGTATTCCATATCCTGCTCGACAACGTCGGCCGCTTCCAGAGACTCTCCGGATTTGAAGGTACGTTCCCACACCCGGTTGGTCATGAGGTTGCGCAGCTTGACCCGGTTGAATGCCTGGCCCTTGCCCGGCTTGACGAATTCATTCTCGAGCATGATACAAGGGTCGCCATCCAGCAAAACCTTGAGACCGCTGCGAAATTCGTTGGTAGAATATGAAGCCATGAAATGTCCACCTGACAGACTGTCGTTAAAATTTCAAAGGTCGCTATGATACAGCGAACCCCCGCCCGTATAGAAGCCCGCGATGCCAGCCATCCACCCGATGTCCGGGTTGAACCAGGCAACACACCGGACTGGCAACAGATACTGAGCCAATCGGTCACGACGCCGGAACAACTGCTGGAACGTCTGGGGCTCGCTCCGGAGGACTGGTACAGAGGCGCCGCCTGCGGCCACAGACTGTTTCCGATCCGGGTGCCCGAGCCCTACCTGGCACGGATTGAGCCAGGCAACCCGGATGACCCCTTGCTGCGGCAAGTACTTCCTGTCGCCCAGGAGGCGGAGGTCCATCCCGATTTCGTATCGGACCCGCTGGAAGAGGCGTCGGCCATCCAGACCACCGGCCTTATTCGCAAATACACCAGCCGTGCCTTGCTCATGATCACGGGACAATGCGCTATCAATTGCCGCTACTGTTTTCGTCGGCATTTTCCCTACGGCGATCACCGTCTTGGGCCGGAAGACCGACGCCAGGTCATCGACAGCCTGTCCGCCAGCCCGGAAATCAACGAAGTGATTTTCAGTGGTGGTGACCCACTGGCAGTGAACGACCGCCTGCTCTCGCAATGGGCCGAACTGCTTGGTGACATCCCCCATCTTCGCCGGTTACGCATTCATTCCCGCCTGCCCGTGGTGATACCACAGCGGGTATGCGACAGCCTGATTGACTGGCTGTCCCGAACCCGACTGCAAAAGGTCCTGGTGGTGCACGTGAATCACCCGGCAGAAATAGACCAGGCCACCCGCCAGGCATTCCGACGTCTGAGCGAGGCCGGGGTTACCCTGCTGAACCAGAGCGTAATCCTCAGAGGTGTCAACAATAGCAGCGCCACACTCTCAGCCTTGAGCGAGACGCTGTTCGAAGCGGGGGTTATGCCCTATTACCTGCACGCCTTTGATCCCGTCTCCGGTGCCCGGCACTTCTCCGTGAGTGACACCGACGCCATCCGGATAGTTAACGAAATGCTGGAAAATCTGCCCGGCTTCCTGGTTCCAAAGCTGGTTCGGGAGCTTCCCGGCCGCGCCAGCAAGACCCCGCTGGACCTGGGCTCATGAGACCTGTCGTAAAAGCTGGCCCACTTTCACTTGTCAAACATTGTCAACTCATGATTTTCTCGCTTTTTGTCGTTGCTTTGCTATCTTAAAGTTCAATATCCATAAACAATAACGACCTGTATTTTCGGCGTTTTCGCTGAGTTACAACTAACGCAGTCCCGACATTGGCGTGAGAACATGGATGGTAAGATCCTGAAACCCGAGCTTAAGGTTCCTGAACAGAAAACAGCGAGCCTGTCGTTTTGCGACACCACCCCCAAGGCCTTTCGCGTGTGGGCGGATCAGTTGCCGATGGCCAATACCGGTGAGGCTTCGCGTCAGCTGTATCACGCGATCATTGAGCTGAACCATCTGTTCCTGTCTCCGCTCCAACGCATGCAGTTTCTGGAGATCGTGCGGGACAAGATTCATTTTGTCTGCAATGAACTGTCAAGGCATTTTCTCGGGCTGGCCATCGCGCTGCCTGAAAAACAACGAAAGATTGCCAATCTGACCCAGGCACTTCAGCTGCACCTGGCCGCCGGATACAAGCTTTGTCTGCTGGAATACGTCGACAATGGCGGAGTAGACAAACACCGGCGCCAAATTGCCACGGCAATCCATAGGGCAATGTCGGAGCTGGCCGCCACCATACTTCGGTCCCATCAACTGTATTGTCCGAGCCCGGCCAACAGCTGGCTGGAATGCCATCGGATGTTCCGCTTTGCGCACCGGAACAAGTTGGCCAACATGGAGGTGGATGACGACACCCTCACCCACCGGCGGGCCAGTACCGTTGGCGACAGTTACAAACGCATTCTTTTGCTCGGCTGTGCGCGGCCGAACCAACTGCGTCAGGCGGAACTGACACAGGTATATGAACTGTTTGAGTCCTGGACCGAGCATTGTCAGTGCGCTCCGGATCTTGGTCCCGACAGCCTGTTTGTCATCAACATGGAAAAAGACAATCCGCCGGTCTACCGCAGCCTGCTCGAAAACACGCCAGGCAATGAAAGCTTCAGTTTCGACACCCGTGACCTCTCCACCCTGCTGGCCGAGACCCTGCACGCCCGGCGCCATGACAGCCACGGAGGCGAGGCACTGAAAATTTCCTCCAAGGTGAGCGACACCTTGCTCACGCACCTGAGCCAGGCACTCGGTATTCTGGCCAAGCGCAATTTCAACCGCATTGCCAGCCAGGGCACGCTGGAAGTGTGCGTGGGCTTAACCGCTGCGCATTACTTCGTGGCCGGCCAGAAGGTCTTCTCGGAATTTCTTGATGGCAACGAAAACAGTCATCACGAATCCGACAACCTGTTTATCCGCAATGCCAATCGCAAAGCAGACACCTGGGCCGGCGCGCACGATGCCGGCCCCAACGAAGACCGGCTGCATTCTGCCGATGCCCCGATCAACTTCCGCACCAGTGGCGGCAGTCAACAACCATCAGCGGCCCAGGATAAAAACAGACCAAGATCGCACCACGCCCTGCTGGTCAACACCAGCCCCGGCGGCTACTGTGTGGCCTGGGAGAGCAATGTACCGGCGTCGTTGCAGGCCGGTGAAATTCTGGGCGTGCGAGAACAAAGCTCCCACCCCTGGAGCATTGCCGTTGTGCGCTGGCTGCGCCAGATCCGCAACCAGGGCACTCAGGTGGGCATTGAGCTACTGGCGCCGAGCGCCGCGCCCTGTGCCGTGCGACTTATCCAGAAAGTCGGCAACAGCAGCGAGTACCTCAGGGGCCTGCTGCTGCCCGAAATCAGCGTGGTCAATCAGGCCGCGACACTGATTACCCCGCGACTGCCGTTCCAGACCGGCAGCCGGATCTCGCTGCTGCAAGATGGCCGGGAAGACCAGGGACAGCTACTGAAAAAGGTCTCGGCCACTGGCAGCATCAGCCAGTTCGAGCTGAAACTCCAGAATCCCATCACCCCAACTGCCGGCCGTGGTGCTCCCCCATCAACGCCAGGCACTACGGAAGACGAATTTGACTCACTGTGGCCGTCGCTTTAAATAGTGCGGCCCGTCAACTGCCGGCATGGCCAGGGTTGTTATTGCTGGCCAACCCCTGCATCATTCATCCGTGAATATCCGGCACCACGAGACGTCTGACGAATGCAGAAGAAAAACACGACCGTACACCTGCTGATTCTTGACCCATCACAAAACGATGCGGAATCCATGGTCAGCTTGCTCCGCAACTCCGGCAAGGCTACCCGCGCTCACCGGATTACCTCGGAAGAAGATCTGGAAGAAGCGCTCAAGACCTCCAACTGGGACTTGCTGCTGGCACGCGACCTGGAACAGGAATTCGGGGCAGACGATGCTCTGGCCATGGTCAAGCGCATGGACAAGGACATCCCCTTCGTTCTGCTGACCGAGGAATACAGCCGCGAGCGTACCGTCAACATCATCCGTGCCGGTGCCCAGGATGCCGTACCCTTTCAGTATACCGACCAGCTCGTTCTGGTGGTCAAGCGGGAGCTGGCAGCTCTTGATGAGCGCCGCAAACGCCGGGTACTGGAATCTCATCTGCGTGAGGCCGAGCAGCGTTGCCAGTTGCTGCTGGAAAGTTCCAAGGATGCCATTGCCTACATCAACGATGGCATGCACATCTATGCCAACCAGTCCTACATGGAATTCCTGGGCTACGACGACATCGACGAGCTGATTTGTATTCCGGTGCTCGATACCCTTACGCCGGAAAGCCAGGAGAAATACAAGGAGTTCATGAAAGCGTTCGCCGAAGAGCGCAAAGATGGCATGACTCTGAACTGCACCGCGCGCCGCAGTGACGACCACGAATTGAATGTCACCATGTCGGTGTCCGCAGCCACTTACGACGGAGAGGCCTGCACCCAGATCGTTCTGCAACCGGAACACAGCGATGCCGAGCTGGAGGAAAAGCTGAAACAGATCAGCAGCCAGGATTTGCTGACCGGCCTGTACAACCGTCAGTACCTGATGGATGCCCTGGCCCAGGCTATCGCCACGGCTGGCAAAGACAACAAGACCGGCGCCCTTGCCTACATTGCCCTGGATAATTTCCTGAGCATGAAGAGCCAGGTCGGCATCTCCGGCGCGGATCTGTTGTTGGGCGATCTCGCCACCCTGCTTCGGGAACAGACCGGCGACGAGGTTACCCTGGCCCGCCTGAGCGACGATGCCTTCTGCGTCATGTGCCTGCCCTGTGATGAAGCCAGCATGGAAAGTCTGTGCGAGCGCATCCGTAAAGCGGTCGAGGACCACTTGTTCGACATCAATGGCCGGACGGTTCCGCTGACCGTGTCCATCGGTATCGCCGCGATCACGGAAAACTCACCAAAGGCCGAAGAACTCATGGGCCGGGCCCATACTGCCTCGGCCGATGTGAAAAAACAGGAAGGCCACGAGCGTGGCAACGGCATCCTGGTCTATAACCCGGCTGAATACGAGAGCCTTGATGAAACCAACTCGGTGGAGGCCATTCTCAAGGCTCTGGACGATAACCGTTTCCGGCTGCTGTTCCAGCCCATCATCAACCTGCGCGGTGAGGGTGAGGAGCATTACGAGGCCTTTGTCCGGATGCTCAACAAAGACAACGAAGAAGTCTCGCCGTATGACTTCCTGCCGCCGATGGGACCCAGCGATACCGCCATCAAGATCGACCGCTGGGTTATCCTGCAAACCATCAAGCAGCTATCGAGCCACCGCTCAAGGGGCCACGACACTCGCCTGTTCCTGAACATCACAGCCGAGACGCTGCAGGACAAGACCTTCACGCCCTGGCTCAGCGTTGCCCTCAAAGCTGCCCGCTTGCCGGGAGATTCGCTGATCTTCCAGATCCGCGAAGGCGATGCCAACAACTACATGAAGCAGGCCAAGGACTTCACCAAGGCGGTGCACGAACTGCACAGCAAGGTATCCATTTCCCAGTTCGGCTGCGCACTCAATCCGTTCAACACCCTCAAGCACATTGAGGCGGATTACGTGAAGATTGATGGTTCGTTCACGGAAGAGATTCAGAAGAGTGACGAGGCCAAAGAGCAGGTCAAGGAAATGGTCAAGAGCCTGCAGAATGCCGGCAAGCTGACCATCATCCCGCTGGTGGAAAACGCCGGCGTTCTTGCGACGCTCTGGCAGGCAGGCGTGAACTACATTCAGGGCTACTACCTGCAGGCGCCGGTACCGGAGATGAACTACGACTTCGGCGACAACTGATCAACGGCCGCTTAACCAAAAAGGGCGAGATCATTCTCGCCCTTTTTTGGTTTCAGAGGTGGGTATTCTGAAGCGTTTGATTGGTCTCGCTTTCCCGGAACCCGATCAGGTACAGGATGGCATCCAGCCCTAAGGTGGAGATGGAGTGGCGTGCCGACTCCTTGACCAGTGGCTTGGCCCGGAAAGCAACTCCCAGACCCGCCTGACTAAGCATTGGCAGATCATTGGCGCCGTCCCCAACGGCAATCACCTGTTCCCGGGAAATGTGCTCTTTCTCAGCTATTTCCAGCAACAACTCCGCCTTTCGCTTACCATCTACAATCTGACCTTTCACCTCACCGGTTACTTTGCCGTCGATAATCTCCAGCTCGTTGGCGTAGATATAGTCAATGCCCAGCTTACTCTGAAGATGACGAGCAAAATAGGTGAAGCCGCCAGACAGGATAGCGGTCCGATAGCCCAGCGCCTTCAGACTGCGAATCAGGTGCTCGGCCCCTTCGGTCATTCGCAGTCGGTTGGCGATCCCTTCAAGCACCGACTCGTCCAGCCCCTTCAACAGGGCCAGGCGCTCGGCAAAGCTCTGACTGAAATCCAGCTCACCCTGCATGGCACGCTCGGTGATCTCAGCGACCTGCTCACCGACTCCCGCTTCATGGGCCAGCTCGTCGATCACCTCAGCTTCAATCAGCGTGGAGTCCATATCGAACACCACCAGCCTGCGGTTGCGTCGGAAGATCGAATCTTCCTGGAAGGCGATATCCACATTCATCTCGCCGGCAATGTGCAGGAAATCGGCCCGAAGCTGTTCAAGATCCGAGGGCGTTCCCCTTACCGAGAACTCGACACAGGCAATACGGTTTTCCGAGGTGTTCAGCGACGGCCTTGCCGACAGCCGGGTAATATTGTCAATGTTCAGGCCATGGCGGGCCGTAATCGCCGACACCCTGGCGATCTGCTCAGCCTTGATGTCGCGGGAAAGCAGGGTCACGATGTAACAGGCCCGGTTGCGGCCCTCAGCCCAGGCCTGATATTCCTGCTCGGTAATCGGCGCAAAATGCACCTGCAGATCCAGCGCGTGCAGCCGGAACAGCAAATCCCGGATTACCGGAGAGGATTTTGACTCATCCGGGATCTCGATCAGAATGCCCCAGGTCAGATGGTCATGAATGACCGCCTGGCCTATATCCAGAATGCGGACATCGTAACGCCCCATGATTCCGGTGATTTCCGAGGTCAGGCCGGGTTTGTCCCGGCCCGATACGTTTACCAGCACCAGCTCACTCACTGTCTGTATTCTCCCCGCTCTGGGCTTCTTCCTCGGCCCGCGCAGCCGAAGGAATCACATCAATACCATCCACACGCTGCAGGCCCCGTGGCAGCTTGTGACCACGACGGCCCCGCTCACCCAGATAGTGCTCAAGATCGCCAAACCGCAAGCCAAGCTTCCGCTTGCCCGCTTTCACTTCCAACTGATCCTCTTCACCGAACACGGCGACAGCAACCACGTATTCCTCGCGATTCTGCACCCGGGCGGAGGGAATACTGATGATCTTGTTACCTTTACCCTTGGCCAGCTCCGGCAGCTCGCTGAGCGGGAACACCAGCATGCGGCCCTCATTGGATATGGCCGCCAGATACAGGGTCGATGCCGTTTCCGGAATCATCACCGGTGGCATGATTCTGGCGCCTTTGGGCACGCTGACCACGGCCTTGCCCGCGCGATTCTTGCTGATCATGTCGTTCAGCGAAGTGACGAAACCATAGCCACCGTCGGTGACCAGCAGTGTCTTACGTTCGGGATTACCCATCAACAAACCGGAGAAAGTAGCTCCGGAGGGGGGATTGATCCGCCCGGTCAGGGGCTCGCCCTGCCCCCTGGCAGACGGCAGACTGTGGGCCATTAATGAATAGGCCCGGCCGGTGGAATCCAGGAAAATCGCCTGCTGGTTGTTGCGCCCCTTCGCCGCCAGGGCAAAACGGTCGCCAGACTTGTAGCTGAGACCAGCTGGGTCAATGTCGTGACCCTTGGCCGCGCGAACCCAACCCTTATCGGACAGCACCACCGTCACCGGATCGTTAGATACCAGATCGGTTTCGCTGAAGGCGCGGGCTTCCTCCCGCTCGACAATCGGCGAACGGCGGTCATCACCAAAGGTCTCAGCATCCTGCTCGAGTTCGGTCTTGATCAGTTCGCGAAGCCGATCTTCTGAGCCCAGAATGGCCTGCAGCTCATCGCGCTCGGCGGAGAGCTCATCCTGTTCGCCGCGAATTTTCATTTCTTCGAGCTTGGCCAAATGCCGGAGTTTCAGCTCCAGAATGGCCTCGGCCTGCTCCGCCGACAAACCAAAGCGCGCCATCAGTTCGGCCTTGGGCTTGTCTTCGGTGCGGATAATCTCGATTACCTCATCAATATTGAGGTAGGCAATCAACAAGCCTTCCAGAAGATGCAGCCGGGCCAGCACCTTGTCCAGGCGATGCTGCAAACGGCGTGTTACCGTTGTTTTCCGGAATGCCAGCCACTCGGTCAGAATGGTGTACAAGCCTTTTACGCCTGGCCGGCCATCGTTGCCAATCACGTTGATGTTGACCCGATAGGTCTTCTCCAGATCGGTACTGGCAAACAAGTGAGCCATCAGCCCGTCCAGATCAACCCGATTGGAGCGGGGCACAATCACCAGACGGGTCGGATTTTCATGATCCGATTCATCGCGCAGGTCTGCCACCATGGGCAGCTTCTTGGTCTGCATCTGCTGGGCAATCTGCTCCAGCACCCGGTTTCCGGAGACCTGGTGGGGCAAATCAGTGATCACCACTTCGCCATTCTCGCGCATCCAGCGTGCGCGCATCCGCAGCGAACCTCGCCCGGTCTCGTACATCTGGCGCAAGTCTTTGCGGGGAGTGATGATTTCAGCCCTGGTTGGGAAATCCGGCCCCTTGATGTGCTCACACAGCTCATCTACGGACGCATCGGGCTGATCCAGCAAACGAATACAGGCGGCTGTGACTTCCCGAACATTATGGGGCGGAATATCCGTCGCCATACCAACGGCAATACCCGTGGTACCGTTGAGCAGCACGTGCGGAAGCCGGGCCGGAAGCACCGAGGGTTCTTCCATGGTGCCATCAAAGTTTGGCACCCAATCCACGGTTCCCTGCCCGAGCTCACTGAGCAGCACTTCCGCAAAGGGTGCCAGCCGCGATTCGGTATATCGCATGGCGGCAAAGGATTTGGGATCATCCGGAGACCCCCAGTTACCCTGCCCGTCTACCAGCGGGTAGCGGTAGGAAAACGGCTGGGCCATGAGCACCATGGCCTCGTAACAGGCGCTATCGCCGTGCGGGTGGAACTTACCAAGCACATCACCCACGGTACGAGCCGATTTCTTGTACTTGGAGGTGGACTTCAGCCCCAGCTCCGACATGGCGTATACAATCCGCCGCTGTACGGGCTTGAGCCCGTCCCCTACGTTGGGCAGAGCCCGGTCCAGAATGACATACATGGAATAGTCCAGGTACGCCTTCTCGGTGTAGTCCCGGAGTGATACCCGCTCGAAACCTTCATCCGTTGTCTGAAACTCTGGCATGGACGCCTCTTTGCCTTGGATGCCTATCAATGTTGTGGCGCACATTATATGGACGCCAGCCCCGATACACCAATTTCCAATAGCGGAATTCCCGCATGGAGACTCTGTAAGGTGAGCCGTATTCTCGCCACAGTGATTAGAACGCCGTTTACTCTCTGAACAAGCGGAAACCTATGAAACCCAATCTCAAAGCCTGCGGGCAAGCCATGGTTACGGCCATGGTCAATGCGGTTCTGGCCGTTGCCCTGATGCTCCTGGTGGAGTTTGCCATCAGTGGTACCTTCCAGGTTCCCGAGCCCTATATCTGGGCGGGGGTACTGATATGGGCCGTTATTTTCGCCGCCCAGTTCCTCCGTCAACGGCATCTTTGCCGTGCCTGTGAACAGACCGACGAACCTTCATCCGCCGAAACCGTCGGAAAATCCTGACCCATATCAAGGGCCTGGCACCTCAAATGTGACAAATCTGCCCCCCCTGCTACGCTTTGGATAAGACATTAACGTCGAAGCCTGGGGGGCTAGATGACCGCTCTGAAGAAACTCGGATTACGCACCAAAATCGAACTTCCTTTTGCCATCACGGCGCTTGCCCTGGTCATCGTCGGTGTCTTCAGCGTTCTGACGGCACGCAATCTGGTTTCCGATACCGACGACATAGCCGCTACCTACCTGCCTTCGATCAGCCAGATTCTCAATGGCGACCGCGATCTCTATCAGGCACTGGTGGCACAGATGTCTGTGGTGGATCAGTCCTTCAATAATGAAAACACCTCCGGAGCTCTGGAGGATTTCAATGAAAACACCGAGCAAGCCAGGCAGCGCTTCCTGGAAAGCTCTCAACGCCTTGCAGGAACGGGCATTTCGGATGTCAGCGACGGATTCGAAGGGGCATTTGATCGTTGGGAACAGTCCGCTCGGAGGGTGATGGAGCTGGCCTCAAACGGCAATCCGGAACAAGCCCGGAGTCTCGCTGCCACAGAAACAGCCCCATTGTTTGACCAACTCCGGGATTATTACGACAACGCCGGTGCTCACGCTGACGAGCAGGCTCAACAACGTTCCGCCGAAGCCTCTGCCGAAGGCACCTCCAGTTCGGCCACTGTTCTTGCGATCACCGTGATTGCCATCATTATCGCCATTGCGTTGTTCTTTGTATTCATGAAACTGATCATCTCTTCGATCAGCGCCCTCCGGGATCAGCTCGACAACATTGCCCAGGGCGAAGGCGACCTGACTCAGCGGGTTCCGGTAACGGTCGAGGACGATCTCGGCAAACTGGCCAGAAGTTTCAACCAGGTACTGGAAAACCTGCAGGGCATGATCGGGTCCATTCAGAATCTGAGTCGCGATCTCGGTGCGGGTGCCACCGAGCTGGCCACTGCCGCCCGGGACAACAACGATGGTGTGACCCGCCAGACCGACTCCATTTCCATGGTGGCCACCGCTATCAACGAGATGCAGAGTGCGATTGAAGAAGTGGCCGGGAACGCCTCCCGCGCCGCAGAGATCACTCGCGAAGCGGAAACCAAGGGGAACAACAGCGCCCAGATCATCCGCAATTCGTCGAAACAGGTGCACCGCCTGGCCGCCCAGATTTCCAAAGCGGTTGAGGTTATCCGCAAACTTTCTGCGGATTCCGACAACATTACTTCGGTGCTGGATGTCATTCGCGGCATTGCCGAACAGACCAACCTGCTGGCTCTGAACGCCGCCATTGAGGCTGCCCGGGCCGGTGAGCAAGGCCGCGGCTTCGCCGTGGTGGCGGATGAAGTCCGCACTCTGGCGCAACGCACCGGCCAGTCGACAGAAGATATTCAGACCATGATAACCGCGCTGCAGACCGGTGTTTCGGACGTCGTGAGCGTGATGGAGACTGGCAGCAAGGAAGCCACCGAAACCGAACGGCTGGCAACGGAAGCGGAACCGGAGCTCCAGGCCATTCTGGAAGCGATCTCCAGCATCACCGACGTCAATACCAGCGTGGCGTCCGCCACCGAAGAACAGACTCAGGTGGTAGATGAAATTAACCGGAGCATTACTGATATCAATGATCTGGCTGCGGCCAGTGCCGATCGGTCCAAAGCCATCGATGGCATTGCCAAATCGCTGGAGAGCTATGTCAGGGAGCTGGAACAACAGACAGGGCGGTTCCGGGTTTAACCGGACCGCCGCGTCATCGCCGGAAGGATCCGATTACTGGCGAATGCCTTCTACCGAGATTTCGATTTCCACGGTTTCGGAGGCTTTGCCAAGATCCATGGGAATGCCAAAATCCTTCAGGCGCAACTCGGTTTCAGCCTCAAAACCCATGCGATAGCCTCCCCAGGGGTCTTCACCGTGGCCAACCAGCTCGGCGTCCAGGGTGATTTCCCGGGTAACGCCACGCAGAGTCAGATCACCAATGATGTCCGCCTCACCGGCCTCGTCAACCACCACACGCTTGCTCTTGAACGTGGCTTCCGGGAACTCACTCACATACAGGAAGTCTTCGCTGCGCAAATGCTTGTCGCGCTCGGCATGGTTGCTGTCAACGCTGGAGGTATCGATCGTTACTGATACAGAGCTGTTTTCGGGGTTGTCCGCATCGTAGGTGAACTCACCATCAAAATCGTTGAATCGACCGTACAGCCAGCTGTAGCCCAGATGGGAAATCTTGAAGGTTACGAACTGGTGCGTGCCCTGGGTATCGAAGGCGTAAGTACCGCTGTGCTCGTTTGCCTGCACAGAGGCAACCATCGCGGCTGAAATGGCTGAAGCCAGAAGAATCTTCTTCATTATTCACTCCTTTTGAGTCTGTTTTGCGTTGCGTTAAGAGAGTTAGCTGTCCCGGAACTGTCAGGCCAACCCAAGCATTCTGCGAAGCGTACTGTCCCGGTCGATCAAGTGATGCTTCAACGCCCCCAGCGCATGAACGCCGGCCAGGACGACAATCGCCCAGGTGCTCCAGTAATGGATGGCTCCCGCCGTATCTTCGAGGCCTTTCACCTGGCCTGTCACCGATGGCACCTGAAACCAGCCGAACACATGGATCGCAGAGCCGTCAGCCGTTGAAATCAGATAGCCACTGATCATGGCGACAAAGATCAACAGATACAGCGCCACATGCGCCAGGTGAGCAGAAACCACCTCCCAGCGCTGGTGATTGGGCAAAGGCCTGGGCAGCGGGCTTAACAGCCGCCAGACCAGTCTGAGCACCATCGCCATGAACAGGAGAATACCCACGCTGCGGTGGATGTCCGGCCCCTGTCGGTACCAGGGATCATAATAAGAGAGATCGACCATCCAGAAGCCCAGGGCAAACAGGCCGATAATGGTGACGGCCACCAGCCAATGCAGCAGGATTGCCACCCACCCGTATGCGTCTTCTGAATTCTTTGCCTGCATAAAAACAATCGCCTCCGTTGCTGATGTGGACCCAAACGGCTTTTCCACGTCCTCCAGATAAGATCAGCATAGTCTAGAAGGACAGAGAGCTGACCAAAATCAAAATGTTTTGCTGGCCTGCATCAGATTTTCTGACCATAGCATCCACGATCCGCAAACACTTGACAGCAACCACTTTGGTCGTATGCGGTTTTACGGATTGTTGAAAATTATGACAGCGATAAACTTTAACCATACTTTTAATCCGCCCCGTCCGGGGCCTCAGTGACCGAGAGGAAACGACATGGAACTTGAATTTGACGAGTCTGTGGTAGTACCCAGCAACAACTGATTTGATACAGACCCGGCTACTGCCGGGTTTTCTTTACCACCGTTTTAATGCCTGAAAGATACAAACTGTTTCGTCTTTTATGCATTAAGTAGTGGTAATGGTTCTTGTTTTTTGGCAACCTTCGACGAATTGATGAGGTAACGCCTGAATTTCAGGCGTCCGTGCCAGGGACACAGGCACAGTGGCTAACAGATTGGCGTGTACTTCAGTACTGCGCCAATGTATTCGTTGAAGGGTACAGACCTGCCTATGTCCCACAATCTTCCCGATTCGCTACCCGCGCCGGAAGTAGACCTGCTTTCCCCCATGCTTAATCAGCAGGGTCAGGTGTGGACAGCGGATTTTCGCGGGCTCAAACTGCGCACCGCCCTTCAGCCGATTTACAGCATTTCCCACAAACGTACCGTCGGTTATGAAGCCCTGATCCGGGCCTTCGATAACGACAATTCAGCTGTTCTGCCTTTGCACCTGTTCGAGCTGCCCGCATCCGAAGCCGAAAATCTGTTGCTGGACAGACTCTGCCGGTACTTGCACATTCGCAACTACAGCGAGATCAAGGATCAGGTCAACTGGCTGTTCCTGAACGTCTCCCCGAGGGTGGTCACCTCCGGCTCTCAATCCGATTCCTTTTTTGGACAATTGCTTGAGAAAACCGGGCTGCCGCCACATCGAATCGTAATGGAAATCGTTGAACAGCCAACCGACGATGCTGAACGGCTACGGGATACCGTTGCCTACTACCGCAAACTGGGGTGTCTGACCGCCATTGACGATTTTGGTGCCGGGCACTCCAATTTCGAGCGCATCTGGAATCTGTCACCGGACATCGTCAAGCTGGACCGTACCCTGCTGACCCGGGCAACCGAAGATCGCCGCGCCAGGCAGATACTGAACGGCATGGTATCCCTGCTGCATCAATCTGGCTGCCTGGTGTTGCTGGAAGGAGTGGAAACCCGGGATCAGGCCATGATTGCCATTGATGCCGGTGTCGATTTTGTACAGGGCTTCTACTTTCGTCGGCCCTGCCTGGAGCTGGACGAACTGCCCCAGAGCACAATGAATTTCGAGGATTTGCTCGAAGAGTACAAAAGCAGCAAGCAGATTAGCCACGATCCAACCCAACTGGTCGTCAACCATTTCAGTGGGCCTTTCCGGCGGGTGATCGAGCGCCTGCAGAAGGGCCTGTCCATGGACCAGGCCTGTTTTGAACTGCTCAGCCACCACACGGTTTCCCGCTGCTACCTGGTGGACGACCAGGGCGTTCAGCTGGAAGACACTCTGGTTTCGGAGTCCGCCGTTAAAAAGCAGGACCCAAGATTCCGACCACTGGAAAACACCAGCAGTGCAGACTGGTTTCGCCAGCAGTATCTCCGCCAGGCGCTGGCCCAGCCAGAGAACATTCATGTGACCACTCCCTACCTGTGCGTCACTGGCGCCTACATGTGCGTGACCCTGTCACTGGCCTTCCGTCAGGACGGCAAACTGCGGGTACTCTGCTGCGATATTCTTGCCAACGCGGATCACAACCCGTAAACCACGGCAATCACCGCAACCGTTACCAACCCCACCAGCACATTCATGGGCAACCCCACTTTCACGAAATCTGAAAACCGGTAGCCACCGGGACCAAACACCATCATGTTGGTCTGATACCCCAATGGCGTAGCGAAGCTGGCGGAGGCTGCCATCATCACTGCAATAACAAAGGGTTCTGCAGGCACCCCCATGCTGCCGGTCATCGACAGCACAACGGGAATCACCAGTACAGCTGCGGCATTGTTCGTGATGACCTCGGTCAGAAACGACACAGCGCAGTATACGAGAAACAGCGTTAGCAGCACCTGGCCTGCACTGAAGGCCAGAATACCCTCGGCCATGAACGCCGCTGCTCCGGTTTCTTCCAATGCCGCTCCCAGCGCAAAGGACGCTGCGATGGTGAGGATGACCGGCACATCCACCGATTTCTGAGCCTGCCCCACCGAGCAGCAGCCAGACAGGATCATCAGAGCGGCTCCCAGTAAGGCGGCGTTGAGCATACTCATCACCCCGCAGGCCGCCAGGCTCACCAACACAAGCAGGATCCCCCAGGAAAGCCAGGCCCGGTCATGTCGGGGCGTTTCCGTTTCCAGGTCGTTGATGAGCAGAAAATCCTTATTGTAGCGCTGACGGCTGACGAAGGCCGGACGCGCCTCAAGCAGCAGGACGTCGCCAGGTTTCAGGCGAATGTTGCCGAGGTTGCCTGACACACGCTCGCCGCCCCGGGCCACCGCCAGCACCACGGCGCCGTAACGGTCCCGGAACCTTGCGTCCCGGATGGTCAGGCCCAGCACATCCGATTGCGGAGACAAAGCGGCTTCCACTAACCGCCGCTCGGCACGATCCTGACTGAGACTGGGCTCATCGTCGTGCACCGACGGCACGATGCCATTGATGCGCAACAGGTCAGAGATCGCCTGGGTATCGCCCGCAAACACCAGCCGATCGCCGCCGCACAGCCGTTCTTCCGAGGGAACGGCAGTGACCACACTGCCATCCCGCTCGATTTCCACCAGATACAATCGCTCCAGTTCCCGCAAGCCAGCTTCACCTACGGTCCGGCCCACCAGCGGACCTTCAAAGGACACCGCCACTTCCAGCGTGAACTCCCTCATGGAGCCAAACTTCTGCTGATCCTTACGGTCTGGCAGCACCCGCGGCATGACCAGAAGCATGACCGCCAGACCGATAATGGCCACCGGTAAACCAACCGCCGTAATGGAAAAGATCGAGAACCCGGCCTCACCGGTCAGCTGCTGATACTGACCATTCACAACCAGATTGGTGCTGGTGCCAA
This sequence comes from Marinobacter sp. bablab_jr008, assembly GCF_016464145.1. Taxonomy (NCBI): domain Bacteria; kingdom Pseudomonadati; phylum Pseudomonadota; class Gammaproteobacteria; order Pseudomonadales; family Marinobacteraceae; genus Marinobacter; species Marinobacter sp. bablab_jr008. Next base: position 197,810 of record NZ_JACDWW010000059.1, read on the forward strand.
TCAGTGTCAGTGTGCCGCCCAGAATCGCTGAGTAACTCAGCGGAATCATCAACTTGGAGGGTGAAATACCGATCTTCCGGGACCAGGCATGGACGGCGGGAATCATGGTGGCAACCACCGGTGTATTGTTGAGGAAGCCACTCAGCAGGGAAACCGGCAGAGCTATGCGAGCCTGCGCGGAACGGACCGATTTGGGATTGCGAAGCAGATGGTTAACCAGCAGATCGACACCGCCGGAATGATGAATGCCTGCGGCCACCACAAACATGGCCACCACGGTGATCAAGCCGCTGTTACTGAATCCGGCCAGCGCCTGATCGGCGGAGATGATGCCACTGGCACTGAGCACCACAAGCACCGCCATCATCACCAGATGCGGTGCAAAGCGGCCTGAACTCATCAATAGCAGGGCGGTAAGCGCCAACCCCAGGGAAAACCATCCTTGCCAGTCCATAACTCGGTCTTTTCCGGTTTGAAAACTGGCAGGATAGCGAGGCAAAGCAATTCTGAGAAAGAATAACTATCGATTTTTATAGCTGATTATGGAATATCAAACCGCCACGTCGGCCATGTTTCCGTAAGCTTCCAGCCAGGCCCGGCGATCCGAAGCGCGCTTCTTGCCCAGCAGCATGTCCATCCGCTCGTCGGTGTCATCCCCTTCTTCCAGAGTGAGCATAACCAGACGGCGGGTGTCCGGTGCCATGGTGGTTTCTCTCAACTGCAACGGGTTCATCTCGCCCAGTCCCTTGAAGCGCGTTACCTGAATCTTGCCTTTGCGATTTTCCGCGGCCAGGCGGTCGATGATGCCCTGTTTCTCGTGTTCGTCGAGGGCATAGAAGGTTTCTTTGCCAAGATCCACGCGGTACAGAGGGGGCATCGCCACGAACACGTGCCCGGCCGCCACCAGCGGCCGGAAGTGTTTCACAAACAAAGCGCACAGCAGCGTGGCGATGTGCAGGCCGTCCGAATCCGCATCAGCCAGGATACAGATCTTGTTATAGCGCAGGCCGGCAAGGTCGTCAGAGCTCGGATCCACACCAATAGCAACGGCAATATCGTGTACTTCCTGGGACGCCAGGATTTCACCCGAGTCCACTTCCCAGGTGTTCAGAATTTTACCCCGCAACGGCATGACTGCCTGGAATTCCCGATCCCTGGCCTGCTTGGCGGAACCTCCGGCGGAATCACCTTCCACCAGGAACAACTCCGATCTCGCGGTATCACCGCCGGAACAGTCCGCCAGCTTGCCAGGCAACGCCGGGCCAGAGGTCACCTTCTTTCTGGCCACTTTTTTGCTCGCCCTCAACCGGCGCTGGGCATTACTGATAAACAGTTCCGCCAAGGCTTCGGCAATGTCGGTGTGCTGGTTCAGCCACAGGCTGAAGGCATCTTTCACCACCCCGGAGACGAAGGCAGCGGCTTCCCTTGAAGACAGCCTCTCCTTGGTCTGGCCGGAAAACTGGGGCTCCTGCATCTTGAACGACAGTACATAGGCTACCCGTTCCCAGATGTCCTCGGGCGACAACTTTACCCCCCGGGGCAGCAGGTTTCTGAATTCACAAAACTCCCGCATGGCTTCCAGCAGGCCGGTGCGCAAACCATTGACGTGGGTACCACCCTGGGCAGTGGGAATAAGGTTGACATAACTCTCCAGTACCGCATCACCACCCTCTGGCAGCCACTGGATAGCCCAGTCCACGGCTTCCTTGTTGCCGGAGAAACTGCCGGTGAAGGGTTCAAGCGGCACCGCTTCAATATCAGCCAGAGCCGTTCGCAGGTAATCCCGAAGACCGTCCTCATAGAACCACTCGTCTTTCTCGCCGGTTTTCTCCTGCAGGAAGGTCACCGTCAGCCCCGGGCAAAGAACCGCCTTCGCGCGCAGGTTGTGGCGCAAGCGGCTGACCGAGAAATTGGGGCTGTCAAAATACTTGGGGTCGGGCGTGAACTTCAGGCGGGTACCGGTGTTGCGCTTGCCTACGGTATCAACCACTTCCAGCTCGGAGGCTTTGTCACCGTTGGCGAACGTCATCCGATGCACCTGACCATCCCGCTTGATGGTCACTTCCAGATGCGTGGACAGGGCATTGACCACGGAAACACCCACACCGTGCAGACCACCGGAGAAGTTGTAGTTGCCCTGGGAGAATTTACCACCGGCGTGCAACCGGGAAAGAATAAGCTCCACCCCGGGCAGTCCTTCTTCCTTGTGCAGATCGACCGGCATGCCCCGGCCGTCGTCCTCCACACTCAGGGAATTGTCGCTGTGCAGCACCACATCAATCCGCCGGGCGTGGCCGGCGAGGGCCTCGTCAACGCTGTTATCAATGACTTCCTGGGCCAGGTGGTTGGGCCTCGACGTATCGGTATACATGCCCGGGCGCTTGCGCACCGGATCAAGACCGCTCAGGACTTCAATGGCATCGGCGTTGTACTGTTGCTCGCTCATAGGAATGGCATGGCTCCGCAAATGATCGTTGCGCCATAGCTTAGGGATTCAGGCTGAAAGATCAACGGTTGTTTTGTGGCGGCGCCAAGTGGTTTCAGTTTTCCAGCGTCCGAACCAGCGGCTGCTCTGTCAGGCCCCGCACACGAATCTGCTGCCAGCCCCGGGGTTCAACGGCCAGCACCACGCAGGGCGAGGTAATCACCTGGGCCACCATCATGTCCGGCGCCGGTTCATTCACCCGCATGTCGAGCACCAGACTCTCGCCTTGCGCCAGCGCAGACTGGAGCCCGACGCTGTAACCGGCGGTTGGTTTCTGGCCGAGCGTGACCATCACCAGTGCCTCCCGGGCCAGATCAACCTTGCGCACCACATCCGTGGCCATATTCTGGCCACTGACATCCAGGAGTGCTTCGCGACCGGCCTCCGAACGCACAAACGCCACCCCCGGCCCCGTCAGGCCGCAATAAGCGGACTGGGTAATCTGCCGCACCATGACACCCTCACCCTCGCCGGGACCGCCCGTGGCGCTGCACGCCGCCAGAAACAGCATCGCAGCGGAGGTGATAAATGATCGAACCAGAGTCCTGTTCATTGAACTGCTTTTGCTCCGTCGTTGGTCGAGGGCGCCCGGTCAGGCTCCAGTAATCTGTAACCTTTAAACCCGGGCCTGGGAAGGATATCAGGGTTGGAGGTAGAAATGGTTGGACGCGAGAAACTGGTGGTCATGCGGATATCAGACAGGCTTTGGCCGTCTTCTATGGTGATCACTTCTCGCAAGCCTGAAACAGGATACTCCGCACAGGCTTCACCCGCCTGACAAATCAATCCATCTCCATCTAGATCTGTTCCAGCAACCAGAAAGTACTCACCAGGGGTAACTTCAGAAAGCCGTCTCGGTTCTTCTCCATCGTCCGGCTCAAACCTGAAGCGATACTGACCGTTCTCGACATCTGCAACGACCTGAGACTGCGCAAGATAAAAGCCGCCATCAGTCGGCTCTTTGCTTACAAGCAAGACGAAATGTCGCCCGGCATCTCGAGCACGCTCATCGCTGAGCAGCTGCCCGATGACGGGGATGCTCAATGTGTTCGGGGATAGATCGACCTCGTATGCAATATCAACGACCCCTCTGGCTGGCTCATCGGGGTCCAGGAGATCTGGTTTGAGTGTCAGCATTAATTCCAGATCACCACTTTCTGCACTCCCGGATAGTTCAGCGCCCAGCCATTCCGGCTGACTCGCGACCATTTCGGCGGAAACCGAGGCGTCTCCGAATTTCTGAATCTCAACCAACTGTGTTGATATACCTTCATTGCTAAGGCTAACCACGGCGGGTGAAGCAGAAAGGACAGTGACAGGTTCACCGTCGATAGCCTTGGCCACAGCTTTGCCTGCATCGATAATCCCCCACCCCAGGCGATCAGTTCTGCCATCCTGAGGCTGTGTTAGCAGTCCCGATTCTAACCACCCCCTAACGGTTACTGTGTTCAGGTTCGGCATTTCCGACTTCATCAAGGCCAAAACACCAGCTACATGCGGCGATGCCATGGAGGTGCCCTGCAGCCCACGATAACCCGGCACAGAAACACTTCCACGACGCTCTCCGCTGGTCGACCAGACCACGTCGGCCAGGCCATCAAGATTGCCATCCCGGCTCGCATCGCCCCCAGGAGCCGCAAGGTCAATCCAGCTACCGAAATTGGAATAAGAGGCGGGGCGGCCTCCAGCGTCAACGGCACTGACTGAAAGCACATGACTGGATGCCGCCGGATACGACGGTACTGACGTAGCCGAATTTCCGGCGGCTGCCACAAATAGCAGACCTTCACTCACTCCATATCGCAGCGCGCTTTCCAGCGCTTCGATCTGGGGCAGCCCACCCAGACTCATATTAACGACCTGAGCTTTTGGCGATCCACCGCTGGTTTCACCTGTTACCCAGCGAATCCCGGCTATGAGCTGATCCGACGTACCAACGCCACCCTCACCAAGCACACGCACCGGAACAATCTTGCTTTCAAAAGCAATTCCGCCAATCCCCTCATTGTTGAGGGCGGCCCCGATAGTGCCTGCTACGTGGGTGCCATGATAAACATCTCCGCCAACGCTACTTCCGGGATCAACCGGCTCACCACCATCGATAAAATCTCGACCTTCCGGGGCGACATTCTGCTGAAGATCCGGATGCCAATGACCTTCACTGTCTTGCAGAAGGCCGCTATCCAACACAGCAACGTGAACGGGCGTCAAGCCAGCGTTACCGATCTGCCAGGCGATCGGCGCATTAACGAGGTCGTAGTGCCAGTTCAGGGAATAATCTGGTTCATCAATCGGCGTAGCCTGGGTGCGAAAGAAATAATTAGGAACCACCGACTTGTATTCCGGCCGCTTTCTCAGCTCTCTGATCCATTCAAGCGTGATCTGTTGGCCAGCAATCCCACTATTTGCCGCTGATGAAGTCGCCACTACAGGCATTGATACCAGCCAGTCCGCACCGCCCAAATGCCGCCCTGAGACTCCAGCATTTACGGCGAAACTACTGGTCTTTCCCTCCGCCATGGAGACCAACGCCTCGCCCTGAACAAAGTCATAGTCAGGCCAATCAAAATTCAGTTGTGTTGCGGTTCCGACGGAGTTCTTGGATATAACGTAACGGGCAGGCCCACTACCGAGAGTACGCACTGTCAGGCTGTATTCCCCTTCCGCTTCATCCCCCAACTCGACAACAACACGAGACCCGGCACTTCCAGTCTCCGCGCTATCGACTATTCTTCCGTTATCCGTCAGTTCAATCCTTAGTGCCGGATTACCTGCCCGACTACCAAAAGCCTCGAGTACAATCGCCTGGCCTTTTGCCATAGGCACGTTGTAGAGGTCCTCAGCATCGCTCTCGTAGCTAAAAATAACGCCTTGATCCGTGAGCGTCGGATAGCTCCCACCACTGCCTGCCAGGTAACCGGCCAGCACAAAGTTGTCCGGCAGTCCCAGTGAAACGGTCGCAGGTCTCGCCCCATCCAGCCCCAACTGGTCCATCGTGTCCTGATCAACCCGGCTGTTGGCTTCAATACTGATAACCCCGGAAAGCGGACTGGGCGGCGCTATCGGTGCAACGGCATCGGAACCGCCCGAACCACCGCCACAACCGGTGAGCAATGCCATCCCTGGCACCACAACAAAAGCAAGAATCGACAATCTCACGGCGTCTCTCTTATTCTTTGTTGAAACTGTTCACAGAGTATACGGCCAGACATCCCTGATCGACCTGTGTCAGACCTTCACGGGCCCCATGAAAAAACCCGCGGGCCTTGGCATCGCGGGTTCTTTCATAGTACTTCGCTTCTCCTGGCCTTACAAAGCGTAGAAAAGCATGGGCACAAAGGCCACCAGCAGAAGCGTGGGAATCATCACAACCAGCGGCAGCAACAATCTCTCATAGCGGTGCCAGAAGGTGCCGGTACGTTCCGCTGCCAGCACTTCGGTTTCACCCACCACCTGCCGGGTCAGCAGGTGATTCAGGGCAACCGGCGGGCTGAGATAGCCAAGTTCAAATGCCACCAGGCAGACGATCCAGAAATGCAGTGGATCAATGCCAATCTGTAGGGCCGGTTGGGCAATAGTGGCGGAAACCAGTATGACGGCACCGAACGGATCCATCACCATCCCGATCACCGTCAGCATGACCACGATTACCAGCATGGCAATCCAGGGGCTGGTCAGATCCTCCGGGAACAGGGCATGAACAATATCAGAACGCTCAAGAATACCGCCCAGGCAAATCGAGAAACCAATCAGCGCCAGTAGTGCGCCAATGTGCACAGCCGAATCGCTGGCAGCCGCTGTGCTTCGGGAGAAAAACGCACTGGTACGGCTCTGGCCTTCGTCACGGCTATTCCGGCCGGCGTCCAGGGCAACCAGCGCCAGCATTACCAGCGGCAAAATCAAAGGCGCACTGTACTCGTTGAATTGAAGCCCCAGGATCGCCCAGATGGCCAGGATCACTGCCGTTGCCGTCAGTGCATAAGGCAACAACGGTCGCAGCTCCATGACGGCCGCGCGGAATGCACCCGGGGCCGGCCTTGGTCTCCAGTTGCCTTCGGTCTTACACACCACAAAGGAGAACAGGGTGGCCGACATGATGAACACCCAGAACCCCCATCCATACATTTCGGTGGTGGTCACTTCCTTGTTCAGTGCGGCAACCACCACAATCAGCAGGCAGGGATTGAGCACCACCCCAAGGCTGCCCGACATGGCGGTCGTGGCCAGTGACAATTGACGCCCTGCCCCGGCCCGCCGAAGCTCGTCGTAGACAACCCCGCCCACGGCCAGAATGAAAATGCCGGAGGCTCCGGTAAATGCTGTCGGGAAGGCAGTGGCAAAGATGATTACCGAAGCCAGCAAGGGTGCAGGCAGATTGAAGGGCTTCACCAAGTTCAGCAACAGCTCTGGAACCCGGGTCTGTTTGAGCATCATGCCCACCAGCACGTACAGTCCGATGTTGATGAACATGGAGGACAGGTTCGACATCATGCCGAAGTAGATTGCCAGCCCGGAGGAGTAGCCATCCACAAAGAAAAAATAGCTCATGGCAATGAAGCCCATGGTGCAATACAGCGGCACCACAAGGCCGGAAGCCAGCGCCAGACTGCCCGCCCTCATTCGCTCCGGCACATAGACGAAGCGAAAAGCATTGATGATCATGAACAGCCCGAACACGCCTGCCCAGGCGTACTGCAGGACAATGTTCGCCTCAGACCCCGGAGACTGAGCCAGCCGGCCCATGTAAGCGTTCAATGACAGCACCATCAGGCCGTTGATGACGAACTGCACGCCCTGGCTTAAACGCCACTCCGCCCGATTGCGGGGCAGACGCAAAGCAATGTGGTCGGCATCCATTGCGGCAATGGCGGCAGCCAGAGCAAACATGCCGATAAACAGGAACTTAGTCAGGTCTATGTTATCGAGCAGGAAGTCGGCCAAACCCTGCTCTACAGCCTTGTAGACACCGAGCGCCCAGGTGGCGTGTTTCTGGTTTTCGGCAAACTGCAGGTGGCGCTGCTCACACAGCGCCAGGTTACTCTGCAGGGACTGCCGGATAGCCTGGGGATCCGGCGGCGAACTGAACAGGTCGTCCGGGTCTGGCTTATAGGCCTGGACCCGTCGCTCTACCTCTTTATCAATGTCCATGAAAAGGTTGCAGGTAGGCTCTGTTGCATCCGGATTGAGCAGGTAATAGTTAGGCCATACCTGCTCGCCGACCCATAGCAACCGGGAGTGGAGCGAGTTGCCCATCCCCAGCAGCAGGGTGGCCAGAAGCAACAGCAGCAGAATCATCCCATGCAGTCTGTGCATGGGATACAACGTTCTTACGCCGGTTGCAGTCATTGCGCGCCAGTTCATGGTCAGGCTCTCCGCTTATTCCCGGTTTTCCGCTGTACACTCGGAGGCGCCGGGATTGCTGGCACATCGGATCTTGCTGAGCAGGCTCAGCATTTTCGGGTGATAAACGTTGGGAGCTCCGTCAACCCCATCGCGCATTTCCAGACGGTTCTGGCGGAACATCTCCTGGTAACCAACGATGTCCTTTTCCGGGATCCGTATCCACTGCTCGTCAGGAATCCCGTTTTCCTGGCTTTTAATCAGATTCATTGCCTGTGGGTACATGCCCCAGGCAACTTCCCGGGCCTTCTGGGCCGTGTCGTCTTCGATCACGCCATCACGGGCAATGATCTGAATGGTCAGCTGGGCAAGCGGGTAGTCGACAATGCCACCCTTGTCGCCGATCCCTTTGTACAGCTCCAGAGCCTGGTAGGCGAACGCAGGCGCATAGGCAGTATCGACCGACCCATTGTTGAACTTGCCAGCAAAGTTGGTGATATCAGAGGGAACCACCGTCGCTTTTACATAGTTCACCATGTGAATGGCGTCTTTCTGGTAGTCCAGGGTGGCAATACGCTTTCCGGCCAGTTCGCCCGCTGTATCAATGCTGCGATCATTCACAAACAGATAACCGGCACCCGCCGGTACAATGCCCAGTACCTCATAGCCACCGTCCTTCATGAGGGACGCTGCCTTGGGCTGTGCCAGGGTGGCCAGCAGGGTTTTCAGGTCGTCGTAACTTGGCAGGGCACCGACGGCACTGATGCTTCCGGTAAAACGATTGAATGGGCGAATACGGATGTCGGTCGCGGCGACGGCATCGCACTGGCCCGCGTTGAAGTCGCCAATGGCCACGCCTTCATCAGTGTAGGGCTTGAGTTGGAAATCGACCCCATGGGCTTTCATTTCCAGAGCGTAGTCCTTGACCATGTTGTAGACGTCGCCGTTAGCGCCGATGACATCAAACACACACATGGAAACCGACTGGGCAGATGCCAGTGGTGCGACAATGGCAAGAGACAAGGCTGCAAGGGATTTGCGAATCATGACGACCTCCGGGTCATTCTTGTGTTTTTGATCTTTAAGTCATAGATAACTGAAAGGCCAGCCTCAGAGCAGGCCTTCCAGATCCATGGTTTCAACGTTCTCGGTATTGCGCTCCGGACTCATCTTGCCGAAGAAGGTCCGTGGTGTGCGGTGGCCGTAGTTGGCGCTCCAGTGTTTGTCCGATGCGAACTGGACAATCCTGCGGGCCACTTCGTCCACAAGCCGATATTCTTCCCAAACCTCGATGCGCTCTTCAGCCTCTGCGAATTCCGAAATGGCCTGTGCCAGCACCTGCGGTCGCCCAAAGGTTTCCGCAGCGACTACCTGAACGGCGTAAGAGGCACGGATACCGGACTCAACACTCAGCTCTGCGCTGTTTTCCATCACCTGCCAGGGGTCTGGAGACAGGTCCGGTCGGGTGTCAGGCAACAGTAACCAGACGAGGGCGCGAACGGCGTTGGGCAAACCGCCCCATTTTTCATTATCCACGCACTGGGCGGCACGCTCGGCCTGGGGCGCAATGTTGCGAGGCACACCCGCCAGGGCGCCGGAGTTGGAGTCGTTCACAATGCCCTGCATCCCCGTTAGCAGCCCGAGCAGGAACGTGAGTTCGTCCTGATCACTGAAAAGGAACGGGCATTCCAGAGGTTCGGCTGCCGGGTCAAAATCGTAGGCGGCCATGGCACGCTTGAAGGCTTCGTAGCGGCGCTCAGCGGTGCGCGCGTAGAGTCTTTTGGAGACTTCCCGGGCATCTTTGGCGGCGGGAACATCGCCACGGTATTCCGCCCGCAGATAAGCCAGTTCAGCCTCCCAGGCCCGGTATTCCATGCAATTCGCCGCCAGCAGCATGAGCAGGGAACCGGTTGAGTCCGGTGCATCAGTGACTCTCGAAAACGAGTAAACCAGTGGATCCGTGCCCTCACCCAGCGCACAGGCCATGCCCGGATCGGACATCTGCATAACGTAGGGGGTTGCCTCGGACTCCGAGTAGTTCGACAACACGATGCCGGTGGTGGTGTAGATAGGGTTGGCAGAACATCCGGCCAGCAGCAGTACCGAACTTCCCAGCATTGCCTGGCGAACACGAGCCGAGAACCGACGCGCTTGAGAGACCATTGAGGAGATCATAATTCGACCTGTCTGACATTGTTTTTGTATGTAAGGGAGTGCGAGAAATTCTTATCACATTTAATTCTCGTCAATCCGTGAACCAGCTCCGGATACCTCTGGCCAGAGCTCGAACGAGAGCAAGAATGCGAGGAATATTGTCAGACAGAAATGGCTTTATTGCCGAAACCGACATGCCGATCAGGCCAATGGCCCGGGATGAATCGAATTATTTTATTATTTATTGATTTATAACAATGAGTTAAATATGTAGCGCATTTCGGAACAAGCGTGCCACTTTGTGACTTGTGCACATTAACATTGATCAAGACCCAGCATCGCCATCACCTGATCGGTCAGTCCATCGAGGGTCAGACCACCCCGTTCCGGGCGATACCAGGTGACCGTCCAGCTCAGGGCGCCGGTCAACATTCTTCGGGTAATGAAAGGGTCCGCTCCAAGCTGGTGTTCCTTCGACAGCTGTTGGAGCGTAGACAACCACAGGTCTTCATAGATATCCCGCAACTCCAGCACTTCAGCCTGGGAGCTTTCCGAAAGACTGCGCCACTCATACACCAACACCGCCATGGCCTCTCCGGTCTGGCCGTTAATCGACTCCAGTTCCGCCCTTATCAGCGCCCGCAGTTTTTCTCTCGCTGAATCCGCCTGGTCGGCAGCGGCCTGCATCAAGGCGGTATTCAGCCGAATGGTCTCGACCATCACCGCCTTGAGAATTTCCTCTTTGGTGCGGAAATGGTGGAACAAGCTCCCTGACTGAATACCCACAGCCGCCGCCAGATCCCGCACCGTCGTGCGCTCGTAGCCTTTATCCCTGAACAGTCTTGCTGCTTCGTTTAACAGGCGCCCGCGGGCGCTGGAGGGATCAGACACAAGTTGCTCGGCAATGAGGGATTGCAGGATTGGGTTCTGGTTCACAAAGGCCATCCGGTTGTCTTGCTGGGACTTTTTATTCTACCCGAGATTTGCCTGTTTACAAACCAAGCGCTTGCTTGGTATTGTCGTTTCGATCGTTGGATAACCTCTCGCCAGTGCGGGTATCAGAACAAGGCCAAGAACATGTCAGACGCCAACAAAACCATCCGTATCGGTTGCTCCGCCGCTTTCTGGGGCGATACCGAAACAGCCGCTGCCCAACTGGTACGCCAGGGCAATATTGATTACCTGGTCGCCGATTACCTGGCCGAGATCACCATGTCGATCATGGCCGGCCAGAAGATGAAAGACCCGACTCAGGGCTACGCCCGGGATTTTGTGCAGACGGTGATGGCGCCTCTGCTCGGCGAGATAAAGGATAAAGGCATCCGGGTTCTGGCCAATGCCGGTGGAGTAAACCCGGTGGCTTGCCGCGATGCTCTGCAGGCCCTGTGTGAAAAGGCCGGCGTCGATCTGAAGATTGCGCTGGTGCTCGGCGATGATCTGTTGATGAAAAAGAAAAAGCTGGCCGATGCCGGCATTACTGAAATGACCACCGGTCAGCCCTTCCCCGCCATGATGGTGAGCCTGAACGCCTATCTGGGTGCGCCCGGCCTGGTGGCGGCCCTGGAACAGGGTGCCGACATCATTATCACCGGCCGTGTCGCAGACAGTGCGCTGGTGCTGGCGCCGCTGGTGCATGAATTCGGCTGGCGCTGGAACGACTACGACAAACTGGCTCAGGGCAGCCTGGCCGGGCACTTGCTGGAATGCGGCGCCCAGTCTACCGGCGGTAATTTCACCGACTGGGAACAGGTGGCTGATGGCTACGCCAATATGGGTTTTCCCATCGCCGAGGTCAGCGCCTCTGGCGATTTTGTGATGACCAAACCCGAGGGCACCGGCGGCATGGTCAGCCGGGGCACTGTGGGCGAGCAACTGGTGTATGAGATTAGCGACCCACGGGCTTACCTGCTGCCAGATGTAACCTGCGATTTCACTCAGGTGACACTGGAGGAAATCGGCAAGGACCAGGTCCGGGTTTCCGGTGCCAGGGGAGTGCCGCCGACGGACAGCTACAAGGTGTCAGGCACCTGGCCAGATGGATTCAAGTGCACGGTGACGTTCCTGCTGGCCGGCCTTGATGCCCGCGCCAAAGCACAACGAGTGGCGCAAGCTATTCTGGCCAGGACGTCAGCGATGTTTGCCGAGCGCGGCCTGCCGGATTATTCCGAAACCAGTATCGAATTGCTGGGCACCGAGACTACCTATGGCCCCCATGGCAAGGGCGACCAATGCCGGGAAGTGGTGGTGAAGATTGCCACCGCCCATCCGAAGAAAGAAGCCCTGGTACTGTTTTCCAGGGAAATTGCCCAGGCCGCTACCGGTATGGCGCCTGGCATCACCGGTATTGTCGGCGGTCGGCCAACCGTGTGGCCGAAGATTCGTTTGTATTCCTGTCTGGTACCGAAATCGGAGGTGGCGGTTTCGGTGGATCTGGCAAGTGAGAAGTCTGAGGTGGAGGTAGCGACCGAAGGTGGTTTCAATCCGGGCGATCTCGCGGCTGAGCCGGAGTCCCGGATGGAGGTGGCAACGGATACCACAGTGCCGCTGCTCAAGCTGGCTTGGGCGCGGTCCGGGGATAAGGGCGATCACAGCAATATCGGGGTGATCGCGCGGGATCGAGAGTATGTTCCTTATATTGAGGCTGCGTTAACGGAACAGGCGGTGGCCGAGTGGATGGCTCATACGCTGAATCCTGAGTCCGGCAAGGTGACTCGCTGGTCTATGCCTGGGTTGCATGCGTTCAATTTCTTGCTGGAGCACAGTCTAGGTGGCGGCGGTGTGGCGTCGCTTCGGATTGATCCGCAGGGTAAGGCGTTTGCTCAGCAGTTGCTGGAGTTTCCGGTGCCTGTGCCTTCGAATCTGGTTCCTCAATGAATGTATTAACCCCGGTTCTGGGGCAAGAGCCCCGACAGGGCATTACTTCCCTGAGCTTGGGTGCAAGCGCCCCACCGGGGTACAGCCTTCCGGGACACGCCGTAAATGCGTCCGTGTAGGCTTGAGCGCAGCTTCCCTGCTGCGCACAGTCCCGGAAGGCTGTACCCCGGCGGAGCGCCCGAACGTTTTTCGTGGATTCTTTGGATTGGAATAGGGAATTTTGTATGAGTTATCAGTCTGTTCTTCGCCCGGGCTTGTTTGAAGGCCAGGTTTTTATTGTCACCGGTGGCGGTTCGGGGATTGGCCGCTGCACGGCTCACGAACTGGCGGCGCTCGGTGCCCGGGTTGCGCTGGTGGGTCGTAAGCAGGAGAAGGTAGACGCGGTTAAGGCCGAAATTGAGGAAGACGGCGGTATTGCCAGCGCCCATGCCTGCGATATTCGCGAGGAGGAGTCGGTCAAGACCACGGTGAAGGCCATTATTGAGACCCACGGCGGTCTGAACGGGGTGGTGAACAATGCCGGCGGGCAGTTTGCGTCTCCGTTAACGGGCATTAACCAGAAGGGTTGGGAAACCGTGGTGCGCACGAATCTGACCGGCGGTTTCCTGATGGCCAGGGAGGCCTATACCCAGGCCTTGAGCAAGTCCGGCGGTGCGATTGTAAATATCGTGGCAGATATGTGGGGTGGCATGCCCGGCATGGGGCACTCTGGCGCAGCCCGGGCCGGTATGGTGAATTTCACCCAGACAGCCGCGGTCGAATGGGCACCGTCCGGGGTTCGGGTGAATGCGGTGGCGCCGGGGTGGATTGCGTCCAGCGGGATGGACAACTACCCGGCCCACATGAAGTCGTGGATTCGCAGCCTGGCGGATGCGGTGCCGATCAAGCGGATGGGTACAGAATCAGAGGTGAGTTCGGCGATCTGCTTCCTGCTTAGCCCGGGGGCGGCGTTTATCAGTGGCGATTGTCTGCGGATTGACGGTGCGGCATCCCAGGGTGGGCGTGTGTGGCCGATGCCGAAGGCGGAGAATAACGAGCCCTACAACGGTTTCCATCGGGCGGTAACGCCGAAAGTGTTGAGTGACGACTAAGGATTTCCCATGCAGGTACTGGAAACAACAATAAGCCCCCAGTCCGACGAATTCCGGGCCAATGTCGAGGCCATGGAAGCGCATATCTCGACTTTCCGGGATGTGGAGCAGAAGGTTCTGGACCTGGCGGAATCGGCCCGGGAGAAGTTTACCAAGCGGGGCAAGCTGCTACCGCGGGATCGTATCAATCGGCTGCTGGATCGTGGCAGTGAGTTTCTGGAGCTGTGTTCACTGGCCGGTTACAAGATGCACGATGACAAAGACGGTTCCATGGCTGGCGGCGGTATTATTGCCGGCATAGGCAGAGTAGCCGGAGTACGCTGCCTGGTGGTCGCAAGCAACAGCGCCATCAAGGGCGGAACCATTACCCCCGCCGGTCTGGACAAGACCCTGCGCCTGCAGCAGATCGCCATGGAGAACAAGCTGCCTGTGGTGTCCTTGTCTGAATCCGGCGGCGCCAACCTTAACTATGCCACCGATATCTTCGTGCTTGGCGCCCGGGGCTTTGCGAACCAGGCCCGGATGTCTGCAGCCGGTATTCCACAGGTAACCGTCGTCCATGGCAACGCCACTGCCGGCGGGGCCTATCAGCCGGGCCTGTCGGATTACGTAATTACCGTACGCGAGCAGGCGAAGATGTTCCTGGCCGGCCCGCCGCTTTTAAAAGCCGCGACCGGTGAGGTCGCCACCGATGAGGAACTGGGTGGAGCAGAAATGCACGCCACCGTTGCCGGCACCGCCGAATACCTGGCGGAAGACGATGCTGATGGCATCCGGCAGGCCCGGGAGATTCTGGGCGCCCTGCCCTGGAACGAAAACCTGCCGCTACGCCAGGAACCACAGTGGGATGAGCCGCTGTATCCGGCGGACGAGCTGCTGGGCGTGATTCCTTCCGACGCCAAGAAGCCCTATGACGTGCGAGAGATCCTGGCCCGCATCGCCGATGGCTCCCGGTTCCTGGATTTCAAGAACGACTACGACAGTCAGACGGTGTGCGGCACCATCCGTATTCAAGGTCACAGCGTAGGCATCATCGGCAACAACGGCCCGATCACCCCTGCCGGCTCCGCCAAGGCGGCGCAGTTTATCCAGCTTTGCGATCAGGCAGGCACGCCTATCCTGTTTCTGCATAACACCACCGGATTTATGGTCGGTACCCACTCCGAACAGAACGGCATCATCAAACACGGGTCGAAGATGATTCAGGCCGTGGCCAACTGCCGGGTACCAAAACTCGCCGTGGTGGTGGGCGGTTCCTACGGCGCCGGCAACTACGCCATGTGCGGCCGGGGCCTGGACCCGAGATTTATCTTCGCCTGGCCCAACAGCCGCACCGCCGTCATGGGCCCCGCCCAGGCCGGGAAGGTGATGCGCATCGTGGCTGAAGAAAAACAACGCAAAAGTGGTATCGAGCCGGACGAAAAGACTCTGTCGTTCCTGGAACAGGCCACCGCCAAAAAGCTGGAAGACGGCTCCACCGCCCTTTACGGAACTGCCAGGCTCTGGGACGACGGCCTGATCGATCCTCGGGATACCCGCCGTGTTCTGGCCATGGTGCTTTCCGTTTGCCGTGAAGCCGAACAACGACCACTGCGACCCAACGTTTACGGCGTCGCCCGTTTCTGATTTCCACACTGATTTACCGGGAGAACAACAATGAAATTCACAGCCGAACACGAAGCCCTCAGAAAGACCGTCCGCGATTTTGTCGAAAAGGAAATCAATCCGCACTGCGATGAATGGGAGGAAGCCGGCGAGTTTCCCATTCACGATCTGTTCAAGAAACTCGGCAACCTGGGCCTGCTGGGCATTCAGAAGCCGGAGGAATACGGCGGCATGGGTCTGGATTACAGCTACAACCTCGTGGCTGCTGAAGAACTGGGCATGGCCAAGTGCGGCGGTGTTCCGCTAGCCGTGGGCGTACAGACCGACATGTGTACCCCCGCGATTGCGCGCTTCGGTTCCGATGAACTGAAACGGGATTTCCTGGCCCCGGCTATTGCCGGCGATATGGTGGGCTGTATCGGTGTGAGTGAAGTGGGCGCAGGCTCCGATGTGGCCGGCCTGAAAACCACGGCTAAGAAAGACGGCGATGACTACGTCATCAACGGCTCCAAGATGTGGATCACCAACTCCCCGAAAGCGGATTTCATGTGTCTGCTGGCCAACACCAGCGACGACAAACCCCACAAGAATAAAACCCTTATGATCGTGCCCATGAACACACCGGGCATCACCTTCAGCCCGCACCTGAACAAGCTGGGCATGCGCTCATCAGAAACCGCCCAGGTGTTTCTGGACGACGTGCGAATTCCCCAACGCAACCGCATCGGCGCAGAAGGCACCGGCTTTATGATGCAGATGCTGCAGTTCCAGGAGGAGCGCATGTGGGGGGCCGCCAACGTAATCAAGGCCCTGGAAAACTGTGTCACGCAGACCATTGAATACTGCCGCGAGCGCAAGACCTTTGGCCAGCCGCTCATCGACAACCAGTACATCCATTTCCGCCTGGCGGAGTTACAGACCGAAATCGAAGCGCTGCGCGCGCTGACTTATCAGGCCTGTGAGCTGCACGTTGAGGGCAAAGATGTCACCAAGCTGGCGTCGATGGCGAAACTGAAGGCCGGGCGTCTGGGTCGAGAAGTGACCGATGCTTGCCTGCAGTTCTGGGGTGGCAACGGTTACATGTGGGACAACCCCCTGTCACGGGCTTACCGCGATGTGCGGTTGGTCTCCATCGGCGGCGGTGCCGACGAAATCATGCTGGGCATCATCTGCAAGCTGATGGGCACCTTGCCTGGCAAGAAACGCGACTGAGCATTTAGTTTGGCGGAAGGCCATGAGGCGGGGTTCCCCTTCCGGGACACGCCTACAAGCACTTCCCTGTGGGCTCGTTTCGGGCCGTCCATGGCCCTCAACGGTCCCGGAAGGGGAACCCCGCCTCATGGCCCCAAACGTTTTACGTGGAGTCCTGTATGGAATACCAACTACCACAATGCGAAACCCTGATTCTCGAAAAACAGGGCCCTACCCTGTTCATCACCATCAACCGCCCGGACGTCCGCAACGCTATGAGTCTGCAGATGGTCGCTGAGTTGTCCACCATCTTCAGCGAGATCGAAAACGACATCAGCATCCGCGCCGCCGTCATCCGCGGCGCAGGTGGACATTTCTGCGCCGGCGGCGATATCAAAGACATGGCCGGCGCCCGGAGCCAGAAAGCCGGCGAAGGCCGCGATGACCCGTTCTACAAACTCAACCGCGCCTTCGGCCAGATGATCCAGCAAGTCAACGAATCCTCCAAAGTCGTCATCGCCATCACCGAAGGCGCCGTCATGGGCGGCGGCTTCGGCCTGGCCTGCGTCTCCGACCTGGCCATCGCCGGCCCGACTGCCAAATTCGGTATGCCGGAAACCACCCTCGGCGTCATCCCGGCCCAGATCGCCCCGTTCGTTGTCGAACGTATCGGCCTGACCCAGGCCCGTCGATTGGCGCTGCTAGGTTTGAGAATCGACGCAACGGAAGCCTGCACACTCGGCATCGTTCACCAGGTTGCGGAATCCGAAGAACAGCTAAGCGACATGCTGAACCAGGCTCTGGAACGGGTACGCCTGTGCGCCCCCGACGCCACGGCAGAAACCAAGGCCTTACTGCATCGGGTGGGACATGAAGCCATGGCCGGTTTACTCGATGACGCCGCTGAAAAATTCGCGGCCGCCATCCGGGGGCCGGAGGGGGCGGAAGGCACGATGGCATTTATGCAGAAGCGTGAGCCCAAGTGGGCAGAGCTCCCCAATCAATAACAACTAAATAATGTCTATTGACCGTAGTTGGGCAGACTCCGACAAGGTTCGGGGAGCGCCACTGGCAGGGTGGGCTTCCGGAAAATGTCGGAGGCCATGGATGGCCGGAGAGAAGCGCACATGGACGTGCTTGTAGCGGTTTTCCGGAAGCCCACCCTGGTGGTGGTGCGGACGAGCACCCAACCCAGGCGGCAAAGTAACCAGATAGGTAACGCGTATGCTAAAAAAACTTTTAATCGCTAACCGAGGCGAAATCGCCGTCAGGGTCATCCGTACAGCCAAGGCGCTGGGCTACCGAACCGTTGCCGTCTACTCCGAAGCCGACGCCAACGCCCTGCACGTTGAACAAGCCGACGAAGCCGTCTGCATCGGCCCGGCACAGGTTGCTGCGTCTTACCTCAACGCCGACGCCATCCTCGATGCCGCAAGGAAAACAGGCGCCGACTGCATCCACCCGGGCTACGGCTTCCTCTCCGAAAACTCCGGCTTCGCCAAAGCCGTCAAACAGGCCGGCCTCACCTTTGTAGGCCCTCCCGAAAACGCCATTGAACTCATGGGCAGCAAACGCCGCTCGAAAATCGCCATGCAGGAAGCCGGCGTGCCCGTAGTCCCTGGCTACGAGGGCAACAACGCCAGTGATGATGAACTCATCGCCGCAGCCCAGGGCATCGGCTACCCCCTCATGCTCAAAGCCTCCGCAGGTGGCGGCGGCCGGGGCATGCGCCTGGTCGAGAGCGAGAGCGAGTTGGCCGACAACATTAAGAGGGCCCGCTCAGAAGCCAAACAGGCCTTCGGTGACGACGAACTGATCATCGAAAAAGCGGTCATCGAACCCCGGCACGTAGAAATCCAGGTTTTTGCAGACCGCCATGGCAACGCCGTTTACCTGGGCGAGCGGGACTGCTCCGTCCAGCGCCGGCACCAGAAAGTGGTCGAGGAAGCGCCCTCACCTTTTGTTACCCCGGAACTGCGTAAGGCCATGGGCGAAGCTGCTGTCAAAGCAGCCCTGGCCTGCGGTTACGAGGGCGCCGGTACCGTGGAATTTCTGGTCGACAAAGACCGCAGTTTCTACTTCCTGGAAATGAATACTCGCCTGCAGGTAGAGCATCCGGTCACCGAACTGATTACCGGCCAGGATCTGGTGGCCTGGCAGTTGATGGTCTCTGAAGGCCGCCCACTACCTCTGGCCCAGGATGACATCCAACTCAATGGCCACGCCATCGAAGTACGACTTTACGCCGAAGACCCGGCCAGCGGTTTCACCCCGCAAACCGGCACCCTGCACCTGTTCACTCCGGCCGAAGGCGAAGGACTGCGGTTTGATACCGGCGTGCGCTCCGGTGACGTGGTCAGCCCCCACTACGATCCCATGCTGGCGAAAGTCATCGCCTGGGGCCAGAACCGGGACGAAGCCCGTCGCCGCCTGATCCGGGCGCTGGAAGACACCACAGTCTTTGGTGTGACCACCAACCGCCATTTCCTCAGCCGCATCATCGCCGATGACACCTTTGGTGCCGGTGAAGCCACCACGGCCTTCCTGCAGCAGGCCTTCAAGGATGATCCGTCACTGGCGCCCCAGCCGCTCACCATCCGCGAGCTGGCCCTGAGCGCCTGCGCATTGAGCCTCGGCCAATCCGCCCAGAAAGGCTGGAGTAACGCCCCCGCCACCGTCATGCCGATGAAACTTGAGGCCCGGGACGAAACCGTGGAACTGCTGGTTCGGCACAGTGGCCACAAACTGCTGGTGGCTCACGGCGAAGAACACTATGAACTGCACCTGCAAAGCCAGGAACCAGGCCTGCTGTGCATTATCGACAACGGGGTTCGTCAGCGGTGCCAATACCACCGGAGCGGAGATTCCCTATATTTGCAGGCGTTCGGCCGTTCCTGGTGCGTTCGGGATATTACGCACCAACCCGCCCAAGGTGCCCTGGGCGCCGGCAGCGGCAAGATCCAGGCCACTATGGACGGTGCCATTATTGATGTACTGGTGGCAGAGGGAGATCAGGTGGAACAGGGCCAGACCCTAGTGATTCTGGAAGCCATGAAAATGGAGCATCCGGTTAAGGCGGACCGCACGGGCACCGTTGGCCAGTTGCTCGCCCGCAAAGGAGACCAGGTCAAGCGTGGCCAACTTCTGGCAGACGTGCAAACCACTGAGGAGGCAGAATCATGAGCCGGCTACAACAGCGCACAGTGTTTATAACGGGCGGCAGCCGGGGAATCGGCCGGGCCATTGCCCTGGCCTGTGCCCGGGAAGGCGCCAACGTTGTCATTGCAGCGAAAACCGATACCCCGCATCCGAAACTACCCGGCACCATCCACACGGTCGCTGAGGAAATTCGCAATGCCGGAGGCCAGGCGCTACCGCTGGTACTGGACGTGCGGGATGAACGACAGGTCCGCCAGCGAATCGACGAAGCCGCCGGTTATTTTGGCGGTATCGATGCCCTGGTGAACAACGCCGGGGCGATACGGCTGACCGGTGTCGAAAACCTGAAAGTGAGCCGATACGACCTGATGCATCAGGTCAACGCCCGGGCCGTATTCACCTGCAGTCAGGCGGCCCTGCCCTGGCTGAAGGAATCCGGTGGCCACATTCTCAGCCTGTCGCCGCCGCTGAACCTGAATACCCGGTGGTTTTCCCAGTACGGGCCCTATACCACCACAAAATACGGAATGACCATGCTCAGCATGGGCATGGCCGAGGAGTTCCGACGCTATGGCATTGCCGTGAACTGCCTGTGGCCAAAGACTCTGATTGCCACTGCCGCCATAGAACACGAAGTGGGCGGACCTCAATTGATGGCGCAGGGACGAAAGCCGGAAATCATGGCCGATGCCGCGGTCAGCATACTGTCCCGCAGTGCGGACGAACTGACCGGGCAAGCGCTGATTGACGAGGATGTACTTCGCCAGGATGGCGTGAAGGACTTCGAACACTACCGGTATGCCGCAGGCAACAAGCCACTGCTGCCGGATCTGTTCCTGGATTAGCCGCGGAGCAATGGGTTGGTCCGCGGTTCAAAACCTACAAAGACAATGACGACTGAAACGGACGCACCATGAGCCAAGACATCGTAACCGCACGCGACATCATGCGCAGCCTGCCCACGGTTCTGAAAAAATTTCCCTTCGTGGCAAAAGGGCTTTACTACTACCGGGTAAAGGACGACAAAAAAGAGCTGACCCTTGGCAAGCTGGTGGAGCGCAACGCTGACAAACACCCCACGCGCCCTGCCATTCTCTTCGATGATCGCAGCATTACCTGGGCAGAACTGGATGCCTGGAGCAATCGAATTGCCCATTACCTGAAAGATCAGGGGCTGGTAAAGGGCGATGCCATTGCGGTAATGCTGGAAAACCGACCGGAACTACTGGCGACCGTGGTTGGCGCAGCCAAGGTCGGCGTGGCCTGCGCCATGCTGAACACCTCCCAGAAAGGCAAAGTGCTGGCCCACAGTATCAACCTGATCGAGCCGCGACTGCTGGTGGTTGGTAGCGAACTGATCGACAATGCCGAGTCGGTTCGTGGAGAGGTTCAGCTCCGGCACACGCATCCCCTGCTCTACCTGCACGACGGCAACACTCTGAACACCTTTGGTGACGCGCCGGAGGGCTACGTCAATCTGGCCTTGGAAGTCAGCCGCCGGCCCTCAACCCGCCCGGTCCTGAGCGACCCGGTAACCATGGGCGATACCGCCGTGTATCTTTACACCTCAGGCACCACCGGCCTGCCCAAGGCGGCGCCCGGTTCACATCGCAAATTTATCAAAGCCTACGGCGGCTTTGGCATGCTCTCCCTGGCCATGGAACCGGAAGACGTCCTGTATTGTACGCTGCCGCTGTATCATGGCACCGCCCTGCTGGTGTGCTGGGGCTCGGTCCTCGCCGGTGGCTCTGCCATCGCCCTGCGCCGAAAATTCTCCGCCAGCGCCTTCTGGGACGACGTCCGACGCTACAACGCCACCACCTTCGGCTACGTGGGCGAACTGTGCCGCTACCTGCTGAATCAACCTCCCGGCAGCCAGGACCGCAACCACAGCCTGACCAAAATGATCGGCAACGGCCTGCGCCCCTCCATCTGGAAAGAATTCAAGGAACGTTTTGGCATCGACAAGGTGGCTGAACTGTATGCCTCATCAGAAGGCAATATCGGCTTCAGCAACTTTTTCAACATGGACAACACCGTGGGCTTCTCCACCGCGCCCTACAAACTAGTTAAGTACCACGAAGGCACCCGGGACCCGATCCGCAACGACAAGGGCCGTCTGGAGGAAGTAGAAAAAGGCCAGCCTGGCCTGTTGATCGGGGAGATCAACAAGAAGTGGGCATTCGAGGGCTACACCCAGAAGGAAGCCACCGAGAAATCCATCCTGCGCGATGGTTTCAAGAAAGGCGATGCCTGGTTCAATACCGGTGATGTATTAAAAGAAATCGGCTGCCGTCACCTGCAGTTTGTCGATCGCATGGGCGACACCTTCCGCTGGAAGGGAGAGAACGTATCGACGACGGAGGTGGAAAATATCATTGATGGCTCCGGCATGGTGGAGGAAGCCATTGTGTACGGGGTCGAGATTCCCAAAACCAACGGCAAGGCGGGCATGGTAACGCTGGTGCCTCAGTCCAATGGTTCGGCCTTCGATATCAACAAGCTGTTTGACTATCTGCAGGAGAATCTGCCGGCCTATGCGGTGCCGGTGTTTGTGCGGGTGACCAATGCCATCGAGAAGACGGGGACGTTCAAGTACCGGAAGGTGGACATCCAGAAGCTCGGCTATTCGCTGGAGCGGTCAGAAGACGATGTTTACGCCTGGCTGCCCGGTTCGTCCGGTTATACGTTGCTGACTCCGGAGCTAGTCTCGGATATTGATTCGGGGGATGTTCGGTTTTGATCCTGACTTTTGGAGAGGGGCCTCACAACCTAGCCTGCAACGCTTGGTGACAGTGAGTACGGGGTGCCCCTCCCAAAAACCGCTACAAGCACATCCATGTGCGCTTCTCTCCGGCCATCCATGGCCTCCGACATTTTTGGGAGGGGCACCCCGCACTCACTTCCGAGCCAAGGAGTGATAGTCAGTTTACTGAAAAACCTAGCTTTTCTCCCTGACTATTACTGTGAAGCTGACCGGCCGTGATGGGGAACGCTTCCAAAAAATTTTGAGGGCCATGGATGGCCCGAAATAAGCGCACATGGATGTGCTTGTAGCGGTTTTTTGGAAGCGTTCCCCAGCGCGGCCCACACCGAAACCTAAAGGCTAGGAGGGAGGCTATCCCTCAGGCTCCAAGAACTATTCTTCAACCCGCAAAACGATCTTGCCAGTGGCCCGACGCCCCGTGAGTGCCCCAAGCGCAGCCGCATATTCCTCGAACGGGAACACTTCGCTGACCTTGGGATCGATCTTGCCGTCGGCATACATCTGCAACAGCTCCATCATGTTCTGGGCGCTGGTCTGCGGCTCGCGCTGGGTGAAGCTACCCCAGAACACGCCTACCACGGAACAACCCTTGAGCAGCGTCAGGTTCGCAGGAATCTTGGGGATATCCCCTGCAGCAAAGCCGATCACCAGGTGGCGGCCGTTCCAGCCCATGGTGCGCAGGGCCTGTTCGGTGAAATCTCCGCCGACCGGGTCGTAGATCACATCCACACCTTTACCCTTGGTCAGTTTCTTCACCGCATCTTTCAGCGATTCCTCGGTGTAGTTCACCAGTTCATCAGCACCGGCCTCCCTGACCACCGCGAGTTTTTCAGCAGAGCTGGCCGCCGCGATCACTTTCGCGCCCATAGCCTTGCCCAGCTCCACCGCCGCCAGGCCGACGCCGCCGCTGGCCCCGAGTACCAGCAGGGTTTCGCCGGGCTGCAGGTTGCCTCGCTGTTTCAGCGCATAATAGGAGGTGCCATACACCATCATGAAAGCCGCTGCTTTCTCATCGGACATAGAGTCCGGAATTGGCAACAGGTTGGATTCCGGAGCAACCACTTCTTCGGCAAACGCACCCCAGCCGGTCAGGGCGGCTACCCGGTCTCCGGGTTTGAAACGGCTGACTTTTTCGCCCACTTCAAGCACTTCACCGGACAATTCGCCACCGGGGGAAAACGGCATGGGCGGCTGGAACTGGTATTTGCCCTGAATGATCAGGGTGTCCGGGAAGTTCAGGCCTGCAGCCTTGACCCGGATTTTTACGCCGCTGCCTTTTACGTCCGGGCTGGCAATGTCTTCGATGACCAGATTCTCTGCCGGGCCATAGTCTTTGCACAGAATGGCTTTCATGGTTGCTCCTGGGCTGTCTGTCTTACCCTGATGGCGTCAGGGCGGGTCTGATTTGACGTTGTAATTGACCAGGATCAAGCTAAACGCACAGAGCCCGTGAAGCAAATCAAGGCTGCTTATTCATGGCAATAAGCCCGGCTGATAAGCCGACGGATTCAGAACAGTACAGCGCCCGCTACCACGGCGACGATGATCATCACACCGGCGGCCAGACGCATCAGGGCCATATTGCAGTACTCCGGATCAATCAAACGGGAAACAAGGCAGTGATACGCGTAACTGTCGCGTAACAGATCACATTGGCTGAATCGGCCATCAACGCCTGAAGATGAATCCCGGGACGAATTCCGCTATTCTTCCAGCCTTTCACCCACGCCCCGGACCGAATTTCGTCAGATCAGAGCTGCCCCATGTTTGACATCATCTATACTCTTGAAATGATTGGCGTTGTGGCGTTTGCCATTTCCGGCATGATCGTCGCCCGGTCCAAAAACATGGATCCGGTGGGTGTTTTTGCCATCGGTTTTATTACCGCTCTGGGTGGCGGCACATTGCGGGATCTGATCATGGACAATCACCCGCTGTACTGGATCAAGCACCAGGAGCAGCCGATCATGATCCTGGCCATGGCAATCGTGTTCAGCTACTGGAGCCGGGCCCATTCCCTGAAAGAATCGAGAATCGTGTTCCCGGACGCCATCGGCCTTGGCATTTTTTCCATTCTCGGTGCGCAACTGGCTCTCGATCTGGGCCACTCCTGGTTTATCGCTTCCATGCTGGGTGTAATGACAGGCTGCTTCGGCGGCGCCCTGCGTGACACCCTGTGCAACGAAGTTCCCTTTATTTTCCGCAAGGACCAGATCTACGCCTCTATCGCCTTCGCCGGTTGCTGGCTGTACTTTGTGTGCCAGTGGTTGCTGGAGAGCGAATCCATGGCGCTGACTATTGGCCTGCTGTTTATCGTGATTGTTCGCATGCTCGCGGTGCGCTTTGATATCCGCCTGCAACGAGACCAGATGCTGAACTGAACTCTGAATCATCCCTTGGCGTGAGGCGCCTGAGCCGGTAACATTGCCGTTTTTTCACCCAATTCACGTTTTCCGCACGCAAACTGACTTTCAAACTCCCTAATCCAGGCATTCTAGAGGCAGACCCAAGTCATGCTTGAACGACTGTTCCAACTCCAGGCCCACGGCACCACTGTCCGTAAAGAAGTGGTAGCTGGCATTACCACCTTCCTGACCATGGCCTACATCATCGTGGTCAACCCCAGCATCCTGTCGTCCACCGGCATGGATTTCGGAGCCGTTTTCGTGGCCACCTGTCTGGCCGCAACCATCGGTACGCTGATTATGGGCCTCTGGGCAAACTATCCAATTGCCCTGGCCCCCGGCATGGGCCTGAACGCCTTTTTCTCGTTCACGGTCGTCGGCAGTATGGGATACAGCTGGGAAGTGGCGCTGGGCGCTGTCTTTCTCTCCGGGTTTATTTTCTTCATTCTGAGTGTGGTCAAGATCCGGGAATGGATCATCAACAGCATTCCGATGTCCTTACGCTTTGGCATTTCCGCCGGCATCGGATTCTTTCTTGCTCTGATCGCACTGAAAAACGCCGGCATCGTGGTAGATAACCCTGCGACCCTTGTGGGTCTGGGCGACATTAAAGTGGCTGAGAGCCTGCTGTTCTTCGCAGGATTCGTACTGATCTGTGCACTTTCATTCCGCAGAATCACCGGCGCCGTAATGATCGGCATCCTTGCTGTTACCGTGGCCGCCATGATGCTTGGCATGGTGGAATACAAAGGTTTTGTGTCTGCCCCACCCAGCCTTGCCCCCACCTTTATGCAACTTGATCTGGCCGGCGCACTGAATGTTGGCATGATCAGCATTATCTTTGCCTTTCTGTTCGTGGATCTTTTCGATACCTCCGGCACCCTGATCGGAGCAGCCCAGCGTGGTGGATTGCTGGATAAAGATGGCAAGCTGCCCCGTCTCGGACGAGCTCTGATGTCGGATTCCGTCGCAACCATGTCAGGCGCAGCCCTGGGTACCTCAACCACCACCAGCTATATCGAATCAACCGCTGGCATTTCCGCCGGTGGTCGCACAGGACTGACGGCGGTTGTCGTCGCCCTGCTTTTCCTCGCCTGTTTGCTGCTGTCACCGATCGCGAGCATCATCCCTGCCTATGCGACCGCACCGGCCCTGTTCTACGTCGCCGTGCTGATGGCAAGCGGCCTCAAACTGATCGATTGGGATGACATCACCGACGCCGCACCAGCGATCGTCACAGCACTGACCATGCCGCTGACCTTCTCTATTGCAAACGGCATTGCCCTGGGTTTCATCACCTACGCCGTGATCAAGGCGTTGTCTGGCCGCTGGTCCGATCTTAACGCCAGTGTCGTTACCATTGCCGTTGTATTTGTTCTGAAATTCATGTTCCTGGACGCCGCCTGAGCGGCGCCCAGAGTAATCACCGGATCCGCCCATGGACTATTTTTCCGAGAGCATCAAGAAAGCCATCCGCACTGTGCCGGACTGGCCCAAACCCGGCGTCTCCTTCCGGGACATCACCACGGTCCTTCAGGACAAAACGGCATTTCGTAAACTGATCGATGCCTTTGTCCATCGCTACCATGGCCAGCACATTGATGCGGTTGCCGCCGTCGATGCCCGGGGCTTCATTATTGGCTCGGCGCTGGCCTACGAGCTGAATGCCTCTCTGGTACTCGTGCGCAAGAAGGGCAAACTGCCCTTCGACACCCTGGTGGAAGACTACGAACTGGAATACGGCACGGCTTCCGTCGAGCTACACGAAGACGCTTTCAAACCCGGCGACAAGGTCATCCTGGTGGACGATCTGATTGCCACTGGCGGCACCATGCTGGCCGCAACCCGTCTGATCCGCCGTATCGGTGCTGAAATCGTAGAGGTCGCAGCCATGATTGATCTGCCGGATCTGGGTGGCTCACGCAAGCTGCAGGAAGAAGGTCTGCAGGTTTATACTGTCTGCTCATTCGAAGGAGACTGAGCGGAGGCGCCACCATGGGCGATTATCAGCATCACTGGAAAGATGGAACACCGGTTCATCTTCCCCTTGGCAAAATCGTTTGTGTGGGGCGCAACTACGCCGAACACGCCCGGGAGCTGAACAACCCGGTACCGGAAGAACCGCTGCTGTTTATCAAACCCTCCACCGCAGCGGTTCATATCACCCGCCCGCTGGTCTACCCCAGAGGCCAGGGTGCGGTGCACTTTGAAACCGAACTGGCCGTACTTATCGGCCGCCCCCTGACCAATGCCTCCGCCAGCGAAGTGGAAAGTGCCATTCTCGGTTATGGCCTGGCCCTGGACCTCACCTTGCGGGACGTGCAAAGCAGCCTGAAAGAAAAGGGACACCCCTGGGAGCGCGCAAAGGCCTTCGACGGCGCCTGCCCGCTTTCACCATTCGTTGCCGCCGACCAACTTGCCAAGGGCAACCTGAGCTTCACACTGGATATCGACGGCCAGCGCCAGCAGACCGGGGATACCGGCGACATGCTGAACCCGATCGTGCCCCTGATTGCTCATATGAGCACCCAGTTCACCCTGTTACCCGGCGATGTGGTGCTGACTGGCACGCCCAAAGGCGTTGGCCCGCTTGTCAGCGGCCAGACTCTGTCCCTGGAGCTGGAAGATGTGTTATTTGTGGAGACCACAGTGGTCTGAACGCAACACGGATACGGATATTCAGACGAGCTGCAAACTTCCCGTAGAACAGGCACTACCATGGTCAGGAAACCCGTTACTTCACGCACAGGACGCTTCTTCAAACTCGCAGGCATGACCGCCACGGTGGCGGGCCAGTACGCCGGCCAGAGAGCGCGGCGCATGTTCCGCACCGAAAATGACGAAGGCGCCCAGAGCGAAAGCTACACCCGGATGGCCGGGCACATTGCCGATACCCTGGGGGAGCTCAAGGGGGCGGTGATGAAGGTGGGGCAGATAGCCTCCCAGACCCAGGACTTCCTGCCCAAAGAATTCTCGGACGCGCTGGAAAAACTCCAGAAAGAAGCACCACCGATGCCATTCGAGGTGATTCTGGAACAAGTCGAAAGTGAGCTGGGCAAGCCGGTTGGCGAGCTGTTTGAATACCTGCAGGAAACACCCTACGCCTCTGCCTCCATCGGCCAGGTACACCGCGCCCGCCTGCACGATGGCACGGATGTGATCGTGAAAGTGCAATACCCCGGCGTGGATGAATCCTGCGACTCCGACCTCAAACAGCTACGACTGGCCCTGAAGCTCGGCGGCCTGCTGAAAATGCCCAAGGAGACGGTTGACCAGCTGTTCGGCGAAATCCGGGTGCGACTGAAGGAAGAGCTGGATTACGAGAACGAGGCGCGAAACCTCAAGCTGTTCCACGAATTCCACAATGATCAGCCGTGGGTGATCATCCCGGAGGTGGTCGACAGCCATTCAACCCGTCGGGTCCTGACCCTGGGGCTGGTGGAGGGCGACCACGTCAGCAAGGTCACACCGGAACACTACTCCCAGGAAACCCTCAACCTGATTGGCCACCGGATTTTCACGATCATGGCCGATCAGCTGTTCCGGTTCCAGTGCATTCACGGCGACCCTCACGCGGGCAATTTCGCCTACCGGCCGGATGGCACCATTATCATGTATGACTTCGGCTGCGTGAAGAAACTCAAACCGGAGATTGTCGAAGCCTACCGCAAAGCCTTGATCGCAGCGCTGGATGAGGACTACCAGGCCCTGGACCAGTACCTGATCGACCTGGGCGCTCGCGTGGACAGCCAACCGGCGGTCGATGAAGCCTATTACGCCATGTGGAGGGATATCCTGATCATCCCGTTCCTGAACGATGAGCCCTACGACTTCGCCGAGGCCGATATCCATAAACACGTGGCCGCAAAAACCAGCACGGTGTTCAAATACCTGGATTACTTCAAACCACCGGTCGAGAGTATTTTCATAGACCGGATGATTGCGGGGCATTACTGGATGCTAAAACGCTTAGGTGTTCAGGCCGCATTCAGAAGTGAACTGGAGAAATACCTCCGAGGCTAACGCCAAGTTCACAAATAACGCGAAACCCACTCCCGCACCCCTTCCGAGGCCCCTTTGCGAATCACCCGTGCCCGGGAGACGGACGCAGGTTCGCCAGGATCAATCACCGTGATGGGCACATCAATGTCCACCTCGTAGACCAGCCCTGCCGCCGGATATACCTGCAGCGACGTACCCACAATCAGCAACTGATCTGCGGTGCGCACCACCTCTGCCGCCGCATCCAGCATCGGGACTTCTTCGCCGAACCAGACGATATGGGGCCGAAGCTGGGCACCGCGATCACAGGTATCCCCGGGATTGATGTCGTTGTAGCCGATGTCGTAAATGAGGTCCGGATAGGCGGAACTGCGGGCCTTGGTGAGTTCACCGTGCAGGTGCAGCACATTGCTCGAACCGCCGCGCTCATGCAGGTCGTCCACATTCTGGGTGACCACGGTCACCTGAAAACGGCTTTCCAGCTCCGCCAGCAAGCGGTGCGCAGGATTGGGCTGGACGGTTTGAAGTTGCCGCCTGCGCTCGTTATAGAACCTCAGCACCAGATCCCGGTTGCGCTCGAACGCCTCCGGCGTGGCCACATCGTACACACTGTGCTGCTCCCACAGCCCACCGTTGTCCCGGAAGGTGGAGAGGCCGCTTTCGGCGCTGATTCCAGCGCCGGTGAGTACAACAATGTGCTCTTGCATCAGTCGAAGATCTTGCCCGGGTTCATGATGTTATTGGGATCGAACACCTGCTTGATACCGCGCAGGTAGGCAATTTCCGCCTCGCTGCGGGTGTACTGCAGGTAGGGTTTCTTGGTCATGCCCACACCGTGCTCAGCAGAGACACTGCCCTGATAACGCTCGACAATTTCAAATACCCACTTGTTCACCTGCTGGCATTTTTCGAAGAAATCTTCCTTCGCCATGTCCTCCGGTTTGAGGATGTTCAGGTGAAGGTTGCCGTCACCAATGTGGCCGAACCAGATGATCTCGAAGTCCGGGTAGTGTTCGGTAACCACGTTGTCGATTTCCTGGAGGAAGCCCGGCACCTTGGAAACCACCACCGAAATATCGTTCTTGTAGGGAATTCGCGGCGCGATGGATTCGGAAATCCGCTCACGCAGTTGCCAAAGGTTCTGTGCCTGGGTTTCACTCTGGCTGATGACGCCATCCAGCACCCAGCCTTCTTCCACACACTGCTCAAACAGTGCCATGGCATCGTCCATCACCTGATCAGAAACAGCCTCGAACTCCAGCAACGCATAATATGGCGCCTCGGTCTCGAACGGTGCCTGAACCTGGCCGTGGGCCAGTACATGCCCCATGGCCTGGTGAGAGAAAAACTCGTAGGCGGTCAGATCCAGTTTTTTCTGGAAAGCCTGCAAGACATCCATGGTGTTGGTGAGGTCATTCAGGCCCAGCACCAGCACGGTCAGGTCGTCCGGCTTGCGGGTAAGCTTCATGGTGGCTTCGGTAATGAAACCCAGGGTGCCCTCGGCACCGATGAACAGATGTCGCAGATCGTAGCCGGTGTTGTTCTTGGCCAGATCCTTGTTCAGATCCAGCACATCACCTTTACCGGTCACCACTTTCAGTCCGGCAACCCAGTCCCGGCTCATGCCCCAGCGAATGACCTTGATGCCGCCGGCATTGGTGGACAGGTTGCCACCGAGCTGGCTCGACCCGGCGGAGGCAAAATCCACCGGATAGTACAGGCCGTTTTCCTCGGCGAAGGTCTGCAGTTGCTCGGTCACCACCCCGGCCTGGCAACGTACGGTGCGATCACTGGCGTTGAAATCCAGAATCTGGTTCATGTTGTCGAACGCTACCACCACCTCGCCATTGGCGGCCACGGCGCCTGCACTCAGGCCGGTACGTCCGCCCGAAGGTACCAGAGCCACCTGATTGTCATTGGCAAACTTCACCAGCGCCTGCACCTGCTCCGTGGTTTTCGGCAGGACAATGGCCAGCGGCTTGGGCGGGTAGATTTTGGTCCAGTCCTTGCCGTAATTGTCCAGATCCGCAGGATCGGTGAGAACCTTGCCCGGGTTTTCGGAGGTGGCAACCAGCTCTTTAAGGGAAGCGATGATCTGTTCGGAACTCATGGATGTGTCAGTCTCTTCGAAGTTGGGCCAGGGCCTGTTCAGAGATCACTCACAAAGAATTGATTCAGGCAAACCGGCGCGCTGTGAAAATCTGCGTTTATGGTATCATACCGCCCCTGTTCTGTGAGCCAGGCCGACGATCCCTGGCTGCAGGTCATTTCACGTGACGAAAGGTTCGGAAGCAAGCCCATGTCAAATACGTCTCTCGAAAAGAGCAAAATCCGGATCCTGCTGCTGGAAGGCGTGCATCAATCTGCCATTGATACCCTGAATGCCGCGGGTTACACCAATATCGAGTATCTGACCCATTCATTGGGTGAGGAAGAGCTGATCGAGAAGATTGCCGATGCGCACTTCGTTGGTATCCGCTCTCGCACCCAGTTGACCGAGAAAGTATTTGAAGCCGCCAGGAAGCTGGTGGCTGTGGGCTGCTTCTGTATCGGCACCAACCAGGTTGACCTGCAGGCCGCGACCCGCCGTGGCGTGGCCGTGTTCAACGCGCCTTTCTCCAACACCCGTTCCGTGGCAGAACTGGTTCTGGCCCAGGCCATCCTGCTGCTGCGCGGCGTGCCGGAAAAGAACGCCAAAGCCCACCGTGGCGAGTGGCTGAAATCGGCCAAGAACAGCTACGAGATTCGTGGCAAGAAGCTTGGCATCATCGGTTACGGCAACATCGGCACCCAGTTCAGCGTGCTGGCCGAAAGCCTGGGAATGGACGTCTATTTCTACGACGTGGTTTCCAAACTGCCGATTGGTAACGCCACGCAAGTGGGCACGCTACAGGAACTGCTGAACATTTCCGATGTGGTTTCCCTGCACGTACCGGAGACTCCGGCAACCAAATACATGTTCAAGGCCGAGCAGTTTGCCCAGATGAAGCCGGGCAGCATTCTGATGAACGCTTCCCGCGGTACCGTGGTGGATATCGACGCCCTGGCCGATGCGCTGAGCTCCGGTAAACTGCTGGGCGCGGCCATCGACGTATTCCCGGTGGAGCCCAAGTCCAACGACGAAGAATTTGTCTCGCCACTGCGAGAGTTCGACAACTGCATCCTGACTCCGCACGTGGGTGGCTCAACCATTGAAGCCCAGGAAAACATCGGGCGCGAAGTGGCCGAGAAGCTGGCCATGTACAGCGACAACGGCACCTCCGTTTCTTCGGTGAACTTCCCGGAAGTGGCGCTGCCGTCGCACCCGAACCAGCACCGCCTGCTGCACATTCACGAGAACGTGCCGGGCGTAATGTCGGAAATCAACCAGGTGTTCTCCGAAAACGGCATCAACGTCTGTGGCCAGTACCTGCAAACCAAGGAAGATATTGGTTATGTGGTGGTCGATGTGGACAAGGCCTACGGTGAGCTGGCGCTGGAAAAGCTCCGCCAGGTAAAAGGCACTATTCGCTGCCGCGTACTGTTCTGACAGACAGCTGCCTTCAAGAACCGGAGCATCCCCCTGGGAGCTCCGGTTTTTTTATGCCATTTCGGGCCACAACGCCGCATTTCAACAAAACTTCATGCTGCCGCCCTTGAGATTCGGCCATACGTAGCCATGCTGAAAAGTACCAGTCATTCAAACCGGGCCGGAACAGGCCCAGCATGGAGGTAATTATGTCCTTGAAGGAATCTCTGCAGAAGAAACTGGAAACTCAGACCGAGTACTGGAGCAAACAGATCGACAGCCTGCGTGCCGAAGCCGACGAAAAGATGGCCAAGGCAAAGGATGACCAAGCGGAAGCCGAAATTCAGAGAGAGTTTTCAGAGCGCATTCAGGCCGTTGAAGACCACATCGAGACTGCCCGAAGCAAACTGGGCGAACTCAAGGACTCCGGCGAAGACCAGCTGGACGATCTGAAGAAGCGAATCGACGAATGGCTGCCGAGCAACACCAACTGATTGCTCCTGCCATAACGCAAAAAGCCCCGGCATAAACCGGGGCTTTTTTGTTGAATGCTGAGCAGGTTATTACTGCATCGGCACCAGTGTCAGCTCAACGCGACGGTTCTGCTCACGACCCGCAGCCGTATCGTTGGAAGCAATCGGGTAGCGCTCGCCATAACCGGTGGCCCGGGTACGACGGGGCTCAATGCCCTGATTCAACAGGAAGTCACGGACAGAAGACGCGCGACGCTCGCTCAACAGCTGGTTGTAGCTGTCTGAACCGGTGCTGTCAGTATGGCCTTCAATCTGGATGATGGTTTTGTCGAACTCTTTCAGAACCAGAGCCACAGACTCAAGAGTGCCGGTAAAACCGGAACGGATGGTGGACTGGTCGGTATCAAAAGTGATGTTACCCGGCATGATCAGGTCGATCTGGTCACCATTACGGACGACGCGAACACCGGTACCTTCCAGCTTCTGGCGCAGCTGAGCTTCCTGGCGGTCCATGTAGTAGCCGATACCGCCACCCACGGCCGCACCGCCAGCGGCACCAATCAGTGCGCCTTTGCCACGATCACTGCTGCTGGAGGTTGCTGCACCAATCGCAGCACCACCGATCGCGCCAATAATACTGCCCTTGGTGGCGTTCGAAGTTTTCTCTTCCCCGGTATACGGGTCATAGGTCATACAGCCACTCAGGCCAACAGTTGCTACCGCAAAGGCAAGAATTGTCTTTTTCACTGTCTTCTCCCGTTTCTGTAATGGTTGGTCCGGAGCTTTTGGCACTACGGCCACTGCTTACTCCGAGAATGTATCGATAATGGTATTGAATACCGTCGCCTGCAAATCCTGCGCTTCGTTCACAAGATGATGACGACCGTCCGGTATTCTTCGTTCCTTCACTGAGGAAAATTTATTCCGGATAATCCTCAGATTGTGCTGCCAGTCTACCGTCAGATCCTTCTCACCCTGCACCACGGTGACCGGAAAATCCACCGGCCTCGCCGACTCAATGTGCGGCACCCATTGTCTCAATGCAGTCACCCAATCGACATGAACCGCTCTTGCCTGCAACGGGTCGTGTTCCCGCAGGAACCGAAGGAAGCGGGTATCGCCGCTGTTCGGTCCGAATACCCGTTTCCAGCGAGTCAGGAACGGTTTGACCAGACTGTGGAGAATCTTTGCCCCCAGCCAGCCCATAGGCCTTACCAGTGGCGCCAGCAACACCACTTTGCGGAACGCCGAGGACTCCCGGTTGTGGTGGTTCGACAGCAGGTAGTCAATCAATATTGCGCCACCCGTACTCTGCCCCACTGCGTACCAGGGCCCCCGAATCTTGTCCCTGACCTTCGCCATTACTTCCGACAGTACGGCCTGGTACTCCAGGAAACTGCCAATGGCGGCCGGCGTGCCACTCGACAATCCGTGCCCGGGCTGATCGTAGGCCAGAACATCGAAGCCTGCACCAAGACAGCGGTCAATCAATTGGGTATACAGACCCACATGATCAAAATAACCATGCAGAATGAACACCGTGCCTTTCGGGCTGGCGCTCTCCGGCAGCCGGAAGTAATGCACCATCACTTCATGCCGCTCGGCACAGATGTACCCCTGATGGTAGACCACATCCGGATGCTCAACCCAAAGATCAAGGCCATAGAACCGGCAATACGCCTCCATCTCGGAACTCAGTTCCCGGCTGGCGGACGGATCAAACGGTTCCAGACGGTCCAGCAGGGAATGTCTGTCCCAATTCGGTATTTCTATGGTATCTGTTTTCCAGTACACGTAGAGTTAAACGCCTGTCATGAATCCATAAATGCCAGTCATCCTAACGCATTCACAAGGGAGAACACAGATGTTCCAGCCGCTTCTTGAGGCCGGGTTGAGAGGGACCATGCACCGTTTTGTGAAGCCCGTCCTGTCCCGGGCGTTTCCGTTATCGGTGCAGCGCCGATACACCCGGGAAGCTTATCGAACATCCTACCCGCCTAAAGACGTCAGTTTCGCGTGGGAAGACCTGGGCGATGTACCGGTGCTGCGCGCCTCCCCGGAAGACCGTTCTGGCGGCACCGTACTGTATTTTCACGGCGGAGGCTATGTTATGGGCTCTGCCGATACCCACCGGGGCATTGCCGGCCATCTGGCCAAATTCTCTGGCTGCGACGTACTGGTACCGGATTACCGGCTGGCGCCGGAGCATCCGTTTCCAGCCGCGCCGGACGATGCCGAAGCCGTATATCTGGCCTTGATCAACCAGGGGGTATGCCCCGGCTCCATTGCCCTGGCCGGAGATTCCGCCGGCGGCGGTCTGTCGGTGGTACTGGCCATGCGATTGCGCGACCACGGTCATCCACTACCCTCATCCGTCACCTGCTTCTCGCCCTGGACAGATCTGTCAGAAAAGGATCTTTACACTCCGGAATGTGAACCGGTCCTGCACGCTGCCTGGACCTTCAAAGCCGCGAAAATGTATGCCAACGGCGTGCCTTTGACGCACCCGCTGGTGTCGCCTGTCTACGGTGACCTGAGTGGCCTGCCTCCCCTGCTGATTCAGGTCGGAAGCCAGGAAGTTCTGCTCAACGACGCCCGTCGATTGGCGGAGGCGGCCAAACAGGAACACGTGGAAACCACGCTGGAGATCTACAACAATCTCTGGCATGTATTCCAGGTGCACGCCGCGCAGCTTGACCGGGCCAGAGACGCTCTGGCCGTTGCCGGGCGTCACATCAGGCATCATCTTCAAGCCTGACGACACCCCGGATCAAAGCTTCCTTTCGAACCTTGGGCCAGCGCTTGACCTGCCATTCCAGGCGGGAGGCGCGGCTCCTGTCGCCGGCAGGCACATGGAACTCCAGGGTTAACGGCCCTTTACCTCTCAGGCTCCGGGCACCTTTGGGTGCCCCCGCCTGATGCTCGGCAAACCGCCGCTCCACATCTGTGGCAATTCCGGTGTAGAGGCTACCCGATGCGGTGCGAACAAGGTACAGATACCAGTTTTCAGCCATGGCTCAACGCCTGCTCCCGGTCACGGACCTTCTTCTGCTGCAGCCATAATCCCGCAATGATCAGCACCAGCCCGACGTAGGTCGAGGTGAGAATAACTTCGCCCAGAATGAAGTAGATAAACACCAGGGACAGAAACGGCGAGATAAAAATCAGATTGCTCACTTTCGAGGTGTTTTCTGCTTTTTTCATGGCCTGGGACCACAGCACAAAGGCTATGCCCATTTCAAAAACGCCGACGTAAACCGCAGCGGCCATCGAACTCCCGATCGGCATCGCCAACCCCGCCGTCTGCCAGCACACCAGCACAATGACCGGCAGTCCAAATAGAAAATTAAGAAACAGGCCAACCACCGGGTCCCGGGTATCCCGGGTGGCAATAATCCAGTAAGACGCCCAAACCAGCGTGCTGCCCAACGCCAGCGAGACACCGAGCGGGTCCGAGAATGAGAGCGAGGTTACCGCACCGCGGGTGGCGATCACTACCACTCCGGCGTAACACACCAACCCCGCCAGAATATCGATCCTGCGCAGTTTCTGCCCCAGAAACGGCACCGACAGATAGGCCAGCACCAGTGCCCAGGTGTAATTAAGAGGCTGAGCCTCCTGGGCGGGCAGACGGTCGAACGCACCAAACAGCAGAAAGTAGTACAGACAGGGATTGATCAGCCCCATCAGCATGGACTGCAGGTATTGGCCACGCCGCAAACGGAACACCAGTCCCCAGCGCCCCTGTAGCATGAGGATAGCCGCCATCACGACGATGGATGCGGTACAGGCCACCAGCAGCATCTGAACCGGCGCAAGATCCGCCAGTGACAATTTGAAGGCGGTAGCAACGGTCGACCACAGCAGCACCGTGGCAAGGCCGTACATCATGGCCTGTTTCTGATCAGTCATGCCCATGCTCCAAATCCGACTCCAGCCAGCGATACAGTGTTCTGCGATTAATGCCGAGTATCTGGGCCGCCCGGCGTTTATTACCATCAACGGCAGCCATGACCCGGCGCACGTAATCCTGCTGGAGCATCTCCAAGGTGGGCCATTCGGAAAGTTTCCCGGGCGAAGCGGCAACGGCAGCCTGAACAATCCCGCCCTGGCGCTTCCGGATGCGTTCGGGCAAATGCTCGGGCTGTATGGTATCGCTTTCACAAAAAGTGACCGCCCGCTCAATCGCACTGGACAGCTCACGCACATTGCCCGGGAACGGATAATCGCGGAGTATCCTTAACGTGACGTCACTGAACTTCAGGAACCCCCGGCTGTGACGACGTGCTGCCTCACCCAGAAAATGCATGGCCAGCAATTCAACATCCTCATCCCGCTCCCTCAGGGGAGGCACCGTTAACGACAGGGTTTCGAGACGATAATACAGGTCTTCGCGGAAATGACCCTGCTCAACAGCCCGAAGCAAATCCACATGCGTTGCCGCCAGAATGCGAACATCCACCATTTCCTCATGGTCAGCCCCCACTGGTTTGATGCAGCCCTCCTGCAACACCCGAAGCAGTTTGGCTTGCAGCGCCAATGGCATTTCACCAATCTCGTCCAGCAGCAAGGTGCCACCGTTCGCCTCTGCAAACAGCCCCCTACGGGCCTGCCGTGCACCGGTAAAAGCACCAGCCTCGTGACCGAAGAATTCACTTTCCATCAAGTCTGGCGGTATACCGGCACAATTCACCGCAAGGAACGGCCGTGCTGAGCGCTCACTTTGCTGGTGGATTGCCCTCGCAACCAGCTCTTTCCCGGTTCCACTTTCGCCATTAATCAGAACCGCGGCCTGACTGCGGGCAACCTGGCGAATGTCTGACCTGAGGCGATCCATCATCGCACTGCCGCCGATCAAGCCCATGTTTTCATCGCCGCCGCGCCCGGACTGATACTCCGCCAACTGCCGGTTCAGATCCGCCTGGGCCAGCAACCGTTTGATCTTTAACCGGAGATGATCCGTTGAGAGCGGCTTGGTCAGAAAATCATCAGCGCCGGCCTTCAAAGCATCGACCGCCTGGTCCACCGTCCCAAACGCGGTAATCACGATAAAGGGAATACCGGGATGCTCGGCCTGCTGAAGCGACAGAATCTCCAGACCGTCACCATCGGGCAAGCGCAGATCCGATACGATCAGGCCCGGGCGTTCGTCTGCCAGAGCAGTCCGCGCCTCGGCCACCATACTGACCCTGCGTACGCGGTATCCATCCACTTCCAACTCCTCCATCAGCAGTTGGCCAAGGCTGGCGTCATCTTCGACCAGCAGGATCGTGACAGGCCGGCTGCTCATTGCCCCACCTCTTTCGGAAAATACAGCGCCATACCACAACCACCCAACTCGCTATCAATCACCTCAACGGCCCCCCCGTGTTCTTTCATGACACTCTGAACCACTGCCAGCCCTAACCCCGTGCCTTCGCCGGCCGGGCGGGTGCTGAAGAACGGCTCGAAAACCCTGGCGTGATGCTCCGCCGGTATACCAGGGCCATCGTCCTCGACCCGGAACACCCAAAACTCCCCGGTCTCGC
The DNA here is from genome assembly GCF_016464145.1 of Marinobacter sp. bablab_jr008. NCBI lineage: Bacteria > Pseudomonadati > Pseudomonadota > Gammaproteobacteria > Pseudomonadales > Marinobacteraceae > Marinobacter > Marinobacter sp. bablab_jr008. The sequence goes on from NZ_JACDWW010000059.1 coordinate 236,392, forward strand.
CGACAGAGAGCGCGACTTGTTCCCGGCCAGCCTGACACGCATTTCTCACCACATTCAGACACGCCAGGCCAACCCGGAGCGGCTCCGCCCGTGTCGGCATCGGCCTGTCAAAAGCGTCGGCTTGCAGCGAAACCGCCTGGCAGCGCCTGTCTTCACGGGCGCGGGTAACGACGTCCTCGAGAATGTCTGCCAGGTTTACGGGTCGCCGGGACTCGGGCACATGCCGGAAACAGTCCAGCAGTTGCTGGATAATCATGGTCATCCGGTCCACCTGATGTTCGATATCATCCAGATGCCGTTGCTGCTCCTGCTCCAGCCCGGCCCTGGCCAGAATGCGGGCCCGGCCCTGAATAACGTTCAGAGGCGCCCCCAGTTCGTGAGCTACCCCGCCTGCGACCCGGCCAATCATCGCCACTTTCTCCTGGTATTCCAGCTGTTCTGCCAGCGCCCGTTCCCGGGCAATCCTGTCTTCGATTTCGGCCTCGGCCTCGGCCATTCGTTCGCCCAGAGCACGAATGCCCTGCTGAATCTGACGCAGCTCCTGTGGCCCTGCCCCCGGTGTCTCCAACCGCCAGGCGCCCGGTTGCAGAGAGGCCATGCTCTCCAGCAAACGGTTCACATGTCGCCCCACGGTCCGGTAATGCCCCAGAACGACAACGAGGATGATGGTGGCCGCAATCATCGACCAGATCACCACTGCCCACCAACGGCTGGTGGCTACCAGATCATGGAAATCACTGCGTTGCCGCGTTACCTGCAACAAACCCTGAATCCGCCCGTCTTCCGCAACCAGCGGCGTGAACTGGGAAAACACCGACTCGCCATCCACCCAACGAAACGCGCCCCCGAGCTCACCACTGGCGATTGCCTTTTCGGCGCTGGCGCTATTGGTGACATCGGAGTCAGCAACACCGAGACTGGCCACCCGGTCACCCTCTGCGTCAAACACCGAGGCCCCGGAAATGCGCCCGATCTGGAAGATGGATTTCAGGGATTCGCCCAGGACCAGTTCATCGCTTTCGGCCAGCGCCTTACTCACCGGCCCGCTGACCGCTCGCGCCACCAGTTCCAGGTCTTCACGAAGGCGATCGTTCAGAGCGCGCTCTACCGCCCCCATGCCAATGTAGATAGCAATGCCACTGAACAGCAGCAGCGGCACTACAATACTGAGCACCAACGTTAATTGCAGCGACCGGAACAGTGCTCCCACCCGTTTTCCCATCAACGCCATAAACACCACTCTGCAGAAATGTCACAGCCTTTCTGCCACATGTGGCATTTTGCCACAAGACAGATTACTGAGCTTTAACCATAGAGCATCCATAAACTACTGTTTTTATTGCCTTTATAGAGAAATTAAAACCTGGCACGGGAATCGCTATTGTCACATCGACATTCACAAGTTTGTGGCTGGACGACCGAGCCGGCCTCATTAAAACCAGGAGTAAAGCTATGAACAAACTGCTTGTATCCATCACCGCATCTCTGGCACTGCTGGCAACCGCACCGGTGATAGCACAACAGAACCCGGCCCCGGCCGAACAGGGCTCCGGTTACAGCAACCCCGCCGCCGCAGGCAGCCAAAGCACCAATTACAGCGATGCTGAGCTGAAACAATTCATTGAGGCACAATCCGGTGTTATGGAAGTGCGAGAGGAATACATCGAGAAGATCGAATCAGCCGAGTCTCAGCAGAAGGCCCAGGAACTGCAGATGGAAGCCAATGATGAAATGGTCTCGGTGATCGAAGACGTGGGTATCGATATCCCCACCTATAACGCCATTGCCACCGCTTACAGCAGTGAGCCGAAGGTACGCAACCGCGTTGACGCTCTGATGTAAATTTCCTGCATCCGGTTCGTCGTCTGGCCCCGCTTCGGCGGGGCTTTTTTGTGGCTGTTCGTCTGGCGTTTACACATCGGCCTTTTCTCCTCGGTCTGTTGTGTTACCTTTTCCCTCTAGACTCAAATGCGCCGGATTCTGGAGCCCTGAATACAATGACCAAACGCCACCCGCTTCTCAGCTTCAGCCTCGTTGCCACTGCGGCAGTGATGCTGCTGACCGGCTGCTCCGACAATGGCTCCTCGTCAGCCGCGCAGAGTTCGGCGGACGGCAAACCAGAGTATCCGGTCACCTGGCGCTTTGCCCTGGAAGAGATTGAAGGCAGTGTTCAGCATCTTTACGCACAGCAGTTCAGGGAACAGGTCGAAGCGCTGTCTGGTGGAAGGATTGAGGTCGATGTCTTTCCTTATGGCTCTTTGGGCACCTCGGCCCAACTGACAGAACTGACTCGCAACGGCTCAGTCAACCTGGCCTTTGCCTCGCCCGGCCACCTGGCCGATACCGTTCCGGAAACCGGCCTTTTTAATCTTCACTTCCTGCTTCCGGAAGAACAGGAACCGGCCCGTCGCCTTCTGGAGGCGCCCGCGTTTATTTCCGCATTTGAACCGGCCTACCACAACGCTGGCCTGCAACTGCTGGGGTTCGTGCCGGAAGGCTGGATGACCTGGACGGCCAACAACCCCCTGAGAACCCCCGCCGATTTCCAGGGGTTAAGATTTCGCACCATGACCTCGGAAACCGCAGCAGAGGCTTTCCGAAGCTATGGTGCTGACCCCGTACAGACGCCTTTCGCCCAGGTATACAGCGATCTCCAGCTCGGCAACATCGACGGCCAGAGCAACCCGGTGTTTGCTATTGAGGAAATGGGGTTCCATGAAGTCCAGAACGTCATGACCATGGCCAGGGCCTCACGGTTTATCGCATCTGTTGTGGCCAATGAGGACTGGTTCGCAGGACTCCCCTCGCAGGAACGGAAATGGCTGGAGGAAACCATTGCACAGCTATCCGAGGAAGCCTGGACTCTCCAGGAGGACCTGAACAAGGAGCGGCTGGAGACCATACTGGAACAGGGCGGTATCCGGGTCGTACGGCTGACGGAAGCTGAAAGGGCGGCCTTCCGCGATGCGAGCCTGCCCGCCCGGCAACGCTTTATCGAACTGACCGGAGAGAAAGGCCAGGCGCTGATTCAGCGGGCAACGTCGATTGCGGGTGACTGATCAGCCCTGCCCGGATCAGGCTTTCTGAGCCTGCAGATAAGGGTAGGAGACCATCGGGACACCCTCGTCACCACAGATCTCCGCGGCCCTTGCGGTCAGGTCTGAAATGAAACGCGCCTGCTCTCTGGGCTCCAGCGGGTAGGCTTTCAACCGATAGCACATACCGGCTTCCCGTGCGGCAACCGTGACCAGCACCGGCTGGTAGGTTTTGGTGAGCGGGCAGGCAAAGATCGCATCCCGGAACAGGCCCAGCATCCGGCCGACATCGTGGTTCGGGTCCAGAAAAACCTCGGCCACGCACATCAGGTTATCCGTGCCGTCATTGCCATTGGCCAGCAGTGTATTCCACAGCAGGCTGTGGGGAATCACAATCACGGTATCATCCAGCGTCACGATTTCTGCGGCCCGGGTACCGATACTCCGCACCTCACCATAGCGACCGTTCACTTCGATCCAGTCACCCGGTCGGTAAGGCATTTCATAGAGCGTAACGATACCTGCAATGAGGCTGTTGGCGTAGTCCTTGAACGCAAAACCCAAGGCAAGACCCAGGGCACCGAAGATGGCAATCATGTTCTCGAATGAGGGTTCCACCAGAATGGGCACCACCACAATGATCGTCAGAACAATGACCAGAAGCCGGAAAAGAGGAACGGATGCGAGAAGGTACAGCCTCGGTTTTCCCGATAGTTTCGCAGCCAGTACCGGAACTGCTTTCTGAACCATCAGGATCAGCAACGAAGCCGCAACGATGACCGCCAGGGCTTCCAGCAAAGCCTCGGAGGTAATTGAAGACAGTGCGTCCTTGATACCGAAATCGCCCATAACCGTTTCTCCTAGAAGCTGTCCACCGGATACCCTTTGGATTGCAGATACCGCCGCACAGCCGGATACGCCAATGCCTGCACCCGAAAGATGCCTTCCTGCTCATCCCCGGTCACTACATCGGCTCGTTCCAGCCGGGACAGCGCTATCCGCAATTCCTCGCCAGGCAACCCCGACGTCAGCTCCAGCTGCCCCAGGCTCAGGCCGCCATGCATCAACAACGCATGCAGCAGGTAGCCGGACCGCCGGGCTGAACTCTGGGGCACGGCAGGCAAACTCAGCTGATCCAGTGGCGCCACCCAGCACTGGCGGCCCTCTTGATGTGCATCCCCTTCCCCTTGCTGCTGCGCCTCATCCTCGGGCCGTGCCCGAAGAGTTCGGCGCCAGATAGCCAGGGCAACCCCCGGATTTCCCCGAGCCAAAGTGGCCAAATCCCGGGTAAACAGGCTGTATTTTCGCTCGTCGTCCCCGGTTGGCGCCGGCAGTACATACAGGCCATCCTGGGTCATTCTCGCCGTCAGTGGTCCTTGCGAGCGCTCCCCCGCCAGATGTCCAAGCCAGTTGGTAAGACGATCCCCCGACAAAGGGCTGGGGGTCAATGGGGCCAGGTGGAGCTCTGGCAGGTACTGAGCCCAGAACTGCCAACACCAGCTGGAACAGCCAATGATGCCCTCACCCACTTTATCCCGCGCCAGGCGCGCGAATAATTCACGCAACAAGCCAAGACCGGACCGGTGTCGCAGCCAGAAATCTGCCAGTTCCGGTATTACCCAGTCATCGTCCTGAAGCTGGTGATCCCACCAGCCGGTAATGTCTCTTTCAGGCATTAACAGATTGTCCGGCGGGGCGATCACCCGCCGCCCCGAGGCCCCCAAAGCTTCGGCAATACCTGAGAATGGTGGTGCCACCAGAAAACTGGCCTTGCGTGACTGCCCGCCTGACCGGCGCAACTGTTCCAGCTCGTTCAATAAAGCCCGGGCAAGTTCTTCACGATCCGGTACCGGGGCATAGTCCTGAATCTGGCGTTCCGACAGGGTAGGCAAATCATCCAGACTTCTGAACGCCTGTTCGTCAGGATGAATGCCCGCTTTTAACTGATCCAGAATATCCCGGAGACCACTGCGAATGGTTCTGCGGACGGAGGTCTCCGGAACCCGCCATTGCTCCAGAGGAATCAGCCCGCCAGGCAGGCATGGGTGATCAGCTTGGTTGTTGTCAGTCAAAGGCGATACTCCGGGCCTATTCAGGCACCAGCCAATCCATGGAAGGCGACAGACCGAGCCGATCGGGGCCGGTCAGATCCGACATCATGGCCGCAAAGCGTTCATCAAACCCCCAGGGTGGATTCACAATCAGCATGCCGGAACCCACCATGCCCCGTTCGGGCGGCTGATCCAACATAACCTCGCACTGAAGAATCTTGCGCACTGAACCGGACGCCCTCAGCGAATCCATCAGCTGTTGCTCCAGGCCACTGGTTAACAGGGGATACCAGATAAGATAGACGCCATGGCGGCATTTTTTCCACGCGGCCATCAATGTCCGGGCTACGGCCTCATAATCGGTTTTGATTTCGTAAGAAGGATCAATCAGCGCCAACAGTCGCGGCTGTGCCGGCGGCAGACAATTCAGGAGCCCTTTCAGGCCATCCTCATGGCGCACCTTCACCCCCGATTCATCAGCCCACTGAGTCAGCTGACGCTCTTCCGAAGGGTGCAGCTCGAAAGCGGTGACGGAATCACCCGGTCGGCAAAATTCCGCAAACCATGCCGGTGAGCCCGGATACGTCTGCAGCAGCCCATTACCCGGGTTGTACCGCGCCAATACCTCCAGAACCGGCTGCCAGTCGCCGGAGGCCAGTTGCTCCCGGATCCGCCACAAGGCCTGAACACCCCCGTCAGCTTCCGCAGTTTTTCGGGCCCGCTCGCTGCCAAGATCGTAACGGGCACTGCCCGCGTGGGTGTCAAAACAGGCTATGGGGCTTTTCTTGGCTTGCATCATGGCCAGCACCAGCGACAGTGCGGCATGCTTCTGAACATCGGCAAAGTTGCCGGCGTGGAAGGCGTGAAGATAACTCAGCATAAAAGGCTCCCGGAATCAGGAGCCCATTAAGCCGCAGTCACCTTGGCCACGCAAGCGGCCCGACAATCACCTATATCAAAAACCCCTTGCTATGTAGGGTTTCCAAACCCATAATCTGAACGCTAATATTTCTTATTTACAAAAAGACCTCATCAACATGGAGTTTGAAATGAAAAACCTGTTTCGCCCAGCCCCATTGGCACTGACCATTGCCACAGCCCTTACCGCGGGCTGCGCAAACGCGCCCTGGTCCGCCGAGCAAAGTGCGCCGGCCACCAAAGCATCGGTGGTAACCCATTACGCCGATCTCGCCCATGCCACCTACGAGGATGCCCTGATTACTGCGCGTGCGCTGGACGAGGCTACTGACCGCCTGATTGCCAACCCCACCGAAGCCAACCTCAAAGCGGCAAAAGAAGCCTGGCTGGCCTCACGGGTTCCTTACCAGCAGTCAGAGGTTTTCCGCTTCGGCAATGCCATCGTGGATGACTGGGAAGGCCAATTGAACGCCTGGCCACTGGACGAGGGCCTGATCGACTACGTCAAAGCCGACGACTACCAGCACGAACTCGGCAATGCCGGTGCAACCGCCAACATCGTCGCCAGCAACAGCATTAACGTCGGCGGGGAAACTCTGGATGTGGCAACACTCACCCCTGAACTACTGGCCGACCTGAACGAAGTCGGCGGTTCCGAAGCCAACGTAGCCACCGGTTACCATGCGGTCGAATTCCTGCTGTGGGGCCAGGATCTGCACGGTTTTGAAGGTGGCGCAGGCGAGCGCCCGGTTACTGACTACGCCAAAGGCAACGACTGCACCAACGGCAACTGTGAGCGCCGTGCCCAGTATCTGGATGCCGTGACTGATCTGCTGGTCGATGATCTGGAGTGGATGGTTGCCCAGTGGGCCCCGGGCACCTCAGACAACTACCGTTCCCAGCTGACGTCCGCAAACGCCGACGAGGGCATCCAGAAAATGCTGTTCGGTATGGGTTCCCTGTCCCTCGGCGAGCTGGCCGGTGAGCGCATGAAAGTTGCCTTGGAAGCCAACTCCTATGAAGACGAACACGACTGCTTCAGCGATAACACCCACAACTCGCACTACTACAACGGCCAGGGCATCCAGAACGTGTATACCGGCACCTATCGTCGCGTAGATGGCTCTGTGGTTTCAGGCCCGTCCCTGTCTGATCTGGTTGAGCAGACCAACCCGGAGCTGGATGCTCGCCTGAACCGTCAGTTGGACGCATCAATGGAAGCCTTGGCGCTCATGAAAGCCCGCGCCGAAAGCAGCCAGAACCCGATGGCCTTTGACACCATGATCGCCCCGGGCAACGCGGAAGGCACCCGCATTATCAACGGTGCTATCATGGCGCTGGTTGAGCAGACCGGCTCTATCGAGCAGGCTGCACGGCAACTGGGCATTCAAGGCCTGTCCCCGGACGACGCCGGCCATTCATTCTGATTGATCCGGTTGCAGTAAACGGATACCGGGAGATAGAAACTCCCGGTATCCTGCTAACAAGAACAAGCCATGGAAAACCCTCCTTTATGCCCGAAGGTCGATTTTCCATGGCTTCTTCCATTCTGAAACGCGAGTAGTTATGAAACGAGCACTCATCTTCTGTCTGTTGCCGCTGGCCTTCAGCACTCAACCCCTGATTGCAGAGACTCACGCTGGTTACCCGATACAAACTACACCGGCCACAGGCGGTGAAGGCACGGTCAATCAGGCCGACACCAACGCCTACTCGCTGCCCCAGGGCAACCTGTCCATGACCAAACGCCTGGATTTCAGCGTTGGCAACAGTTTCTTCCGCAATCCCTGGGTGGAAGCACCGGCCAGCACCGATGCCCGGGACGGCCTGGGCCCCCTGTTCAATACCAACTCCTGCCAGGGTTGTCACATCAAGGATGGCCGCGGACACCCGTCCGGCGTTGATGAACCGCCTGTCTCCCTGTTCCTGCGGCTGGCAGTGCCCGCCGATCCGGTCAAGGATGCAGAACTCCTGCGCAAGCACGGTTTCAAACCTGCACCGGTCTACGGTAGTCAGTTGCAGACTGCGGCCCTGCCGGCCGCAAAACCGGAAGCGGATCTGGTGATTGACTGGGAGCCCGTTCAGGAAACACTTGGGGATAGAACGGTGGTTGAACTGCGCAAACCGGAATATCGCATCGAAAACCCCAACTATGGCCCTATGCCATCGAATTTGCTGGTCTCTCCCCGGGTGGCACCACAAATGATCGGCATGGGACTGCTGGAAGCCATCCCTATTGCCGATCTTGAGGCATTGGCCGATCCGGAAGATACCGACAACAACGGGATTTCCGGCAAGCTTAATCAGGTGTGGGATGTCGCCAGCCAGCAAACGCTGCCGGGCCGGTTTGGCTGGAAAGCCGCGGAACCGGATGTGCACCAGCAAAGCATGGGCGCCTTCGCCGGCGATATGGGCCTGACATCGTCCATCAAACCCACCACCGACTGCACCCCGGAACAACAGTGCGAACGGTTTACTCACGGTGGTGAGCCCGAAGTGAGCGACAAGGTCGCCAACTTTGTCACCTTCTACGCCAAGAGTCTGGCGGTCCCTGCCCGTCGGGATCTGGGCGCTGAATCCGTGCAGAAAGGCGCCAGGCTATTCAATGAAACCGGCTGTGCCGGTTGCCACACCCCGAAACACCAGACCGGAGAAGTGGCCGACCGCCCGGATCTGAGCAACCAGACCATCTGGCCCTACACCGACCTGTTACTGCACGACATGGGCCCGGCCCTGGCAGACGGCCGGGACGAGTTCCTCGCTGACGGCAACGAGTGGCGCACGCCACCGCTTTGGGGCATCGGCCTGGCCCAGGTGGTTAACCCCCAGTCCGGTTTTCTGCATGACGGCCGCGCCCGCACGCTGGAAGAAGCCATTCTCTGGCACGGTGGCGAAGCCCGGCCGGCAGCTGACCGCTATCGTCAGATGGCCGAGCCGGAGCGCAGCGCCCTGATCGATTTTCTGAATTCACTCTGAGGATCCACTATGCAACCGATCACCAGACTGTTCTTCGCCTCCGCCCTGCTGGTCTGCACCACAGCGGCGCTCGGGGCCAACGCCGATACCCGGGCCCGCGAACAGTGGCATGGCGCAATTCAAAACGGCTACGAATCGCTGGCAACCGAAACCGAACAACTGGCATCGGCGGCAGTCGGCTACTGCAATGCGCCGACGTCCGGCAGCCGACCGGCCCTGAACGATGCCTGGCTCGATGCCTTCCTGGCCTGGCAGCGGGTCCGATTTGTTGACTTCGGCCCGGTGGAGAACAACAACCTGTCCTGGCAATTCCAGTTCTGGCCGGACCCGAAGAACCTGGTCGCTCGCAAGGCCCGGTACCTGCTTGGCACCGAAGCACCCGTTAACGCCGACGTGATCAATCAATCCGGGGTGGCGGTTCAGGGCTTTCCCATGGCCGAATACCTGCTGTTCGATGAGCAACTCAACAGTGGAGAAAACGCCCTGCCCGCCGCCAAAAACTGTGAGGTGCTCTCGGCGGTAACCCGGCATATGGCACGTAATGCCCGGGATCTCGCAGACAGCTGGGTGAGTTTCAAACAACACTATCTGGACACCGGGCCGTACCGCGACACCACCATCAAAGCCGGCATGACGGCACTGGAAATACTGGAAGAGCGACGGCTGGCTCAGCCCATGGGCCTGAGAGGCAATGGCAAACGCAATCCTTACATCACCGATGCCTGGCGCAGTGGCCAGAGTCTGATGGCGGTGGAAGCAACAGTGGCAGGGCTCGAGAAATTCTACCTTCCCGGACTGATCACTTTGCTGAAAACCGACGGCGAGGCCAGATTGGCAGAGCGCATTCAGAGGCAGTTTGAGGAAGTGGCTGACAACTTTCCGGAAGCCCATGCTGCCATGACAACGCTCATGGAGAGTGATGAGCGGTTCCGCATTCTGCAAGGGCTCTTTGTGGATGTCTCCCAGCTTTCAACGCTGATCAATGACGAAGCCGCCGTGGCGCTTGGCGTAGTGCGTGGCTTCAACTCAAGTGACGGCGACTGAACAGGTATACCCATGCACATCCATCGCAGAACCCTGATCAAAGCCACCATCGCCGGAGGTATGGCCGCCACCCTCACCGGCTGCTCGTTGCTCCCCCGCAAAACCGGCCCACAGCCCGAACGCTATGCCGGTGCGGTTGGCCTGCCGGATGGACGCTTTGGCGTGAGTGCCTTTGATCGATCCGGCAACGTTCAGTGGCAGGCGCCGGTAGACACCCGATGCCACAGCGGCTGTAACCGGCCCGGCCGAAAAGATACTCTGTTTTTTGAGCGCCGACCGGGCTGGTCGTTCTATGTGTTTGATGCAGAAACCGGCCAACGCAGACACCGTATCATGGCCCCCGAAGGCGAACACTTTGTCGGCCACGGCGTGTTCTCACCTGATGGCCGGTGGCTTTACGCCACGGCCAGCCGCTACCAGCCCGGCGAAGGCATTGTCGCCGTCTACGATGCCGAGCAGGACTATAAACGGGTGGACACCTTTGAACTGGAAGGCATCGGGCCCCATGAGCTTACCCTGCATCCGGACGGCAACACTCTGGTCATCGGCCTGGGCGGCATTCTGACCCACCCTGATTACGACCGCATCAAACTCAATCTGGATACCATGCAGCCGGCCCTGATTCTGATGGACCGCCGGTCTGGCCAGATCGTTGGCCGCTTTACCCCTGCCCACCACCAGCAGAGCTCCCGCCACGTCAGCGTCAGCACCGAAGGCAAAATCTATGTTGCCTACCAGTACCAGGGACCGCTCTACGAGCGACCTCCGCTGCTGGCGCGCATAGAAGATGGGCAACTCCGGGAATATCGCTTTGACCCGGAAACCCAGGCCGCCCTCGGCAACTACATCGCCAGCGTGGTGGCCCATCCTGAAAACGACCTGATCGCCGCCGCTTCCCCCGTGGGCGGCACCGCTATTGTCTTCCGCGGCAAGACCGGGGAGCTGGTTGCCAAAGCCCGCATCACTGACTGCGCCGGCATTCAGACTCTGGCAGGAGGCGATTTCCTGGTGTCCTCGGGACAGGGCCGACTGGTGCAACTGAGCGCCGGACAAGCTGCGAAAGACATCGCGCGGCTACCGGTACAGTGGGACCACCACCTGGTCTGACCGGCACCGCTGGTCCTCCCGCTTAAGCACACCCGAGCTAACTGGTATGCTTGGCAAACATTTTTCCGGAGGACGGCCCTTTGCCAGCAACCAAACCCGACACCATCGACCAGCTCTACGGACTGATTGCCAACGAAGAGGACGCACGGGTCTGTAAAGACATCCCGGAGGAAGCCTGTCGGGAAGTACCCCGAAACTTCTTCCTGATTCTGTTCAGCAATGTGCTCACCAAACTCGGAGACTTGCTGATCAGCCCCAAGACCGTGCTGGCCTGGCTGATGAGTGCCGTTGGCGCACCGGCTCTGGTAGCCTGGTTGGTGCCTATCCGGGAATCCGGCTCCATGGTGCCGCAGATGGTGATCGCCGCCTGGGTGCGTCGCAAGGCGGTGCGCAAATGGTTCTGGACCCTGGGCAGTTTCGGGCAGTCCGTCAGCGTGGCTGCGATGGCGGCAAGCGTGTGGTTTCTTGAAGGCTATGCGGCCGGTGGCGGTATTGTCGCGGCGCTTGTTGTGTTTTCACTGGCGCGGGGATTCTGTTCGGTCTCTATGAAAGACGTTCAGGGCAAATGTATCCCCAAAACCCGCCGGGGTCGGCTGTCTGGGCTGGCAACCACCATTGGTGGCACCGCCACGGTAGTGCTCACAGGACTGTTGTTCTGGGATCGGGGCGACCCCAGCATTGCGTTCTACACCACATTGCTGCTCCTGGCAGCTACGCTGTGGGTGATTGCCGGGGTTCTGTTTGCCAATGTGGAAGAGTACGCCGGGGAAACAGGGGGCGGTGGCAACGCTATCAACGAGGCTTTTAAAAGCCTGTCGCTGCTACGGGACGATGCGCCCTTCAGGCATTTTGTCATCACTCGTGCACTGCTTTTGTGTTCGGCTCTCGCGTCTCCCTATTTCGTGGTGCTCGCCCAACAGGAATCCGATATCGGCTGGATGCTGGGTGTCTTTCTGCTCGCCAGCAGTCTGGCCAGCTCCCTGAGCGCCAGCTTCTGGGGTTGGGCCGCCGACACCTCCAGCCGCCGAGTAATGATTCGGGGTGCCGCCATGGCCAGCTCGGTCTGCCTGGTGGTTGGTGTTCTGGCGCTGGTGCTGGGCCCCGGGTTTGGCGGTGCCTGGTTCTATCCGGTCGCGTTTTTTGTGCTGAGTATTGCCCATGCCGGCGTGCGCCTGGGGCGTAAAACCTATCTGGTGGATATGGCCGGTGGCAACAAACGGACAGACTATACAGCAGTCAGCAATACCGTTATCGGTGTGTTGCTGCTGGTAACCGGGGGGTTCACAGCCGCCATTTCCATGATTTCGGACGTGGCGGTGATTCTGGTATTGGGCCTGATGGGGCTGGCGGGTATGCTGAGCGCATTACGCCTGGAAGAAGTGACGGAAGGCTGAGCCATCAAGACCCCGTTACATCGGGGTCTTGCCATCGTTCAGGGCCAGGGCGCCTTTGACAATTCGGTAGATCACCCAGATCGCAATACCCAGCAGAATAAACCAGCCCACGATCAGCATGGTGGTAATCACCCCAATGACTGTCCACAGCAAACCAATCCAGAAGGTGCGGATCTGCCAGCGGAAATGGGGCTCTATCCAGGTACCACGGACATCATCCAGTTTGACGTAGTTGATGATCACGCCCACCAGTGCCGTCAGCCCCCCCAGGAAAAAAGACAACGCCTGCAGGATGTAAACCACCACCGCCAGATTCCTCGCAGAGCTGGGCTCCTGTGATTGCTGACCGTCAGGTTTTGCGGGGATATACTCGGTTTCGGACACAGGTGTTCTCCTTGTTACGTCCCTGGCAGTCTATCACAGCCTTGGCTGGAGCCCAGTGCGATCAATTCCCCGCCGGCCGATACCCAACCCGGAAACCGCCCCAGTGCTTACCGTTCACATAGATGGGCACCGACAGGTCGTGCATGATCTCACCGGTGTCCCGGCGATAGGTCTGGAGCAGCATACTTTCGGTATGACTCCCACAGCGTATGCCAGTGCGGTCATTGAACAGTCGCTTGCTGCGGCTTTTCACCAGGTCCACTTCCGGATTACCACTCGGCGGGTGGGCAAAATCCTTGTTATGGGTAGGCACATAACCGTCCGGCGCGCAGGCGATGGAGAACACCATGGCCTCATGGGATTTCTTGATGGGCTCCTGTATTGCCGGAAACATCTGGTCAGTAAACCGATCGAAGCTGCTGGAATACTGTTGGGGCTGGGTGTTGGCAATCGGTGTTCGCTTCTTGTCAAACAGCGCCGCTTCACTCAAACGGCCCTCTCGAATTGCCGCCTCAAACAACTGGCCAATCTGCTGCGCCCCTTCCAGTGCTTTCTCATAAAACGGCCGGTGGTAGCTTTCGCTGCTGTTCAGCGCAAAGGCAGCATTCGCCTTCTCCGCCAGCTCCATCAACGTGGAAGCCTGGTCCGCCAGCGATGCCACACTGGTATCACTTTCGGATATATGGTCACGGACAGACTCAATAGCCGAAAACACCTGGGCCAGACTCTGCTCGTTGTTCTGGTCGATCTCGGCAATACGGGCAACCTGCTGCTGAACCCGGTCGGATTGATCCCGAATCTGATCCAGCTGGCCGCCAACGCTCTCTACAGATGCCAGCCCGTCTTCCACGGTTTTCGCCAGAGATTCAATGCGGGACACAATCTTGGTTGTGTCATTCTGGATTTCGTCGAGGGTGTCTGCCACTTCACTGGTGGCCTGGGCAGTGCGCCCGGCCAACTGCCGGACTTCATCGGCCACCACCGCAAACCCGCGGCCCTGTTCACCGGCGCGGGCCGCCTCAATAGCGGCATTCAGTGCCAAAAGATTAGTCTGCTCGGCGATACCCTGAATGGTGGACGTCACGCCCTGGATCTTGCCGGATTTTTCGTGCAAGGCCTGAATCAACCTGAGGTTCTCTTCCGACTGTTGATGCACCAGGCGCACACTTTCAATGGCCGACACCAATGACTGACGCCCCTCCACGCTGACTTCACGATTCTGCAATGCCATGGTGGCGGCGTTGGTGGCCTGTTCCGATGATTCCCGAACCGATTCCGTGATCTGGCCGGCGTAGTCGGCCATCTGAGCGGTTTCTTCAACCTGTCGGTCCAGGCGCTGCTTCACCTGATCCGCCGCAAACGAGACTTCGGCGGCCGAGATGGCATTCTTGTCGGCACTGGCCGAGAGGGTTTCAACCAGGGCCTTGCCCGCACGGGCATCCGCCAGAAGCTGCGCACACTGAGCCCGCAAGGGATGATTGTCAGCCAGGGAGCCATCATTCAGGTCGTTGATTCCACGCTCTATTGGTTCAAGCACCCGTAAAACCAGATAGCAAGCCGCAGCAGCAAGGCCCACAAGGAGCCCGATTAACAGAGAGGCGGCATCGAGCCCCATCAACGGAGCCACCAGAATGCAGGCAATACCGAGCGCAACAGCAATGCCCACCCCCCATAAAATTGCAGTGCGATCGAGTAAACCCATGGTGCCCTCATCTTTGTCATTGCTAACGCAAGCATGTTGTTATTGCAGGCCATCCCTGAGGTTAAAGAAATGATATAGGTTAATAACTCCTACTTTAGTGGACTAAAGATACCACTATTGCAGGGCCCAAGGAGTTTATCGGCATCTGGAAGGAAATCTGAAATACAGAAGAGAAAAGCCCGGGCGGAACGAGTCCGCCCGGGCTTTTTGGCAGAGCCTGACAACCGTTATGGCTGATCAGGCACCGATAACGCCGCTGTCATCGCGGGTAACGATAACCGTTGCATCACGCGGACGCGGATCGTTGGCATCCGGCCAGTTTGCTTCCGGGTGCTGGATATTGACGAACATGGTCTTCACATCCGGTGTGGAGACAACGCCTGTAACCTCACAGCCAACCGGCCCAACGAAGAAACGCTTGATCTCGCGGGTTTCCGGGTTGGCCGCCAGCATCATGTTGTTCTGATAAGGTGCTGCATCGGAGCCATCGGTCTGAATCCAGAGGCGGCCGTTATAATCGAACCAGAGGCCATCCGGACTGTTGAAGATGTTGTCATCAGTCAGAGATACGATAACCTGGTCGTCAACCACGGTTTCCGTGCCCTGCTCACCGGCGAACACGAAGATATCCCAGTCAAAGCTGGTCGCAGTGTGATCGTTGCCGTCTTCGCTCCAGCGAATAATATGACCGGTGCGGTTGTTGGCATTCGGATTTGCCGCGTTAACCTGCTCCTCCGTCCGGCGGGAGTTATTGGTCAGCGTAAAGTAAACCTGACCGGAATTCGGATCTACAGCCCCCCACTCCGGGCGATCCATCGGGGTCGCACCTGCGATGTCGGCAGCCAGCCGAGTGTTCAACAAAACATCAGCCTGATTCTCAAAACCGTCAAACTGAACGTTGCCAACCATTTCGCCCTGGGCCGCAGCCACTTTGGCAGCAAAATCCGTATCGTTCAGATCCAGCGCCAGCCAGTCGCCTGAGCCATCGTCGTTAAAGCGAGCCACGTAGAGCGTACCCTCGTCCAGGAGGTAGCCACCAGCCGTTGCAGCGTAATAGGGCTTCGAGGAGACAAATTTGTAGATGTACTCGAAACGGGAATCATCACCGGAATAACATACGACCGGCTCACCTTCCTTAACCGGCGCAAAAATCACACCCTCGTGACCAAAGCGGCCCAGCGCGGTTCGCTTCTGTGGTTTGCTCTCTGGAGTAAACGGGTCAATTTCCACCATGAAACCGTAGGTATTGGCCTCATTCCGGTAATCATCCGCCGCCGACGCCATGGCGGGTCTGCTCCCGGGGCTGCGTTGCATCGCTATTAGCGAAGTACCCGTGCCAGTTTTCCTCAGCCGCAAGGTAAGTTCCCCACGGCGTCGGGCCCATCGCGCAGTTGTTCAGAGTACCGCGGGTTTCCGTTGCATCCGGACTGTATTTGGTGACCAGTTTGTCGTAACCACGCACCGGACCACGGATATCCATTTCGGTATTACCCGTAACCCGGCGATTAAACGGACTCCCGAAAACAATATCCCACTTGCCGCTGTTGTCGCGCTTGATATGAACCACAGACACACCGTGTGCGGCGATTTCCTTGCGCACTTCATCGGCCGGACGCATACCGTTGACGTAGGTAGCCCCGTTGGCATGCAAAGCGCCTTGATTGATGTACTCATGGTTCATCACCAACAGACCTTCGCTGGAGCTGTTACCACCGGCTTTCAGGTCAATCGGGAAAAAGTGCACGCCGTCATGATGCATGCCCATTTGCTGCTCTTGCTCTTCTCCGGTATTGGTGCCATCCGGCTTGTAGGCTGGATAAGACCCGGTAATTGGCGTGCCCCAGGGAAGAAACGCTTCGGAGGAGTATCCCTCGGGAACAACGACCTGATTCTCGGTCGAAGTGGGGACAGCCTTGAAACCCAGTTCAGTGCTGGAGGCGTTTCCACCGGTAGTACCGCCATCGTTGTCACTATCACTGTCACTGCCACAACCGGCAAGCCCCAACCCCATAACGCTGGCCAGAGCGGCGCCTACGCTACCTTTCATGACGGTACGACGCTGCATTCTGGCAGACAGTACCTGATGGAACGGGGTGTTTTCGGAATGATTGACGACTGGCTCGTAGTTCGGGTCCAGGTAATTCGGGTCAAGATCGTGCTTGGCCATCGTTTGCCTCTCTCGGATTGGTGGACAAGTCCTTTATTTCGAGAGGCAAGTGTCGGCAAGTAACGTGACAGGACGTAAACAGATTTAAGTCAGAATGTTGAACGTTCGATGACAACCGGTGAGGCAGAAACAGAAACGGGGCCAAAAGGCCCCGTAACCGCGCGACGCAACTCAGGGGATCACTGAGTCATTTCGTCGTAGCCTTCTTCCATGGAGTCCGCTGCTTCTTCCATGGAGTCACCCGCTTCATCCGCGGCTTCTTCAATCTCGTCGCCGACGTTTTCGGCACCTTCCTGCATTTCACCAATCACGCCTTCATCCTGACCCGTGGCTTCTTCCCAGGTTTCTTCGGTGGCGTTAGCGGCGTCGTCCATCATTTCCTCGGCATTTTCACCCGCTTCTTCAAAATCCGCGCCTTCATCGCTCTCGGAGCTGCAGGCAGAAAGTCCAAGCGTGGCAACCAGTGCGAGTGCGCTCAAGGTAAACTTGTTCATAACATGTCCCTCTGTCGGTATATGTGTACAACGCCAACAGAGTAGAGGCAGCCCGTGGTCAATAGCAATTACCGGGCGATTACCCTTTCGTTAACCGCTCACCGTCGATCATGATGATGTGGTCCGCTGAGACCACCTGTCCTTTTCCCAGCACCACAAAATCCCGCCCGGCCCGGCTAAGTACCTCCCGGATAACGCCGTGAACCACGCAGACCTGTCCATTCGGGTCCTGATAGATGATTTCCGCCAGTTTCATGGCGCGCGCGTATTCCTGGAGCCGTTGCTGCAACGTCCAGGACATAGTGGCCGGAGATGGATTGGTGGCACTCATTCGACGCTTCCCTGTTTTTTTTGTTTCCAGAAGTCTGGACCACAAGCTCTGGATTCGCCAGCTGAAGCCTGATTGTCATTAGAGGCCAGTTCGCTTAACCAGAACCCGTTACTTGTTGTATTGCCAGATTGTCCGACATAAATTGAAAAAACAAACACAACGAGTTCCACGGAGAGCCCATATGAACGCCAAAGTGAAATCCTCGCTCGACACGCACCAGGTCGCCGCGCCCCGGAAAACCGGGACATCGGATTCAAAAGACACCGCCACCAAGGCCGAGACCTGGAAAGATCCCAAGCGCTACATGTGGCTGTTGGGGCCTGCGCTTCCAGGCATTGGCCTTGCCGCTCTGACTGGCTATGCCCTGGCCCCGAAACGACTGAAGGCTCTGGCCTGGACCGGGCCGGCACTGGTGCACGGCATTATTCCGGCACTGGACCGGGCGATTGGTGAAGACAAGAGCAATCCTCCTGAATCGGCGGTAAAGACCCTGGAGCAGGACAAGTATTACGACCGTATTGTGAAGGCGTTTATCCCCACCCAGTACGCCATGACCTTCATGGGCGCCTGGCTGGCCAGCCGGAAAAACACACCACTCGAGGACAAGATCGGCCTGACCCTGACCGTAGGCGCCATCAACGGGGTAGGCATCAACACCGCCCATGAGCTGGGCCACAAGTCCAATAAACTGAACAAACTGATGGCCATGGCCGCCTTGGCCCCCACCGCCTACACCCACTTTGTGGTGGAACATAATTTTGGTCATCACAAGCGGGTAGCCACACCGGAGGACCCCGCCAGCAGCCGAATGGGCGAGAGTTTCTGGAAGTTCCTGCCCCGAACCGTGTTCGGCGGCATCAAGTCGTCGATCAAGATCGAAAAGGCACGCCTGGAACGCAAGGGTAAGAGCTTCTGGAGTCTTGATAACGAACTGCTACAGGGTTGGGCCATGACGGCCGGGTTCTTTGGCGCCACGACGCTGGTCTGCGGCCCGAGGGCGGTGCCGTTCCTGGCGGCACAGGCGGTTTATGGCGCCAGTCTGTTGGAGAGTGTGAATTACATCGAGCACTATGGTCTGTTGCGGCAGAAGGACAAGAATGGCAAGTATGAGCGCACGAAGCCGGAACACAGCTGGAACAGTAATCACATTGTGACCAACCTGTTCCTGTATCAGTTGCAACGGCATTCTGACCACCACGCCCATCCGACCCGGAGTTTCCAGGCCTTGCGTCATTTTGAAAAGGCGCCCCAGTTGCCGGGAGGGTACGCATCGATGCTGTTGCCGGCCTACCTGCCGCAGTGGTGGTACGAGACGATGGATAAGCGGGTAATTGACCACTACGAAGGGGATCTGTCGAAGATCAACTGGGACCCTGATCGCAAGGAGGAGTTGATGGCCAAGTATGCGGACTATGCTGCGAAAGTGGCAGCGGAGGCTGCGGCTCGGCGGGCTGGCTCTTCTTCTGAGTCTGAGGCTGCCTGATTTCGTGGTTTGATTGCCGGCCCCAGCCTGTTGGTTGGGCGCCGGCTGCGGGTTGGGGCCACCCTTCCGGGAGACGCCATGAACCCATCCATGGGGGCTTGAGCGCAGCATCCCTGCTGCGCACACTCCCGGAAGGGTGGCCCCAACCCGTCGCTTTCGCTTCCGTGGGATAGTCGCTGATTCGACGATTCGCTAAGGACTAAATCTCGATTAACAAGGCAATCCTGCTACTTGCCTTTGAACACCGCCTCTCTTCTCTCCAGGAATGACTGGATTCCTTCTTTGACATCTTCGCTGGCCATGACCGGGCGTAGTTCCGGGAACAGACGTTCCTTGGCCGCTTCCTGGCCTTCGGACACGGCAATCTTGGACGATTTCAGGCTGCCCTGAACGCCTAACGGAGCCGCTCTGGCAATCTTCTCGGCGATTTCCATGGCTTTGTTGAGCTGTTCGCCGGGTTCCACCAGTTCCTGAATCAGGCCCCACTGGTAAGCCTGTTCCGCGGTCCATTCATCACCAGTGAGCAGGTAGCGCTGGGCGTTGCCCCAACCGATTTCCCGCTGCAGGCGAATGGTGGCGCCACCGCAGGCGAAGATGCCGCGTTTCACTTCCAACTGAGCGAAGCGGGTGCCTTTCGCGGCCACGCGGATGTCGGTGTTGAGCATCATCTCGACGCCACAGGTGAAGCAGATGCCCTGGGCGGCGAATACCACCGGCTTGGTGAGGCTATCGCCGGTAATGTCAAAGGGGTCGAGTTCGCCTTCGCCGGGTTCAATGCCTTTACCGTTGGCGAACACGCCGGCCCAGTCATCCAGTTGCAGGCCGCTGGTGAAGTGGTCACCTTCAGCGTACATCACTGCCACGCGCAGCTCCGGATCGTGCTGGAGCTGGTAATAGGCGGCAGCGATTTCGTGGTACATGGCCCGGTTCATGGCGTTCATTTTTTCCGGGCGGTTCAGTCCGATCAGCAAAACATGATTTTTCTTATCAACATTTACCAGAGCCATTGCGCTTTCCTTTCATGTTTTCTTGTCAACAGGCTATGCCCATGTGCGGGCGCGAACGGCTGGGAGTCCTTTCAGGGAACGTCTTTGGCCATGGATGGCCAAAGTCGAGCGCACATGGACGTGCTCGTAGCGTGTCCCTGAAAGGGCGCCCAGCCGATCGCACTATCCCCAATACTCGCAGGCTAGTGATACAAAGAGCACCAAAACTAGAACCAATCGGCCTTCATATTCAGGCACGTATCATCCTGATTCCGCAGCAGCACCAGATCCTGAGCCACGGTGGGCAATTCCCAGTGGAAGAAGTACTGGGCGGCCTGCAGTTTGCCCTGGTAGAAGTTGCGTTCGCTGTCGCTGTTGGCAGAGGCCAGAGCGTTGGCTGCCGCATTAGCCTGCCGCAGCCACATCCAGGCCACGATAATGTGGCCGAACAGGTGAAGGTAGCAGCTGGCATTGGCCAGGGTTTTGTCGACTTCGCCGCCCATCAGGGATTTACCCAGGCTCTGGGTGACTTTTACTGCCTGCTGCAGGGTTTCGCTGAGGGACAACGCCCACTGCTGGCAGCGCTCGGTGGTAGCCGCCTGCAGATCTACCTGCATTTCCTGCATCAGCAGCTGCAGGCCGTGGCTCTGGTCCTGCCAGATTTTCCGGCCCAGCAGGTCCAGAGCCTGGATGCCGTTGGTGCCTTCGTGGATGGGGTTCAGGCGGTTGTCGCGCCAGCACTGCTCGACCGGGTATTCGCGAGTGTAACCGGCGCCGCCGTAGACCTGGATTGCCAGATCGTTGGCTTTCGGACCGTATTCCGAGGGCCAGGCTTTGATCACCGGGGTAAGCAAATCCAACAGCTTGCCGGCTTCCATTCGTTTCTGCTCATCCGGGTGGGTGTGCTGATCATCCATCAGGCGGGCGCCGTAGAGGCAGAGCGCCAGGCCGCCTTCGCTGTAGGCTTTCTGGGCCAGCAGCATGCGGCGTACGTCCGCGTGGTCGATGATGGGTACTTGCGGACTTTCCGGATTCTTTTCGCTGGCCTTGCGGCCCTGCAGGCGGTCCTTGGCGTATTCCAGGCTGTGCATGTAGCCCCGATAGCCGATCACAGCGGCGCCAAAACCAACGCCGATGCGGGCTTCGTTCATCATCTGGAACATGTACTTCAGGCCCTGATGGGGTTCACCTACCAGGTAGCCGTGGCAGGGGGCATCATCGCCGAAGCTCAGGGCGGTACTGGTAGTGCCGCGATAGCCGAGTTTGTGGATCAGGCCGGCGAGGCTGACGCCGTTGCGGTCGCCTGGGTTGCCGTTCTCGTCCACATGGAATTTCGGGACGATGAACAGGGAGATGCCTTTTACGCCCGCCGGTGCGCCTTTGATTTTCGCCAGCACCATGTGAACGATATTTTCGGTGATGCTCTGCTCGCCACCAGAGATGTAGATTTTGGCGCCTTTGATCAGGTAGTGGCCGTCGTCGGTGGGCGTGGCGGAGGTGCGGATGTCTGCCAGGCTGGAGCCGGCGTGGGGCTCAGTCAGGGCCATGGTTCCACTGTAGCGGCCGCTGAGCATATTGGGCAGAAATTTGGCCTTCTGTTCGTCGTTGCCGAATACACGAATCAGGTTGGCGGCGGCGGTGGTCAGAAACGGGTAGCCGGCGGTGCCGGGATTGGCGGCGGTGAAGAAGCCGTTGCAGGCCGCCATGACGGATTCCGGCAGTTGCATGCCGCCGAGGTCGTAGTCGTATCGGCCAGCGAGGAAGCCGGCTTCGGCGTAGGCATCGAAGGCCTGTCTGACGTCCGGGAGCATTTCCACCTGGCCGTTGACGAATTTGGGTTCGTCTTTGTCGGCGGCGCTATTGTGGTTGGCGAATTTTTCTTTCGCCATTTTGTCGGCCGTTTCGATGACGGCGTCAAAGGTTTCTTTGCTGTGTTCGCTGAAGCGCTCGCGCTGGATGAGGGATTCGGTGTCCATCACCTCATAAAGCTGGAAGGCAAGGTCGCGGCGGTCGATCAGGGTGTCGGTCATTCTTGGTCTCCTGTTGATTGGCCATAGCGTCTCATAACGGCTATGGTTGTTGGAATTGTCATTTCTGACTTATTCTTGGCTGAATCCGCCAACCTTTGCGTTAGCAAGACGGCCACTGCCATGGGGATTCTCTTCCGGGAGACGCCGTGAACCCATCCCTGGGGGCTTGAGCGCAGCTTCCTTGCTGCGCACACTCCCGGAAGAGAATCCCCATGCCAGCGGCCTGATTTAGAGAATGCCGTCATGCCAGTTCATGCAACGCCACAAGCCAGAAAACAGGAATTTTCCCAGTGAAAACCGTCACCATCATCGGCTTTAACGGAGCTCTGGCCAGCGCCATCACCGGTATGATTGACCTGTTTCGCCTGGCCGGAGTGACCTGGGCCCGAATTCATGGCGAGCAGCCGACGGCATGGTTCAGAACCCGGCTGCTGACCGAGGATGGCGAGCCCTGCCGATGCATCAATGGCGTGACCCTGTTGGCGGATGGTTCCTGGCAGGATATTGACGAACTGGGTGCCGATGACTTGCTGATTATTCCGACCATTGGTGCACCCATTGATGAAGTTCTGCAAACCAACCCCCTCCTGATTCAGTGGCTTTCAAAGTTTCAGACTGCGACGCCCGGCGATGTTCGGGTGGCCAGTAACTGTACCGGCGCGTTTTTATTGGCGGCGGCGGGGTTACTGGACGGTCGGGAGGCCACCACACACTGGGGGTTTGGTGAACAGTTCAGACGGCAGTTTCCGGCTGTAAATCTCCATGCCGACAAGCTGGTCACGGTTGATGGCCCTGTGGCCTGCGCCGGGGGTGGTATGGCCTGGTGGGATCTGGGGGTGTATCTGGTTGAGCGGCTGGCAGGTGCGCAAGTGGCCCGTGAGTTGGCGAAGGCGTTTGTGATTGACGCCGGGCGCACGAGCCAGGCGCCATATAGCGTGCTGCAGGCCAAGCGATACCATTCAGACAAGGTGATTCACCAGGTTCAGGATTGGCTGGAGGCGCATTTCAGAGAGCCGGTTTCATTGCCAGAGCTTTCCAGCTTCGCCGGGTTGTCCGAAAGGTCGCTGTTACGTCGGTTCCGGCAGGCGACGGGGGATTCACCGTCCACCTATCTGCAGCTGCTTCGGGTGGAGGAAGCTCGCCGGCTACTCGAATCCACAACGGAAGGGCTTGAGTCGGTCACCCGGGCGGTCGGATACGAGGATGTGAGCTCGTTCAGCCGGCTGTTTCGTCGGCATACGAAGCTTTCACCGGGCGCCTATCGGGCAAAATTCGGCCGATAGTATGGTGTTACAGGTCACAATTCAGTCTTTGGTAGCGTTTCTGTGGCGCGGGTTATGCATCAAACTGTCTTGTAGGCGATTTTTTGCCGCTGTACGTAAATAATCTTGACAGTATTAACCCTTCGGGGGAGGTCGTTTCCATGAACGCACCGTTGAAGCAGAGCCGGGCCGATGTACTTAACCGGCTATACGATATGAAGCGCAAGCAGCTCGCGCAGGCCAGTCAGCAGGGTAACAGCCTGCGTTGCCAGGTATTGGAAGCCGAAGCAGAGGCGATATCCAATGCCCTGAAAACCGTTCGATAGCCATTTATCCAGACAACAGCTATCGAACGCCACTTCCGGTCAACTGATGACGTAGCAGGTCACTTTTTAAATGGCTGCCGCGATTTCGGTTCCCTGACGGATGGCCCTTTTGGCATCCAGCTCTTCCGCCACATCAGCACCGCCAATGAGGTGCGCTTTCACGCCTTTATCCGCAAGCTGGTCGAACAGTTCCCGATAGCTTTCCTGTCCCGCGCAGATGATCACGTTGTCCACGGCCAGAACTCTGGTCTCGCCGGTCTTTCCGTCCTTGTCGGTCAGGGTAATATGCAGGCCTTGATCGTCGATTCGATCGTAACGGCAACCCCGGAGCATTTCGACGTCCCGATGCTTGAGGCTGCTTCGGTGCACCCAGCCTGAGGTTTTGCCCAGGCCGCCGCCGACTTTGCCGGTTTTACGCTGCATCAGATAGATCTTGCGGGGCGATGGGGTCTGCGCCCGTTCAGCCAGGCCGCCGGGGCCCTCAAACGTGGGATTCACCCCCCATTCCGCCTGCCATTCAGCCACACTCACCTGTTCGCCTTCCGGGTGCTTGCCAAAGTCGTGAGTCAGGAATTCACTGACATCAAAACCGATACCACCCGCCCCGATCACAGCCACCGACTTGCCCACCGGTTTGTTGTGGCGTAGTACATCCAGGTACCCAAGCACTTTCGGGTGGTCGATGCCTTCAATCTTCGGTGTTCGTGGTTTGACGCCGGTGGCGATAATCACGTCGTCGAAGCCCTGTTTGATCAGCTCGTCGGCCCCCACACGGGTTCCGAGCCGCAAGTCGATTTCCAGCAGATCAATCTGACGCTGAAAATAGCGCAGGGTTTCGTAGAACTCTTCCTTGCCCGGAATACGTTTGGCGTAATTGAACTGGCCGCCAATTTTGTCGTCAGCTTCAAACAGGGTCACCTTGTGCCCCCGTTTTGCCGCCGTGGTGGCTGCTGCCAGGCCAGCGGGACCGGCGCCGACCACCGCTACGCGTCGAACCACAGGCGCTACCATGAGCACCAGTTCGGTCTCGTGGCAGGCCCGGGGGTTTACCAGACAGGAGGCGCGCTTGGCCTGGAACACATGGTCCAGACACGCCTGGTTGCAGGCGATACAGGTATTGATCTCGTCGCCGCGCCCCTGTTCCGCCTTGCGGACAAACTCGCTGTCGGCCAGCAGCGGACGAGCCATGGACACCATGTCAGCCTTACCGGCAGCAAGGATTTCCTCGCCTTTTTCAGGCGTATTGATACGGTTGGTGGTACATACCGGGATGTCCACCTCGCCATAGAACTTGGCTGTCACATCCGCAAAGCCGCCGCGGGGTACCGAGGTCACGATGGTTGGGACGCGGGCCTCATGCCAGCCAATACCCGTGTTGATAATGGTCGCACCGGCTTTCTCGATAGCCTTGCCCAGAGTGACGATCTGCTCCCAGGTCTGGCCGCCTTCCACCAGATCCAGCATGGACAGGCGGTAAATAATGATGAATTCCGGCCCGACCGCCTCACGCATGCGGCGAACGATCTCCACCGGCAAGCGCATTCGGTTTTCGTAGGGCCCACCCCACTTGTCGGTTCGTTTGTTGGTGCGCTCACACAGAAACTGGTTGATAAAATAACCCTCGGAGCCCATCACCTCAACGCCGTCGTAGCCGGCGAATTTAGCCAGCTTGGCGGCATTCACGAAGTCATTGATCTGCCGTTCCACACCTTTTGTCGAGAGGGCTCTGGCCTTGAACGGACTGATCGGTGCCTTGGTGGCCGAGGCCGACACAATCAGCGGCTGATAACCATAACGACCGGCGTGCAGCAATTGCAGGCAGATTTTTCCGCCCGCTTCATGCACGGCACCGGTCACATGGCGATGCAGCAAAGCAGTCGCACGGTTATTCATCGTAGACGCGAGCGGCGCCAGCTGCCCCACCAGGTTGGGGGAAAAGCCACCGGTTACCATGAGTCCGACGCCACCTTCCGCCCGTTCGGCAAAATACCGGGCGAACTTGTGGATATTCCAGAAACGGTCTTCGAGGCCGGTATGCATCGACCCCATCAGCACCCGATTCTTGAGCTCAGTGAACCCCAGTTCAAGCGGTTTCAGCAGGTTGGGATAGGCGTTGGTCATGGCGCACTCTCATCGAATATTTATCGGGAGTATACACTTGATCAATGGCAAGTTGACTTGACCTGACCGACGGGCCACGTATCATCGCATTTCAAGTTTGACTGACGGAGCAACCATGACCGCAAGGTCCTTCGGCTGCATTAGAATCACCCGCCCACCCGTTACCGCTGACATCGCGCGGCATCGGGGACGCCTTCCGTATTTCCCGGACCCGCCTGTTTCCTGCTGAATCCACCCGATCCATGCCGACCCGATCCCGATGCTCATCGTGCACGGTGGCTGGTAGGAGACTAGACTCAGGCAAACACGCCTTTGGTACTCATGTAAAAGAACACCGATAACGAGGTTGCGATGTCGCTACCGCTGGTTGTATTTCTGCCATTTCTGGGGGCTATAGCTGCCCCGCTGTTTGCCCTTGGAGGGCGAACAGCAATTGCGATTGCCTCTTCTGTTCCGGCGCTTATTGCCCTGGCTGCCCTGTTTCCGCACTGGGAAACACTGGCCAACGGTGGCACCGTCCTGCAATCCTGGGAGTGGTTACCGGCGATCGGCATTTCCTTCAGCTTCCGCCTCGATGGACTGTCTCTGCTGTTCGCACTGCTGATTCTGATTATTGGCGTGTTGATCATTCTCTATGCCCGCTATTACCTGAAGCCGGCCGAGAATATCGGGAAGTTTTACGCGCTGCTGCTCTGTTTCAAAGGCTCCATGCTGGGCATCGTACTCTCCAGCAATCTCTTGCTGATGATGATTTTCTGGGAACTGACCAGTCTCACCTCGTTCCTGCTCATCAGTTTCTGGAACCACAAACAGGACGCCCGTCGTGGCGCCCGCATGGCGCTGGCGGTGACCGGTGGCGGTGGGCTGGCGTTGCTCGCGGGCATTCTGATCATCGGCAACATTGTCGGCAGTTTTGAACTGGACGATGTGCTGGCCGCCGGCGATGTTATCAAAGCCCACGCCATGTACCCCGTCGCCCTGACGCTGGTACTGCTGGGCGCGTTTACAAAGTCTGCACAGTTCCCGTTCCATTTCTGGCTGCCCCATGCCATGCAGGCGCCCACGCCGGTTTCGGCCTACCTGCACTCTGCCACCATGGTCAAGGCCGGCATTTTCCTGATGGCGCGTTTGTACCCGGCATTGGCTGGTACGGAACAATGGTTCTACATGGTCAGTTTTACCGGCATGGCAACTTTGCTGATTGGCGCCTACGTGGCCATGTTCAAGCACGACCTGAAAGGGCTTCTGGCGCATTCCACCGTCAGCCACCTGGGCCTGATCACGCTGCTGTTCGGTATGGGTACCGAACTGGCAGCGGTGGCAGCGGTATTCCACGTCATCAACCATGCCACCTTCAAGGCCTCACTGTTCATGGCCGCCGGTATTATCGACCACGAAACCGGTACCCGGGACATGCGCCGGATTAACGGCCTGTGGCGATACATGCCCCATACGGCCACTCTGGCCATGGTGGCCGCGTCATCCATGGCGGGGGTTCCGCTGCTGAACGGCTTCCTGAGCAAGGAAATGTTCTTTGCCGAGTCCCTGCAACTGAATCTGCCCGGCATCTGGGCCTGGCTGCCGCCGATCGTCGCCACGCTGGCCGGTATTTTTGCGGTCGCCTATTCCGCACGTTTTATTCACGACGTGTTCTTTAACGGCAAGCCCGTCAATCTGCCCATCTACCCGCCCCACGAACCGCCCCGGTACATGAAAATCCCGGTGGAGATCCTGGTCTTCGCCTGCATCATGGTAGGCATGTTTCCGGCGGTATCGGTCGGGCCTCTGCTATACGCTGCCGCCCACGCCACCCTTGGCGGCGAGGTGCCGGATTATCAACTGGCGGTTATCCATGGCTTTAACCTGCCACTGATCATGAGTTTTGCGGCTTTCTTTGGCGGTTTGATCATGTATAGCCAGCGCCAGAAGTTCTTTGATTTCCACGCACGCTTCAAGGAAATCGACGAGAAGGCCGTATTCGAAGCGATCGTACTGCGGATTGTCGACCTGGCGAACGGCTTTACGGCAAGAATCGAGAACGGCTCTCTGCAAAGATACGCCATGCTGCTTGTGGTCAGCGTGCTGGCGGTTGCTGCCATGCCGCTGCTGGATCTGGGCATCTTCGTTGGCGAGACCGGGCTGAGCCCTGTGGACTGGCCCACGGCCATTGCCGCAGGCGTGCTGATCATTTGCGCCCTGTTGACGGCAGCCGTGCACCGGCAGCGATTTTACGCGCTGGTTGTACTGAGCGTGGTGGGACTGATCGTGGCATTGGCTTTTGCCCGCTTCTCGGCGCCCGACCTGGCCATGACCCAGTTGTCGGTGGAAGTGGTGACCATTGTTCTGCTCATGCTGGCACTCTACTACATGCCTGGCTGGACACCCGTGGAAACCCCGCTGAAACGTCGCTTCCGGGATATCGCCATCGCGGGTATTGCCGGTATTGGTATGACTCTGGTTACCCTGGCCATGCTGACGCAACCGTTCAGTTCGATTTCCGATTTCTTCCTTGAGAACAGCAAACCGGGCGGTGGCGGCACCAACGTGGTCAACGTCATTCTGGTGGACTTCCGGGGCTTTGATACCCTGGGCGAAATCACCGTTCTGGCGATTGCTGCCCTGGGCATTTACGCGCTGCTGAAAAATACGCCACTGACGCCACCACCCAGTGATGGCGAAGGCCATGCCTGGTCCCGGGATGCCTACCCGATAATGCTGCGTTTGATCGCCCGGCCACTGTTGCCGCTGTCCCTGATGGTGTCGGCATTCATCTTCCTGCGTGGCCACAACCTGCCCGGCGGCGGATTTATCGCGGGTCTGATCACCTCGATAGCCCTGATCCTCCAGTACATTGCCAGTGGCATGAACTGGACCCAGGACCGGATTCCGTTCAAATATCACAACGTCATTGGCCTCGGCCTGTTGTTCGCAACCATTGCCGGCGCAGCCAGCCTGGCCTTCGGCTATCCGTTCCTGACCTCAACATTCGGCTATATCACCTGGCCGGTAGTCGGCAAGTTCGAGGTAGCCTCAGCACTGGTGTTCGACCTGGGTGTTTATCTCACGGTAATCGGGGCCACCCTGTTGGCGCTGGTGACCATTGGCCGCATATCGCCGCATTCGGCCATCAAGAGCAAGAGGGAGGGCGCGTAATGGAACTTGTCTATGCATTGGTGATTGGTGCACTGACTGCTTCCGGCGTTTATCTTCTGCTGCGGGCGCGCACGTTCCCCGTGGTGGTTGGCCTGACACTGCTGTCTTATGGGGTAAACCTTTTCCTGTTCTCCACCGGACGCCTGGCTACCGGCAAGCAACCGATTATCGGCACAGCGGAAAGCTATGCCGACCCGCTGCCGCAAGCGCTGGTTTTAACGGCCATCGTGATTGGCTTCGCCATGACGGCCTTTGTGGTGGTGATGTCGCTACGAAACCTTGCGGATAACGAAGATGACCATGTTGATGGCAAACAACCCTATAAATCGCCAGCACCGGAGCAGGAAGACGAGGAGGTAACCGGTAAATGAACCATTGGCTTACCGCTCCGATTCTGATTCCTCTGCTTGGCGGCATTCTGCAGGCACTGATGGGCTATGCCCCCATCACGCTGCGCCGGACTCTGGCACTGGCAACCACCGTGCTGATCCTGGTCTCGGCCATAGTCCTTCTGGTGCTGGCAAACGACGGCAGTTACCGCATTTATGCTTTTGGCAACTGGCAGCCACCGTTCGGGATTGTCCTGGTTCTGGACCGGCTGGCCGCGCTGATGCTGATCATGACCTCCGTTCTGGCCCTGTTCTGCCACCTGTATGCCATCGGCGGCGCCGACGAGGGTAACCGACAGTTCCACGCCCTGTTCCTGTTCCAGTTGATGGGCCTCAACATCGCCTTCCTGACCGGTGACCTGTTCAACCTTTTCGTTGCCTTCGAGGTGCTGCTGATCGCATCCTACGGCCTGCTGATGCATGGTGGAGGCACCATAAGGACTGTGCCTGGCCTCCACTACGTGGTTCTCAACCTGATCGGCTCGGCGATCTTCCTGATCAGTGTAGGCATGATCTACAGCGTCACCGGCACCCTGAATATGGCAGACCTTGCGGTCAAGGTTCCCCAGGTAACCGGTGAAAGCCTGAATATCGTCAAGGCCGGCGGCATGATGCTGCTGGTAGTCTTTGGCCTGAAGGCCGCCATTCTGCCGCTGTGTTTCTGGCTGCCCCGTGCCTACTCCAAAGCCACGGCGCCCGTTGCGGCTCTGTTTGCGGTCATGACCAAGGTGGGCATCTACGCCATCCTGCGGGTATACCCGCTGGTGTTTGGCGACGAAGCCGGTGAGCTTGCCAATCTCGGCATGGATTGGCTGTTCCCGATCGCTCTGGCCACCCTGGCCATGGGCGTCATAGGCGCTCTGGGCTCTGGTAGCCTGAAGACGCTTGTGGCCTGGCAGGTGATCATATCCGTGGGCACCCTGCTGGCTCCCATCTCTCTGGGCTCCGAAGCCGGCCTGTCTGCCGCCTTATTCTATATGCTCAGCACGACCTGGACCGTCGGCGGCCTGTTCCTTGTATCGGAACTGATAGCCAACCAGCGCGGCAGCGCGAACGATCGCATCATCACCGCGCCCAGGATGCATAACCGCACCTTCCTGAGCGTGCTGTTTCTGATCGGTGCCGTTGCCGCCGCCGGGTTGCCTCCGCTCAGCGGCTTCATTGGCAAGCTGCTGATTCTACAGTCCGTTGAGCCCGGTTTCGAAATGGCCTGGCTCTGGTCAGTGCTGCTGGTTGGCAGCTTCCTCACAATCATTGCCTACAGTCGGGCCGGCAGTATTGTTTTCTGGCGAACCGTCGACGGTCACCTGGAAAAGCCGGACCCATTGAATGGTCGGATTTCTGTAGCAGCAGGCGCACTCACCGCACTGGCGATCGTCCTGGTCGTGTTTGCCGGTCCAATAACACGCTATACCGATGCAACGGCCGAACAGCTACACAATAACAATGCCTATATCGAAATCCTGCAGATGCCTATGGTCGGGGAGGATGACTGATGCTTGATCGACTGAGGTTTCCCCACCCCTGGCTGAGCCTGACCCTGTTCGTCATGTGGCAGTTTCTGAGTGACGGCATCAGTGGCGGTAGTATTGTTCTTGGGCTGATCCTGGCCTGGATAATCCCCCTGATGACCCAGGGTTTCTGGCCAGATCCACCCACCTTGCTCAAGGCCTGGAAGACACCCGCCTACCTGTTGCGGGTTCTGTGGGACATTGTGGTCGCCAGCGTTGATGTGGCAAGGCTGATACTGAGCCCTCGCGAACCACGCCCGATGTTCATCTGCTACACCCTGGAACTCAAGGATCCGCTGGCTATCAGTATTCTAGCCAGCACCATTTCCCTGACGCCGGGCACCGTTAGCGCGGATGTGAGCGATGACAACACACTGCTGCTGATTCATGCCCTGGACGCCGAGGACGAGCAGGAAGTCATCGACACTATCCGGAACCGGTACGAAAAGCCTTTGCTGGAGATGTTCCAATGATGCTAACCGCGCTCTACATCACCATTGCCATGGTCACGCTGGCCGCCTTGCTGAACGTGTACCGCCTGATCAAGGGCCCGGATGCGCCGGACCGGATACTGGCGCTGGACACCCTCTACATTAACGCCATCGCATTGATCATTCTGTTGGGCATCACGCTGAAAACACGCATGTACCTTGAGTCTGCGCTGCTGATTGCGGTTATGGGATTTGTTGGAACCGTCGCCATGGCCAAATACCTCAAGCGCGGCAGCGTCATTGAATAACCCGGAGGACACCCTATGAGCACCTTCGCAGAATACGCCATTTCCGCCATGCTGATTATCGGTGGCGTTTTTACCCTGATCGGTGCCATTGGTCTGGCTCGACTGCCGGATTTCTACACCCGACTACACGGCCCAACCAAAGCCACCACGGTTGGCGTTGGCGCCATCGTGATCAGCTCCGTGATTTACTTCAGCACGCTTGGACGAGGCATCGGGATAGAGGAAATCCTGATCACGGCGTTCCTGTTCATGACGGCGCCCATCAGCGCCAACTTCCTGGCAAAAGCCGCGATGCACCTGGAAGTCAGAACCTCTGAGAACACTCGCGGTCAAAGCTGGGATCAGTGAGTCCCCTGCAACCATGGGCTCGGTGAGCCTTTTGTAAAAAAGGATCGTATTTATCAAAGGGCTACCGGCAACCAGAATCTGTAAAAACACTTAAAGTCAGGCCTTAAAGGAGCCATCTCCCATGATGTTACTGGCTGTGCTATCCGGTTTTTTGCTGGCGGTCGCGGTACCGGCGCTTTATCGTTTGGCAGGCAGTTACATTGGCTGGGTATTGGCTCTGCTCCCCGCTTCCCTCACAGCTTACTTCGCCAGCCTGATTCCCACGATCCGTGGTGGTGAAAGGCTCCTGATTGAAACGCCCTGGATGCCGGGGCTCGGGATAACCCTGGACTTCATGGTCGATGGCCTGTCCCTGGTGTTTGCCCTTTTGATCAGCGGCATCGGCACCTTCATTCTGATCTACGCCGGTTCTTACCTGAAAGGCCACAAAGACCTCGCCCGGTTCTATGTCATCATGCTGTCTTTCATGGCATCCATGCTTGGACTGGTGCTTTCGGACAATCTCATTACCTTTTTTGTGTTCTGGGAACTGACCAGCATCACTTCCTACATGCTGATCGGCTTCAACCATGAAGATGCCGAGGCACGAAAGTGTGCGCTCCAGGGCCTGTTCGTAACCGCCGGTGGCGGGCTCGTGTTGATGGCGGGCCTGATCCTGCTGATTTTTATCACCGGGGATTCCTCCTTCTCGGGCCTTCTGGCGACAGAACTGTCCATTCATGAGCACCCGTATTACACCGCGGCAGCAGTCTGCATACTGATTGGCGCCTTTACCAAATCCGCGCAGGTGCCTTTCCACTTCTGGTTACCGAACGCCATGGCTGCCCCCACCCCGGTTTCGGCCTACCTGCATTCCGCCACCATGGTGAAGGCAGGTGTGTATCTGCTGGCCCGCCTGAACCCGTCAATGAACGGAGACATGCTGTGGAGCGGCTCGCTGTTGGTGTTTGGTGCCGTCACTATGCTCACCGGCGCCTATCTTGCCTACAGCAGCACCGGCATCAAAAAGGTTCTGGCCTATTCCACGGTGATGGCGCTGGGCACCCTGACCATGCTGGTGGGCGTGGGGACGGAACTGGCCATCACAGCTTTCATCTGTTTCCTGGTGGCCCACTCGCTGTATAAGGGCGCCTTGTTTATGCTCGCCGGCGCACTGGACCACGAAACCGGCACCAAAGACATTACCAGGATGGGCGGCCTCAGGCATCGCATGCCCAAAACAGCCGTGATCACCGGCCTCACGGCCTTATCGCTGGCGGGCCTGCCGCCGTTGTTCGGTTTCGTGGCGAAGGAGCTGTTGCTGGAGTCGTTGTTGAATGCGCCGGTATGGCAAACCGGGCTGCTGGTGGCAGCCGTTCTCTCGGCCATTCTTGTGGTAGCCGTCGCCGGCCTGGTGATTATCAAGCCTTTTTTCGGCCCGGTTGTCAAAACACCCAAACTGCCCCACGAGGCTCCGTTTGCGATGCTCGTCGGCCCCGGTGTGCTGACACTGCTGGCCCTGATCTTCGGCGTCATGCCATCTTTACCCGCCAGTCTGGTTCTGGATGCGGCTATTTCGGCCATTTCCGGCTACCCGGTGGAAACTGCCCTCGCCCTCTGGCATGGCATTAACATTCCATTGATGCTTTCCGGTCTCAGTCTCCTGGCAGGTTCGTTCCTCGTGGCGGCCTGGCACAGACTTCAGCCAACCCTGTATGCGATGAATACCGCAGCCAGCCGATTCGGCCCGGAAGCCGGTTATTTCCGCTTAATGGAAGGGATCAGTCAGGTTGCTGGCTGGCAGACACGAATCCTGCAGAACGGCGTGCTCGGCACCTATTTACTGGTTCTGGTTCTTGTCACGTTTTCTCTGACGGGCTTCACGCTGCTGACGCGGCACGGTCTGCAGCTGGATTTCGACTTCAGCGACAGTTTTTTCTACGAATGGGGCATCGCGCTGCTGATTGTCGCGGCGACGGTTTTTGCCTGTGTCACCCGATCCCGCCTTAGTTCTGTGGCGTCGCTGGGGGTTGCAGGGTTTGGTGTGGCCCTGACCTTCATTCACTTCAGTGCCCCGGATCTGGGTATCACCCAACTGCTGGTGGAAACGCTCACCGTCATCCTGCTGGTGCTGGTACTGTTTCGGTTGCCACCGTTCGCCAAGCTCTCCTCTTCCTGGGAACGTTACCGGGACCTGTCTGTCGCAGTGTTTGCAGGCGTGGTGATGACACTCATTATGATGGCGGTACTGGATATTCAGTACTTTGACAGTATTTCCAGTTACTACGTTGAAAACAGCTACACCCTGGCGTTTGGCAAGAATATCGTCAATGTCATTCTGGTGGACTTCCGGCAACTGGACACCCTCGGAGAAATCTTTGTACTGGGCCTTTCAGCAATTGGCGTCTACTCCATGATCAAGCTCAGGGCGGAGGATCAGTACAAGTCATGAAACCCAATACCCTGATCCTTCACACCGCGGCACTGGCGATCATGCCGCTGCAACTGATGTTCTCGGTTTTCCTGCTGTTGCGCGGGCACGATGAACCTGGCGGCGGCTTCATCGGCGGCCTGGTCGCCGCAAGCGCGTTTGTCCTCTATGCCTTCTCCTTCGGCGCGCAAGCTACCCGGAAACTCCTCAGGGTGCACCCCAAAGATCTCCTGGCAGCCGGCCTGCTGTTCGGACTGGCCTCAACCATTCCGGCCCTGCTTTCCGGCCAGGCCATGCTGACTGCCCACTGGTGGGAGCTTCCGCTGCCCGGTGACAGCTACCTGAAGCTATCGACCGTACTCGTCTTCGACATTGGCGTGTATCTGGCGGTCCTTGGCACACTGATGACATTCGTGATCGGTCTGATGGAGGTTGAGGGATGAGTCGAACACACTTTTTGGAACGGGGAGCCTTGCAATGGGGAGCCTGATGGCACTGGTGGTTGGCACCCTTTTCGCGGCCAGCATCTACATGATGCTCAGGCGCTCGATCGTGAAAATCGTAATTGGCCTGATCATTCTGAGTAACGCGGCAAACCTGCTGATTTTTGTAGTGTCGGGGCTTACCCGGGGCGCACCGCCTCTCATAGCCGACGGCGCGAAACAGGTGGCTGGAACGGTGGCAGATCCGTTACCCCAGGCGCTCATCCTTACGGCCATTGTGATCGCATTCAGTGTTCTGGCTTTTGCCGTGGTTCTGATCCGCCGGGCCTACGAGGTAGTAGGCACCGATGATCTGGACAAGATGAAGGATACCGACACTTGAGCCTGGAAGTTGTTCTCCCGATCCTGATCCCCCTGACCGCCGGTGCCCTGTCCCTGGCGCTGTGGCGCTCGGTTCAGCTGCAACGCCTGGTTGCCGTGGTGGCCACCGCTCTTTTGCTTGTTGCCAGCATCTGGCTGCTGCGTTCAACCATCGACAAAGGTTTCCTGGTGGTGGAAATGGGCAGCTGGCCGGCACCGTTCAGTATTGTGCTGGTAGCGGACATCCTCAGCGCCATCATGATTGTGCTGACTGGCATGATCGGGCTCGCCATCGCCGTCTATTCTCTGGCTTCAACGCCTCCGGGGCATGAAAGATTCGGCTACTACCCGCTGATGCACCTGTTGCTTGCCGGAGTCGCTGGCGCCTTTCTGACCGGCGATATTTTCAACCTCTTCGTCTGGTTTGAGGTCATGCTACTGGCCTCATTCGCCCTGCTCACCCTTGGCGGCGAGCGAGCCCAGATGGAGGGCGCTATCAAGTACGTTACCCTGAACCTGTTTTCATCGGCCCTCTTCCTGTCGGCCGTTGGCCTGCTGTACGGCATGGTGGGCACCCTCAACATGGCGGATATCGCCCAGAAGGTAAGCCGGGTTGATGATCCAGGCATGATCACGGTGGTGTCGCTCATGTTCATGGTGTCGTTCGGTATCAAGGCGGCGGCATTCCCATTGTTTTTCTGGCTCCCGGCCTCGTACCACACTCCTCAGGTCGCGGTCTCAGCTCTGTTCGCGGGATTGCTGACCAAAGTCGGGGTGTATGCGCTCTATCGGGTATTCACCCTGATTTTCACCCAGGATGTGGAGTACACCCACACCATCCTGCTCTGGGCGGCCGCTCTGACCATGCTGACCGGTGTGCTCGGCGCTGCCGCGCAGTTCGAGTTCCGGAGGATTCTATCCTTCCACATCGTCAGCCAGATCGGCTATATGCTGCTGGGGCTGGCGCTGTTTACACCCCTGGCACTGATTGGCGGCGTGTTTTACATCATGCACCACATCATCGTTAAAACGAATCTGTTCCTGGTGAGCGGCATCACCTATCGCCTGCTGGGCAGTTATGACCTGAAAGACCTGGGCGGCGTGTATCGGCAACGGCCTTATCTGGCGCTGTTGTTCCTGATCCCGGCCTTGTCGCTGGCCGGTATTCCGCCTTTATCCGGTTTTTTCGCCAAGTTCGTTATTGTCCGTGCCACACTGGAATCCAGCGAATACCTTGTCGCAGCGGTGGCCCTGCTGGTGGGCTTGCTGACGCTCTACTCCATGATCAAAATCTGGGCGGAAGTGTTCTGGAAGAAAGCCCCGGAGCACGTTACTGATGTGCGCCGGCTCAATGGTGAGATCAGGGAAAAACGCAGTTGGGCCTACTACACCCCGGTGGTGGCGCTTGCGGTGTGCACTCTGATTATCGGCCTCTATGGTCAGCCCATATACATGCTTGCGGAATCCGCCGCCGAACAGCTGATGAACCCGCAGCTTTACATCGCAGCCGTTCTGGGAGGGCAGCCTGAATGATCGGTCTGTTCTGGAACCTGTTGCTGGCGCTCGCGTGGGTAACCCTCACGGGCAGTATCACAGCCATGAACCTGCTCGCTGGTTTTATCTTTGGCTATGTCGCCCTCATGGTGCTGCAAAAACAGGTCCCGGTTTTGAAAGGGTATTCCCGCCGGATACCACGCCTTGCCGCTTTCCTGCTGTATTTTCTGAAAGAACTGGTGAAGTCGAATCTGCGGGTCGCCTATGACATCGCAACGCCCGTCTGGCATATGAAGCCGGGGGTGATCGCGTTTCCGCTCCGGGCTGAGACCGACATGGAAATTCTGTTTGTCAGCAGTGTCATTTCTCTCACACCCGGGACACTGAGCCTGGATGTCTCTGACGATCGGAAGGTGCTGTTTATCCACGCCATGTTTCTTCACGACGAAGAGCAGCTCAGAAACGACCTGAGAGAACTCGAACGCCGAATCCTGAAGGTGACGCGCTAGGAGGCCAGTCATGCTGAATGTGGTGATCAATATTGTCTATCTGATGCTGTCTCTGGCGCTACTCTTTGCCTTCATCCGCCTCACCCGTGGTCCATCGCTGCCTGACCGGGTGGTCGCGCTGGAGCTGATCGCATCCATCGTAGTTGGCTACGTGGGTGTGCACGCGATCGATACCGGCGTGGCCAGTTTCCTGGATGTTGCCATCGTTATCGCCCTGACAGCCTTTCTTGCTGCCATCGGCTTCGCCAGATTCGTCGAGCGGGGAGGCGTAAAGAATGATTGAAATACTGGTATCGGTCCTGCTCCTGGTGGGCGCTGCTTTCATGGTACTGGCCGCCATCGGCGTTCTGAGGTTGCCCGACCTCCCCACCCGCATGCACGCCACCACCAAAGCCGGTGCCCTGGGCGCCATGATGACCATGGGTGGCGTGGCGTTCTATTTCGGGGACAGTACCGTGGCCGCGCGGGCGGTTGCCATTGTTATCTTCATTTTTCTGACAGCTCCGATCGCCGCTCATGTCATAGGCCGGGCCGGTTATTTCACCGGCACCAAACTCTGGGCCGGCACCATCAAGGATGAGCTGCAGGAACGATATGACCCGGTTACCCACAAACTCAATAGCGGGCTCGAGGAGCTAAAGCACGGGCAGCCAACCCGAACTGGAAAAGGTACCTCAAACCAATAGTTTGTGATTGGCAGCACAGGAATTTCCAGTATAGTAGGCTGCAAACCATTTCAAGGAATACCAGACATGCTGACAGTCAATGAATACTTCGATGGCAAGGTAAAATCAGTGGCTTTCCAGTCCAGCACACTGCCTGCCACAATCGGTGTTATCAGTGCCGGAGAATACGAATTCGGCACCTCAGAAAAAGAAACCATGACGGTCGTCAGCGGTGAACTGACCGTGCTGCTGCCAGGCCAGCAAGACTGGCAAACTTTCGGCGCCGGCGAGAGCTTTGAGGTAGCGGGGCAAGCAAGCTTCAAAGCAAAAACGGATGCCGATACTGCTTATCTCTGTACCTACGGATAAGCCCCACTCAGCCCGTCTTTCTTACCGTGACAACAAACATAAGCAGAGAAAGAGGACAACAACATGGCTCAACCCCGAATTCTCAAACCGGCTGACAATGCCCACCAGTACCAGCTCCTGATCAAGCGGTTACTGATGTCCGGCCCCCGCTACAACCCGGACCAGGAAATCGTTTACGCCGATCGCAGCAAGTACACCTACAAGGACCTTGTCGAACGCATCCATCGACTTGCCAATGCCCTGACAGATGCCGGTATAAAACCCGGCGATACCGTGGCTGTGATGGATTGGGATACCCCACGGTACCTGGAGTGTTTCTTTGCGATTCCGATGATTGGCGCCATACTGCACACGGTCAACGTGCGCCTGTCGCCGGAGCAGATCGTTTACACCATGAACCACGCCGAAGACGACGCGGTACTGGTGCACGATGACTTCCTGCCCATCATCGAGGGCGTGAAAGACGAGATCAAAACCGTCAAAACCTGGATTCAGGTAACCGACAGCGACAAGCCGGGCAACGCCTCTTTCGACACCCACGGCGAGTACGAAGCCCTGCTCGCGGGGGCCAGCGACCACTTCGACTTCCCGGATTTCGACGAGAACAGCGTCGCCACCACTTTCTACACCACCGGCACCACCGGTAACCCGAAAGGCGTGTATTTCAGCCACCGCCAGCTGGTACTGCATACGCTTTCCATGGCCGGCAGCATCTCCCATTTCGACGAAATGCCGCTGTTGCGTTCATCGTCGGTGTATATGCCGGTCACGCCCATGTTCCACGTTCACGCCTGGGGCGTGCCTTACGCGGCCACCATGATGGGAATAAAGCAGGTCTATCCCGGTCGCTATGAACCCGAGTTGCTGGTGGATCTGCTCAAGGAGCACAAAGTCAGTTTCTCCCACTGCGTGCCCACCATCATGCAGATGATGATGGCCACCGAGTCCATCAAGACCGCCGACCTGAGCAACTGGCATGTGCTCATCGGTGGCAGCGCATTGACCAAGGGCCTGTGCGATGCGGGGGCAAAACTCGGCATCAAGATATTCACCGGCTACGGCATGTCCGAAACCTGCCCGCTGCTGAGCACCACGCACCTCACCCCGGCGGATTTTGAACTGCCTCTGGAGCAGCAAACCGCAATCCGGGTGAAGACCGGTAAAGCCGTGCCCATGGTGGAACTGGAAATTGTCGATCCTGATGGCAAACCGGTACCCCATGATGGCGAAGCCAAGGGTGAAGTGGTCGCCCGGGCCCCCTGGCTGACCCAGAGCTACTTCAAACAGCCGGACAAAGGCGAGGAGCTGTGGGAAGGAGGCTGGTTGCACACCGGTGATGTCGCCTCCATGGAGCCGGACAACACGCTGACCATCAAAGACCGCATCAAGGATGTGATCAAGACCGGAGGCGAATGGCTGTCGTCGCTCGACCTGGAGAACATGATCAGCCAGCACCCTGCCGTTGCCGGGGCTGCGGTGGTAGGTGTGCCCGATGAGAAATGGGGGGAACGTCCCTACGCCCTGATCACCCTGAAGCCCGGAGAATCCATCTCTGAGCAGGATATCAAGCAGCACCTGCAACAGTTTGTCGACAGTGGCGACATTAATAAATGGGCGATTCCCGAGCAGATGCGTTTTGTGGAAGACATTCCCAAGACCAGCGTCGGCAAGATCAACAAGAAATTGATTCGAGATCAGTTGAAAGACTAATCTTCCGGGGAAGCAAAAACGCCGGCGTCCTGGCAACAGACGCCGGCGTTTTTATTTGTGCACTGCCGGAATCGTCGGCTGCTCAGAGACCGGAGAAGGTGAAGTCCACCTCGGGACTCTTGCCAGCCACAATATCCGCCAGAGCGGCCGCCGAGCCACAGGAGTGGGTCCAGCCCAGGGTACCGTGCCCGGTATTGAGGTACAGATTGCTGAAGTGGCTTTTACCGATGTAGGGCACATTGGATGGCGTTGCGGGCCGCAAACCGGTCCAGAATTCGGCCTGATCCCAATAGCCAGCCTCGGGCATGACTTCCGCAGCCCGACGGACAATCGCCCGACAACGGGTAAAGTTCAGGTCGCGACGGTAACCGTTCAGTTCTGCCGTGCCAGCGACACGCATTCGGTCACCCAGACGCGAGTACACGAGCTTGTATTCATCGTCGGTCAGGCTGACGTTAAAAGCTGCTTCTTCGTTTTTCACCGGCACGGTAATAGAGTAACCCTTGGCCGGATAGATATTCAGGAACATCCCGAGCTGGCGGGCAAGTACCGCACTGAAACTGCCCAGGCTCAACACATAGCTGTCCGCCCGAAGCGTGTGGTGTTTGCCGTCCTTGAGCGCCAGCACTCCCAGGATCCGGTCACCCGCCCGATCAAAACCCAGCACTTCGGTGCCATATTCAAAAGCCACCCCGGCTTCTTTACATTTCTCAGCCAGAGCCTGGGTAAATTTTCGGGCATCGCCGCTTTCGTCATCAGCGGTGTAAGTCGCGCCGGCAATACGATGACGGATCGGTTCAAGGGCCGGCTCCAGCTCAACCGCACGACCAGCATCGATAACCTGACGGTCACAGCCCAGATCACGCATGATGCGGGAAGGTTCCAGGGCCG
Organism: Marinobacter sp. bablab_jr008; assembly: GCF_016464145.1. NCBI lineage: Bacteria > Pseudomonadati > Pseudomonadota > Gammaproteobacteria > Pseudomonadales > Marinobacteraceae > Marinobacter > Marinobacter sp. bablab_jr008. The sequence continues at coordinate 277,194 of NZ_JACDWW010000059.1, forward strand.
CATCGAATTCGGCAGGGTTGGTGTAGAAATGCAGAATGCCCTTGGCTAACTGGTCATAATCGAGCTTCAGTTCGTCTCGCAGTGACTGCAGGCATGAACGGCTGTAAGTACCGAGATTGACCATCTGGCGGATATTATGGGCGGCTTTGGCAGAGGTACACTGAGCCAGGAACGACAGCGCCCAGCGCCACTGGTAAAGATCCAGCCGGGGCCGGAACAACAGTGGGGCATCCGGCTGGAAAAGCCATTTTGCGACTTTCAGGGGCGCCGAAGGATTGGCCCACGGCTCGGCATGGGACACCGATACCTGCCCGCCATTGGCGTAGCTGGTTTCCAGTCCTGACTGGTTCTGTCGGTCGACCACGGTTACCTGGTGCCCCTGTTTCTGCAGGTACCACGCGGTGGTGATACCAACGACGCCTGCCCCAAGTACCGCTATGTGCATGCCTGCCTCCCCTGATTGATCAACTGTGGTAGCTTCAGAACGTTAGCCGCCCGCGCGCTTGACGGTCCAGCCTTTCTGCTCCAGTAACGGCACCAGAATATCTCGCTGGTCGCCCTGTATCTCCACCACTCCGTCTTTTACTGTACCACCTGTACCGCATTTGGCCTTTAGCTGTTTGGCGTAGGCTTTCAGTTCTTTGTCGTCGAGCGGAATACCGGTCACCAGGGTCACGCCCTTGCCTTTGCGCCCCTTTGTCTCCCGGCTGACGCGCACAATACCGTCTCCGGCCGGCCTCTGCGCTCCCCGGCAGGTGCAGTCATCCACCGGGTTACGGCACTCCGGGCACATCCGCCCCTGGTCCGTGGAGAACACAAGGCCGCCTTTGCGCTTGTTCATACCCATGGTTACGCCTTTATCTGCAATCAGTTCAGGCCCGGAGGGTATTTGGAAAACATTTCCGAGACAACCTCGTCAATCAGTTTCCGACGGGTTTCCGGCGACTGGTTTTCATTGAGATAGCGCCGGCTCGCGGCTTGCCAGACCACTTCCTCGGTGGTCCGATCAACCATTCTCACCACCAGTTTGCCCTCGGTTACCTCTCGCACCGGTGGCGGCGATGAGAGGCCCCAGCCGAAGTTGCCATGGCCGAACCCGAACCCCAGGCCAACGCCTACCTGCTCAAGCCGTTCCTCGGCCACAATCTGCCAGCTGATCAGAAGATCAGCTTCAGTTTCCGTCACTTTTTTCATGGCCTTCCGGTTCAGCTCGCGCTCTACCGCGTCCCGAACCCGGGCGTCATCCAGCGAGGTGAAACCAGAGTCCTGGGCGTTGCTGGCAAAGGCCCAGCTGCTGTAATTGCCAAAAACGGTGGCTGGATTGTAGTCGGTCACCACATTGCTGGCACAGCCGGTGATGGCCAACGCCAAAGCAGCGATCATGATAATACGCATAGGCTTAACTCCGTTGCTCTCATATGTCTCCAGTATACGCGTGCCCAGGGCTACCGGCCTGCCTCAGTGAGTCAGGTTTCAAAACGGTAATCCATCTTCTGGGACTCGCAAAACGCGCTGAAGTCCTGTTGCTGAGCCACAGGCAAGGAAACGCTGGCTGTCACCCGCGTAGTATAGGAAATCGCGTCGATGCGCCCTTCATGCCCGTCGCACCAGTGCCGCAGCGGTTGCTCATCGGCAAACCCGAACTGCACCGTTGCCTGCACACGTGCCTGCTGCACCACGCGGTCAACGGCGGACAAGACACTTTCAGCGGCGCCGGCATAGGCCCGAACCAGGCCACCGGCTCCAAGCTTGATACCACCAAAATAGCGGATAACGATCACCAGCACGTCTCCCATATCCTTGTGCTGGATCACGCCCAGAATGGGTTTGCCGGCGGTTCCGGAAGGCTCACCATCATCATTCATGGCAGCCTCGGCCGCAGAGCCGGGCCGGCCGATCTGATACCCCCAGCAGACATGACGGGCATCGGGGTAGTCACGGTGGGCCTGGTCAACGTATGTTCGTACGTCGTCCCGGTCACTGACGGGATACACTCGGGCAATAAAACGGCTTTTCTTCACTTCCGTTTCCCGCTCAAGGTATCCTGCAGGAATCGGGTAATCCTTACTCATGGGCGATCCTATGACGACCGAAGACAACGAACAGACCCAACCCGGGACCGCGGCCCCTGCGCGGATACGTAAGGCCGCCTGCGGCATCCGGTTTGATGAGGACGAGCTGCAGGAAGGCATTGATTTTTCTGCCGCCAGCAAGCTGAAACCGGGCAGTGACAACGCACCGGATCAAAGCCCGAACGCCGATTCCTCAGCCTCCGACAAAGACCGGTAGCTCAAGGATCACTTCCAGGCCACCCTCGTCCCGGTTGCGGGCACTGATGTGCCCGTCGTGGGCCTGAATGATATCACGGGCAATAGCGAGCCCCAGCCCCCAACCTTTGCCACCACGGGATTTGTCAGCCCGGAAAAAAGGCTCAAACAAGTGTTGTAGCAGGTCTTCAGGAGCACCCGGTCCCTCATCAGCGACGATCAAACGGATTCTCTCATTGCCCGTGGACAGAGAGAGCTTCACCGATTTGCCCGGCGGCGTGTGATCCAGGGCGTTTTGCAGCACGTTATCAAACGCACGCTGCAATAAACCACCGTCGCCAAGCACAGACACCGCTTTGCTCTCCTCCGAGGCCACCAGTTTGCAGTCCACGCGCTGGTGCTCAGCATAATCGGCGGCATCCTGAAGCACGTGATTGACCAGGACCATCGGCTTGACCGGCTCACGCGCCATATCATCGCCGTTCTCGGACACCCGGTACAGGGTCAGAATCTGGCCGGTCATGGTTTCCAGCCGCTCGTTCTGGCGCAGAATACTGGTCATCAATGCCTCATCGGCGCCGCTGTCCGAAGCCAGTTCAATCGCCACCCGCTGGCGTGCCAGCGGGGTACGAAGATCATGGGAGATATCCCGCAACAGCTGGTTCTGACGGTCCAGCAGCTGGCACAGCCGGTCTGTCATACCGTTGAATGCCGTCGCCAACTGGCCCACTTCATCACGGCGCCGGGCAATGCGACCAGCAACCCGCAGACCAGTATCCCCCCCGGCAATCGCCCGGGCGGTTCCCTCCATGTGTCTCAACGGCCGCGAGACCATTCGCGCAATCCACCAACAGGCCAGGGAGATCAACAGGAACGCCAGCCCCATCTCCACAAACCGGAACATTCTCGGGTCCAGCCAACCATCGCCGCCCATCCGGGGCCAGGCAACTAGCTGATAGCCCTCCTGCAGATCCAGAACGGCTGGTTTGTGGGGGTACCAACCGGACTGTATACGTTCCCGAATCGCCCGGGGCAGTCGATGCTGGCCCTGCTCCTTTTCGATCAGCATCAGGTGCAAATCCAGGCGTTCACCTTCCGAACGCAAAAAGCGCCAGGCATCCCCCCGACCCCGCTGTTCACGAATGACTAGAGCTTCGCGAGCCAGTTCCTGTAAACCCACCTGGCGTTCAATCGCCTGCCGTTCCCGGTCCAACAGATAACGCGAGGCAAGGTGGCTGGCCACCACGGTTACCGCCATGGCCAGCCAGATGGATAGAAAAATCCGCCAGAACAGAGGAAACATGAAACGCTTCATCATGTGGGTATCCGGTAGCTGTATCCCAGTCCTCGCACCGTCTCGATGCGGGGTGGGTCATCATTGCCCAGTTTCTTGCGAAGATTGCTGATGTGCATATCCAGAGTGCGGTCGTAGGCCTCAAGGCGGCGCCCCAGCGCCCACTGCATGAGATCGGTCTTGCGGACCACACTGCCGGCATGGGCCAGCAACACCTGAAGCACTTCATACTCGGTGCCCGTCAGTTCCACGGGCGCGTCATTCTGGTAGATGCGGCGCTGGCCGGGCTCCACCCGCAAGTCGCCATAAGTCCGGCTGGCGTCTACCTCGGTTTTCTGATCCCAGGCGATACGACGAAGCAGGGCCTGAAGCCGCGCCACCAGCTCTCTGGGATTGCAGGGCTTGGGAATGTAATCATCGGCGCCCACTTCAAAGCCGACGACTCGGTCGGTTTCATCGCCACGGGCCGTCAACAGGATCACGGGTAGGTGCGTCTTGCCCCGAAGTTGCCTCAGAACATCCAGACCATTGATATCGGGCAGCATGATATCGAGCACCACAATGTCACAATCCTGGCCCAGAGCGAGAGCCAGTCCATCACGACCATTGGCGGCCTCACGCACACTGAAGCCCTGGCTGGCAAGGTAACGGGCCAGCAGCTCCCGTAACTCGTCGTCATCTTCAATCAACAGTACCCGGTTCTGCATAGTCTTCTCTCTGGGATGTGACGGCCACAGTCTAGCATGGCCCTTCTGTACCGCTGCGGGCGGGCTCCCGGCCTTTACCGAACCTTTACGTAGCCCTGACACCATCTGACGTTGCACCGACGTAGCATGGTCATCATCCATTGTGAACAACGACGAGGAAAGACCCATGAAAGCAAAAACCACCCTGTTAACCGCCGGTGTACTGATGGCAAGTCTGATGGCCGCCAGCACGGCTGTTCTCGCGGAACGGCACGGCAAACACCACCAGAACGGCAAGTGGGACAAACAGGAACTGTGCGAGAACTTCCGTGAAGGCAAAGGCCCCTTTAACCGTGAAGAGCGCCAGGCCGAGAGGGAAACGTACCGGGCAGAAATGGCCGATCGCCTGAAACTGAATGAGGAGCAGCGCCAGATCTGGGCGGAGATCCACCAGGAAAGACAGATCAAACAGGAAAAACGCATGAATCAGTGGCAGGAAAAAATGCAGCAACGCTGTAGCAACAGTGGGAAGCAAGACAAGGAGTGATCAAATGGCGGGTTCTGGCGTATGGTAGAAGGTATTCGTCAACGACCTGAAACCAACCATGTCAGAAAACGCGCCACGCGAGCTCACTCTGGAGACCCGAGCCAGTATTGCCGACATCCCGAAATCGGACTGGCAACGACTGGCGGGGGTCTCCAACCCGTTTCTTCGATACGAATTCTTTCAGGCACTGGAAGAGAGCGGCTGCACCCGCACCGAAACGGGCTGGACCCCCAGCCACCTGGTATTCAAACACGAAGGCCGGATTGTGGGCCTGGCACCCGCCTACCTGAAAACCCACTCCATGGGTGAATATGTGTTCGACTGGTCCTGGGCCGAGGCCTACCAGCGATACGGCCTGCCCTATTATCCAAAGCTGTTGCTCGCCATTCCGTTCACACCGTCTGCCGGACCCCGGCTGCTGCTGGACGCTGAGGTGCGGCGACAGCTGACACCCGAACGCCTGCACGACTTGCTGGATACCCTGACACACCACCTTGGGGCACACTCCTGGCACCTGCTGTTTCCCAACGCCGAGGACCAGAAACTGCTGACGCATGACGATGAACTGCATCGCATCGGCTGCCAATTCCACTGGCACAACCACAACTACCACAGCTTCGACGATTATCTGGCAGCGTTGAATTCCCGCAAGCGTAAATCCATTCGCAAGGAACGCCGGCAAGTGGCGGAACAGGGCATCACTTTTGCCTGCTTCCATGGCAAGGATATTCCAGACCAGGTTCTTGCCGCCTTCTATGTGTTCTACCAGGCCACCTATCTGAAGCGGGGCCAGAGACCATACCTGAACAAACAGTTTTTCGAGTTACTGAGAGAGCAGCTACCCGAGCATATGCACGTGATCATGGCGATCAAACAGGGCGAAATGATCGCCGGGGCCCTGTTTCTGTCGGGGCAAAACACGCTTTACGGCCGGTACTGGGGCTGTCTGGACGAATACAATCACCTGCATTTCGAGACCTGTTACTATCAGGGCATCGAGCTGGCGCTGGCGCTTGGGCTGACACATTTTGATGCCGGCGCCCAAGGCGAACATAAACTGGTTCGGGGGTTTGAACCGGTGATCACCCATTCCTGGCACGGTATACAGCACCCCGGCTTCCGGGACGCCATTGCCGACTTCACCCGGGAAGAAGCAGAGCAGGTACAAGGGTATTTTGCCGAGGCGGAAACCTTACTGCCGTTTAAACAACAAACACCGCAATAGTCTGTATACTGATTGACCAGGACGGACTTCAATCAGGTGAACGGCAATGGATACCGGTCTGCCAGGAAGCATACTCACCTCATTTGATCCACCCCTGATGGTGGCATTGGGTGCCTTTGTGCTGGCACTTCTCAGCCTGATACTGGCATCCCGGTTACGGAACAAAAACCAGAGCCAGCTCAGCGCATTGAGGGAAAGGTCGGACACCCTCTGGCGTGAAATGGATGACATCCGGGTCAGCCAGTTCAACCGCTCAGATCATAGCCCGTCGACCAGCCATTCCTCACAGGACCAAGCCCGTTACCAAACGGAAATGGAAGCCTACCAGAAGACCTGGCCGGCCATCTGGCTTCTGCACGAACGCCTGGGGCAGTTTCTGCGAACTGTCGAAACCGGTGAATCCGCCAACGACTTACGTCTGGAGGCCAGAAACGCTGCGCTGGAGGCCAGAAATCACCTGAACCAGCACCGCCCCTTCTGTCACGAAACGGTGGATGAACTGCTCACCCGGCTCATTGACGTGGAAATCAAGGCCCACCTCGCCGCCTGCCAGTACCTGGACCTGGTGAAGGAAGTCCGGCACGGCGCTTCCGATCACGACCGGAGAGTCCTGCACGACAAGTTTCACAGCCTGCATGAGGGCGAGGCTCGGGAGCTTTTGAATCACCTGGTGACCACCATCCGGCACCGCGCCATAAGAAGCGGCTAAGTTTGCTTAGCTATCGGCAATCCGGAAACCGATTTTCAGGCCCACCTGATAATGACCGACCTTTCCGTCGACAATGTGGCCACGGGTTTCCGTTACCTCGAACCACTCCATATTGCGAATACTTTTCCCGCACTCATCCAGCGCGTTCTGAATGGCATCTTCAATGCTCGTCTTTGATGAGCCTACGATTTCCACTTTTTTGTAGACATGGTGATCAGACATGACAGCCTCCTGACTCAAGAATATTTACACCTTGAGCCTAGAAGCCAGCGTGAGCTTGGGCAAACTACCATTCTTTAACCTGCTTCATCCATTGACCGTTAAAAGGCGTATCATCTCGCCTGTAGCATGCTGGAAGTACTCGAACCGGACCTGTAAATGAAACGACTTCTCAAATACGCCGCGGGCCTGCTCGGCGCCCTGCTGTTGCTTCTGGGCGGCCCCCTTCTGTTGGCCGCCAGCAGCAGCCTTGAGGTTGCGGAGAGCTGGCGTACCGCCAGCCGGGAAAGCGCCGGTATAGCGCCTCGACCCGAACAGGTGGAGGAAGCCATTATTCAGGTCTATGGCGCACGCGCCTGGAGCTGGCGAGGCTACTTTGCGGTACATACCTGGATTGCGACCAAAGAACAGGGCGCTGATTATTATCAGGTGCACGAGGTCACCGGCTGGCGCACCTACGTGGTCAATTCCCGCCCCGGCGACCCGGACAGACACTGGTACGGCGCCAGGCCGGAACTGTATGCAGATATTCGGGGAGAGAAAGCCGCGGCCTTGATTCCGCAGATCTACCAGGCAGTGGAAAATTATCCCTACCCCACCCAATACGAAGCCTGGCCGGGGCCAAACAGCAACACCTTCGTAGCGTGGGTGATACGGGAAACGCCGGATTTCGACGTAGCCCTGCCCAGCCACGCCATTGGCAAGGACTACCTGGGTGACCGGCTGATCGCCCCAAGCCCGGGTGGCGCGGGCTATCAGCTATCCCTGGGTGGATATTTCGGTGTCTTGGCCGGGGTTCGAGAGGGTCTGGAAGTGAATATTCTGGGGTTGTCGCTGGGTATCAATCCCATGGCGCTGGGTATCAAATTACCGGGACTCGGCGAGCTGGCCTTGCTTGACACCAACCCGATGCCCGAAGAAACCGCGCGCTAGGGGCTCTGGGTTGGGGGTGGCCTCCCAAAAATGTGGGAGGCCATGGATGGCCGGAGAGAAGCGCACATGGGTAAGGCAAGTGTTTATGAATCGAAGCTTCATACGCAGCCGAACGACAGCAATCTGTGATTGCTGGCTGGACCCGATTGCGGGTGCTTGTAGCGGTTTTTGGGAGGCCACCCCCAACCCAGAGCTGGCTCAGCTTCGGCATCAAGTTCAAAGCTTGGCGAATTCCAGATACCGACTGGCTGCCTGCTTCTTCTCATCCTGGCTGTTCAGCAACTCCAGCCGCAATTTATCAATGATCTTCAGATAACCATCCAGCGGGGACTTTTCTTCGCCCTGCTCTTTTGAAGCCTCAATAAACACCTGCTGCTTCTCACGAATTTCGTTCAGTTTTTCTATGGCATTGCGGATCGCTTCCTCTCGTGCAGAAGCTGCGCCGCTCATCTCGGGTTCAGCGTTACGAACCCCAAGAACGGTTTCCACCGCCGGGGCCGACTCGGTGTTCTGTTCCGCCAGGTCCAGCTCTTCCAGAGTCCGAACTTCACCGTCAGTGGTCAGGTAAATACCAGAGGCCTTGATCTGCCCCAGGGGCACGCCCTGAGGATTGGTCAGAGTGAAGCGGTCGTCCACGCTGTCGACATACAGTGCCTGGACACCAACCTCCGCCAGCGAGCGCAGATCCTGGCCGCCATCAGCCGTCTGTACCCACACCGACAGGGACTGAAAAATCTCATCGTTAGCATCTATCCAGCGATTACCATCGTCATCAAACGCAGCCAGCTCGCTGAAGCCAGATCCACTTTCCGGGCCGAACAATTCGCTGCCATCGTCCACTTTACCGTTACCATTGCGGTCAAAAACCAGATATCCGCTGCCCGCGCCCAGAGAGGCGAACTGCGCAGTCTCGCCGTTGCCCGTCATGTCGAATTCAAACAGGGTGTCGGTCAGTCTTGCGGTAGAAGCACCAAAGTTGATCACCAGCGGATCAGTCAGGGGACGCTCCTGAATCTGGATCAGCTCGGAATATTCATAGCTACGCGACTGGGACTGCCTGAGCGACAGGGTAAAGTCGATGGTTTCACCATTGTCGAGGGTAATACTGCCAGTCGACGCGAAGCTGCGGGTTTCGCTTTCGGAGTAGAACATATAGCGACCGGCAGAAACCGACAGACTCTTCGGCGATTCCGCGGCTGCTTCACCCCCCAGGGCGGCTCGGCTGACCATCAGCGCCTGCTGCCCCATCAGGAACAGCTCTGAAGACTTTTCGACCAGTTCTGAACTGGTGAAGGTGGCCGCTCGGTTGGCCCCGGTCACCTCACTGGTGCTGGAAAAGGCCATCTGCTCCTGGCTGCTGTAGCGATACGCCGCCTGTCGGATCAGCGACACTTCGGTGCCCCGATTGGTCTGCCCCTGCGGCTCCGGGGCGGCAGACTGGCGGATTCTCAGTTGGGAACTGTCAAACGCCGAGACCTGGCGGCTGCTGTCCTGAAACAGCGAAATCTGGCTGGATGCAATCATGGAGTGGTACCTCAGTGACACTTGGTCACTTAACGGCACCATCACCGAAAACTTGAGCAGATTTCAACCACACCCACCGACGACATCAGAGCAAATAACGAACCGTCGCAGCGGCCAGCAAGCCAATAGCGATAGCGGGAAGCGGCTTGTGGAGCACAAGCATGGAAACCGTCGTGGCTACCAGTGCTGCCAGCGCACCCAGATCGCCACCCACCGCCATGGGTACAATGATGGCGATCAGCACCGAGCTGGCCATGGTATTGATAAAACTCTCTACCCTCGGATTGATGCGCACAAACGACATCACGAACACGCCGCCAAAACGGGTAATCAGTGTCACCACTGTCATGATAGTGATCAGCGCCAGCACACCGAGGGTGGTAGTTTCAATGGTCACCAGACACCTCCCGCTGGCTATCCGCCACCTCGGTTTTGTGTTCCAGCCAGAACAAACCGACCAGACCACCAGCGATCGCGCCAACCACCACGTGCATATTGGGCGGTAGCCATTTCCAGGCGGCAAGGGAGGCTGCGCCGGAAACGCACCAGGCGACCAGCACCCGCGGGGATTTATTGCCACCCAGTGCCATGGCCAGCAGGAAGCAACCCAGCACCATATCCAGCCCGAAGGCTTTGGGGTTCTGTAACAAACCGCCGAAGTAGACACCCAGGGCTGTACCAACAATCCAGGCCAGCCACAGCACCAGACCACCCCCGATAATCACTTCGAGGTTGCGCCTGCCATTCTGATAATCCTGGGCCGAGACCGCCCAGTTGGCATCTGTGAGCAACAACAAAAGCGCGTAGCGGTGTCCGGGCGAGACTTCTCTCAGCATCGGGTAAAGCGAGGCGCCCATCAGCAAGTGCCTGGAATTGATGGCAAAAACCACGGCGATCAAAGGCAGAACCGAAACATCGGCCCCCCAGATATCCACCGCCGCAAACTGCGAAGCGCCGGCAAACACGGTCGTGCTCATCAGGATAGACTGCAGCGGCGTCAACCCTTCCTGAATGGCGGCCAGACCAAAGGCAGCACCAAACGCCACCACAAAGAATGAGATGGGGAGCAGGCGGAAGAACTCGGAACGGACTTTCCGCGAATCAAACTGATAAGGATAGGAGGCGACAGACATCTGAAGAAGCTAAGCCGGATAGTGCAAAACGCGTATAGGTAGAAACCACCATTAAGCGTTTTTTTCTTACCAGTGCTCAGGCAGTTAGATGATTAAATCAAACAAGTTCACAATTCCGCCGGCCGCCAAGGTTGACGTTCACGTAAACTTGCATTAGCTTGAATTTCGTCCAGCCCCAAAAGGGCAACCCGACCAATCCTTCGGGAGGACACCTGAAATCGACACCCTGGCCACAAGCCAGACCGACAAAAACAAGACAGAACCTGCCGCCGGGATCCGGCTGTGCGGGAGAGGATTTCAATATGCTGTTCAGCCATCCGGAGTTCGATCACCACGAACACCTGTCGTTTTTCTGCGATGCCGAAACCGGCCTCAAAGCCATCGTCGCTATTCACAACACCTCTCGCGGCCCCGCTTTAGGCGGTTGCCGAATGTTTCCTTACGCCAGTGATGAAGAAGCGCTGCGAGATGTGCTTCGCCTGTCCAGGGGCATGACCTACAAATCGGCCCTGGCCAATCTGGACCTGGGTGGTGGCAAATCCGTGATTATTGGCGATCCGCGCAAGCACAAAACACAAGCCCTGCTGGAGGCTATGGGCAAGCACCTGGAAAGCCTGGGAGGCCATTACATTGCGGCCGAAGACTCCGGCACCAGCGTGCCGGATCTGAAAGTGATGGGGCGCCATACCCGCCATGTGGCCGGCGTTGCCTACCGTACCGGATTCGACGGCACCCCCAGTAACGGGGATCCCTCTCCTGTCACCGCTTACGGCACCTTTGTTGGCCTCAGAGCAGCAGTAAAACACCGGCTCGGCAGCGACGACCTTACCGGCCTGAAAGTAGCCATCCAGGGCATCGGTAATGTCGGGTTCCGTCTGGCCCAACACCTGAAAGACGCTGGCGCTGAACTCTGGGTGAACGATATTCACGCCGACAACATGCAGCGGGCTGTCGACCAGCTCGGCGCACACGCCGCCTCGGCGGAAGACATACTGACTCTGCCCGTAGATGTTATCGCACCCTGCGCCATGGGCGCCGTCCTGAACGACCGCAGTATTCCTGCCATTCGCGCCGGTATCGTCGCAGGCGCGGCCAATAATCTGCTGGATCGCCCGGAACACGACGCGGCACTGAAACAGCGGGGCATTCTGTACGCTCCAGACTTTGCGATTAACGCCGGCGGCATCATTGATGTGTTCTACGAACGCACAGGCGCATCCCCGGAAAAAGTGCGCGCCCATGTGGAAACCATCGGCGACACCCTGACCGAAATTTTTAACCGTTCTGACCGCACCGGGCTCCCTACCGGTGAAATTGCCAATGAACTGGCTGAAGAACGGTTCACCAAGCATGCCGCGGGTGCTGGGCTGGCGCCCCAGCGGCTGTCTCGCACCGGATAACCTGACACCGGTGCTTCCCCTTGGGAGTCGCAGTCTCTGCGGCTCCATTTTTAACCCCAGTAACAAAAACAAGACCTTCGGGAGAAAACCATGTCTGTCTCATCATCCGGTTCTGCTGCCTATTCCGGCAGCCTTGAGGGCTCCAATGCCCAGCGCGGGCTCTGGTCATCACGGCTCGCGTTCATCCTCGCGGCCACCGGTTCCGCTGTGGGCCTCGGAAACATCTGGAAATTCCCCTACGTAACCGGCGAAAACGGCGGTGGCGCTTTTGTGTTGGTGTACCTGCTGTGCATCGCCATCATCGGTATTCCCATCATGATGGCCGAGGTGATGATCGGCCGTCGTGGTGGCCACAGCCCGGTTAACAGCATCAAGGCGATTGCCCAGCGGGACGGACTGAACCCGGCCTGGAAACTGGTCGGCGCCGTGGGCATTCTTGCAGGCTTCCTGATTCTGTCGTTTTACTCGGTGATTGGTGGCTGGGCCATTTCCTACGTTGGCACCACCGCCAGCGGCCAGCTCTCCGGTCAGACCGCAGACGCCGTGGGTGCTATTTTCTCGGGTCTGCTGAGCAATCCCGGCACCCTGTTGCTGTGGCACACCGTATTCATGGCCCTGGTGATGCTGGTGGTGGCGAAAGGTGTGCGCTCCGGCCTGGAGCGGGCCGTCAGCATTCTGATGCCGGCGCTGTTTGTGCTGCTACTGATTGTGGTGGGCTACGCCATGACCACCGGCCACTTTGGCCAGGCAGCAGCCTTCCTGTTCCAGCCGGACTTCTCGAAACTCACCACGTCCGGCGTACTGGTGGCTCTGGGGCACGCATTCTTTACCCTGAGCCTGGGTATGGCGGTGATGATGGCCTATGGTTCTTACCTGCCCAAGAAGATATCCATTGCCAAAACTTCCATTACCGTCTCGGTGATTGATACCGGTGTCGCCCTGCTGGCCGGCCTGGCCATTTTCCCGATCGTCTTTGCCAACGGTCTGGAGCCCGGTGCTGGCCCCGGCCTGATTTTCCAGACCCTGCCCCTGGCCTTCGGTCAGATGCCCATGGGCTCACTGTTCGGCACCTTGTTCTTTATACTTCTGATTTTCGCCGCCTGGACCTCTGGCATTTCCCTGCTGGAACCGATCGTTGAATGGCTGGAAGAACAAAAAGGCATGAACCGCACCGTCAGTACGCTGGGTGCCGGTGTGGTGTGCTGGGCTCTGGGTATTGCCTCTATTCTGTCGCTGAACCTGTGGGCGGATTTCGCACCACTGGGCTTCATCCCGATGCTGGAAGGCAAAACCATCTTCGACCTGCTGGACTTCTTCACCGCCAACATCCTGCTGCCGCTGGGTGGGCTACTGGTCGCGCTGATGGCCGGCTGGGTAATGTCGAAACCGGCCATGGAGAAGGAGCTGGCCCTGTCACCGGGTACGTTCAACCTGTGGTTTGTCACCGTGCGCTTCATCACCCCGATTGCGGTGGGCGTGGTGTTCATCTACAACCTGATGTAAATAACGCTCACAACTGATCGAGGGAGGCCTTCAGGGTCTCCCCGATCCTCGCGTTCAGTTTCAGATCCACCAGATCCTCAGCCCGGGTCCGCCCCAGATTCAGGGTGGCAATGGGCTTTTTCCACTCGCTGGCGTAGCGGCAGAAACGGAAGCCGGAATACACCATCAACGACGAACCGATCACCAACAGGCCATCGCTCGCCTTGAGTACATCAAGCGCAGAGTACACCCTGTCCTTTGGCACATAATCCCCGAAGAACACTACATCCGGTTTCAGGATACCGGCGCATCTGGGGCAGTCCACCGGTCGGAACTCGGAAAAATCCACATCCAGATCGGCATCCCCATCCGGTGCCGTCTCCGCTGTGTACTTCCGAAATCCGGGATTGAGCTCGGCGCAACGGTCATGTACCTCATCCCGGGGGCAACGATAGCCGCAGCCCATACACACGACTTCGTCCGCCCGCCCGTGTAGATCCGTCACCGCCCGGGTGCCCGCCTTCTGGTGAAGACGATCCACGTTCTGGGTAACCACCAGGCTGCTGTGGTTGAGCAGTTCCAGATCCGAAATGTAGTGATGGGACGGGTTAGGCGCGGCATTACGCATGACCGGCCAGCCAATCAGACTGCGCGCCCAGTATCGCTGGCGGGTGAGGAAGTCCTCCATGAACGCCTTATGCTGCACCGGTTGCTTACGCTTCCAGGCACCATCGCCATCACGATAATCCGGAATACCGGAATCCGTGCTCACGCCGGCTCCGGTGAGAATCATCAATCTTGGATGTTGTTGGATAAACTCCGCCAGCAACGCCCCGGCTTCGTTCGGGTTATGCATCACAGGCGGCGTTTCCAGCTCGGGCAGGCGCTGGCTGGAACTGAATGGGCGGGTTCGATGCTCAGTCATTTCCGTTACAACTCAGAGGCTCGGAATGTCAGGTTTCGGCGTCGGTGCACCGTTTCAGAATAGTACGCATCTTCTCCACACCGAGCTCATTCATCAACGCAATATTCCGGTCGGGAATACCATCTACGTCCGGATAGTGATCAATAGCCGCTTCCAGACTCGCCTCCCGCAACAGGTGCAGCATGGGGTACGGTGATCGATTGGTGTAGTTTTCCGCGGCCTCTGCATCGGTGCCGGCGAACTGATAGTCCGGATGGAAACTGGCAACCTGAAAGACACCTTCCAGCTCCAGATAGCTCAGCAAGGCATCCGCGGCATCGAGAAATTCGTTGTAAGCGAGAAAATCCTGCAACACACCAGGATGGATCAACAACGTGGTTTCGACGTCCGGCTCGTCTTCCAGGCGCTGCAACTCTGACTGCAACGCCTGTAGCAGCTCATCCTCGTTCTCCGCCTCGCTGACGACAAAACGCACGCGGTTCTTGACCAACTCGCGCTTGGCGAAGGGGCAGAGATTGTAACCAACCACCACATCTTCAACCCATTGCCGGGTGGCGCTTACAACCTGTGGTTCATTCATAGGTAGCCCTGGCTCCGAAGATAATCGTCATAGGAGCCACTGAAGTCAGTCACTCCATCAGCTGTGAGCTCAATAATCCGCGTCGCCAGCGAGGAGACAAACTCGCGATCATGGCTTACGAAAATCAGCGTTCCCGGATAGTTCTCCAGCGCCAGGTTCAAAGCCTCGATAGACTCCATATCCAGGTGGTTGGTGGGCTCGTCCATCAGCATCACATTCGGTTTCTGCAGGATCAGTTTGCCGAACAGCATGCGGCCCTGCTCACCCCCCGAGATTACCTTTACAGACTTGCCAATATCATCACCGGAAAACAGCATCCGCCCCAGCGTACCGCGCACTAATTGTTCGCCGCCGGTGGTCCATTGCGCCATCCAGTCGGTGAGGGTCTCGTCGCGGGCAAAATCCGCGGTGTGGTCCTGGGCGAAATATCCAACCTCGGCACTGTCGGTCCACTTCACCTCGCCGGAATCTGGCTCATAAGCGCCAGCCAGGCATTGCAGGAGTGTGGTTTTACCAATCCCGTTCGGGCCAATAACAGCCACGCGTTCTCCCGCCTCAATCTGCAGATCCAGGTTTTTGAACAAGGGGCCTTCATCGAAGCCCTTGGTCAGACCTTTCAGAGTCACGGCCTGACGATGCAGCTTCTTGCCCTGCTCGAAGCGGATAAAGGGACTCACGCGGCTTGAGGGCTTCACCTCTTCCAACTGGATCTTGTCGATCTGACGGGCGCGAGAGGTGGCCTGTTTGGCCTTGGAGGCGTTGGCGGAGAAGCGGCTGACGAACTGCTGCAATTCCGCAATCTGGGCTTTTTTCTTGGCGTTGTCCGCCAGCATGCGCTCTCGGGCCTGGGTGGCGGCGGTCATGTATTCGTCGTAGTTGCCGGGGAACAGACGCAGCTCACCATAATCCAGGTCCGCCATGTGGGTACATACACTGTTCAGAAAGTGACGGTCGTGAGAGATGATGATCATGGTGCTGTTGCGGGCCACCAGAATGTTTTCCAGCCAGCGGATGGTGTTGATGTCCAGGTGGTTGGTGGGCTCATCCAGCAACAGTACGTCGGGGTCAGAAAACAAAGCCTGTGCCAGCAGCACACGCAGTTTCCAGCCCGGCGCCAGAGCACTCATGGGGCCGTTGTGCTGCTCCAGAGGAATATCCAGGCCCAGCAGCAACTCACCGGCTCGGGATTCCGCGGTGTAGCCATCCATTTCGGCAAACTGCACTTCCAGGTCTGCCACGGCCATACCGTCTTCCTCACTCATCTCCGGCAGCGAATAAATGCGGTCCCGCTCTTTTTTCACATTCCAGAGTTCTTCGTGGCCCATAATCACAGTGTCCATCACTGAGCACTGTTCATAGGCAAACTGATCCTGACGGAGCTTACCCAGCCGGGTATTCGGTTCCAGCATGACCTGGCCCGCCGATGGCTCCAGATCACCACCCAGAATTTTCATCAGGGTGGATTTACCGCAACCATTCGCCCCGATCAGGCCGTAACGGTTGCCGTTGCCGAATTTGGCCGACACATTTTCAAACAGGGGCCTGGCCCCGAACTGCATGGTGAGATTGGCGGTGGAGATCAAGAAACAAACCTGTCGAAGTAGAGGCCGACGAGCGCCGGCGAAAAGAAAGCCGGCATTGTACAGGTTTGCACCAGAGACTGTGAGGCCGCAGAAACACGGACAAAAACCGCTTGCCTCAGGGCGCCGCTGCGGGCAGCATTCCGGTCTGTGTTCCATTCACCCAACGACAGGAAATTGATCATGGCACAAGCAACCGCACGCCACATTCTGGTAGACAGTGAAGCCAAGTGTGAGGAACTGAAGAAAGCCATCGAAGGTGGCCAGGGTTTCGCAGAAGTCGCCAAGCAGCACTCGTCCTGCCCTTCCGGCCGTAACGGCGGCGACCTGGGTTCTTTCGGGCCGGGCCAGATGGTTCCGGAGTTCGACAAAGCCGTTTTCAACAGCGAGCTCAATACTGTGATCGGCCCCATCAAGACCCAGTTTGGCTACCACCTGCTGGAAGTCACCAGCCGCAGCTGATCCGATGATTGGCCCGGCCGGTGTTCGGAATATCTCCGACGCCGGCCGGAGTGCGTCCTACTCCGATCCTGCCGGCGGTGCCATAAACCTCGATATCTGCCGTCCAATGCT
This sequence comes from Marinobacter sp. bablab_jr008, assembly GCF_016464145.1. Lineage (NCBI taxonomy): Bacteria > Pseudomonadati > Pseudomonadota > Gammaproteobacteria > Pseudomonadales > Marinobacteraceae > Marinobacter > Marinobacter sp. bablab_jr008. The sequence continues at coordinate 294,271 of NZ_JACDWW010000059.1, forward strand.
CTCGACAGGCTCCATGATCGCCTGCTGAATACTGCTGGTCACAACCTGAGAAAACTGCTTACCGGCGGGGCTTTCGAGGAAGTCCAGGTACAATGCCAGCTCCTGGGCGCTGATCTTGTCGTAGGTATAAAGATAGCTGTCGTAGACCTGCTGGCCAACCACACCCCGAAGCATTCCTCGCTGGTTTTCGATACGGCGCTCCAACTGCTCATAGTGCATTGATTCGCTGCTGAGTGCCGACATGGCAGTGGCCAACCCCAACTGAACAGCAATGGTGGTATCCACCGCGCTTTCGGTTGCCCGGGCGGCCCGGTCGAATCGATCGAACATCTCGGCTTTGGGAGTGCCTTTGTACTTTCGATTCAATTCCGGCGCGCTGGCCTGAATCTGCGGCCAGGCTTCCGGCGCCGAGGCGGCAATCTCTGCGCTCGAAATTTTTCGGGCGACGGGTGTCTGGTACCACTCACTTACCGCCTGAAGCTGTTCGTCCGTCAGCTGTGCTTGCAGATCGGTAATGATCTGCTGCTCAATTTTGTCGGCGCTGAAACTGCTGCTCACGACATAGCCAACGGTATCCGCCACCATGGGCGGCACCTGACCGCGTTGTTTCAGCCCTTCCCGAATACCCTGGCTTAGCATCGCCGGGTATTGCTCAACAATGTCGTCAATCGGGGAGGCTTCGAGCACACTGGCGGCATCCGGGGCCGCCTGAGCTGAGCCCACGCCAAGCATGGCAACGACTAAAACAGGTTTAACTAGGGCCAATCGCTTCATTTACCTATCATCCTGACTAATGCAATAACTCTCTTATGCCATGGGCCCAAGGCTGGCAGCAAGCAATCCAGGGGTTCAGGAGATGACAGTTTGGTAGGAATACGCAACAGGTCAGGCCGAAAGAAAAAGAGCCGCCATAAGGCTGAAAAAGCACGCTGGCTTCGCTTGGCAAAATGGTATGGGCCACCGGTGGCCGGCCTACTGATCGGGATCTGGGCCACGCTCCGCTTCAGCCTGCTGGCTCCGGATCCCCCGGCGAGACCGGAAAATCTTTGCGACATTTTCCGGGAGCATCCGGTCTGGTACGACTATGCCAGCGGGTCACAACAACGCTGGGGAACCCCCATTGCCACCCAGATGGCCTTTGTCTATTACGAATCATCGTTTCGAAGCCATGCCAGACCACCGCGTACCCGGCTATGGGGTCTGATTCCGTGGGCAAGACCAACCACAGCCTTCGGTTACGCCCAGGCCCTTGATCCAGCCTGGCAGGAATACCTGGCAGCAAACGATGGTGACTGGCTGACGGTGCGCAGCGATATGCAGTATGCCCTGGATTTCGTCGGCTGGTATAACCGCCTGAGCCACCAGCAACTGGGTATCCCCTATACCGCCCCGAGGGAACTGTACCTGGCCTACCATGAAGGCAGAACCGGCTATGCCCGGCGCTCCTTCGACCGTAAGCCGCAGCTTCAGGCCCTGGCCAGCCGGGTCCGGGCCAGGGCTTACCGCTACCACAACCAGTTGCAGCAGTGCGAAGCGGAGTTCCAGTGCTGGCGCTGGTACCAGTTCTGGCCGTTCTGCTCGGCTGAAGACTGAGCTACAGGGCTCCCGAAATCTCGATCACCGACTCCAGACCCTGCAAGCGCTCTACCAGAAACTCCATGACCATTCTGACCCGGGCCATCTGCTGGGTATCCTGGTTTACATGGAGCCAGAGGTCGATGCTTTCGCCCTCCAGAGGATCGGACAGCCGCCGCAATTCCCTGGTGGCGTCGCCCAGGTAACAGGGCAGTACTGCCAGGCCTGCCCCGGCCCGGGCAAGGGCATGCATGGACTGCAGGCTATTGCAGCGAATCACCGACGTGACATTTTTCAGCTGTTTGCGGTACCAACGCCCCGTTGCCAGGTGGCTGAAGGATTCGTCTGGCAGTATCCAGGTACAGCCTTCCGGCTGATTCTCGATATCCATGTTCCGGTGCCGGCGGCAGTATTTTGCTGCGCCATAGACCGCGGATTCGATTGCGGCAATCCTCTCACCTTCCAGCGTTGCCTGGGGCTTGTTCTCCGGCCGAAGGGTAAGGTCGGCTTCCCGGTGGCTGAGATTGGCCACATCGTTATCAGTGAGAACCTCCAGCTCAATCTCGGGATAGGTGCGCACCATCTCGGCCAGAATCGGGCTGAGCAGTTCATTCATCATCACGTCTTCGGCGGCCACACGAACCTTGCCAACCGGTGCGGAATCATCCCCCACCAGTTTGCGTTCAAGGTTTTCCATATCGGTAGCCAGCCGTTCAGCCTCCCGAAAGGCCATTTCTCCCACGGGTGTGAGCTGCAATCCGCTCTGGTTACGCTCAAAAAATTGCACCCCCAGCGACTCTTCCATCTGATCAAGTCGCCGTAAAACAGTCGTTTGGTGAACACCCAGAATTTCACCGGCTTTTGCAAGCGTTCCGCCTATTGCAAGGGCCCTTATATATCGAAGATAATCCCAGTCCATAATCACTGCATATTTGCAACAAGGGTACGGATTTTAACGTATTCAAGCTGCAAAAAAGAATCCTTAGAATTGAACGTAAATTAAAGATAGATCGCTAACAATCCACCAGATGAAGGAGGAAGGCGCTATGACTCAGAACCATATCGCAACCGTTAAACCGCTGCCGTCCAGTATCCTCCACAACAGTACTGAGGTCAGGCGCCAGTATACCCGCGCTGCCGCAAGGCAGGCGATGCAGTTTATCAGCCGCAAGGTGCGAATTTTCAATCGCAAGGCGGTAGCCGTGGCGCAGGATATGCCCCAGGTTCAGGGCGGCCACTAAAACAGACTGCACGCCTTTCGGGGTTGCTGAATAAAAAACGCCGGCATGTTTCCATGCCGGCGTTTTTTTTGTTCGCTTGTACCCGGTCAGAATTCCCAGATCACTTTGCGTTTCTGCTCAAACCACTCGTCCATCTTGCGGTTGTAGAAATCCTCGATGACATTGCGTTTGATCTTCATGGTGGGCGTGAGCATACCGTTTTCCATGGTCCAGGGTTCACGTACCACGACGACAAAAGCCACCTTTTCGTGGGACTCACATTCCGCATTCACGGAGTCCAGTTCCTCCGCCAGCTCTTGTTCCAGCTCGCTGCGACTGCCTCCCCGCTCCAGTTCATCGCGGGCCTCCTCGGAGAGCAGTACCATCAGGCACGGCTGGGGCTGGTTGGCACCCGCCACACACACCACTTCCGCCTTGGGGTGATTGAACCGGTTCTCGATAGGCACCGGCACCACGTATTTCCCCTTTGATGTTTTGAACAGGTCTTTTACCCGCCCGGTAATGCGCAGGCATCCATCACGGTCAATTTCACCCATGTCACCGGTTTTGAGAAAACCGTCATCCGTCAGGTCTTCCCGGGTTTTTTCCTCGTTCTTGTAATAACCGAGCATCTGGCCCGGACTCCTCACCTGAACCTCGCCTCCTTCCCCGATTCGATGCTCAACACCCGGGTTGGCCATACCAACGGTGCCCACCTTGGCCTGGCCCGGACGGTTGGCATGGGAATAGCCGAAGTTCTCGGACATGCCGTAGACCTCCAGCAACTCCAGACCAAGGTTTCGGTACCAGCCGATGATCTCTGCCGAGAGCGGAGCCGCACCGGTGAGTGCCGCCCGGCAATGATCCAGCCCCAGCTGTTTGAGCACCTTCTTCTTAACCAGCGTGTTCAGAATCGGGATATTGAACAGCAATTTCTGCTTCTTGGGCGGCAACTTCGCATTCACCCCCAGGTAGAATTTCATCCACAGGCGAGGCACCGAGAAAAACAGGGTTGGCCGGGCCCGCTGCAGATCCTCCTGAAAGGTATCCAGCGAGTTGGCAAAGTACAGATGGAAACCGTAATACAGTGACTGGGTCTCCACCGCCGCCCGTTCGGCCACATGGGCCAGGGGCAGATAGGACAACATACGTTCGCTGGCCGATACGGGGAATAGCTGCTGCAGCCCGTCAGCAACCGAGATCATGGTCCGGAAGCTGTGCATCACGCCTTTCGGCCGCCCGGTACTGCCAGAGGTGTAAACAATGGTGGCCAGATCATCGGGATCGGGCAGTTTCGGTATCGCCGGGGACTGTTCGGCGATGATGTCCTGCCATTTGGGCGTGTCGTCCCGAGGCGATAGGGGCAGCGAGATAATCGGTAATTGCTCGGGAATATGGCCTTTGATGTCATGCCAGCCATCGGCCGTGCCATCGAGTTTGCCGAGAAACAGCATCTGAGTTTCACTGTGGTCCAGAATATAGGCTGCGGTCTCGCCATTCAGAGTTGGATAGAGCGGTACGCTGACGTGCCCTGCTGCCCAGATGGCCAGATCGGACAGAATCCAGTGGGCGCTGTTTTTGCCCAGAATCCCGATATTGCTTCGCTGAGGCAACCCCAGCGTGTTCAGGTGGGCGGCCATGCGCGACACCTGGTCGGCGGCTTCACGCCAGGTAATATCTTCAACACGCCCGTCTGGGTAGGGCTGGGTCAAAAAAACGTTGTCGGGAGTATGCTCTGCCCAGTAATAAAGGCAATGCAGTGAAGTCTGCTTGTTCGGGTCTACGGCCATTGTGCGTCCTTGTTATTGTTTTCTTCCTCTCCATACTAGCCAACTTTCCGACTCCCTCAATAGCAATAACAATCCCGGTGATTGGCCGTTTAGCTCGAATCTGAGACCTGTCACTCAAAATACTTCGTGACATCCGTCAAGTCTGGTCTAGATTGAAAGTTGCAGCGTAAAGATTGTCATCACCTCAGGAGGTCGTTATGAAATCGTCAACGCGCTCTGTTCTGATCTTTCCGGCCTGGGCCCTGATTCTGGTCGGTTCCGGTGCCTTCCTCTACAGCGCCTGGGCAGGCATGCTCGGCTCCTGACCGTCAAACGCTAACGTTTGAAGCGGGTTTCCAGCACGACGGCTGAATTGGTTCGTTCGACGCCTTCGAGATTGCCGATGTCGTCCAGCACCTTACTTAACTCCTCCAGAGTACGGGCCTGGACAATCGCTATAAGGTCATATTCCCCGCTCACGGCAAATAACTGTGCCACCTGGCTGATACGCTCCAGTTCCGTGTTGGTTCGGGCGGTCAGCTTCTGCCGGACCTTGATAGACACGTGGGCTTCCACCTGCCCTTGCAGATAATCCCCTCCCAGAATCACTGAATAGCCGCGAATGACGCCGCTGGCCTCCAGCCTGGCAATGCGATTCTGAATCGTTGATCGGGACACGTGCAGTGCTTTGGCCAGTTCGGTCACACTCGTACGGGCATTGCGCCGGAGCAGAGCAAGCAGTTTCTGATCGCGACTTTCTGTCATTTTGATCCCCAAACTTATCATTTCAACAAAACAATAGATCATTTCGAACATTCTGACACTGCAAACCGGCGGCTTACGCACTCATACTGATAAAAAACAATTTTGAGGTGCCGCCATGATTATTCGCCCGGTTCGTCATGACGACCTGAACGATCTGTACGAGATAGCCTGCGAGTCCGGCCCGGGATTTACTTCCCTGATGCCGGACAAAGACCGGCTATCCCGAAAAATTGAGGGCTCAATTCGCAGCTTCCGCTCACAGGCCGTCGACCACAGCGAACAACGCTACCTGTTTGTGCTTGAAGAGGAGACTTCCGGGCAGATCATGGGCACAACCGGCATTACCTCTGGAACCGGCCGGTCGCAACCGCTTTACCATTTTCGCCACAGCACCCTCACTCATCACTCCAGAGAGTTGGGGCTACGGCGCTCCGTGGGCGCGCTCACCCGCTGCGTGCACTACCGGAACTGTACGGAGTTCTGCTCACTGTATCTGCGCCCGGCTTTTCGCCGCGCCAATGCCGGCAAATTACTCTCCAAAGTCCGCTTCGCCTTTATCGCCCAACATCTGGACCGCTTTCCGAACCTGGCCATTGCCCAGATGCGGGGTGTGGCCGATGAACTCGGCCAGTCGCCCTTCTGGGACTGGCTGCGGGATCACTTTATTGATCTGGAGTTCAGCCATGTCACGCAACTGGCGGGTGCTGGTTCACTGGACTTCGTCGAGGACCTGATGCCTTCATTACCTCTCTATACTCATTTAATGAGCAATCCGGCCCGGGCTGTCATCGGTCAGGTGCATCCGGACACCAGGCCCGCGCTGGCCATGCTCAAGGCAGAGGGGTTCCGCCATCGGGGAATGGTGGATCTGTTCGACGCCGGCCCCACCGTTGAATGCCGGACAGATGACATCCGCAGTGTCCGGGAAGCTGCACTGATGTCGGCAGAGATCAGCACAACCGGAAACCAACACCTTACAGACACAGGCCGCCCGGTGCTTGTGACTAATACCGGGCTCGAGGGCTTTCGCGCGATGGTTGTGAATACAGACACTCACGCCCTGGCCAGCGGCCGGATCGAGCTTTCAACCAAGCAAGCCGATGCGCTGGACCTCAGTGTGGGCGCATCAGTACGAGCCCTGCCCCTGGGCCAGCAAGCCATTCCGGCGGCCTCAATCCATGTCACAGATTCTGCGGAGGTTCACTATGCACTCTGACGTCGACACCCTGTTTCGCGCGCTCTGGGAAGACTACCGGGCCGTAACACCTTCGGCAGACCGCATTCATGCCCTGCTGGCCGAGCGCGAGAACACCGCCATCGTCAATGATCATATCGCCCTGAGAACCTTCAACCCGGCGCCGGTGGGTCTGGACGCCCTGGCTGCGCATTTCCTGGCTTTAGGTTACCAACCCTGTGGCGAATACCATTTTGAAGCCAAGAAGCTCTACGCCCGGCATTACGAGCACCCGGACCCGGAGGTGCCAAAAGTGTTTATCTCCGAACTGCTGGTCGAACAATGCTCAGACCAGCTGCAAGCGGTAGTGCAGGGTCTGGTAGACCAGATCGACCCGAAAAGGGTACAGGCTGATGACTTTCTCTACTCAGGCCGACACTGGAATCTGGATTACTCAACCTATCGACAGTTGCTTGAGGAAAGTGAATACGCCGGCTGGCTGGCAGCCTGGGGCTATCGCGCCAACCACTTTACCGTGAGCATAAACCACCTGGACACGATTCACTCGGTACCAGACATCAACACGCTGCTGAAAGAACAGGGTTTTTCCGTGAATGCCAGTGGTGGAGAAGTGAAAGGCTCACCGCAGGACTGCCTGGAACAGTCGTCCACTATGGCCGACCGTGTTACCGCGCACTTTACCGACCAGGACGCAGTCATTCCGAGCTGCTTTTACGAATTTGCCAAGCGCTACCCAATGGCCAACGGCAAACTCTATAGCGGTTTTGTTGCCGCCTCCGCCGATCGGATTTTCGAGAGCACCCATAGTTAAACCAGGGAAGGCTTAAGGCCAGCCTTCCTCACCCAGCAGCGGGACAAAGCGTACATCGCCGTAGCTCGCCTGCTCATACTCGGAATCCGACAGCCGGGTGATGCAGAGCAGTTGCTGAAGGCCGCCCTCTGTGCCCACCGGAATCACCAGCCGCCCGCCGACCGCCAGTTGTTGCTTGAGGGCCGCTGGCACCGCAGGGGCTCCGGCAGCCACGCAGATGCCATCAAATGGTGCTGCCTCTGGCCAGCCTAACGTACCGTCTGCGCATTTCACATGCACCTGGGTGAAGCCTGTTCGGTCCAGATTTTTGCGCGCCTGGGCCGCCAGTTCCGGAATACGCTCAATGGAAAAAACTTCCAGAGCGAGACTGGCCAGGACGGCGGCGGCGTAGCCCGAACCAGTGCCAATATCGAGCACTCGCTCGCGGCCCTTTAGACACAGAGCTTCTGCCATCAGGGCAACGATGTAAGGCTGAGAAATGGTCTGACCCTGGCCAATGGGTACCGGGTGGTCCTCATAAGCCTCGAAGCGCAGATGTTCGGGAACAAACTGCTCTCTGGGCACACGCTCCATGGCCTCCAGCACCCGTCCATCGGAAATACCCCGAGGCACCAGCTGGCACCGGACCATGGCCCGTCGCATATCACTCAGATCCTGTCCGTCTTTGTTCATAAGGTGTCCCTCCTCATGCTTACCTGTCGTTACAAAGGCATAACTTTTTTACAACAGTGCGAACACCCGGGACTGACTACTTTTTAACCACAGGTTACTCCTGATGCCGACACAGGAGAACCAGACAACAACAAAAAGATCAGGGCCCATAAACCGGCCCGAATGGAGCGCAGACCATGTCAACATCCGTGGATCATCTTCAGGAACGTACCCAGGACGCCAGCGACCTGCTAACGGACATCGTACCCTCGGCCATTACGCTCGCCACCATGCTACGCCACCGGAAAATGGCGGCCTGGTTGCGGGAAGAATTTGATGGCTACACCGACAAGGACAAGGCCCCGCCCTACCGACGCGACCTGCCCGGTCACATTGTTGCAAAATCACCCCAGTACGGCTGGATTCCAGCGCCGGTGGATGAGCGCCAGACCGCGGAATACGGTCACCTGGACCTTCCGGAGGGCATCAAGTCCCTGGAGCAGGTGTGCCTGAACTGCAAGAAAGGCAATGGTCATCGGGCGTTGCTGGACAAAGACGACATGGCCCATGTGCAAAAGCAAATCAACCTCAAGGCGGAACTGGCGATCAATCTCAGCCGTGAAGTTTACTGCCGCCTGCTGCGCACCATCCGCTCGGCGATCTACCTGTGGACAGAGTCCCTGGCCGACGCCGGCATGACCGGGGAACACAATCATTACAGCCCGGAAGAACGTAAGACCGTGGAGCACCTGGACACCCCTGAGGCTTTCTGGCGCCAGGCCATGGAACAGGTGGATGAACTGCCCGTGCCCGATGTCAGGGAACTGGGTTTCCTTGAACGTATGTTTGGGCGCGCTGGCTAAGCCCCAGCCATTGCCGCCCGCAGCCTCGGGCGGCAGAAGCCAACCGCGCTTTGCCCCTACCGGGATTGAACGATCAGGCTATACTGCCGTCAGATAGACTGCCCAGGCATTACGGACACCGCAGGGACAGCCTTTGATCGTACACCGCAATAGAGGCGCAGAATGCAGGAAGCTCGTTACCCACTCACCCTGTACTGGCTTCTCCTGGCTCTGGTGTTTGCGGTTCCGGCCAGGGCCCAGGGCAATGATGGACTGATCAACCGCATTGAAGCCCTGCAGGCTGGTTACCCGGTATCGGTGCTGGAATCCCGGCTATATGCCAAGGAAGCGCTGACGCGATTCTACGAAGCCAGAGGGTACACGCTGGCCTGGGAGGACCCAAGCAATCGCAGGGAATTGCTCGAAGCCATCAGGGAAGTGGCCGGTGACGGCCTCAACCCCGGCGACTACCACTACGACACCCTTGCAGCACTCGCCCTGAAAGACCTGAATGACAGTGCCGAGGAATTACAGACCGACCTTGACCTTGTACTCTCGGATGCCTTCCTGCTACTGGCGTCCCACCTGCACCACGGCAAGGTCAACCCCACAACCATCCATGCGGAATGGACCGCCAACCGCCAGCAAAGGGAGATGCAGTCGGTCTTGGCCGAAGCCCTGGCCAGCGGCACCGTCTACACCACCCTGCAGGATCTGAAACCCCGCTCTGCGGCCTACCATCAACTGGTACAACGACGTAAAGCGCTGGGTGAGCTGATCAGCGCAGACTGGCCGGCTATCGTTTCGGGACCAAGTATCCGACCAGGCGATACCGATAACCGCATACCCGACATTCGTCGCCGCCTGGCAATGCTGGGCGACCTCTCCGGCGACTCGCCAGAAGCCTCGAATCACCAACACTACGACGACGCCCTGGCCACTGCGATCCCCTTATTCCAGGCCCGACACGGCCTGGAACCAGATGGAATCGTCGGCCGGGACACTCTGACAGCGCTGAACCTGTTGCCCCTGGAACGGATATACCGCCTGGACGCCAACCTGGAACGGTGGCGGTGGTTACCGGAATCCCTGGGAGAAACCTATGTCGTCGTTAACATCGCCGGTTTTGAGCTGGTGCTCGTAGAGAGCGGCGAGCAGGTCCATCGCCAACGGGTAATTGTTGGCAGGCCATACCGGCAGACGCCAGTATTCAGCGATCGCATTCGCTACCTGGTTTTCAATCCGACCTGGACGGTACCCCGGAAGCTGATGATCGAAGACCAGCTACCGATCATACGGTCAGATCCGGAGTATCTGGAGCGCCTGGGCTTCAAGGTTTTCAGAGGCTGGGGCGCAAACCAGAGCGAAGTCGATCCAGCAGAAATCGACTGGACGAAACTCTCGAAGAACAACTTTCCCTACCAGCTGATTCAGCAGCCCGGCCCCCAGAATGCGCTGGGCCAGGTCAAATTCATGTTCCCGAACCAGTACGATATCTACCTCCACGATACCCCGGCGCAATCGTTGTTCAGTCGGCTGGAGCGAACCCTGAGCTCCGGCTGCATCCGTCTGGAACGCCCCTTTGAGCTGGCCGAACGATTGCTGGCAAACACCAACGGATGGAACAAAAAGCGAATTGAGCAGACCCTGGCAACCGCCGAACCGGCAACCGTAGTGCTATCGGAACCGGTGCCTGTGTACCTGCAATACTGGACCACCTGGATTGATCCGGCCGGCGTTCTCCAGTTCCGGAACGATGTGTATGATCGTGACCGCCGTTTGCTGCAGGCACTGCGTGCAGATTCTGAGGGTAAAGCGTCACTGACACCAAGGAGCCTCTGATGAGACTGAAGCTTACAATGCTGGCGATCTCGGCCATCGTACTGTCCGGATGCCAGAACCTTCCGAACGCAAAGGAAGGGGCCAACCGTAATGTTGTTTTTCTCAAGGCCACACACTGTCTGGAGGAACCCGTCGGCGACCAGGATCGTATTCATTTTGGCCCCTGCCTGAAGATTACCGACATCAATGGAGAAGCGCCGACCGTGCGCAGCGACGGCTTTATTGAGCTGCCCGTTGCCCGGCCTGTAACCCTCGGTACCAGCTGTGTCTACCGCCATGCCGATGGCACTCCGATTCCTGCAACCGTGGGCACCGCAGAGTTTCAGGTGGACAGCACCACGTTTCCGGAAGGCGGCCAGCGTTGGTACCTGCATGCCCACGAGCAGGCACGAGGTGTCGTTGGCTGTCAGCCAACACTCTCCACGTCGGTGTTTCCGACCCGAAAAACGGACTGAAAAGAACTCTATTGCGGCGATGGCCAAATGACGGGGCCGTTACCATCCCTCCACAAAACCCGCTGAAAATTGCGTACCTGGAAGCCCTGTGCCACGGTTAAAAAGCAACCCTTGAAAGGAGGACACGAAATGCTCTATTGGGCTATTGTTTGTCTCGTAATTGCAGTGATCGCAGGTATTCTGGGTTTTGGCGGTATTGCAGGCACAGCAGCCGGCTTCGCGAAGATACTGTTTTTCGTCTTTCTGGTGCTTCTGGTGGTGTCGCTGGTCGTTAACGCCCTGCGCGGTAAGGGGCCAAAGGTATAGCATCAGCGATTTAACGGTCGTGGCCCTCCAGTAACCACGAGGGCCACCCCGGCTACCGCCACCACTCCCCCGGCAATGGCCAACGGCCCCAACCGCTCATTGAACAGAATAAAGGCTTCCAGAGCCGTTACCGGTGGCACCAGATAAAACAGACTGGCCACCTGCGAAGCCGCACCACGACGAATAAGCCACATCAAAATCAGAATGGCACTTACCGACAGCCCGAACACCAGCCATCCCAGCGCCAGACTGAATTGCACTGTCCATTCGATGTGCCGGGTCTCCAGCGTAAAAGCACCAATCGCGAAGAACGCTGCAGCCGCTGTGTACTGAATCATGGTGCCAGATATCAGGTCCACTCCGGTTCCGAAGCGCTTCTGATAGACCGTACCCAGGGAAATGCCGATCAACGACAAGCCTGCCCACAGAATGGTGACCGGTGAAAAACTACCGCCATTGGCACCGCTGCCCAACTTTTCCGCCAGCACCAACGCCACTCCGGCCAGCCCCATGACCAGCCCCAGCCACTGCCTGCCAGCAACCGACTCCCGCAGAATCAGAACGGCTGCCAGCGCTGTTACCAGCGGTTGCAAGCCAACAATCAGTGAGACCAGGCCCGAGGGCATGCCCTGATCGATGGCATAGAACACCCCGCCCAGATAGGTTCCCTGCACCAACAACCCGGTAATCGCCAGATGCCCGGCCCCACGCCAGCCCGGCCAACGGGATTTCATGGCCACGGCGAGAATAGCCAACGGCACCAGCGTCAGCAGCATACGGATCAGCAGCAGGGTAAAGGGTTCCGCATAAGGCAGACCATACTTGGCGCCAATGAACCCGGTGCTCCACAACCAGACAAACAGGGCGGGCACAAAAAAGGAGTAATAGATCGGTGGCATAAGTCCTGGCAGAGGCTGGAAAAAGAGCCTCGACTATACCCGGCCAATCAGGCCGGGAACAGGTACAGCCTTGCCATTACAGAGCCACAGTCACCCTATGGGGCGGTGAGCATTGTCTGAAGCTTCTGGGTAAACTCCACCGCTTCGCAACCAAGCGGCGTCAGGTAACCACCATCCTTCTGGCTTATCAGCCCCTTGGCAAACAAGGATTCCGCCGCGCGCAGCGTTTCCGGCGCCGCACTGTGAGCGTGCACCTTGATGCCCTCCTGAGTAGAGGCGGACGGAAACTGCAGCAACAGGTTCAGCTCAGCAAGGTGGTTTGGAGAGAACGGCATAAAAGCTCCTTATCGTCAGCGTTCTCTGCAGTTTAGCCCAAACAGTCGTGGACCGAAGCGGAATCACAAAGAAATTGATCCAGATGCATAGTTTGCCTGACTATCCTATGGTTATTGTCTTCAAAGGCCCGATCTCTGCCTGTCACCGACACAGAAAAACGGCAACACGGACACGTTGATCATGGATAACACACCAGCTCAGACCACCGACAATGCACCTCGCTCGCTGCGCCATCTGAGCGTCTACCTGGCCACACTGGTCAAAGGCAGGCTTTGGCTTAAAGTGCTCATTGGCATGGGGCTTGGTCTGGTGGTGGGCACACTGCTTGGTCCTTCGGTCGGCCTGGTCGAACCGGAAACAGGCACCTTGATCGGCAACTGGCTGGCGTTTCCGGGGCAACTCTTCCTCGCCACTATACAGATGATCGTCATACCACTGGTGATTGCCTCGGTGGTGCGAGGACTGGCCGCCAGCGACAACCTGGAACAACTCCGGAAAATGGGGACCCGGGTTACCCTGTTTTTTGTCATTACAACCGCCATTGCGGCCACCATCGGGCTCTGGGTGGGCGGCCTGGTTAACCCGGGGGATCTGATGACCGGGCTGACCACACCGCCAGCCGATGCCGCGCCGGTGGCCGCCGACATCCCCGGCCTGGACGCCCTCCCCCAGACACTGATTGGACTTCTGCCCGGTAACCCCCTGGACGCCATGGTGGAAGGGCAGATGCTGCAGGTGGTGATTTTCTCCATCATCATCGGCGTTGCGCTGGTGAGTATGTCGGGCGACAAAGCCAAACCGATGCTGGACCTGCTCGATTCACTGCAGCAAATCTGCATGACCGTGGTTCGCTGGGCCATGCGCCTTGCGCCCTATGCCGTGTTTGGCCTGATGGCGCAACTCACAACTACCCTGGGTTTTCGTGCCATGATTGGCATGGCCTCCTATGTGGCAACGGTGCTGTTCGGCCTCGCCGTCCTGATGGGGTTTTATCTGGTCATTCTCAAACTGCTGGCAGGTGTACGGCCACTGCAGTTCCTGAGGGATACCCGTGATGTCTTGCTGCTGGCATTCTCAACCTCCAGCTCCGCCGCTGTCATGCCCCTGTCTATCCGTACCGCAGAGGACAAACTGGGAGTGCGCCCCTCGGTTTCCCAGTTTGTAGTCCCCCTGGGCGCCACCATCAACATGAATGGCACTGCGCTTTATCAGGCCGTCGCGACCGTTTTCCTGGCCCAGGTCTACGGCATCGACCTCAGTGTTGGCAGTATGGCCCTGGTGGTCGCCATGGCAGTGGGTGCCTCCATAGGGTCGCCGGCTACCCCGGGGGTTGGCATTGTCATTCTGGCAATGGTACTGCAATCGGTGGGTGTACCAGCCGCAGGTATTGCCTTGATCATGGGCGTGGACCGAATTCTGGATATGTGCCGAACCGCCATCAATGTGACCGGCGACCTGGTTGCCTGCCGGCTGCTGGAGAACTGGTCGGGCAAGCGAATTCCGCCGCCGGCCGGACCGAGTGCTGTCGATGCCTGAAGACAACGGCCAGTTTGTGACCCCATGAACAATCGGTATCATGAAGGCACGAAACTCCTACACTTGAACGGCCATCTACCGCGATAATAGACGTAGTGTGTCATTCAGAAACTATGCTTCGGGTTCTTGATGAATTTCAGCGGTACATCCCTGACGACTAGAGTCACCATTGCCCTTGTCACCGGACTCCTTCTCGCGGCAGCGACGGCCCATGCCGACAGCATCAAACGCATCGTGCATCCGGACGGACGGGTGGAATTCACCAATGTGAAAAGCAAAAGCCAGCCACGAGCCTCCACCAAGAGTGAAACCGTGTATCGTTACACCGACGAGCACGGTGTCGTGGCCTACAGCAGTCAGCGCCCGGGCAACGCCGACTTCGATGTTATCCGCTTCCACTGCTACGCCTGTGACCCGGAATCCAACGTCGACTGGCACAAAACGCCATTGTTCCTGAGCCCCTACCGCAGTGAAATCCAGACCGCGGCAGCTGAATTCAATGTTGACCCGGCCCTGGTGCGAGCCGTTATCCATGCCGAGTCTGCCTTCAACCCCAAGGCCATTTCACCCGTCGGTGCCCAGGGACTGATGCAGCTGATGCCGGGGACGGCACAGGAACTGGGCGTAAAAGACCCGCTGGAGGCCAGCGAAAACATCCGCGGCGGTGTCGACTATCTGGCCAAAATGCTCAAACGCTTTAATGGTGACACTCGCCTGGCGACCGCCGCCTATAACGCCGGCCCCGGCGCCGTTGGCCGCTACAGGGGCATTCCGCCTTACGCGGAAACCAAAGCCTACGTGGAACGTGTAGGTATCCTGCACCAGCGCTACGCCGCCAACTGATGGGCACCATCATCAAACGGCCCGATATCAAGGGCGATATCGTGCATGTCGCCAACGACCGCTACGGCAATATTCTGGTGATTGATGATCGCAAACACCGGATTCTCAGTTTTGATTCCGTGTTTGAGCAAAGCAAAATTCTGCGTCGGGCACCCCATGTTCCCGTCCACGAATACAGCCGGGCCATGCTGCTACCCATTGCTTTCGCCAGGCCCGACCACATCACTGTGCTTGGTTTGGGCGCAGGCGTCGTCGCCCACGGCATACACCGCCTGTTACCCGACAGTCAGGTTCATGTGGTGGAGTTGCGTCAAAAAGTGTTCGAGACCGCACGGGACTGGTTCTCGTTCCCACAACATGAGCGCCTTCATGTCACCGTCGCTGATGCCTGGCACACACTGGAAACGCTTCCGGTGGCCAGCACCGCCATGATTGTCACGGATCTGTACAGCGCAGACCGGATGTCGCCCCTTCAAGCCCAACGCCGGTTCATCAAGGCCTGTGCCCGGGCACTCAAACCTGACGGCTGGCTCGTTCTTAACTATCACCGCATGCCGGAGCCGGACGGTAATCTGCTGCGCGAGCTGAAACGCCAGTTCCCGTGTCTGCTCACCTTCAAAAGCAAAACCAACAACTGGGTTATCTATGGCTGTAATCGGGCGTTTGATCCCTGGCAGATACCCGACGCAGTCCTCAAGGCATTGGAAGAACAACTGCCGGTTGGATGGCCAGCGCTGATGAAAAAAATCCGGGTCTTATAAAATCCGCCCTCTACCGACCACGAAAAATCTTACTCCGTTTTACATTTTTTTATGTAATTGCCGGTAATTGTTCACAGTTTTCAGGCTAAACTCTGCGCCTCTCTACACCCTCTCTTACTCATGTAAAGGAACAAAGCATGGCATTTGAGTACGGAGCTCAAAAACTCAACATCCGGAATCCATTCCGGTTCGAAGGGCTGGTCCGGTCCATTCGTGGTGCAATTCTGCTGGCGATTGGCGTCTATCTCCTGTTTCAGATTCAACCTCTGCTTGGTACCGACAAACCCAGGGCCTGGGTTAACCTGTTGATCGGAGGCCTGTTTGTAACGGGCGGGTTGAAGGCGCTGGGCGGAGGCCTGTTCCAGGTCATGCGTTTCTTCGTGGGCCGCGCCGCACCGGCCTCACTGGCCAAAAACGTTGCCCGTGAAGCCGTGAACGAACGCGAGCCGACCCTGTATAACTCCAAAATGCTCCACAACATGCTCATGAGCAAGAGCAATCCGACCTTTATCGAGCCCACCGGCTGGTTCGCCCGGGCGGTTCACTCGGTCTTTCCCAACCTGATTGTCACCCCCTGGCCAATTCGCAACGTCGCTCAGAATCTGGCCATGAAACTGACCAAGAGCTTCGTGGCCATCGCCGCCTTTCTGGTGGCCAGCCTGGTGGTCACCATGGTGTTCTCGGGCACCGAAGGCGCGGATGTTGGCAGCACGGTTATCTCACTGATCCTGCAAGCGTCATTGCTGGTGTACCTGGGACTGTTGTGGGTCAAACTCGGTAACCCGCTGTCCCGCAGTAACATGACCACTCTGGGCCAGACCACCAGCAAGGGACTGGCGCTGGTGATCATCGGTGCCATCGCGGTGCCCATACTGACTGCCCAGGGCTGGCTTGGCTTCTGGGACAGTCTGCACGTCAGTGCCCGCCAGGATTTGGCAGGCCTGATGCCCCTGCTTGAACCGGTTTTCCGTACCGGGTCCCTGCTGACCCTGACTATCGTCTGTGCTCTGGCGACAGCGGCCATTGCGGTGGTTTTAATCAAAGCACGCATTGGCATGGTGCCCATCGCAACCAGCAGCTCTGAACTTAACAACAGCTGGCGATTCGATCTGCACCCACGCCAGATTTTCACGACGCTGCGCGACCTGGTGTTGATGCAAAAACGTCAGCAAGAGCTGCCGAACCGGGTATATCTGGACAGCAACGACACCGGTGATGCCAACCGGGAGAATGAGCAATTCAACGGCGACCTTCTGGTCGAGATACAACCTGTTGTCGAAGACCGCGAAGAGCCAAAATCCCTGCGTTGGGCCCGGGCAAGCGGAACCATCGCTGGCCAGATACTCCTGTTGGCGGGTGCCCTGCTGCTCTGGCTGGGTGCCGATCGCGTGATGGACCATGTTTACGCTCTGGATCAGCTTCGCGCTACCCGGCTCGATGTCGACCAGGCATTGAACCTGCTGTTCATCCCCGCAGGCGCCACTGCCGCCATCCTGCTTGCCAGCTTGCTATTGCTCGGCTTCGGCCGGACACTGTCCAGAATCTGCCATCTGTTCTGGGCCGAGATCTTCTTCAAGTCCAACCTGTTCGATATGCACTGTGAAGGCACGGTGATGCGGGCAACTCATTACCGCGGCGCCGACCGTCACAGTGCGTCCAGTGAACAGGATGTCTTCAGTTTCGACGCCACTTACTTCGCTCTGGCAACCGAAGCGGTCAGCTCAACGTTTGCGGTCTCTGGCCAGCAAAACCTGGAGCAGCCGAGGTATCTGCTGTCCCTGTCGCCATGCGATGGATTCATCAACAGCGTGGTTGGCGACCTGGAAGACCAGTTCCGTCGCCGCAACGACGAAATAAAGAGCGAAAAGCAGGCCGACCGGGAACAGCGGCTCGACTATATCCGCCAGGAGCAGGAAGCGCGCAGAACCGGGGATATGGCTGCCCAGGGCCTGGTTGCACCAGAGCAACGGGCATCACTGGAATCAGACGTGGTGTCAGATCAGGACCGTGAGAAGATTGCCCGCTGGGAGGGCGACACAGCCGATAGCTGATGGCAAATCAGACAGCACACCAGGAGCTCTTCGGAGCTCCTTTTTTGTCGGGCACAACATGAAGCTCTTACGGATACTCACCAATCAGAACGGTATTAGCCGCCGACAGGCCAAGGCCCTGCTCGCCGCCGGCCGTGTTCATGTTGATGGCGAGCGCTGCCATGATCCGGACCTTGACATCCCGCGGTTTCGTGAAGTGTGCGTTGACCAGCGAATCATCCAGAGCGCGGCCCCTTCGTATTACCTGATGCTGAATAAACCATCGGGCTATCTGAGCGCCACCCGGGATGACCAGCATCCCACCGTTATGGAACTGATTGACCCATTGCTTCGGCCGCATGTGCACATCGCAGGGCGACTGGACAGGGCAAGCACCGGACTATTGATCCTCACCAGTGACGGGGTCTGGAGCCGACGGCTGACCGAACCGGCGGTTAAAATCCCCAAGGTATACCGGGTAACCACGGCTTACGCCATCTCACCGGAGACAGAGGATCGGTTCAGGGAAGGCATCTGGTTCGAGTACGAACAACTCAGAACCTCGCCCGCGTCGCTGGAGCCATTAGGAGAGCGGGAAGTGCGGCTGACGATCTACGAGGGTCGCTATCATCAGGTAAAACGCATGTTTCACGCCGTGGGCAACCGGGTGACCTCATTGCACAGGGAAAGCATGGGCGGGCTGACTGTGGATGGGCTAGAGCCTGGCAGCTACCGCCATCTCAGCGCACAAGAGGTCAGCTCAATCGGCTGACCTCTTGCCATATCATCAGGCGCGGCTGAGGAATTTGCGCTCTTCCACGTTCACGCGAATTCGGTCACCCGTGGAAATGTGCTCAGGAACCTGTACCACCAGGCCTGTGGTCAGGCGGGCGGGTTTGGTTCTGGCGGTTGCCGAGCCACCCTTGATGGACGGGTCGGTTTCCTCAATGGTCAGTTCCACCGTCGGCGGCAGGTCAATGGCCACCGGGTTTTCGCTGACCAGAATCACCATTACCCCTTGGGTGTCCTCAGTAATGAACAGCAACTCATCCTCAATGGCACTGCGGTTGAGCATGTACTGAGTAAAGTCTTCGGTATCCATGAACACATACTCATCACCATCAGCGTAGGAGAAGGTCGCTTCCCGGCGCACCAGGTCGGCCAGATTGAGCATGTCCGAGTCCTTGAAGGTCTCATCCAGTTTCTGGTTGGTGACCACATCGTACATGCGCATCCGGTAAAGGCTGCCTCCGGCACGGCCCTGGGGCACGGAGCGCTCGATATCCTTCACGAAATAGACGCGGCCTTCGTATTCAACCGCCTGATTCTTTTTGATTTCACTTGCTTTAGGCATGACATCCGGTTCCAGAATAGTTAGTCATCACGGGCGCTGGTATACCACGACTGGCGGTAATATGCGATAGCCCTCAGCCACTCGCCTTCGACAATTCATCCCGGGTGCGCAAACGCCCCTCACGGCGTATCTGTGCCTTGGCATAACGGCGCTTCTGGTCCTCGGTTTCCGGGATTACCTGGGGCACATCCACCGGCTTGCCGTGTTCATCCAGTGCCACAAAGGTAAAGAAGGCAGACAGAATATGGCGAGTCTCGCCGGTATAGCTGTTCTCGGCCTCCACTTTCGCACCGATCTCCATGGAGGAGCCCCAACTACGGTTCAACGACAGATTGAACAACAAGGTGTCATTGCCTTTGGCGGGAGCGCGAAAATGAATGGAATCCACCGCCGCCGTCACACAGACATGGGCCGAGTGCCGCTCCGCGACCACCAGTGCCAAGCGGTCACACTTCGCCATGATCATGCCCCCGAACACCGTATTGTGGGAGTTCATGTCGTTGGGGAACACTTTATACACATGCTTTTCAATAGCTGAAGCAGAAACAGCTTTTGCAGGTTTATCGGTCATGAAATGGTCATTCCTTTGTGTGTTTACCCACACTTTCTGTGGATAACTTTGTTAGCAAGGCAAGGACATGCGATCACAGGCGGCATAAACACTGCGTTTGCGATCCCTGCGGTTAATTTGATCAGATATACTGCACGTTTTAATGACAACAACAAAGCGGGCATTACCCCCGAAAGGATTCACATACCGGAAAGGAGTTTCCCATGATCATCTGCGGCCCTATCGTACGCCACTCCAATCGCACCGTGCTCAACCTATGGCTGGTATTAGACCAGCGTCCCGAGAGCATTCAACTGAATACCTATCTGGATGATGCCAGAGCATCACCAGTTACCAGAGACTGCGACGCCGAGTTCATACCAGCAGGCGATAACTGCTATATCTGCATGCTGTCGACGGACCTTCCCCTCGACAACGCCGAGCCTTATCACCAAACCAATGAGCTCTTCTATGAAATAGTACTGGATGGCGAGCCCTTTGGAGACAGCCAGCTGCTGGCGACACTTTGCCCTGGCACGGACAAGCTGCCCAGTGTTTACCTGCCCCGGGAACATCGGCATTTCATTCAGGCCTCCTGCCGGCGCCCTCACTCCCCGGGACAAGACAAAAAGCCGGACCAACTCGCCCGGGGCGCCCGTTTGCTGGCGGAGAATCTTCGCAAGGAGAGCCGGCCAAGCCAGCTGTTTCTGACCGGCGACCAGATCTACGCCGACGATGTGTCACCCTTGCTGCTGGATTATCTGGGCAAGCTGCAGAAACACCTTGGACTGGCCGATGATCTGAAAAACCTGCCGGCGGGCAAAGACCTGCACCGGCTGTCGAAACTGGATGACCGTCACTGGGTAACCCGAAGCCCCTACGGATTCAGCTCCAGCGCCAAAAGCTCCCACCTGCTGACCCGGGCCGAATACCTGAGCATGTACCTGTTTGCCTTCTCAGGCGCCGGACACCAGTTCGGCCTCGACTTCCAGGGCCATGACGAACTCAAGCCACGGCTTGCCAAACAGCCTGCCAATACCCGGGATGGCCGGAACCCGCCGGTGCAATATGTCTACACGGAGAGACAACACGCAGAAGACCACCGTAATCTGTCTGGCTTTGCAAATCTGGCCCGCTCGGAGGTCCGCCAACTGCTCGCCAACACGGTGACCTACATGATCTTTGATGACCATGAAGTCACCGACGACTGGAACATCTCGAAACAGAACGCCCGGCAACTGAGCACCACGCCCATTGGCCGGTACGTGCTGATCAACGCTCTGCAGACTTACTTCCTCTGCCAGCACTGGGGCAATCAGCCCTCTCTGGTGAAGTCCGAAGTGGCAAAACTCAAAACGCTTCTCGAACAGGATACGCCAGCCGACCACAAAGAATGGGACTGGTTGCTTGAGCGGTACTGGGGCTACGAACTGGAACAGACACCGCCGGTGGCGGTGCTGGATACCCGCACGCACCGGGAATTCAGCAAGCGAGGCAAACACTCCCTTGGCCTGATGTCTGATCAGCAGATCCAGCAACTGGGCCAGCGACTCTCCGGGTTTCATCAGTGTCGCACGCTGATTGTGGTCTCACCGACCCCCACCTACGGGTTCAGTCATATCGAATACCTGCAGCTGAATTTTCCCATGTTCAAACGCACTCTGGATCGGGAACCTTGGAGTGCGGACACGGCATCGCTCGAGGCTCTGAAATCATCCTGCTGTCAGTTACCCGGTGTTGAGCATGTGGTGGTTTTCTCTGGCGACGTACACTACGCCTTTGCCCGAAGACGTCAAACCAGCCAGGGGCCCGTTCTCTGGCAGATCTGCAGCAGCGCCTGCAACAACGTACCCATGGGTGAGAATATCGGCTTGAGGGCCATCAACAGGATCGGAGAGTTACTGGGCAAAAACCAGGAAAGCTACCTGCTGCCGGAAGACAGCGACTTCTTCCTGACCAGTGACCGCAACATCGGCACCTTGATGCTTGACGATCAGGGCTGCCCGGTCCAGGCCGGATTGCTGTGCGCGGGAGAAAACGGCAGTTACCAGAAACGCTACGATCTGGTGAACTACCGGGAAACCAACTGAAGCGACAGGGGCCGCCAGACAGGTGGCCCCGGCAGGGATCAGCCCAGTACGTCGAAGTGGGCTGCATCCTGCTCAATGCACCAGTCCAGCTTCTCCAGATAAGCGGCCTTGGTTTTGAGCTTTGTTTGCTTATGGGCGCGCATGTTCAGTTGCTTCATTTGCGTTGCCACCGCTTTGGCGCGCTCCGCCAACTGTTCCGGCGCCACAATTTCATCCAGGAAGCCGGCCGCGATAGCCGTTTCCGGGTTAAAGATCTCAGCGTTTACCACCGAGCGGTAGAAGTAAGGGGCCGGCATACGATGGCGCGCAATCTCAATGCCCGCATGGTGCATGGTCATACCAATGGCCACTTCATTCAGGCCGAGCTTGAATCCACCCTCTACCCCGATTCGATAATCCACTGAAAGCAGAACGAACGCGCCCTTGGCGATGGCGTGGCCACTGCAGGCGGCAATAACCGGCAGCGGGAATGCAGCCAGACGACGGGTAAACGTAGAGCCCACCTTAACCAGCGCCATGGCCTCTTTCGGGCCTTTCTGCATTTCCTTGAGATCATAGCCGCCGGAAAACATTCCCGGCTGGCCAGTGAGAATGACAATGGCCTTATCCTGCTCTGCCTGGTCCAGCGCGGCATTCAGCGCGTCAAATACCTCATGGCTCAGAGCATTAGCCTTGCCATTGTTCACGGTAATGGTGGCAATGCCGTCGTTCAGTTCGTAAGTTACGAGTTCTGTCACCTGGATTTCCTCATCTACTGCCAGAATTAAGTGAGTGTTTGTTAACTGTATAGCGAACACCGCTCATGGGCAACGCCAAAATCCCGATCAACGGCCTCAGGCTTCTGACGCCTTCCCGGAGCCGGAGGTTCGCCGGTACATCCACGCCAGGCCAAGCAGCGCCAGCCCCAGCCCCATAAACGCAGCAACCCGCCACAGCCCCTGCAGCCCGGCCATATCCACCAGAAAGATCTTGCCGATGACCAGGCCAAGCAGAATCATTCCTGCCTTGTGCAGCAGTTCGCTCTGGTTACGTGTGGACCAAAGGATCGCGGCAATCGAGTAGAGCATACCAATCACCGAGTAGGTATAGAGCTCGCCCTCCCCCATTCCACTGGACAGAGTCATCGCACTGCCCTGCCACAGATGCCGTATTTCGAGCAAAGTGAACAACCCGAAAGCCACGGCGGCCGCACAAAGAGCCCAGCGAACGGGCACAAGATCGGAGTATCGAGCGCTGGCCAGAGCCAGAAGGACCGGCGCGCCATACGCCAGCAACAACAGATTGAATACCGGAGTACTGCCAATTACGCCGTCGGTCCACCAGGGGTTGTGCACCACGGCAACAACGAGATAACTCAGAACAGCGATCACCGTCAGTGCCCGCGCCAGCAACCGGTAAAGCCACCCCAGCGTTCCCGCGACCCTGGACCTGAAAACGTAGACGATGCTCAAAGCGCCCCAGAGCACGGTATTGATTGACGACTCGGTGACGCCATATTCCCGCGCAAAGATATCACCGTTGTATAGCCAGTAACGAAGCTCCACGCCCAGGAACAGTACCAGCAGATGCAAGGTGACAGCTTCCAGCCAGGGCCGAATGACCTCCTTTCTGGCCAGCCAGGTAGCAGCGCCGGCAAACAGCGTGGCCCCTCCGTAGGTCCAAAGGGACCAATGCCCACCCGCATCGTAGCTCTGCAACCATGGATTGAAGGTCAGTCTCGCCACCACAATGGCCAGTAATACCTTGAGAATCAGGAACAGCTCGGGCGCCTGGTATCGGCGTCCAAGCCAGACCAGGCTGACGAACTGAGTGGCCAGTGCCAATGTCATTGACGCTTCCTGCAACCACATGGCAACCGCCATGGAATAGCACGCGTGGGCAGCCAGTATCGCCCAGACCAGGCCAACGCGATAACCTGGCGAGTGCTCCAAGCGCCAGGCAACGACACCATAGACCGCCGCCGCCAGGAGCGCGACCAACGCCCAGCTACCTGCAGCCTGCCCGCCCTGAACAAGCAACCAACCCAGTAACAGCCAGATAACGGGCGCCAGCATCGCCAGCGACGCCCACCGCCTCAGCTCCAGCTGCGTCCGCCACTGCCAGAGGACGCTCAATACCACCAGCACAGTGGCAAGAATCAGATAGGTGATGAAGGGCTGATGGAAACTCTGTGCCAACGGCCTGAACAGAACGTCCTGACTCAGATCGGCAGAATAGAAAAGCCAGCCGGCAAACGTGGCCAACACAGTGGCCCAGGGCAAAAACCACAGTCGCTGCCGGCTTTGGGGCAACAATACGGCGACCGGCAGCATCCATAGCCACGCCAGAAAAGCGGGATCATCCGTCGATTGCCAGGCAATAGACGCTCCCCAGGCCAACAGTGTTGCCAGCAAGGCGTCTCTTCGACGCTGCAGGGGAAGCAGGCCATCTCCGGGCAAGACCGAAAACAACAGGAAAAGCACGGGAAGATAACAGGACACCGCCAGGCCGTGGCGTCCACTAACGGCAACCAGAAGCCACCAGAGTCCGGCGCCGGCCAGGGTGCCAAACCAAAGCCAGGGACGGTAGACATACTGCATCAACAGCAGGGAGCTGACGGTGATCACAACGCTGTAACTCAGCACAAAGACGGCACTTCCGCCTTCGCCCCCGACCAGCAGCGGCACCAGATAGGCACCCGATAGCCCCATAATGGCCAGTAATGGGCCATGCACAAGCGCCAGAAACATGGTCGCGACGGAAACCAGTGCCAGCGCGAAAAGCGCCGGTACGGGCCCGATCAATCCATAATGATGAACGCCCGCCAACAAGGCTGCATAGAGTGTGACACTGCCACCGCCGGCCAGTGCTGCAAAGACCTGATACGAACCCATGTGACGCCGACGAAGATATTCCGCGCCTGCATGCAGCCCCAACCCGGTCAACAACGCCATCAGCAACTGATGCACTGGTCCGATAAGTCCGGCGGAAATCGAATGGCTGACCATAAAGATCCCGGCAAGACTGACACTCAGCGCACCAATCCAGACCATCCAGTTGGCTTTGAATGCCGCCACGCCACGGGATACCAGAGCACCCGACCGATTCACGGGAACGGCAATTGCTGTGTCTTCCTGGACCAGCTCCCGAGATGTCTCTGCGTCTGTCGTTTCCGCCACCGAACGTGTGGGCTCCCGCACGTACCCGACATCCGCCGGCGCATCCGGGGTGGGCGGCGTCACCGGATCCGCTAGAGAAACCCGGGTATCGCGAAGCCTGGAAACCTCTGCCCGGAGTTCGGCGACTTCCCGAGCCAGATCCTCAACCCGGGAAGCGTGACGATCTCTTTGCCGGAAAGCCAGAAAGCCCAGGAGTGAGCCCACAGGCACCAGCAGCACGCCAGCTCCGATAACGAGAAAGAGTAATGCTTCCAATGGACGTTTCCTTGTCTTGTCGTTACTTCAGGGTTGCACCACCCCGGATTGAGGCACCAGGCAATTGATCATGGTAATCGACAGATCCCGGAATACCGCTTCCGACATCACGTTATCCGGAAACTGGCCGACCATCGTTCGCCGGCAGGATGAGGATCGACTGTTTGCTAGCTGCACACAATCGTTGAATGTCTCCCCGCTATCCCGTCCCGTCGCCTCGCTGCAAAAAACGGGAACCCGGCTGACCACAAAATCAAGTACCTCCCCCCGGCTTGCAGGGCTGGTCGCCAGGTTACTGAAACGCTCTGCACTGGCCGGAGCCGGGGTTCCCCTGGTCTGGTCCCACAATACGTAGAGCAATGCGGCAGAAACCAGCGTTACTGTGACAACGGGCATCTTCATTACAAATCCTTAAAACAGAGTGGCGCGCCATTGTAAAGAAGAACAATCCGAGCTGCCTCATTGAACACCGGTTGAATACCATAGTGAACTCCCAAATTCTGAACCGAAAACGGAGCATCCTCATGAAAGGGAAACTCGGACTTCTTGCTGCCATGCTCGTTCTGGCCGGCTGTGCCACCGCTTCCGAGCAACTGCGCGTTTACACCGAACAATATCCTCCTTATAACATGACCACCAGCGGTCAGCCCTTTGCCCATTCAGAATCCGAAATCACCGGCCTCTGCACCGATGTACTCAAAGCTGTTCTTGAGAATGCCAAGGTCGACTACAGCATCAAACTGCGTGACCTCAGCTATGGCATGAACCGCGCCCAACGGCACGAAGACCACGGTATCTACTGCGTATCCAAGACAGACGAACGGGAGCCCTTCTTTGAATGGGTGGGACCACTCTCCAGCATCAAGTGGACCCTGTTTGCCAAGCCCGGCTCCAGCATCAAACTGGACGATCTTGAGGATGCCCGTGACTACCGTATCGGTGGCTACAAGGGCGATGTGATGACGGGATACCTGGAAGACAAAGGATTCGATGTTTCCGCCATCACCAACAATGGACTGAATGCCAAGCGGCTGGAACAGGATCAGATCGATCTATGGGTGGCCGATGGCCTGGCAGGCCCCTACCTGGCCGCCGATGCCTCCGACGTGACCGGCCTTGAGGCAGTTCTTGTTTTCCGCGAAACCCCGATGTATCTGGCCATTAACAAGGACTTTGATCCCGACTTGATCAAAGCCCTTAATACGGCTTACCAGGCTATGCAGGAAAGCGGTGAGATAGACACCATTTCGCGTTCTTACGGGCTCTGATCGCCAAGTGGCTTTTGCCGGCCCCGCCAGCTCTCAGGCTAACGCGGGGCCAGCAGCTTACGCATTGCTCACCTGAAACTGACCGGTGAGGTTTTTCAGCTTGTTTGCCGACACGTGCGTCATCTCAGAACTGGCCGTCAACCCCGCGATCACCGTCGTCATGAAGCTTACGCTGTCAGCAACGCCACTGGTCTGGGCACTCTGGACCGCGTTGGTTTCCGCAATGCCCGAGATCGCCCGGAAGAGCTTGTCGACCATGTGATGCAGTTCGGCATTGTCATCCGACGCCGCCCGGGCCTGAGCCAGACGGGCCTCCATCTCTGCCATGCCTTCTTCCATTGTGGTTACGGCGCGCTGAGTTTCTTCCCGCACCCGATACAGACGCTCATCAATTTCCGTCGTGGCCTGGGCTGTCCGACTGGCCAGTTGCCGGACCTCATCGGCGACGACTGCAAATCCCCGCCCTGCCTCACCAGCCCGAGCCGCTTCTATGGCTGCATTGAGCGCTAGAAGATTGGTCTGGGCAGCAATGTCGTTAATCATTTCTGCCGCCTTGCCGATCTCGTCCGTGCGTTCACTCGCGGCGCGAATACCCTCGGCCGAACGCACGATAACGTCGCGAATGCTCTCGGTTTCACGGCTGACACGGGCAAACTGATCTTTGGCACGAGCCACCACATCTTCCATGCTAACTCGCATTTCCTGCGCTGTGGTCGAGGCATTTTCGATTTCGTTCTGCTGCAGATCAGCGCCCTTCAGCATCTGCTCTATGTCGTGTACCACCTGCTGAATCTTTTCATCCGCCTGGCGGTTCTGACCCACAAGGTGTTCACTGGCGGAGCGGGATTCACCCGCAAGACTGATGACCTGACCCACCATGCCGTCGAGGGTATCCAGAAAGCTGTTCATCCAGCGCGCGAGATCCCCGCTCTCATCCCGCTTGGTCTTGCCGACATCGAGACGCTGGCGCAGATTCCCGCCTCCTTCGGCAATGTTTCGTATGACATCCGCGAGTGATGACAGGCTATCTGCCAATGGCTTGGCGGAACTTGCCCGGAAGATGACAAGACCCAGGAGCGCAACCATCGCGTTCACGGAGGCTTCCAGCCACAGGGGAGCACCGCTTGCCGAAACCGCTACGTTGGCTGCCCAGATAAGCGCCATAAGGACCCCGAGCCGCGCTGTCAGTCGATAGCTGACCGAACGTTTCCGATACACCTCCTCCAGGTCGCCTTCACACATCATGCCCCAACGATCAGGAGACCCGGGTAACTGGAAGGTCACGCCTTTGCCAATCACCGGTATGTGGCGATAGTCGGAATAGCCGGGGTACTTAACGTAGAGGTTTTCACCGCGGGCCATGGTTTCGCGTACCCCCGGGTGCAACTGCCCCGTAGCCGGGTCGGTGAAACGTATTTCGAACTCGGTGTGTTCCCGAATCCGTACTGTACCGAAGCCCGTACGGATTCCGTCTTTGAGGTTGTCACCGTGACTGAAGGTGGCGTCTTCAAACCGCGAGCGCGACAAGGCAACTCCCGGTCTGATCGACGGATCAAACTGACTGTCGATCATGAAAATGTAGTTGTCGCCGGACTCTTCAAAAATGTGCCCGGCTTCGCGCTGAATCAGGTCACTCATGACATCGTTCGGAACCCGGGCACAGACTGCCGCTGCCTGATTGCCAGCGAGAGCGACCGGCTGGTAGAACATCAGCGTGACATCGTCATGAAACCTGGAGGTTGTGGCACCAAGCTGCAAGGTGACCGGATCACTGTAGGGCCCGTGGAGAAACCGCTCTCTCACCCCTCGTTGCACGGCCGCGGGCATGAGACCTGCGGCTCCGGTTCTGCCGGTCACCGTCGAGGCGACAACAGAGCCATCTTCTTTCACAACGAAAAGCTCGGAAATTTCCCGGAGGCGCGTAACGGCCGAATCCAGTACCTCTGAAATGCTATCGTGTTCGCTACCCTCAAGTCGTGCCGCAAGCCCCTCAAGGAAGGCCCACTTGCCATTTGCCCAGTTAATCAGCGCTTCGCGACGGGTTTTCGCGATGCTCTCGAATATCTCTTCATTCGTTGCATATTGCTGGCGGTTCAAAAAACAGGACCATCCCATCCGCAACTTACCTGTGGCCCCAAACCAGGGCAACCAACCCCGCTCATCGGATGAAAGGTTCATGGAATCACTGCGTAAAGTCATAGCGCGCCTTCCTCAATCGGTACTGCATGCCTGCACTACAACGAGGTGGTGCAAACATACCTGCTTTCAGAAGGAAGCTAAGCAAAGAGCGGGCCTGAACCGGCGGACCGGTCAAAACCTGAAGGGAAGTAGCAACTGCCGGATTCAAACGATGAGAGAGGCGCACCATCGGGGTGCGCCATCAAAAATATGCACTAAAGAAGGGCGAGGCGCCCCTGGGCTCAGCGGGTCTTCAGATTCTCCAGAAACTCAGCCATTTCTGCTTGCATGTCGACAACACGTTGCCGCCATTCCGCCTTGTAGGCCGCAAACTCCTCGCTCAATTCGCCCAATTGCAGCTGGGCTTCGGCGGCGGTCGCGGTGCTCTCCGCAAGCGTCTTCAAGTTGACTTCAGACAACTGCTCCCGCTGGTCTTCAAGCCTGATTACCGTTTCGTTCAAGGTACGTCTGTCCTGCGGCGTTGCAGATGGGGTAGATTTAAGCGCTTCCCGCAGGGATTCAGACAGCTCTTCCAGATGCTGGCTCAGCTGGTCACCGTACTCTTCAGGCAACGCCGACATATCTTCATTCATACTCTGGGCCTGTTGCTGCAACTCCCGCCCCAGCCTCTCAAGCTCTACCGCCATCTCATCGGATTGATTTGCCCAGCGACTCTTGAGATCTTCACCCAGTTTTTCCAGCTGCCCAACAAGACTTCCCCAAACCGGGCCCTGTTTCAGGGCATCGCCGGTGCGATAATAATCCACCAGCCAGTCGTCACCTTTACGTACCAGATAGGTTAAGGACTCCGTGGCTTCGTTCTGGCCCTCCAGACCACTCAGGGTGGTGGTTACCCGGGCCAGATTGTCATCAATGACCACACGCCCCCACTCAATGCTCACGTTCTGCCATTGCTGTTCAAAACCATCGAATGCCGCTTCATCGACCAGGGTTGAATAATCTGCGGCCGCTTCAGCATCCTCTTCAAGTACAGCTTGCCAAAACGCTTCCGATACTTCCTGGGGCGATTCCGGGCGACTGCACCCTGTCGCCATGAGTACGGAAAACACCAGAAAAGGAAAAAGTACATATTTCATTAATCAACCTCATCGATCGCTCGGGAACAGTGACCCAGATTTTACATCAGGTGAAGGACCGCATTAGCGACGATTGCCCATCGTTAAGATATCGTCGTACTCCCACACTCTCACCACTGCACCGCCCGAAGTGATTCCGCTAATGGTCTCGAGCTCGTTGACCATGGCCGACGCTACGGCTTCCGCTTCAATCGCCCGATATTTTCTCAGTGGCCCGATCAACGCCCGATTCGCAACCGGCATGACGGCCACACCAAGAGCCTCGGCCGTTCGAGCCTCCTTGCGCTGCCCCAGCAACAGGCTCGGGTGGTAGATCGCAAGATAAGGAAATTTCAGCGCCCGGACATTTTCCTCAAGCTCTCCTTTGACTCGATTGTAGAAAACCGGGGATTGCGAAGATGCTCCGATGGCCGACATCAGAATCAATGCCCGTGCACCGGCGTTACGGGCCATCTGAGCTGCCTTCAATGCATAGTCATGATCGACCTTGCGAAAGGCTTCTCTGGAGCCTGCCTTTTTCAGGGTTGTTCCAAGACAACAGATCAGGACATCCACCTGGAAAGCGTCAGGCTGAGCCTCCATCGCATCAAAATCCATGAAGCGCTGCTCCAGTTTCGAATTTTCCACGACCATCGGCCGGCGAACCGGAGCGATCACAGTCGATATCTCCGGCTGCTCGAGGAGCTTCTCCACCACCATGCCTCCGGTCAGGCCGGTAGCGCCTAAAACCATCACCTTCATTCGGTGTCTCCCTGTGTTCATCGCTTCTGATTGGTTGCCGGATTGCGTAGGATGATACTCGTAAACACCCGAATCCGAGCTCTCAACACGTGCCACTATGCTGAAATTATCCAATGCCGTCGAACTGGCAGACTGGGAAATCCAGATTACGCAGATACGATCCCAGGGGGCCGGCGGTCAGAATGTGAATAAGGTTGCCTCTGCCGTACACCTCCGGTTCGACATCCTGCATTCCACCCTGCCGCCGTTTTACAAAGAACGTTTGATGGCATTGTCCGACCAGCGCATCAGTAAAGACGGCGTGATTGTGATCAAGGGGCAGTCTTTCCGCACGTTTGAGCAGAACAAAGAGGACGCGCTGAACCGACTCAAGACTCTCATTCAGGAGGCAGTAAAACCGCAAAAAGCCCGCCGGCCAACGCGACCGACGAAATCCTCCCAACGGCGGCGTGTGGACTCAAAGACAAAACGTGGTGCTGTCAAGTCATTGCGGGGTAATGTCAAGGTTTAGAACGACCATCCGAACTCGGACAATTTGCCCACAGAATCTGTGGATAACTCTGTGTGAAGTCTCAGGATAGGTGTGCCGGAACCCCATCATCCCTGGGGTGCCCGATGTTGGAGGCTATTTGATCAGGTTGTCCGATTCCGCCAACGGGGCCCAACAAGCTGGCGTAAATGAACACAGGATTTCACTGCGAGTATGGCACGATGGAATCTCAGCTACTCCCTGTAAGAGGTGATTCATGATTGGCTTTCCGGTCGCCCTGATTTTTGCCAACGGCGTTGAATGGTATGCCCATAAATACATCCTCCACGGGACACCACGGCCGGGAAAACCCAGATACAGCCCGGTACCGAAGTCCATGAAAAGCCACTGGCAGCATCACAAGATCTTGCGCACCAAGGATTACCGCGACGAAGTCTATGAGGAACCCGAGTGGGAAAGAAGGCCATTCCCTGGCATTACAATCACCATATGAACACCAATTGGGACGCCAACTGGTGCGTCACCCGTCCCTGGTTCGACTACATCATGGGGACCCGCATTAAAGCGAACCCGGACCTCGCGGAATGCAACCCTCTCGGAGTGAAGTTACCCACCTTTGTCTAACAACCGTTGAACCGTCTATTTCATCGTCTTTTTGCGTAGTGCAATCATAAATTGTCCGAACCTAAACAAAAGCGAACGTTCGCGCACCTCGGTTCGATAAATCTTCCTATCTTTTCGTAGTGTCCGCAGTGACGGGGTAGAGCCTCAAGAGGTCGATTGGTTCAGAAGCTAATCCCTTTGGCTTTTTGTTCCAATGTCTCCCTCATGTAGAGATGCAATGAGCGGGCACGCGATGCTGTCCGGCCGTGCGTGGCATTGACTGACCATGTCGCTCAGAGCCTTCTCAATTTTGACCAGCCTTTCGATCTTTTCACGCACATCCTTCAGCTTGTGCTCGGCGAGCGCACTGGCTTCCTGACAGTGAGTGCCATCTTCCAACCTTAAAAGGTCGCCGACCTCGTCGAGACTGAAACCCAGCTGCTGCGCCGTTTTAACAAATGTTAGCCGATCAATATCGGCGGAACCGTAGCGTCGAATACCACCTAGAGGTCGTTTGGGTTCCGACAACAGACCTCGCCGCTGGTAATAGCGGATCGTCTCGACATTTACATTGGCCGCCTTGGCCAAGCCGCCAATAGTCAGTGAACTGGCTTTAACCGACATACTGCTTGACTCCGTACTTGACTACGGAAGTAACCTTATCGCATCGAGTCCATGGGCAACAGGTGTCAGCGTCATGTCGAAATTCAAATCTAAATCCGGAGGTGCTTCTCTCGCTGTCGGGGGCATGGCTGGACTTCTCGCCTCGGCGTGCTGTCTCGGGCCATTGGTACTTATCACTCTGGGCGTTTCCGGTGCCTGGATCGGCAACCTGACAGCTTTGGAGCCCTATCGACCGCTGTTCATTGGCGCGGCCACCGTCGCCATGTTCTTTGCCTGGCGACGAATCTATCGCCCTGTAGAGCAATGCTCACCCGGTGAAACGTGTGCGATCCCTCAAGTCCGAAAGACCTATAAGGTGATCTTTTGGGTAGTTACGGCTCTGGTACTGGTCGCATTAGTGTTCCCTTACATTTTGCCTCTATTCTACTAAACGGAGATTTTTCTCATGCGTAAACAGTTTGTACTTGCCATGTTCCTCACTTTGCTCAGCATGTCCTCCTGGGCTGCGTCTCAAACAGTAACTCTCTCGGTGCCTGACATGACCTGTGCCGCGTGTCCGATCACCGTCAAGTTGGCCTTAAGTAAGGTGGAAGGGGTGTCGCAAGTTTCCGTGAGCTACCCTGATCGAGAAGCCGTCGTCACCTTTAACGATGCGCTCACTTCCATAGAGGCGCTCACCGAGGCCACGAGCGACGCTGGTTACCCCTCCACTCCCACGGCCTCAGAGGCGACTCCGGAGGGGCAATGAAGAATCCGAAGAACCTGCTCAGGGTCGGCATAGTAGGGACTATTCTGGTTGCACTATGCTGCTTCACACCGATTCTGGTCATTTTGATGGCCACCGTGGGACTGGCCGCCCTGACGGGCTATCTCGACTATGTGCTTCTTCCGGCACTGGCGGTATTCATCGGCCTGACGGTTTATGCGTTCTGGCGGAAAAAGCACTATGACGCCAGCTACGAGAGCAACTTCAAAGCTCCAAGGAGTTTCCCGAGTGAAAAATGACAACAAACTGCATATTGCGGTAATCGGCAGTGGTGGTGCCGCCATGGCGGCTGCCCTGAAGGCAACAGAGCGCGGTGCCCGCGTCACCCTGATTGAACGTGGGACTGTCGGCGGCACCTGCGTAAATGTTGGCTGCGTGCCCTCGAAGATTATGATTCGTGCAGCACATATCGCGCACCTGCGAAAAGAAAGCCCGTTTGACGCGGGCATCAGTGCTGAGGCTCCTCAGGTAGACCGAGCAAAACTGCTTCAGCAACAGCAGGCACGAGTGGAGGAGCTGCGTGACACCAAGTACGAAAAGATACTTCGAGAACACAAGGACATCACAGTCCTGAACGGTGAGGCCCGGTTTGTCGATACCAATAGCCTGGTAGTCACGCTGGCTGAGGGTGGTGAAAAACCGGTTCATTTTGATCGCGCCTTTATTGGAACCGGAGCCAGACCGGCAGAGCCGCCAATAACGGGGCTGGCAGACACTCCTTACCTGACATCAACCAGTGCCTTGGCGCTGGATACCGTTCCCAAACGGCTGATCGTGATTGGTGCCGGTTTCGTTTCCTTGGAATTGGCTCAGGCATTCGACAGACTCGGCAGCAAGGTTACCGTTTTAGCCCGGAGCCGTGTGTTGTCCAGCGAAGATCCTACGATCGGAGAGGCCATAGAGGCGGCTTTTAAACGGGAAGGGATTGAGGTGCTTCGCCAGACCACGCCCAGCAACGTGGACTATAGCGACAACGAGTTTATCGTCGAGACGCCTGCCGGCACCTTGCGAGCCGACCAACTACTGGTGGCGACCGGTCGAACGCCCAATACCGAGGCCCTGAACCTGGCGAGCATTGGCGTGGAAACTTCACGCGGCGCAATTCAGGTGGATGAGCATCTGCAAACCACGGTCACCGGAATATACGCTGCTGGTGACTGCACCAATCAACCGCAGTTTGTCTATGTCGCAGCTGCCGCAGGCAGCCGAGCCGCCGTCAACATGACGGGAGGCGAGGCCAAACTCGACCTCAGTGCCATGCCCGGGGTCATGTTCACCGATCCTCAAGTCGCCACCGTTGGCCTCACTGAAGCCGAAGCAGTTGCTCGGGGTTATAGCGTGGACACCAGGCTGCTCGACTTGGAAAACGTGCCGCGTGCGCTAGTAAACTTTGACACCCATGGATTTATTAAAATGGTAGCAGAGCGCAGCACAGGCCGTTTGCTCGGGGTGCAGGTTGTCGCAGCGGAAGGCGGTGAAATTATCCAAACGGCAGTGATGGCGTTACGAGCAGGTTTGACCGTTCAGGAAATCGGCGATGACTTGTTCCCTTATCTGACCATGGTTGAAGGACTCAAACTCTGTGCGCAAACGTTCACCAAGGATGTAAAGCAGTTGTCCTGCTGTGCCGGTTAATCGCTCCGGCTCTGGTCAACGCGAGCACTGTCCAAAATTTGAACGTTCGCTTTGCGACCGTAGCGTTTACTACGCCTTGAAAGCGCCGAGTTATGGTTTCAATAACCGCCTCCACAACCAGCGAAACAATGATCAAACAGCAAAGAGTTTTCCCACAGAATCTGTGGATAACTGTGTTGGCAACCCAAGGATAGCCGCTGTGAATGGCTCAACCACAAGGCCTGGCGATGAGCGGAGGTAAAATAATCAACTCGCCCTTTGCTTCAAGGTTACCGCGCTGTGTGCAACCTGTAATCGCAGCCTTTACGAAATATCCGTAGCCTGTCTCATCACATCCACAGGTCACGGTGAAAACGCATGCTCGACAGGTTGAGAAGTATTCCAGTACGCGGTTTGTTCGCCAGGCTGTTCTCCTGGTTGTTTTTCGGATTGGCCTTCGCTCTTGTGGCAGCAACCATCGTCGATGTCTTTGAGCTCCTGAATTCCGATGAGCCCTTGATGCAGGCCATGATTAATGGCGTCAACGGCAGCATTATCGCACTGGCCGTTTACGAACTGGCCATGGTGATCCGCTCGGAATACAGCGGCCGTTCAGAAACTCACGATATAGTGACTATGATGCGCCGCACCCTGCCCCGCTTCATCAGTACCGTTTGCGTGGCCATGTCGCTTGAAGGCCTGATCATGATCATCAAATACAGCCAGCTTGATTTGGCGGGGAATCTCGTTTATCCGGTTGCGATTATTGCGAGTACAGCATTGTTGTTGGCCGCACTGGGTGTGTTTTTAAAAATGGCCCCCAAAGAGATCGGTGCGAACGGGTGCGATGAGTCCTGCACGACAAAGTGAGCCCACGGTAGCAGCGTCAGGTCCGTTGCTCTGGAACGCTGGTTGCGCTGACGCTCTGACGCTTGCCGGGACGAAACAACACATAGTTTCCCAATATGGCCAGCAGGGCGCCCAGCATAGCCGGCGTCGTCCACTCGAATCCCTCCAGCCAGGTGGAGACCGAAAGAGCGACAACCGGGAACAGTACCGCGGCATAGCCTGCCTTGTCGGCGCCCAGAACCTGGATGACCGTAATGTAGCAGTAGAACGCCACAATAGAGCCGGGAACGGCAAGGAACACGGTCGCTCCCCAGAATACTGAGGTGGCAGGCAGCATCCACTCTACCCCCTGGATCAGGCACCACAATCCGAGAATAAGTGCTCCATAAACCATTGCCCAGGCATTGGCCGTAAACAACGGAACCCCTGCGGCCCTCACCTTCACGCTCACCAGGTTACCCATGGAAAACCAGAAGGTTCCAGCGACCGCAAACAGTATGCTCGCGCCAGTGGCATTGCCGAGTTGGAGGTCATGCCAGAACAGCAGCGCGACACCGGTCACACCAAGGGCCACGGCGGGGTAGAGCCTCGCTGTCGGTCTGGTTCGCAACCAGAGCCAACCGTTGAACGCGTTGAACAGTGCCGCCAGAGAAAACACGACCGCCAACAACCCACTGGTCATCGATTCGGCGGCCCGATAGATCAGGAGAAAATTCACGCTATATAGCGTCAGCCCTTGCAAAAAAAGCCAGCCATGCTGGCCAGGCGTCAACCTGCTCAGCCGCCGGGTAACGGCAAGAACCGCAAGTGCAACCACAGAAGCCATCACAAAGCGATAGAACACTGCCAAATCCACAGACGCAGATTCGACCTGCAGTCGAATCGCCGTCCAGGTCAGACCCCATATCAATACAGTCAGTCCATAATGGGCACTAATGGGCATGATTCGAATGCTCCGCGTTGAATTGAAAGTTCGTGCGTCAGGTGGTCAGATTATGGAAACGAACGCGCGATAGCTTGTCAGATCCTGCGGAACCATGGATGATTCTTGCGGAGGCCTTCCATGATCGATAATCCAACGACAGCAAACCACTCACCGGTGCAAGACAGACCGGGGCAGCTGGACATTGCCGACAGCCTTCGCACGGCGGGCGTTGCGCCGCAGCGAATGATGAACCTGGAGCATGGAAAAACCCTCGCCCAATGGCAGAACCGCGAGGGTGAGGTTCGCTACGAGCGCCCTCGTCATCACGCCCTGAGCATCTACATCGACAAGGGCCAGCAAGCCCAGCGGATGGTCAACGGAAAGGCGGTCAGCCGCGGCTTTCCCGGCGCCATGTGCCTGTTTCCTGCGGGCAGCCGCTCCATCTGGCAAATCGGCGGACAATTCGAGTTTTTCCATTTCTATTTCAATGATGTCGATGTCGCGCGATGTGCCAGTCAAACCTGGGATTCCGACCCGTATAAGATTCAACTGAACGAGTGCTACCACCGTGAGGATCCGATCCTGGCCCAGGCAGGTAAACTCCTGGTGCTTAGCGACTGGCAGGCACCCGGCCAGGCAATGGCGATGGATCACCTGGCACAGTGGCTCCTGCTACAGGTGGTCAGCCGACACGCCAGCGTCACCAAAGCACCTCCCGCAGTTACCGGGCAACTGTCCCATCAGTACCGGCGACTGTTACAGGAGCAGATTCATGCGGAACTGGACCAGCCTCTCACACTTTCTGAAATGGCCGGCTGGGTGAATCTTAGCCCCTACCATTTCGCAAGACTGTTCCGGGCCACGTTTGGCTGCGCCCCCTACCAATATGTACAGGAACAACGGCTCATCCGGGCACGCGATCATCTGCGCCAATCAACCACCAAAATCACTGCCATCGCTCTCGCCTGCGGCTTCAACGACGCCAGCCAGTTCAGCCGGGCATTCAAAGCCCGGTTTGGTATGACACCATCCCAGTGCCGGAGCGAGACCCACTCATCAAAGAGCCGGTGAACCATCAACAACGGTTTGGCATTACCTGCCAGCGTTGATTTCGGCGAGATACCCCGCCCTCGATAGCCGAGCCATCTGCCCCTCAATCCAGGCCACTCGTTCCTGAACGTAAGGCGTGGGCGAAAGCACGCTCAACACGTTCGGGTTAGGAAGGACTGCAGCGAGATGTGCAGCCTGGAGTGGCGACAGCACGCCCGCCGGAATTCGGTAGTAGGCGCGGCTGGCTGCCTGTACACCGTAGATGCCCGGTCCGAATTCTGCGATGTTCAGATAGACTTCAAGAATCCGCTGTTTAGGCCAGATCGCATCAATTGCCAGTGCCAGACCCGCCTCGATGGCTTTTCGGACAAAGCTTCGATCATTCCAGAGAAACAGATTCTTGGCCGTTTGCTGCGTGATAGTACTGGCACCTCGCAAGCCCTCTCCAGCCTGATATTCAGAGACCGCCTTATGAACAGCCTTGAAATCAACCCCGTGGTGCTCCGGGAATCGCTGGTCTTCACTGGCGATCACCGCCAACGCCATCCATTCGGATACCTCAGATATTGGCACCCATTCGTGCTGCAAAGGCTCGCGGGCATCACCCATCTGATAACCCAGCATGAAGGCAGAAGTCGGTGGGTTCACGAACCTGAACAGCAGAATAATTGAAAACATCAGCACCAGTGCGGCTACAACTACCCAGAACATCAGCCGCAGTGACTTTCTAGCAAAAGAGGCCTTGGCCATAACCTGATTAATTACCTCGCCGGGATAAACTGTCCATAGCCCATTTCACGACCGAATGACGGCGAGAATTGCTCGTCGTCGACCGCCAGCCGTCCATTGATCAGAACCGTTTTTACAATGCCGGGGTTGCGATTGACCAAACGCTGCAGATCAAAGTTTTCCATCTCGCCCCAGTGCACCTGCTCAAGCTCCTGATTGAACCCCGCCGGATCAATAACCACAACATCGGCGCGGTCCCCTTCACGAATCTTGCCCGCATCCACACCGAACCAGTCGGCCTGGTCTCCAGTCAACCGATGTACGGCCTGCTCCATGGTCATGATGGGGTCTCCGTCATTGATAGACTCATGAACGAGCTTGAGCATGCGCAGTGGCAGGTTGTAGAACGCCATATTCCGAATATGGGCGCCGGCATCACTGAAGGTAATCAACGACCGGGGGTCTTTCACCAGGCGTTTGAGTACCTGTTTTCGATGGTTCCCGACGGTGGTGTACCAACGAATATTCCTGCCGAACTCCACCACCAGATCCAGGAACAGATCGACGACATGCACACCACGGGCTCTGGCCACCTCTTCGAAATTCTTGCCGATCAGGGCTGCATCCGGGCAGTCGATAATCATGGCATCACCGAAATCCCTTTGCCACACCCGGGGGCTGAGCTTCTCACCATAGAACTTCCGGAATTGTCGACGGTACGACTCGTCTTTCAGGAGATCATTGCGTTCCACCGCATCTTTCAGGTCCAGCGCCATCTCACCGGCGCCAAACTCCTCGAAGAACACGACATCAATGCCATCGGCATACACGGTGAAGGGCGTCGGCAATACCTGCCAACGGAAGTCGCCCCGAAGCGCATTTGTCACCCGCGAGGTCAGTTTGGTCAGATTGGTCAGGTAAGCGCTGCCTTTGAGATCCATCTGACTGATCAGTGTTGTCTTGAGCGGTTGGCGCAACCACCCCAGACATTCACGCACGTACTGTAGGATCTGTAATGGCGTGGCCGCATTGGGCGCCCCCTGGTGCACGCGGTTGTAGGCCCGCACCAGTTTATTCAGGCGCGCAATCTCGCTCCAGCGCGCGTAGGTGCTGGGCAGGCTTTTGGACCACTCACGGTCGCCATCCACCTTGTCCCACTTCAGACACATGGTCGAAAGTCCCAGGAAGCCCTCATCCAATGCTTCCTTCAACAAGCGTTCCATGGTTTTCAACTCTTCCTCGGTAGGCTGTGTTGAGAGATCCGTTGCCCGACTGAGCCCCATCACCCCCACCCGCAAATCACTGTGCCCGAGAAAGCTGATAATGTTTGGGCCCAGAGGAACCTGACGAAGATGCTCCACCCATTGACGCGGCGTCGACCAGGTCTTGTGAGCTTTCAGAATTGGCAACACCCGCTCCCTGGGTACAGTCTCGACCCGCGTAAAGATATCCGAGGCATCCTCGTAGTCGCTGCACACCATGCTCAAGGAGCAGCTCCCCACCAGCACGGTTGTCACGCCGTGGCGCACAGATTCCGAGAGGCTTGGGCTTACCAGCAGCTCGGCATCGTAATGCGTGTGGGTATCGAGAAAACCTGGCATCACCCAAAGCCCGGAGGCATCGATCACGCGCTCGGCATCGTCATCAGCAATCGGATCGGCCGTCACACGGACAACCCGGCCATCCTTGATAGCAAGGTTGCGGGTAAACGAGAGTGCCCCGGTGCCGTCGAAATAGCGGCCGCCCTTGATGATGAAGTCATATCTGGCCATGGCAAAACGCCCCTCAGGATCTTGTTGTTGTGGGATGGCTATGAATCAGAATAGCCGAAGCTGGGGCAGATACCGTGTCAGTCCTCCGCTTTTCGGGCCTCAGTCGCAGGCACTTTCAGCATCAGCACAAACCCGATCAGCAGGAACAGCAAGATCGTACTCATGCCCCAACGCTGGCTGTCGGTAACCGACGTCACCCAACCCACCAGCAACGGGCCGGCAAACGCGGTTGCCTTCCCGGAAAAGGCGAACAGGCCGAACATCTGAGTCTGCAGATGCGGCGGGGCCACACGGGCCAGATGAGAACGACTGGCCGATTGCAGCGGCCCCACGAAAATGCCCAGAATCATGCCCCATATCCAGAACGCGGTGGCCCCATCCACCACCAGAATCGCGAACGCACTGCAGCCCAGGCCCACCAGCGACAGCAGGATGGTATTGCGACCACCCAGGGCATCGTCAATCCAGGCAAAGCCCAGTGCCCCCAGCCCGGCAGTGACGTTCAGGGCAATGGCGAACTGCAGCACTTCCGTGGGACTCATGTTGAACGTGCCGGCAGCATAGACGCCACCGAAGGTAAAAATCGTCGCCAGGCCATCGGTGTACAGCATCCTCGCAATCAGAAACCGCACGATGTCCCGGTACTGCCGTACATGAGCAATGGATTGTTTCAGTTGGGCCAGTCCGGCCCGCGTCGCCGCCCCCAGACTCAAACCGGTTGACGGACGATCCGGGATAAAAAAGAACGCCGGCAAGGCAAATACCAGATACCACACGGCCACCAGAACAAAGGTTGCCCGCACGTGCTCTGCGGCGTCTCGATCAAGGTTAAATAACGTGCCGTCCGCTTCGATAAAGCCGTAGAGCGCCACCACCAGACTGGCGATACCGCCCACATAACCCAGTCCCCAGGCCCAGCCAGACCACCGTCCGGTACGCTCCGGCCGAGCCAGATCCGGCAACATCGAGTTATAGAAGATGAAAGCGAACTCAGCCCCGAGTGTACCCAACCCCACCCACAGAGCGGCCGTCCAGAACTGACTCTGATCCGGCGTCACCGTCCACAACATGGCCGACGAAACCACACACAGGAGTGTAAAACTGATCAACCAGGGTTTGCGCCGGCCTGACTGATCGGCAATAGCACCGAGAATTGGAGCAAGTATGGCAATCACCACCCCAGCTATACCAACGATGTTGCCCCATGCCCGCGTGCCCGCCACTTCATCCTGAATCACCGAGACGCTGAAGTACTGGGCGAAGACAAACGTAAGAATGATCGTAAAGAAGGCACTGTTTGCCCAGTCGTAGAGCGCCCAAGACCAGAGTGCGCGTTTATTCTCAGGCGCACCAGGTAGGCTGGACTGTAATGGTGATGGTGGCATGTCTTGCTCTTGGTCTGTTACTGCGTTGTTTCCGACGGGCTATCGGAAGGTTGTGAGCCAGGCATATGCTCAGGCTTGGAAGCACGTTCAGCTTCGGCTTCCTTCATCAAAACCATACCGCCCTGAAGCAACAGAGACTTCAACCGGGGATCTCCCTGTTCGGCGATGCCCAGCACAAAAGCAATAGACGCCGATTCCAGAGGGTTCTTTCGAATCAGGTTCCTTAAAGATTCTACCGGCGATGACATGCCTGAACTTTCGCCGGAATCGGCCTGTCCGTGAGACCTGGCCGGCCGTGTCATACGATAGAAAAAAAGCACTAACAGGAAAATGCAGAAAAAGCCCGTCACGGCCATAGCACCGGCTTCACCCAGCACAGGAGCCAGGGCCAGCGTGGCGGCGTTGACGAGCATGTAAAAACCGGTAATGAGCAGGGCCACCAGCAAAACCAGCGCCAGCAGTAAACCCAGAACTGCCGCGACTACCTTGCGCAGCGCGCCCTGCAACCAGGCCGAGTCAGGCATCATCAGCGATCCAACAAGCGACCCACCAACAACCCGGCCAGAAACATAAGAACAATACTGAGGAATGGACGCTCCTCAATTTTGTGTTCCACGTTTTCCACCGCTTTGCCGCTGACATCCTTTGCGCGATCAAGGGCTTCATCGCCCCGCCGCTTTACCTGGTCAAACGCTTCCCGGCTTTCGCGGCGTATCTCGTCTCGGAGATGACTGATGTTGTTCTTCTGGCCTTCAGCGACGCTTCTGGTCAGCTTGGCCATATCTTCCTGAAGACGGCGCAGATCCTCACGTACCTGTTCGTACTCATTTTGTTGACCGGATTTCGCTTCCATCATCTTGCCTCCTTATCAGTATGATTACTGCTATTTCGGCTATGGCTGCGTGTATCCAAAAGCAACCACGGTCACTCCAACTCTAGCACAGGGTTCAAACAACGTGATTAGCGCTTCTTAATGTGCGGGACGCCATTGGAGGATCTCCACCCTCAGGTGGGTAGGGCCTTGCCTGCCGGACCATCATAGCCACAAACCCGGTTGCGGCCCCCGGCCTTGGCCTCATACAGTGAACGGTCGGCCCGTTTGACCGCCCCCTCCACAGATTCCAGAAGGGGGTTTACCTCAGCCACACCGACACTTACTGTGACTTGAACCACCAACCCATCGCCTCCATCAATGATCATGGCTTCGACAGCGTTCCTGATACGTTCAGCACAGCCAAACGCCTCTGCCAGATCCGCACCCGGCAGGAGAATGACGAATTCCTCGCCACCGAAGCGCGCGACCAGATCCCTGTCCCGGCTGAACTGACGAAATACGGAGGCAACTTCTACCAGAACCAGGTCGCCCACATTGTGGCCATGGGTGTCATTGACCGCTTTGAAATGATCGATATCAATGGCAATAACCGACAACGGCTCACCCGAGGTCCGGGCCTGTTCCAGCACGTACTCTCCCTCTGCCATGAAATACCGGCGATTGAAGAGCCGTGTCAGAGGGTCCGTCGAGGCCTGGCGTTTCAGCTCATCCTGCTTTGACCGGATATCCTCCAACACCTTGATCCTGTAAGAAATAATGAAAGCCAGGGTGAGCGCTTCCAGAACTATACCAATACCGACTCCATGACTATTGATATAGTTCGGTTGAACCAGACCTTTGTAGTACAGAACGGCAAACCCGTTGAACACCACAAAAAAGGTGTGACCAACAAGGAAGAATTTGACCAGAGGGTGCCCCTTCCTGAACAGCGAAATGCTCACGGAGAAGGTCACTACCATCATCAGGGCGGCAAGACTGCTGGCAGGCTTCAGGGCCGTCGCGATATCAAACAGGCCGTAAACAAACGTCACCACCAGCAATGCCAGCATACCTTGAAGCACGCGATGTTCGGTTCGGAAATACTCATGTGTTTCGAAAATGGCCATCATGAACAACAGCAGGAAAATCGGCATGGTTATCAACGAGAGATTCAGGACAAACACTGCGTCGCCGTAAGCGTTGAACGCCTTCGCCACCAAACCGTAAGACAGCGCGATCCAGACCAGGCCTGAAATCAGATAGAGTGAGTAGTAAATGTTTTCCTTCTTGCTGGTGGCGAAATACAAAAGGCCGTTATAGAAGACCAGCGCCAGCATCATCCCCACCATAAGGGCAATATCGAGGTGCCCCCCGGCCAGCGCCCGCCGGGAATTCTCGTCATCGTATACCTTCAACGAGAACCACTGGTGTGAGTATGCGTGACTGCGCACATACACAACCGTCGTTTTCCCGGCTTGCAGTTCGAACGGGTACACCAGTGTTCCCCAATACATGGCAGGGTGGGCGTCAGCCTCATTGAGGTTAACGGAAAGCCGATTGACGACGCGTGAGGAGCGCTCTTCAACATTATCGATTGAACGAACGTGATAAGCCTTGGGAAGGTGCAGAAACAGCAAACGGCCAAGCACCATTGAGGGTTTCCTTACACCTGCAGAGATTCCAAGTCTAGCACCTGTCGCAATTCAGGGCAGTAGAACCTTAGGCCGAGTCAGTTGCCCAACCGGTTGGCAAATTGAGAGACAGCATCAACAACCTCACGGGCGGCCTCCTGAATCTCATTGATCACATCCCCGGCCTCGCCAACGAGCGACCGCACCTCTTCCGCCCTGGATTTTCCGGATTCGATCACACCCACCGCTCTGGAAGTCAGCTCCTGGTTACGACTGACAACCGAGGTGATCTCTTCGGTCGCTTCCGACGTCCGGGATGCCAGCTTTCTTA
Organism: Marinobacter sp. bablab_jr008; assembly: GCF_016464145.1. Lineage (NCBI taxonomy): Bacteria > Pseudomonadati > Pseudomonadota > Gammaproteobacteria > Pseudomonadales > Marinobacteraceae > Marinobacter > Marinobacter sp. bablab_jr008. Next base: position 338,381 of record NZ_JACDWW010000059.1, read on the forward strand.
CCTCATCGGCCACCACCGCAAAACCCCGTCCCTGATCGCCCGCCCGGGCCGCCTCAATGGCAGCGTTGAGCGCAAGCAGATTGGTCTGCTCCGCGATTCCGCTAATACTCTGGATCAGTGCATTGATGGTCTGGGATTGCTGATCAAGTTCGCCAATACGTTCAACCGCCCGACTCATTTCGTCCGCCAGCTGCTGCATCACCGTGACCGTATTCTCCATGACTTCCTTGCCTCGCTTGGCGCTGGCATCCGTCGCTTTAGAGGTGTCATAGGCGACACCTGCAGCGTTGGAGACTTCCCGTTCCTGAAGGACCTGCTCGGTGATCACCGTTGCAAATTTCACAACTTTGTAGAGCTCATCACGGGCATTCATCAACGGGTTATAGGAAGCTTCAAGCCAGACTTCACGGCCCGCCTTGTCAACCCGCTTGAAGCGTTCAGCGACAAAATCACCGTTGCGCAGTCGCTGCCAGAACTGCTCGTAGTTTGGGGAGTTATATACTTCCGGAGGACAAAAGATGCGGTGGTGTTTTCCCTTGATTTCGTCGAGCCGATAGCCCATCGCATCCAGAAACAGGTGGTTGGCGGTCAGCACATGGCCATGGAGGTCAAACTCGATCACCGCTGTCGAACGCTGCATCGCCCGAATCAGGTTTTCGTGCTCACAAGAGGTCTCAATGGTCCGGGTAAGGTTGTTGGCGAAGATCGTGATGTGGTCCAGCTCACCGTCCCGCCGTTTGATCGGACATACCATGGCCCGGAACCAAAGATGAGTGCCTGCGCCATTCTGCACCTGCCAGGCGCCTACCCATACACGTCCTTTGCTGACCGCCTCCGTCATCAACCGGAAATGCTGGGTAGATCTCAGGTATTCGGGCACCAGATCTCTGGGGTGCCGGCCAATCACCGAATCACTGCCGGCACCAAACTCGCTTTGGAAACGCGAATTGACGGACTTGATCTGGCCACCGGAGTCCAACTCCAGGGCCATCATCTCCTCCGCGACGTATTCAACGAGTTGCTGCAACATGTACAGCTCTTCCTTGAGGTTCTCGTTTTCTTGTTGCAGTTTTTTGCCGAACATTTGTCCAGTGCTCCTAGTCGCCCCAAACCATCAGCCAGACTGACAGTATTTTCACTTTTCAACTAACGGCTCAACCGATCTAAACTTAAGGCTTCACGCCCTTGTGACAGCATTTGCTTCCAGAAACTACAGTGTAGTTAAAGGAATCTGATCGTGGGCGCGCCGGAGTCACCCCAGGACCAAAGGAGAAGACCATGAGTGGCCAGTATACGTACCGTATGGGATTTCAGACCATGGATTTCGGGGACCTGGGGAGCGTGATGGCAAAGGCAACACCAGAGCGCTCAGGCGATCATCTCGCCGGCGTTGGCGCAGCGTCGGCCGAAGAGCGGGTACTGGCACAAATGTGTCTGGCCGACCTGCCACTCAAGACGTTTCTGACCGACGCCCTGATTCCCTATGAAACGGATGAGGTAACCCGCCTGATCATGGACTCTCATGACGCCACCGCCTTCGCCCCCGTTTCTCACCTGACGGTCGGCGATTTCCGGAACTGGCTTCTGAGCGATAACGCCTCGCCGGAGATGCTGGCACGACTACGCCCCGGTCTGACGCCGGAAATGGTGGCTGCGGTCAGCAAGCTCATGCGCAACCAGGATCTGATCCTGGTTGCCCAGAAATGCCAGATAACCACAGCGTTCCGAAACACCGTCGGGTTGCCGGGGCGCCTTTCCACCCGGCTGCAACCGAACCACCCTACAGATGACATGGCAGGCATCGCCGCCAGCATTCTTGATGGCCTGCTTTATGGCAATGGCGACGCCGTCATCGGCATTAATCCAGCGACCGATAACGTGGCTCAAACCAAGCGGCTACTGACCATGGTCGACGAGGTAATCCAGCGCTACAACATTCCAACTCAGTCTTGTGTGCTTACGCACGTGACCAACACCCTCGAAGCCATCGAGCAGGGAGCGCCCGTAGATCTGGTTTTCCAGTCTATAGGCGGCACCGAAGCCACCAACCAGAGTTTCGGATTCAACCTCGCCACCCTGAAAGAGGCCCAGGAAGCCGCTCTGAGCCTGAAACGCGGGTCCGTCGGCCAAAACGTAATGTACTTTGAAACCGGTCAGGGTAGCGCCCTCTCCGCCAATGCTCACCACGGCCTTGACCAGCAAACCTGCGAGGCCAGGGCCTACGCGGTCGCCCGCCATTTTGACCCGCTGCTGGTGAATACGGTGGTCGGCTTTATCGGTCCGGAGTATCTCTACGATGGCAAGCAGATCACCCGGGCAGGCCTGGAGGATCATTTCTGCGGAAAGCTGCTCGGGCTGCCGATGGGTTGCGACATCTGCTACACCAACCACGCCGAAGCCGACCAGAATGATATGGATAACCTGCTGACGCTGCTCGGAGTCGCCGGGTGCACATTCATCATGGGCATTCCAGGGTCAGATGACATCATGCTCAATTACCAGACCACGTCATTCCACGACGCCCTTTACGCCCGCCGTGTGCTCAACCTGAAACCGGCACCGGAGTTCGAGCAATGGTTGCGTGCCATGCAGATTTTCGAGGATTCGGATCGGGTGGCGCTGAATAACGACATACCAGCGGCCTTCCGCCACAGCCTCTCCGGCCCGCGAAGGAGAGCATAACCATGACCAACTCAAAGTTCCCGACCGTCGTTCACAACCCCTGGCGAGGTCTGCGCCAGTACACCCCAGCCCGCATCGGCCTTGGCAGGGCGGGCGTCAGCCTCCCCACAGCAGAGCTTCTTGAGTTTCAGCTGGCCCATGCCCGCGCCAGGGATGCCGTGCACCATCCACTGGATATTGAGCAGTTGATCGTCGAATTCCAGCAGATACCCGAGATGTCGGCCCTGGGCCCACCGATTCAACTTCAGAGCCAGGCACCAGACCGGGCCTGCTACCTGCAAAGGCCGGATCTGGGGCGTGTTCTGAGCGAATCATCCAGCAGCCGTCTACAATCGTCGAAAACAGGCTCTGCTGAGCCCCCTGATCTGGCCATCGTGATCGCCGACGGACTGTCAGCCAGAGCCGTGCAGCAAAACGCCCCGGCGTTCATGCGCAGCTTCCTCCGGAAACTGGCCCATGACGGCCCTGAGTGGCGGGTTGCAGCACCCCTGCTGGTAGAACAGGGGCGCGTAGCGATTGGCGACCACATAGGCCAGGTGCTCGGGACACAACAAGTGGTGGTACTGATCGGCGAGCGACCGGGGCTCAGCTCACCCGACAGCCTCGGCGTCTACCTTACTCATCATCCCGAGCCGGGGCTGCCAGACGCCCGCCGCAACTGCGTATCCAACATCCGCCCTGCCGGACTGGGGGTGGAACAGGCGAGCGAGAAAGTGATCTACCTTCTTAAGGAAGCCAGGCGACTGGGCACCTCAGGGGTCGCCCTGAAGGATCGAAGCGAAGAAGTGGAACTGACCGTATCAGAGAGGGGGAATTTTCTGGTGTAGCCGGGATCAGAAAGATCCCGACAACACGTCCTGAAGATCCTGCTTCAGCTCTTCCGGCTGCGTTATCCATAGCTCACTGTCGGCGCCCGGAAAAACACCCACCTCAAGCCCGTCACGGCTTAACCCGGGCACCCACTTTTTGAAGAAGTCCGGCAATGAAATCGCTTTGGGGCTCAGGTCACCCGAAGGCCCTGCATAATCTGCTGCAAAGTCCTCAGCGGGCCACACCGGGAGATACCCGACGCCATCTTCCTCCGAGACAATTTTGAGAAACTGGTTATCGCCATTGACCAGTATCCAGAGCTCGCGCTCTTCCACCACAGCATCCAGAAAATAGTCGTAGCGTTCTTCGCCATCCATTTCCAGAATCGAGGCTAACGGGTTATCGCTCATTGCGGCTCTCTTGTTGATCATGCCGGCGGATGCGGCTTACAGGTTCGCCAGCGCATCACGCACCGGCACATCTCCAGACACTACATCAAAAACGCAATTGCCGGTATTGTCAGAATCCAGCACAGCCGACAGAACCCGGGCAACGTCCTGGCGAGGAATCTCTCCGAACGCGTCCAGTCGCTCGCTGACCGACACCTTACCGTTGCCATCGTCATTGGTAAGTCGGCCAGGGCGCACAATGGTGTAATTCAGACCACTGTTTTTCAGGTGTTCATCGGCATTACGCTTGGCACGCAGGTAATGCTGAAGCTTTTCAGGGCCTTTTTCGGGCTCTTCAGCTCGCATACTGCTGACCATGATGAAACGTTTGATGCCCATGGCCTTGGCGGTATCCACGAGTCGAATCGCGCCATCCTGATCCACATCTACCGTCTTGTCCGGACCAGTATGGGGGCCGGACCCGGCAGTAAAGATAACGGCGTCACAGCCCCGCATCGCTTCGCTGCAATCCTGCTCCAGGTCGCCAATCACCGTTTCCGTGGCACCAAGCTGCTGCAACTCCGGCCCCTGGTCTGCGTGGCGAACCAGTGCTCGTGCCTCATGCCTGCTATCCGCGATTTCCTGTAATAGAAAACGCCCGATCTGCCCGTTGGCTCCGGCAATGAATACATGCATGGGGTGCCTCCCCTGCCAGTTGTGTGAAATGAACCTACCCTACTAGCTGCGCCCGGACGGCGGATAATTCAAGGGACCGACACGACCCGGGACTGGGCCTTACCCGATGAATGAGCCGTTATCAGGGGAACGGGACGGGCTTCGCGCTGCGCCAGATAGCGTGTGCAGCTTACACGGAGAAAGGAGGCGAAGTTCTCTACTTCACCTCTCAGTTCCATCACCTCTTCGTGGAGTTTGGTGATGAGCTGATTGGTGGTCATGCCGTCCACTTCGGCAATCTCCCGGAGAATATCCCAGAACTGGTTCTCAAGCCGAAGCGTTGTGACCACCCCCCGGATACGGAGAGAACGGGACCGACTTTCAAACAGGATCGGGTCGGCTTTCACATAGAGTTCACACATGGAGTCCGTCTCCTGTGATAACGGCAGCCTCCCGCGGAGGCTGCCGGGTTAAGACTAGATCGAGATCTGAGCACCAAGCAGTTTAGCAAACGCTGACAGCCATGCCGGATGGGCAGGCCAGGCCGGAGCCGTCACCAGGTTGCCCTGAACGTGTGCCTGATCGACCGGAATGTCCATGTAGCGACCACCGGCCATCTTTACGTCCGGCCCGCAGGCCGGATAGGCGCTGCACTCGCGCCCCTCCAGCACTCCAGCGGCGGCCAGAATCTGGGCGCCATGACAAACCGACGCAATGGGTTTGCCCGCGTTGTTGAACGCCTGCACGATCTCAATCACCCGCTCATTCAGGCGCAGGTACTCCGGGCCTCGACCACCGGGAATCACCAGCCCCGCATAGTCATCAACCTGAACCTTATCGAAATCGTAATTGAGCGCGAAGTTGTGGCCCGGCTTTTCGGTGTATGTCTGGTCACCTTCGAAATCGTGGATGGCGGTTTTCACGCTGTCGCCGGATTTCTTGTCCGGGCAAACCGCGTGTACTTCGTAGCCCAGCATGGTCAGTGCCTGGAACGGCACCATGGTCTCGTAGTCTTCGGTGAAATCGCCGGCCAGCAGCAACAGTTTTTTATTCGACATGTTCATTCCTCCCTGTTTGATCAACAATGCATATCCATCATGCGCCACTTTCAACAGGGATAGGTAACAGCGGAATACTACATTTCGAGTGAACCAATCAGCCTTTTTCAGCCTACTGTACTACCCTGACCACTTATAAAACGGGAACGGAGCTTCCGAATGATCACAGTTCACCACCTCAATAATTCACGTTCACAACGCATTCTCTGGATGCTGGAAGAACTGGGCGTACCCTACGAGATCCAGCGCTATGAGCGCGACCCTGAAACCATGCTGGCTCCAGCCAGTCTCAAGAAGGTGCACCCGCTCGGAAAGTCGCCGGTCATCACCGACGGAAATCTGGTGGTTGCCGAATCCGGTGCCATCATCGAATATCTGGCGCACACCTATGGTAAAGACACCATGCTGCCCGAAGCCGGAGGCCAACAGTGGCTGGATTACACCTACTGGATGCACTATGCCGAGGGCTCACTGATGCCACCGCTGGTCATGCGCCTGGTGTTTGAAAAGGTGAAGACCAGCCCAATGCCGTTCTTTATCAAGCCGATCGCCAAAGGAATTTCGGACAAAACCAACCAGATTTTTATCGGCCCGATGATCAAGACCCACCTGGACTTCGTGGAGTCACAACTGGCCAAAAACACCTGGTTTCTTGGGGAACAGCTGAGTGCGGCGGATATCCAGATGAGCTTTCCTCTGGAGGCGTCCGTCGCCAGGGGCATCGTTGGTAACGACAGGCCAAACATCAAGGCATGGGTAGCGCGGGTGCATGCGCGCCCCGCGTACCAGAGAGCACTGGAGAAAGGTGGAGACTACGACTTCGCCTGACCAGGCCGCGGTCCCAGCGCTGGCTTAGCCCGCCAGCGCAGCTCGAACTTTCTTGCTCAGATGCCCCATATCCACCCGGCCGAGCACCTGAGGCTTGAGTTCATTCATCACGTTTCCCATGTCCTGCATACCGGAGGCTCCCGTCGCGTTAATGGTTTCGCGGATAAGCGCATCCAGATCGTCCTCAGACAGCGCGGCAGGCATAAACTCCTCGATGATCACCATCTCCGAGCGCTCTTTGTCTGCCAGTTCGCCCCGGCCTGCGTCATCATATTGTGCAGCGGCGTCCCGGCGCTGTTTCAACATCTTGTCCAGCACCTTCAGAACATCGTCATCAGTGAGTTCCCGGCGCTCGTCGACCTCAATCTGCTTCACCGCAGCCTGAGCCATACGTAGCGTCACCAGGCGATCTTTGTCCTTGCTCCGCATTGCGTCCTTGACTGCGCTGGAAAGTTTTTCCTTAAGTGATGTATCCGCCACGGTTAATCTCCTGTTCTGGGAAAATAAAAAGTAAACAACGCATAAAGGACAGAATGATAGCCAAACTACGCCGGAACGTCCCCTATCCGGATAACGCCACCTCTCCCATCACCCCAAGCAGGAAGCCCGCAAGCGCCCCCAATGGTGGCGCCCAGTGTTTTTTCAGGCGTACCTGAGGCGCTATGTCCTGGAAAATGATGTAGAGAATACCCCCTGCCGCAAACAGCATGATGCCGGATACCACACTCGGGGCATCCGACAGCAGAAAGTAACCAAGGGCACCGGCCACCGGCCCAAGCAACGCCATCAGCGCCAGGGCACCCACAATCTTCAATCCTCGATAATGGGTCGCGTCCACCAGTTCCCGATAGGAGTTAAAGCCCTCGGGAATATTCTGCAACGCAATGATGCCGGCCAGCAGAATTCCGCCCTCACTGGACACCGAGAAAGTGGCGCCGAGGGCCATGGCTTCCGGCACAAAATCCGAAAGCATGGCCACCAACTGGCTCGCCGGTGTGCCGTTGGCAGCCAGCCATCGATCCAGAAGCATAAAGCTGATACCGCCTCCGGCAAAACAGACAACGATGCCCACCATGGACAAGTTAGCCGTCCCTTCTGGCACCAGTACCAGCGCAACAGCCGCCAGCAGCGCGCCACCGCCAAACGCGATCACACTGTGCCGCACCTCGGTTTCCAGCCAGCGCGGGTGAATACGCTCCACCGATGCCAGTGCTGCGCCCACAGGCATTGCAAGACCGGCCATCAATGTCAGTAGTAGTATCTGCATAAGGCCATTGGCCTGAAGTGCGTCCAGCATCATGCTCTATCCATAGTCAGTTCGGGTGTTCAAAGAATGAGTGACAAACCACCGGTTATCACCGCAAACAGGATCGACAAGCCAATCAGCGTTCCCCAGGGGAACGGCGGTGGCGGTGGTTCAATCGCCAATTGCTTCTCAAGATAGTTTCTCAGCAGTCTGGTATTGCGAGTATTCGCCTTATACACGGCATCAAAGGCATCTCCCACCACCGGCAACAGGCCACCCAGGAAATCGATGACCATATTTCTGAGCATTCTTAACTTCACAGCCTTGCTGGCGCCCGCCCGTTGCGCTTCTACCAGCACATAGCCCGACAGGATCAGGCCAGCCATATCACCAACCACCGGTAACAGCCCGATGATGGCCTCTATGCCAATCCGGAACCTGGTAAATGGAAGGCCGATGTTGCTGTCCATGAGGCGACTGAACCGGTCAAGACGATTCAGAATGGCGCGCTGTCTCGCCTCGGATGGTGTTGTCATGCTGCTTCCCTTTGCTATTCCGACGGATTTTGAGTCAATTACAAGCTGCGGTTACATTCAGGTTAACGCGCTTCTGAGGATGCTGACGCAATCCTCCATTTCCCGCTCACTGGCACTGGCAAACCCCATGACCAGACCGGATGATGCGGTATCTCCGATGTAGTGCGCACTCAAGGGCGTGCTGCCAAAGCCTTGTTTCCTCAGCCATCCACTCAAGGCTGAGTCATCAAACCGGCCTTCAAGCACCAGATGCATACCCGCACTCTCGGCCACAGGGTGCACCAGATCCCCGAGTTTCCTCTGCACCGCGTCCTGGAAGTACTGCCACTTGTCCCGATACAACTGACGCATCCGGCGAACGTGTCGAACGAACTGGCCACTCTCCATAAACTCGGCAATAGTGGCCTGAATCAGCAAGGGCGTTTCGCCACCACCGACCTGTTTGGCCCAGAGCACCGGCTCCACTACTTCCTCCGGAAGAACGACATATCCCACTCTTAATGCCGGCAGCAGCGTTTTGCTGAAACTTCCCACGTACAGTACCGGCGCATTGTCGAACATACCCTGCACCGCCGCAAACGGCTTGTTGAAGAAATGAAATTCGCTGTCATAGTCGTCTTCCACTATCCAGCAATCGTTCTGCCGAGCCCACTGCACCAGGGCCATCCGTTGGGAGAGGTCCAGAATCCCCCCCATGGGATATTGATGGGTGGGGGTGCAGAACAGCAACCTGGCGGAGCCCAGATGTGGCAACGCGGTCACATCAAGAACCTGATTTTTCAGGGGAATGGGCACCAACGGATTGCCAAGGCGCCCCAACGCATTGCGGGCACCTCGATAGCCCGGATTCTCGCATAGGACACGATCGCCGGGACTCAGAAACACATCCGCCAGCAACGACAAGGCCTGCTGCGCACCATTGGTGATCACAATCTGATCGGCATGGCAACGCACGCCACGCGACGTTCGGAGGTAGTTCGCAATGGCCGTCCGCAGCGGCAGGTAGCCCTGAGTGCTGTCATAACCGCGAAGCCCCCGCCGGCTTTCCTGATGGTGCAGCACGCGGTTCCAGGCGTTGACGGGAAAGGCGTCCAGATCCGGCAGGCCGGGCTGAAATGGCAAGCAGGCATCTTCCGCTCTGCGGGGAGTCCCACGCACCCTGTCTGGCAGTGAAGGCAGTCGGAAACTCCCGCCAGAGGGTATTTTCAATTTTTTCCCAGCCGGTTCGATAGCCGACCCGATATCCTCGTGAACGAATACTCCCCTACCTGCATGGCTCTGAAGGAAGCCTTCTGCTTTCAACTGATCGTAGACCGCATTCACTGTGTTCCGACTGACGCCAAGATCCTCCGCCATTTGGCGACTGGACGGCAACCGGTATCCCGGAGGATAGCGTTGAGCCAGAATCCGATCAGCCAACTGTCGATAGAGCTGAAGCTGCAGAGATTGGTCAGCATCAAACCGAATATCATCAATCACAACCACTGGTCCTATAAAAAACACAATCTGGGTCTTTTGAGGGTATCAGAAGTGACGTGAAATAGAACGCAACTGTCCAATCCACAGCCTTGAGGACCACCGAATGAATCAGCCAAATACTCAACAAGCCTCACCTCTCACGTCCTGCCCAAGGAGCACCGTGAGGCGGGCCACCAAAAGAGCCTCGGTGAACCGCCAGGTTGCCTATACGCTGATTTGACCGACTCAAAACCGCGCACCTGGGCTTTGTGGAGGACGGCGAGCCCCGCATCATCCCGATTACCGCCTGGCGAATGGATGACCACCTGTACGTTCACACTCTTAATGGAGGCCGGTTGTCAAAACGCCTCGGCTCGGGCCAACTCCTTTGCATCTCGTTTGCCGTCACCAATGAATGGGTTTTGACCAAGTCTGCGTACCACCACAGCGCCAACTACGAATCTCTGGTGTTGTTCGGCTGCGCACAGCTCGTGGAAGACTCTGCAGAATTCGACGCCGCATTCCGGGCCATCATCAACCAGATTGAGCCAGGACGTTGGGAGCAGGTACGGGCACCGAACCAGAAGGAGCGCCGGGCAACCGCGCTGTTCCGGATACCGATTGAGGAAGGCTCATTCAAGAGCCGGACCGGTGGCCCCAACGAAGATCCCGAGGATATGGAATTGCCAATATGGCACGGAACCGTGCCGGCAGTAACCTCATAAAAGGACGATCCCGGCCTTACCTGCTAATCTGCGTGAGCAGATACAAACAAAACTGAAAGACCAGGAGACGATCTGTGCTGGAAAGCGAAATCCCCTTAATGGACATGGTCATTCGACTGCTTATGGCGGCTGGCCTGGCACTGGTGCTTGGGCTTGAACGTGAACTACGAGGGAAGCCAGCGGGACTGCGATCGCACATGCTCGTCTCCGTGGGGGCATCCGCATTCATCATGATGGGCATGCACATTTTGCTCGCCACGGCGGAAGGCGACCCTTCCGCCCGAATTGACCCCACACGCATTGTCGAAGGCGTGATTGGCGGCATTGGCTTTCTGGGCGCCGGCAGTATCATCCAGAGCCGCGGCAATGTTCAGGGCATTACCACGGGAGCCTCCATCTGGGTATCCGGCGCCATTGGCGTAGCCTGCGGCCTTGGCACCCTGGCCCTTGCCAGCATGGTGACGGTGCTTTCATTGATTATCGTGGTCGTGCTTGGCCGATTCGAGCGAGAAGTCATCAAGGATTGAAGCTGTGGTCACACCCGAATCATTTACCCAACAACTCTCCTACCGGACGAAAGTTCACCACATAATCGCACACGGATTTTGCGATCATGAGAATGGGCGTAGCCACAATCAAGCCCACTGGCCCCCACAACCAACCCCAGAACAACAACCCGATAAAAATGGCGACGGCATTCAAACTGGAGACGTAACTCGTCAGCCACGGCATCAGCAGATTCCCCTGAATACTGGTGATGACCAGCGATGTAAGCGCAACAATCACGGCAGTATTGAGCTCGCCGAACTGCAGAAATGCGGCCACCCCAGAGCCGACCAGAACCAGGAAAGGCCCCAGATACGGCACACCACTGGCAATACCAGCCACCACGCCCCACAAAGCCGCTTGCTCAACTCCTAATAGCAGGAATGCCAGCCAGGTGAGAATGCCGACAAAAAGCGCACTGATGACCATGACAAAAAGGAACCGGCGTACCTGGTGATGCAGCTCGTTCATAATTCGTGCCGCCTTGCGCATACGCCGGAACGACGGGCCGGATATTCTAACGATCTTACGCCGGTATAGCTTGCCGACGGAAAGCAGGAAAAACACCAGTAGAAGCACAGAAAACATCTGGGAAATAAGAACTATTGTGGCCGGCGAATTGCGGATGACATAGTCACGAACGTCCATCGGCTCATCCACCACCCGTACGGGTGTCACGCCGGCCTGAACAGCCGGTTCCTCCTGGCTTTTCTCGGCGGTTTCCTCAATCTGCTTGGCGGCAATCTGGGCTTTTTCCATGATGCTTTCTTCATCCTCGGACGCAGACGCATCTTCACGCTGAAGCTCCTTGATGGCCTGGGGAATCTTGTCCAGCATGGCCATGGCTTCCTGCTTGAGTGGCACACTTGCCGCCGCCAGAATCGCTATCAGTGCGCAAAGAACCAGAGCTGCACCCAATGGACGGGGTATGTGAATCCGATCCAGTGTCGCCACCAACGGATCCAGGGCGTAACTGATCAGAACTGCGACCACAAGCGGCAGCAGAACAGGCTGGGCCCAGTCGATAAAATACAGGGAGGCGATGCTGGTCAGCACAATCAACGACATGCTGCGGATATTGATGGCTTCAATCAGGGCCGTTGTTGAGTCCTGTTCGCCAGAACCCGACCCGACACCCGGGCTTTCCTCGTTGTGACTCATAACCGCAGCTATGCCTCATATCAGATCCATGATTGAGTAGAGTGTAGCCCCCAAGATGGCAACTAATGGTTACGATATTTTATGGCAAGGTTTAAGATCGATGGCAAACTCGAGAAATAATTCCAGAAATAGGTATTTTCCCGTTTCTGAAAACTTTTCTATGCAACGCCTGTTATTTAGCGTACTGTCTATTTCGTTGGAAAGATTTAGCAAAGCATTTCACGAATAAGACCTTTTGTGTTGTCAAACCTACTGTCCTGTTTTTGATCCTGCGCGTTTTTTGTTTCCCGCCTATCGCTGATTAGAGGTCACAACGACCTGCTGACGGCAACCAATTGATTAAAATCAGGATAATGATTATGTCTACTATCAAAGGCAACGTTAAGTTCTTCAATGAAGCAAAAGGTTTTGGCTTTATTACTCGTGAAAACGGCGCAGACGTTTTCGTTCATTACAGCTCGATTCAGGGTGGCGGATTCAAAACTCTGGCCGAAGGCCAGGAAGTGGAATTCACCGTGACTGAAGGCCAGAAAGGCCCGCAAGCTGAGAACGTTATTGGCCTGTAACTAACGGCCAATACGTAAAAAAGGCAGCCTCGGCTGCCTTTTTTATTGCTCAGATCCGGCCAGATTTATGTTCCCCAGCCCATCCCGCTATCGAAAACTCTTAATTACTCTTCAGATTAATCTGTTTAGGGCCGGCAGCAGTTAATTGTGCGCTTTTACCTTTAACCACATATTCAACACGCCCACCGGACTTTAAAAAGGCAGCTGTCTGCTCTTCAATCTCAGCAGACGTTAAAACAGCTTTTACGACTTTCTTGCTCATGATATTTCCCCGGTTCGCTATTGGCTTATTCGCCAATATAAGTGCTCCAGTATAACTGAAACAGGAAAAAATTGCTGTCGGAGCATTTTGGGATCGTTTATTCCCTCGTCACACTTCTCCGCTCTGCCTCCAACAACGCCCGCTTTCGCTCCAATCCCCAGCGATAACCGCCAAGCCCGCCATCGCCCCGCAATACACGATGGCAGGGAATCAACACACCAATCCGGTTCTTGCCACAAGCTGACGCCACGGCCCGCACCGCCCTGGGCTTGTCGATCTTCGCGGCCACCTCGCTGTAGCTCAGGACATCGCCCTCGCGGATACTCAACAGAAACTGCCAGACTTTTACCTGAAACGCGGTGCCTCGCATATCCAACGGCAAATCCGGCCGTGGGGCTCCCGCACTGATATGCTGATCCAGGGCTTCCATCCAGGCATCAAGTTCCGGGGCGTTCCGGGCTGGTGAGGCGGTCAGCTCAGCCTTAGGAAATTCCGACCTCAATCGGCCCACCAGCGACGCTTCATCGTCACCGAATTCCACAAAGCAAACACCCCTATCCGTGGCCGCCATCATCATCAGCCCCAGTGCGGTGGTTCGGCCGGCATAGACGATGACTTCACCCGCACCACCGGCCCGATAGGTCCTGGGCGGCATACCGATGCTACGGTTCGCTTCACCGTAGACACGACTTACCGAACCAAACCCGGAGGCGAATATCGCGTCCGTCACTTTACGCCCGTCTTTCAGGGATTGCTTGAAGCGCCGCATACGGACGGCATCCTGATAGGCTTTTGGAGAGACACCAAACGCCGCCTTGAACTGTTTCTGTAAACGGGACGGTGACAGAGCGGCCACCTTCGCCAGGCTCGAGAGCGTGAGTGCTTCATCGGCGTGCATCTCGATGTGCTGTGCCACCCTGACCAGCCTGGCTACCCGTGCACTCTCCCCTGCCGCAGAGTCGCCGACGCCTGTCGTCCAATCGCTATCCTGTTCCGGGGAGCGGGACATCTCATCACCCTTTTAATCATGGTCGTAGCGATGAGTAAAACCGACTTCGACAATGGTTTCCATCCGATTGTTGCCGCCATTGGTTTTCGGTTCTGCCCCCCTGACAATGGCAGGCCCTAGCTCGAGACGGTTTGACACACTCCCAAAGCCTGCGCCTTCACGTACTCACAAAACGCCTCGACATCCGGGTTGTGGAATTCGTCCGAGATAAACTCGCTGGGAATCAGCCCCTCATCCCAGCGCGTTGCCACCAGTGTCACCTCAGGGGTGGCGTCATCGTCTGAATAAATGCGGACCACTGCCGTGGTTTGATGAATGTACAGGTCCCGGAGTGGTCGGCTGCAACGCAGGCTGTCCGCAGGCTGATCGGCATGACACTGATACCCCGAGCCGGTGAAGAAATCGCGGGCAACCGACAACAGCTCCCCTGCTTCCTGCCCGGCAGACGAGGATAGATGAATGGAACGGGGCACGTCCCCGATCACGTTGGTGCAACCCGACAGCGCAAGTACTCCGGCAATCACCAATGATTTGAAAACCTTCACAACAACGCCCCCGCCTAAAGTGTCAGAACGCAAACCGCACCGAGCCCTCACCCTGGGCATGCAGCCAGCGTCGCCAGTCCAGGCCCAGCATGTTGACCCCGCCGATGTAGTTGTCGTCTACCAGGTAATACGAGAGTGTGCGGTCACCTCGGTTGAAGTTATGCATCAGCCGCACCAGAAAACTGCGGCGCGTGGGCTTGGCAAGCAGGAAATAGACAAACTGGCCAGCCTGGGCACGCACGCTGCCGCTACCAGACATATCGGAGTGTCGCCACTTATTGCTGGGCAGTTTCAGGAATTGGTCGATGCCGGTTAACCGCCCCTGCTCACGGGCTTTAGCGACAATCCATCGGTTTTCCGGGTGGCTCTCGAAATACAAGCCGGAATCATCCCGTTCCAGCATCTCCATCTGCTCGGCAAGCCCCTCGTTCAACCAGGCGGGAGCATAGGGGACGATGGTATCGACAACCGCATGACTGACCTCATGCTTGATGGTTCTGAAGGTGCGTTCCCTGTCCTCCTGAATATAAACCACGATCTGATGCTCAGATGGCATGTACAAACCGTAGGATGCAACCGCCCAGCCCCTGTCCCGTTGAATCAGGTAGTTCCGGTAACTGACCATATCCTTGAAAATCAGAATATTAACCGGCACCGTCCGGTACATATCGAAAGACAGCACGCGGTCGAAAAACTCGTAAACATGGTTCACGCCATCGACAATCTGCTGGTTTTCCTCGGCAGTCAGCTCCAGATCGACCGTTTCAATGCGGATATCAAAACGCGACCACTTCGAGGCCCTGGGCTTCACGTTAACCACTTCCTGCTTAACGCTATGGTCCTGGCGGTCGCTGAAGTGCACCTTGCCGTGCTCATCTACCCATTTGTAGATCTTGGCATGCCCTAACCCCGCTACAAGCAGGAGCAGCACGAGCACTGTGGTTCGAAGGGTTACCGACATGATCCGAGTAAACACCGCTTGAAAGCTGACGAGAGATTATGTCCGAATCATACAGGGCGATAGACCAGATGGCATCCAATGCGCCACCCGAGCATCGTTTAGCCAGTCAATACGCCTTACGATACTGCCCCTGATAATCAAAAACCCGCTCCTGCACCTGCCAGTAGCGCTTCTGCTTGCGAGCAATCACGAAATCCGGCGCGGGTAACAGTACCTGCATCTCCAGCACCTCATTTGCCCGGGCAAAGACTTTCGGAGCCTGACCATTGGCAAATCGTCGTCCAAACAGCTTGTTGAACACGGCTCGCTGGGCGGGCTTGCTGAAATCAAACGACTCCCGGAGTTCCTCCCCGTCTTCTCCGTGGTAAGTGATCCGAAGTTTTTGGCCTTCTACGGCAAGCGAAACCCCGGCGCAACGGATGACCATGGCATCCTTAAGCTTCAGGGCATCCCGCAGTTGATCATCCGGGTCGATAATGGCCTGGTGGCAGTGCCCGCAGTTGCGGGCAGCGATGTCGTTCTCAGCGCCACAATGTGGGCACTCCTTGAAGCGGAACCGGTAGTCACATTGCTGTGGCCGCCCTCGGTCATCGTCAGCAGGCTCCAGCAGGCCCTGGCACCGGCGGCCATAATGCTCAACGACACGCCCGTCGCTGTCGGTTTTGCCCCAGAAGATGTTGGCAAAACCGCAGCCCGGGCAGAACACCTGCACCGGTTCACTGTCGGGGTTGGGCTTCGGCTCCCCAACTTCCGGATGATGCAGATTGACATGATTGCCAGCGTAATCAATCACCAGGCAATCCCGTTTCCCCTCATCCAACCGCAAGCCTCGGCCGACAATCTGCTGATACAGGCTTACAGACTGAGTAGGCCGCAAGATGGCGATCAGGTCCACATGGGGGGCATCAAACCCGGTCGTCAGCACAGACACATTCACCAGGTACTTCAACTGCCGTTGTTTGAAGCGCTGGATCAGCTGGTCGCGATCTCGCAGATCAGTCGCGCCGGTCACCAGGGCGGTTTCCTGCTCGGGCAAGTACCCGGCAATTTCCTGCGCGTGCTGCACTGTCGCCGCGAAAATCATCACCCCCTGGCGCTCGGCCGCCATCTCCATCACCTGTTCGATGATGGCACGTGTCACCCGCTGATGTTTGCTCAACAATTGGTTGACGTCTTTCTCGGCGTATTCGCCAAAACGGTCCTGCGTCAGCGTGGAGAAATCGTATTGGGCCACGGCGGCGTTAACCAATTCAGGCCGGGTGAGGTAACCACGGTTGATCATGTAGCTCAGGGGCAATTCGTAGATGCAGTGCCGGAAAGGCTTGTCCTGTTCGTCATCAGAACCACGAACAAAACCCCGGTAGTGGTAACGATAGATCCATCCCATGGCCAGGCGGTAGGGAGTGGCGGTGAGCCCAAGCACCTTCAGGGAGTCATTCTGCTGCCGTAAAAGCTCAATGATCCGCTGGTACTGGCTGGTTTCCTCGCCACTCACCCGGTGGCACTCATCGATAATAACCAGCGAGTATTCATCCCGGAACTGGTCCAGATTCGCCGCCACCGACTGCACGCTGGCAAAGGTCACCTGATGGTGGTTCTCCTTGCGCTTTAGCCCGGCCGCAAAGATTCCCCCCGACAAACCATAACTCTGATACTTGGCGTGATTCTGCTCCACCAGTTCCTTCACATGAGTCAGCACCAGGATCTTTCGGCGCGCAAGGCGAGCCAGCTCGGCAATCACCAGGCTCTTACCGGCACCGGTCGGCAGCACAATGACCGCAGATTCATCCGATTTACGGAAGTGGTTCAGCGTGGCGTCGACCGCTTCCTGTTGGTAAGGCCGCAGCGTGAAAGGCGCATTCATCTTGCCGGACTTAGATCCTCAACCCAGTGAAAAGTCCGACATGGTAGCAAATGTGTTAGGCGTCACGCGGCCTTTTTCATCACCGGAGCGAGCCACTTCCGTTTGGCTTTCTCCACCAGATCACGGGCATCGTGATTCCATGGATGAAAGCCGGGGCTGTAGTACTTGAAGTAAGAGGGCAGGAGTTTGCGGAATACACCTGGCTTGCCCCACATGTAATTGAGACCGTTCGCCCAGGATTTCAGATTGAACAACTGGCCGTCCTCTTTCATCAGTTGAATCAGATGAATACCGCTGGAGACTGGAAACAGCACGCTCACCACCATCATCTCGGTCAACCGGACAAACTCGCTGCCTCCGATGGTCTTATACACGTCGAACGCCACGGCTTTATGCTCGGATTCCTCAATCGCGTGCCAGGCCCAGATGGGGGCCATACGCGGGTCCATCTCTTCCAGAGCGTCATATTTCAGGAGGAATTCCTCTGCCATCAGTGCCGTGAAATGCTCCACCGCCACCGTATGGGCCAATTGGCGCTCCGGGCTCAGCCGCTTGCGCAGCACATTCATCAGCCACATCACCTCGCGCTCAAGGCGTTTGAGGTTGATGCCGCGCGCCTGCATGTATCCGTTCAGGGCCTCGTGCTCTTTTGAGTGGTGCGCCTCCTGGCCGATGAACGCTCGCACTGCCGCCTTCAGTTCCGGGTCTGTAATCTCTTTCTGATAATGGCGCACGGAGTCGATAAAAAACCGCTCACCGGGCGGAAAACTCGCCGACAAGGCCGCCAGCAACAGCGTTTTGGCCGGATCGCTATCCCACCAGTACTTGGGCACATCTTCCGCCAGATCAAAATCCGGCTGACGGACTTCGGGAAGGGGCGCCTTGGTCTTGGGAGGCGGCGTGGGTTGAGTACCGGCTATGGTTGTTCTGGCGTTCATTTCAGGACTCCGGAGCTGATGTCTGACAATCCATCATACGGGGGCCAGGTCCGGCGCTGGAACAGCAAAAGAGGACAGGATGACGCAGCAAAATACTGTATAAATATACACTATTCGTGATAAGCTGTGATTTCATTAACGGTCTTACCAACCATCATTACCCCGGAGGCGATGGCATACCATGGGCGTAAAAGCACTCTACTATTCCGAGAGGGACGGACTGGACATGGCACTGAAAAACCCGGACAAAATGTTGTTTTCGTCCAAAGCAGAAGCCGATGCCCGGGACAAGGTTCTTGAACTGTCCGAAGAGATTACCACCTTCCTGCAACGTAAGGTCGGCGGCCTGTCTGAAGAGCTGGCAGAACAGTGCGCCCTGGCCATTGCGGAAGAAAAAGAATTGTTCACCAAGGCACTGAAAAAGCCGGAACTGCTGAACGAAACCGTCGAGGCCGAGTAACCCCCGCCCTTGGTCAGAGATGTTGAACGCCCTGGCCGTGAAGGTGGCCATGGGCGATCATGCTCGAAGACACTTAGTCAGGCTCATGATCCTGAATATCGAAGTGCCGTGATCGCACGGAACTCACCTCCACATGAATGTGGCGGCTGTTCAGGCCAAAATCGGACACCGCTTGCCTCACGGCATTCCGGATTTCAGCAAAGGCCCGGGCCTCGTCTTCCGGTAGCACCATCAGCATGACGGCGAACACGGACTCCTTGTGAACCTCGCCATCGTATTCGCCTTTGAAGGCATGGCCATCTTCAGCCCAGTAACCGGCGAGCCAGGAACTATCCAGCCCCCCCATCACCGTCGCCCCCCCAAACTTCCGGGAAAGCTGCCGAGCGATCTGCTCACTCGCCCGAGGGATCTGTCCCGGTTCTGCTGACAGAATTACAAGAAAACGAATTCTTTCACTGCCCGACATGGCAAACTCCTTTTCATCAACGCTTGGCGAGATAGATGTAGAACGAGATCAGCACAAGAATGGTCGTCGACAGCGCAATGGAACCATCCGGCTGGAGCCACTCAAACACATCCAGCACTCCGGGAATATCATCACGGTCCAGGCTCCGGGAAGCAGTCGTCAACGAAATAAACAGATCAATAACGGCAACGCCACCGATACCGACAAGAATCAATTCAACCGAACGATCAAGCTGGCTTTTTCGTGCCTCCAGCAGGCGGGAGATCTTGGAGCGAATCAAGCTCGTGCGCTCCAGGGAACCCTCAATCAGCTCGCCGAGATTCCAGGCCGCATACGCAGCTCTGACCACCTTGGCTCGCTCAGCCTGAACCCCGATGATGGCCTCATTGAATTCAAGGCGAGTGAATTCCAGATGGTCCAAGGTCTTCGTAATGTCGGCCATCAGCCGATGCAAATCTTTACTGCGGTGTCGCGAGCCCGCAAAGTCGTTAAGCTCCGAATAACTGGACTTCAGGATACCGCCGTATATCGACAACACGGCATTGTAAAGCTGGCAGACGGACAGGCCGCGCAGCCAGTTGTCCGCCTGAGCCTCGGCATCGTCCGCAACCGCCAGGATGTTGCCCGAGCCCACAAACTGTCTGGCCTCCAACAAAGCCTCCGTTGATCCGGTATACGACGCCCAAAGTCGCAGACTGTCTCCAAGCGGACCGTTCAGGGTGCTCGGAGGCGTCACCACGTATCGCCCTGTCCACAGCACATAGGTGTCTGGCGCTTCCGGCGAATCGAACGAAACATCCCGAAACACCGTAAGCTTCTTCGGATCTCGAAGGTACGAGACCGCGCCGGAGGCTTTGTATCGCCTGCTCTTGCGGAATCCGAGTGCGTACTGGTGAAACGCCGGGTATACCGCGTGCTCATAGACCCGTTTGGCCAGATTGGAAAGCGCGCCGTCCAGGCTATGCCCTCGGAGCAGATCACCAAGGCCAGATTCGCTGGTTTCAAAGGCCACATCCAGCTGGAGCAAGGCGACTGTGTCATCGTAAAGGTACAAACGACAGCACTCGATCGCACCTCCGTTGTTGACCAATAGTTGGCTGATATCAGAAGGCAAAGACACGTCACCCATCGCAACCGAGTAACATGCGAAGGGTTGGAAGAACGCTGGCAGGTTATCGTGCTCAAGCGTCCCGTAGCCATTGGCCCACGGCCATTCAAAGCTACTGAGGGTGTCGGTTTCAGCTAACAGATTGACCAATCCGCCGGCACTGGAGCCAGCCTCCGCCATCTGTTTCAGGGTATCCGCAGCGCGACGCTCGCTGTCTGCACTAATGGGCGATCGCACCGGCGACAGCGTTCGCACTTTTAGCATGTTGGATTTCCTATGGTTTATTTTCAGAGATTCGTCAGACATAAAACGTCCCGCAGTTTACCCTTGAATGCCACGCTTTGGTAAAACCAGTCATCGCCGACCACGCAACATGCTGTGTGCCACCCTGAAGAAGGAGAGCTCAAATGAACACCCCCTTGCCTTACTCCCAGGCCTGCGAAAACAACAAAGCCCCCATTCTGGAAAAACTGCGTGACGTCTTTATGGCACCAGGTACCGTCCTGGAAATAGGAACCGGCACCGGCCAGCACGCCGAGCACTTCGCTGCGGCTCTGCCACACCTGAAATGGCAGCCCACCGACCACCCCAGAGCGGCGCACCTGGCCGTTGCCCGACTGCAACAGGCCGCCTTGCCCAACGTCCTCCCAATCCTTGAGCTGGACGTAAACCAAATGCCATGGCCTGTGTCCGCCTGTCGATGGGCATTCTCAGCAAACACAGCTCACATCATGGCCTGGGAGGAAGTTGAAAAGATGTTTCAAGGTGTCGGCGCCTGCCTTCAAAAAGACGGTGCGTTCTGCCTGTACGGACCGTTCAAGCATAAGGGCGGGTACACCAGCGAGAGCAACAAGGCGTTTGATCAGTCGCTGAAATCCCAAGCACCCCACATGGGCATCCGAGATATTGAAGCCCTGTCTGAGCTGGCCGAGGCCGTTGGCCTGCAACTCCGGGACGATTTTGCAATGCCCGCCAATAATGAACTGCTGGTGTTTGTTAGGGGCATCTGCGAGCCGTAGCCAATCCGCACAGCGAGATTTGGGTCCTGCCACGAGTACAGAGAGGGCTCAGCACTCGATCAAAAGCCCATATGGCCGTTCAAGAGCTACCCGCACCTCGCCGATTGAAAACACCCTGGCGAATTCCGCAAATCGCTGCCCCTCAAACCATAACTGCACCACCGGCAGCGAGAAAATACCCTGAGCCGCACACAGCGCACCGGCTGATGCCTGGCAATCAATGTAGGCAGTAACCAGCTTCGGGAATTGTTCACTGGAAAGGCGCTCCAGTTGGGGCTTGATAGCCTGGCAGACGCCACAACTTGCCCCGCCATATAGCAGCAGCACCGCAGGGTTGGACTGCAGCAATGTTGAGAGCTCGTCGTCCGAGCAGACGTTTTGCATCATCAAAACCTTAGAAGCATAACCGGCCTGATCTCCAGGGCCTGCCTGACGAACTCGGCGCCCGGCCACAGTAACAACCAGCAAAGCACTGCGAGATTGAGGACGACATTGAACCAGAAAGACACCTGGTACGAGGTCTTTCGGGTTTTATGACGAAAGAATTGCTGGCCCACCAGTGCCCCCGGCCAACCGCACAGGAGTTCAAACAGATGCAACCGCCCCTCAGGGACACGCCTCTTGCCGCTCTCAGCTGCCCCCTTGTCGACGGCATACATCAAGAAGGTCACTACACTCATTACGCCATAGGCCGCCGGCAACAGCACTGGCACATAACCCTGAACGTACAACACAGAAACCGCCCCTGCGACTGCAGCGGCAATCAACAGAGCAAACCAAACGCCCGTGGCGACCGCTACGCTGTGTCTCGCCACGCCAGCGTACTGGAAACTGGACGCCCTCAGCCGCCCCTTCTCATCTTTTGTCTGTGCGTAGACCACCTTGCGGCTGGCCGAGGGCCTGCCCCGGCCCTGATAGGCGCTGATGTGGGCAAACAGACGCTCGCCACCTTTCTCTGGCGTGATAAAACCGAAACCCTTGGCGTCGTTCCATGAGGTGAGTAAGCCTTTTTGATTCACGTGGTGCTTCCTTGATTAGTCTTTTCCGATTTTCCCTATATCACTGTTTCCGCAAGCGTGCTAAAAGATTGCGCCCGGCCGTCGCCTGGGTATTCTCTCCTTCAGGATATCAGCATGTCAGATAAATTTTTCTATAAAGGTCGGCAAGATGCCCGCCAGCACCACACGGCTTACGGCGGCTTTCAGACAAACGCCAGCCAAAAGAGCGGCAGCAAGAAGTACCCACTAACGCTGGTGGTTACCAGTGAAGCACGCAGGAAAGAAGTTGAGGCCCAGGTGGCCGCGGCGAAGCTTCACGCAACCATCTCCGTTGATACCCGCGAAGGCGCCGTTGAATCCGTCAACGAGCTCACGGCTATCCTGAATAAAACGGGAACAGTCACCACAGCAAAATCTCCCTCCCGCAACGACGCCTGCACTTGCGGTAGCGGACTCAAATTCAAGAAATGCTGCGGCTGAGAGTAACCGGGGCATAGGGGGCATTATTATGATTGTATGCGGAGTAGAACTGACCGGCAGCGATGCGGTGGTGTGTATGCTGAATATGGACCGGGGCCAATTCAACCTGCCCGACTGCAAAGTACGCAAACTGTCGCTACCGAAAAACCACAGCCGGGACGACCTGAAAACGTTTCAGGCCACCTTTGCGGAGTTGATGGCCGAATACGGAGTGGCCACGGTCGCGATAAAAGAGCGGATGCAAAAAGGCAAGTTTGCCGGTGGCGCCATCAGCTTCAAAATGGAAGCCGCCATCCAGTTGATTGCCGACTCTGAGCTGAACGTGACCCTGGTGCCTCCGGCCCTGATCAAATCCACCCTGGCGTCCAACCCCGTGCCCATCACCTTTGCCGACACAGGCCTGAAAGTCTTCCAGGAAAATGCTTTTATTACCGCCTATGTGGCACAGCTTCAGGCTCGTTGAGGCGGCTATCAAGATAGTGTTCAAGCTCAGAGTTATCGTATATGATAACAAAAAGGCAAAGGAGCACCCATGGATTGGGAGATTGAATTCTACGACTCAGTAGGCGAAGAGTTGGCTAAGATGCCGCCAAAGATTCAGGCCAGAATGATTCGGCTGATGGAATTGATGGAGAAGCACGGGGCCAACCTTGGAGAGCCGCACACAAAGTCTTTAGGTGGTGAGCTGTTTGAAATCCGAGCAAAAGCCAAAGAAGGAATAGGTAGAGGAATCTTCTGCTACATGCAGGGCAAACGGATCATCATCCTGCACGTGTTTGTAAAAAAGGATCAAAAGATACCGAAGAAAGACCTAGAGCTCGCGAAAGAGCGTTTAAAGGAGGTCAAAAAATCATGAATTTCAAACAGTTCAGACAAAAGGCACTCGAAAATCCGGAAGTTCACCAGGAGTACGATGCCCTCCAGGAAGAATTCAGCCTGATCGACCAGTTGATCGCAATGAGGACTAAAGCAGGCCTTACTCAGGAAGACGTTGCGAAAAAGCTCGGAACCAACAAAAGCAACATCTCGAGGCTTGAGAGAGGCCGTAGCAACCCAAGCTGGGGAACGCTCAACAAATACGCAGCAGCCTGTGGCTTTCGGGTAAAACTGGAAGCAATTGAATACGACCCAGCCTCTCAGCATTGATCGCCAGTCCAATACGGTTTGGATTTGGGCAATTGCCAGGACTGAAGCAGGAAACGACTTCGCCATGACAAAACCCAAACGCATCTACCTGGCCGGCCCGGAGGTGTTTTTCCCACACGAAGAACACAACACTATCGTCGCCGAGAAAAAGCGCCTGCTGCGCGAAGCCGGCTATGAAGGCATAGACCCACTGGACACCGCCCTGACGTTTTCCGACGAGGAAGCGAAACCGGCGCGCGGCCACCGGATCTACCAGGCCAACCGCGAACTGATGGACAGTTGCGACGCCGTCATTGCCAACCTCACCCCCTTCCGAGGCATCAGTGCGGACCCGGGCACGGTGTTCGAAGTCGGCTACATTATCGGCCAGGGCAAAGCTGCATTCGGATTCACAATGGACCGCAGGCACTACCGTGAACGCGCGGGCGCAGCCGATCGGGATGAACTGGGCCACAGCATTGAAGACTTCGAGATGAGCGACAACCTGATGATTGAATGTGGCCTCCAGGAGTCCGGTGGCCAGCTACTCGTGGCAGAACAGCCCGGCGAACACCGGTTTTTCTCGGCTGAACTGTTCCGCCGTTGTGTTCAGGCGCTGATAGACTACTCCAACTCCAGGTAATACTCACTCGCTACCGCCAAGTTCTGCCTGAGTAATCTGATATATTTCCGGACTCTAGGCTTCCCAAAACGCTGCAAGCTCAACCACCTTAAAGCCGTGGCAGTCCCTCTCCGGCATATCACTGGGCAAGTTCGGGGCCGCCCCCTGCTCCAGCAAGGCGCGATAGAGCTGTTCCGCTCCTTGTGCGGTCGAAGTAAGCGCAGCCGGTAGAATATCTATTGTCGATAGCCTAGACCGGGTTGTTCCCAATATCGGAGAGCAATCCAATCGGTGCCAATTCCGCAGTGACAATTGTGAAGCTACCAATACCAAGTGCGGTCACGGCAACCCAATCACGCCAGGTTGTGGTTCTAGCGTACATTTTTCTCACCTCCCTGCGTTGCGCCATGAGACTGTGTGCCCAACCGGTCTTCCTTGAAGGCCAATTTTGCCGCTGTAATGGCATTCATTGCGGCAGGAATTCCCGCATATACAGCAACTTGGAGGACAATCTCGACAATTTCCTCTTGCGTCACTCCAATATGCAGCGCTGCGCGCATATGAAACTCCAATTGGCCTGGTGCCGTGCCTACGGCAGACAACATGGCGACAGTGAGCATCTCTCGTGTTCTAAGTGATAACCCCTCACGCGCCACTACATCAGCAAAGGAAAACCCGAGAAGTATTTCTACAGCCTCGCTGTGAAACTCATCAAGGCTTGCGGCAACCTTTCCCGGCGCGGCCGGGTCGAGTGATTCGAGTAGATTTAAAGCTTGAGTGCGGCGATCAGAGCCTGGAGAACTCATACATTCACCCCCTTCATGCCTTCCTCGCTGTAACGCTCACCCACTACTGGCAGTGACTCAGTGGCGGTTTCGAGCTCCCGCTGCTCCGCTACGGTAAGACTGACATCTGCTGCTGCGACATTCTCTTCTAGGTAGCGCAACTGCTTGGTACCAGGGATTGGAACGATATCGTCCCCTTGGGCTAACAGCCACGCCAATGAGAGCTGAGCTGGCGTGCACCCTTTAAGCTTGGCTTTTTCAGCTATAACATCGGCAATTCGGCGGTTCGCGCCGATTGCTCTTTCCGCAAACCGTGGGAGGTGAGCACGAAAGTCGTTATGATCGAACTCTCCAGGGTCTTGAAATCGCCCTGTCAGAAAACCTCGGCCCAGGGGGGAGTATGGAACAAAACCAATACCCAACTCACGGCATGTCGGCAGAACATCGCGCTCTACCTCTCGAGCCCAAAGTGAATACTCAGTCTGAATAGCGGTAATCGGGTGCACCGCATGAGCCCTTCGTAAGGTTTCAGCGCTCACTTCACAAAGACCAATACGGGCGATTTTCCCTGATTGAATGAGCTTCTCAAGCCCGCCAATCGTCTCCTCTATTGGCTCCTCCGGATTGACGCGATGCACGTAATACAGATCGATTTGCTCAATTCCTAACCTACGAAGAGAGGCTTCGCATGCCCTGCGCGCATAGTCGGAACCGTTCTTCAAGCTCCGCTTATATTCGCCAGGATTACGCACAATGCCGAACTTAGTCGCGACGTGAACAGGCGCCTTACTACCGGCTAGAAATCGACCGATAAGCTCCTCATTGTGGTGCGGCCCATACATGTCGGCGGTGTCGAAAAAGTCAACGCCGAGCTCCACCGCCCTTTCCATTACACGCAACGACTCACTGTCATCACGGGGCCCATAGAACTCGCTCATCCCCATGCACCCTAATCCGATCGATGAAACGGAGAAGCCTGTTCCAAGCACTCGTTTTTCCATGTCTGACTCCTTGATGTCTAGAACTAAATCGTGACAGACTCGAAAAATGGAAAATACAAACAAATTTGGCAAAAGGATTTCCATTATCGGAAACGAGATGCCGAGGGGCATGGTTTGGGATGACACCCGCGCCTTTCTGGCAGTGGCCCGTTGCGGCACGCTAAGCGCCGCAGCCCAGAACTTGAATGTAGGCATTGCGACACTTTCACGTCGCATCGAGCGGCTTGAGTCGGCACTAAAACTTCCGCTTTTCGTACGTCAGCAATCGGGATACGAGTTAACTGAGGACGGTGCTGAGTTGATAGAAAAGGCCGAAGCCTTGGAGGCTGCAGCGCACGCGTTTGCCGTAGGCGCAGACACCCAAGCGCAGATGAGTGGCCACGTGCGTCTGGCTACAGCGGAAAATGTCGCCACCGAACTCATACTGCCGGAACTCCCGGCATTTCGAGCCCAATACCCCGATCTGTTGGTTGAGCTGGTTACAGACATATCAACCGCCAACCTGCATCGACGCGATGCGGATTTAGCATTGCGAATGGTGCGGCCAGAAAGGGGCAACGTCACACTTCGTGCTCTTGGCACCTTGGGGTATGGACTCTACTGCAGCACGTCCTATGAGCTAAGACGTGAGAGCAACCCGGACCTAGGTTACTACGATACGGATGATTTCATTACCTGGGGGGAAATGTACTCACATTTGCCTGCCGCTCAGTGGATAGAGCGGATCTTGCGTGGAAGAAGACCCGCCCTGACAACCACTTCACTAGCCACCCAGGTGGCCGCAGCAAAGGCAGGGCTTGGGCTCGCACTGTTGCCACATTTCATCGCTCGGAACTCAGGACTCGTTTGTGTCGACACCGATCTTGGAGTCGATCAGCCTATCTATCTCGTCATACAAACCGACTTGGCAAAGTCTAGACGAATCAGGGCCCTGGCAGACTTTCTAATAGACGTGGTGGCCAGAAACAGTGAGCGCTTGGGCGGGTAACGTATGCCTCCATTTCTTCTAGCTACACGCAGATCTATTTCAGCGCTGCGCTGATCGTCGACTCGCATTCAAAGTAGCTCACTCGCTGCCGCCAAGTACTACCCGAATAACCTGATACATTTCCGGATTCCGGGCCTCCAAAAACACCGCAAACTCAAACGCATTGAAGCCATGGTAGTCCTTCTCCTGCATATCAATTGGCAGGTTCGGGTCCGCCCCCAGCTCCAGCAAGGCGTGAAGGTAGTCCACATTGGCATAGAGTACGGCCTCATGCACCGGCGTCAGCCCGTTGTAATAGCCATTCACCGGCTCTCCCCGTGCCGCAAAATGCCGAAGCAACCCATAGCCTCGGCGCGTCATGATCGAGTCAGGTTCGTGCGTATCCAGCGTAGTGCCCACAAAATTAACCAGAGGCTGAGAACAACCGTCCATCGCGGTCATCGCTTTACCACAGCGCTCATAAGGCCAATCGAAATTTGTCAGAAGCCAGTAGGCAACGGCAGGCCGGATCGCCAGGCTGTTGAAATCCGAAGGGCTCCAGGGCACTTCTTCGGGATCAAGAATCGCTATGACGGATAACCCCCAGGCATCGGAGCCAAACGCCCAGGTGCGATAAAACATCGGATATAACGTCAGGGCAATCACCAAGGCCCCTCCGCAAAGCGTCAGTGCCTTTTTGTGACTCAGGAAATATTTAATCAGCACGCTATTCATCCTTGAGGAAGTCAACAATGCCGACAGATGCTCCTCACAAGAGCAAGCCGACAATTAACAACACTGCAACGCAACCATACAAAAGCAACGGAGGCACTACCGCCCACAGGGTCATTCGCAAAGGCAATTGTGTGGATACATCACCAATTTTCGCCGCTGAGCGATTAAGCCGGCTTGATGGTACTGACCGAAGAACAAGAAACGTAAATACATAGCCGCTTCTCATTAATCGGCCCAGAGGGTCGTTGCCCCAGATTTTCCGGTGTTCCAGTGCAGAGGTTCCAGGGCGAGAAATTCTTTCCTCGATTGTCGACACTCGAGAGAAGGCCAACGTTAGCATGATGCATAGTGAAACCAATCCCAAAACAAGCGCTCCAGCCCCGATGAATGCAGCTGTTATCTGGAGCGTGTCATTCATCTATCGTTACCTCGTAAATTACTTCACCAACATCTTCACCGATGCCTCCAACTACTGCCCCGCCGGCGAAACCGCCAACACCCGCCATTATGATTCCGCATGCGATACCACCTGGGCCTGCTGTCGCAAGCCCTATGGCCCCACAAACTAATGGTCCAGCAAATGCACCCGCGCTGCCACCAATGGCAGAACCAGATAGTCGACCACCTTCGACGTACTTAACGCGCCTGCATTCAGACGCTTGTCCTGCTGTGCACGCCGCATGAATTTTCATTCCCGAAGCAGCAACATCGAGCCCAATCGAGAGATAGCCAACACCCTTTGCATACTTGGCGCCCGCCGCAACCCGCTCAAAATTGGTGGCGTATCCGGGTATGTCACCCACCCCAGCCTTATTCCAGTGATTAACAATACTTTTCGACGACAACCCCAGCGCTCGTTTCAGCTTGGCATCGTCATCCAGCGACATTCCCCGGCGGGCAATGCTTCCCAAAGCAAAATCCAGTTCCTTGAAAAGCGCCCGCCGTTTCTCGAAGAACTCCGAATGGTTTAGATGGCCGTGTTTGCGGTAACTCTCCTGATGAAGACGCTCAATGTTCCTCAACGTCTTCTCAATACTGCTGATCTGCTTCGACACCATCACGGCGCCTGCACCCAGCCCCGCCGAACCCGTTGAGGTAATGGCTTCCAACAAGTCATAATACTTAACGAGGAACTCCGCCTCGTCCTGCTTCAGCGACCTCACCTGAGCATTTACGCTAGCAGCCACCTCCATCAATTCGGCTTCTTTCTGGGTGCATTCCGTGCTCTCAGGGTCGCCCAATACAATCATCTCACCGGGCAACACCTGTGCGCCAAGATCCGGATTCAACCAGTCAAAGCTATTTGGTTTTGCCGAGGCATCGCCGTACAGAGCGCTCAACAATTCTGTTTTGCTCATGGGTGCCTGAACGACATGGAAGCCCGGCTCTATCTCGGGCTCTGGCTGACCATTAGTTGGAGTTGAAGTCACACCTGGCCCAGTCATACTGGATGCTACCGGCCCACCTGCCACAGGATTACTCGCACCACTCCCGGAACCATTGGTCCTTGGTGATGCAGGAATAGCGCTGCCAGAGTGAGTAGCAGGAGGTGCCGCCCGTGAAGCGATCTTTGACGGCGCGGGTGAGATCCCTGAAAACGGCGCAGGCGAATGGCTATCACCAATCACAACGCTACCAGTGCCGATCGTGACACCACCACAAGAGATTGCACTGCCAGTCACAGCGGCTGGAATGCCATTAATCAGTACCGTTGCAGAACCCGCAGCAATAGCACGAGGATGAGGAGGGTGCTTTGGTTTGGAGTGTGGCGAGAGAGGGTCGCCAACGCGGGCGACGGGCTTGCCATCAATCAACACATCGGGTGAGCCGGCAATCACCGGAGTGGGAGGGAATCCTTGGTGGTCTGTTCCCAAGTCACCCAACAGCACAACTTTCTTGCTCATTCCTGAATCCTTCTATCCTTGAAGATTTACGCAGACTTCCCTGGGCCGCCGTCAATGGCAACCAACCAAGACATGGTAAACAAAGCCGAATGATTTCCCAAGCATAGCCGGGCGCTCAATAACCATAACGTGATATCAATACGCCGAGGGGGCCAAGGATTGTCGTCGGTAGCAGCTTAAGGATTAACCGGTTTTACCACTAACTTTACTCACAAAAGCTGTGGATAACTGTGTTGGAAACCTCGGATTAAACACTCTCAAGCCCCGTGTCGCGGGGGCTCGGGAAACTTGATGCAAAAATGGACGATGCGCAGTTAGGCACACTGCCCCAGCGCAGACGCGTTACATTTCGTCAGCAACACAAGTGTCTCAGCAGTTACCCTTTTTCGCCTGGCCCGGTGGGCAGAAATGGCCGCGAGACTTCCGGTAAGACCCACGATCATCGTCATACCGACGGCGATCATAATCATAATCGCGATCGTGTTCCCTTTGGTCCCGGGTAGTCACGGCCGTTCCCGCTGCCGCACCGACAGCACCGCCAAGAATCGCTCCGTCTCTGCCACCCACCTCGTTGCCGATGGCGGCCCCCAGTGCGCCGCCAATACCTCCACCCAGCGCGGCTTCGGCGGTATCACCCGCAACGGCACCCAACGAGGTGGCACTCAGAGACAGAAAAACGAGCAGTGATTTCATATTCATGATGTAAATCCCATGGTTCAGGTGGTCTGACTTGTCCTGTATCGCGGGTGGGAGACCCTGTTCTCATCGCCCCACCAGGCACCTGTCAGTTTTGAACCATTCGAGAATAACAGAGTCACACGAGAAGCCACCCCTTACATTTTATTTATACTTCAACAGGTTACAAATCCTTAACAGCTGGCTTCCGGGTTCAGATGCACGATCAGCGGCTAGACTGGGCAGACCGGAGGCGGCAACGTCGGCCTGATTCCTGAACAGCTTTATCACGAACTTTACTCACAAAAGCTGTGGATAACTGTGTTGGAAACCTAGGGTTAACCAGGCGACAACCTTGCGCCACGGGGGCTCAGGAAAGTTGATGCAAAAACCGACGATAGCAATGAATCTGCCATAAACAGGGCGCCGAAACTCAATAGGAAACGATAGACCCCATCATCGTACTCACCTCAACTGGCTATCCTTACTGCCCCGCCGATTAAAACCGCGTGATGTCGATTGCTGCTTCTCAAGCGCAGACTGGCAGGCAATACAAAGCCGAACACCCGGAATTGCCTTACGGCGAGCTTCGGGAATCGCCCGGCCACACTCGTCACAATAGAGCGCACTCTCACCGCTACCAAGCTGACTCCGTGCCCTTTGCACTTCATCTTCAATACTCGCATCTATCTGATCCTGAACAGCGCCGTCCCGTGACCATCCACCAGCCATAGCGTTCTCCGATCATCAATTGAATTGATTCAGCCTAGGGCACAAGAGGGTAGGCCGCCCTCACCTGCCTCATCACAATCCTGGCATCTTCCGGTTTCAAACCCTGCTTTCGCAACTGCGGCATCACCATCGCGCCCACAGCCTTACACCGAGATTGATCAATGCCGTACTTTTGGAACACATCGGCAATGGCCTGCGGTTGGGCATCCGGATTGGTTTTTAGCAGCTTGCCAATGTCGATGGCACAGGCCTGCTCTTCAGGGGCAGTGTTCTGTTTACTACGCCAGATCAGGACAGCCACGATGGCGGCGAAAACACCGATGATCAGAAACTTCATGGCAAGGCACCTTTGTCCCGGCTTTTCCTAGCGAATACCCTGCGCTTGCAGCCACTGACTGATCTGGGCCTGATTCATGGCGCCACTCTGGCGCGCCACCTCCCGGCCGTTCTGGAACAGAATCAGGGTCGGTATGCTGCGAATCGCAAACTGACCGGCCGGCCCGGGGGCTTGTTCCGTATTCAGCTTGGCAAAGCGCACTTTCCCGCGCCAGGCCTTCGCGGCCTGCTCGAACTGGGGCGCCATCATTTTGCACGGGCCACACCAACTGGCCCAGAAGTCCACTAACACAGGCAGATCGCTGCGCCCGGTGTGGGTAGCAAAGGTCTGCTCCGTTAGCTCCAGAACCTGATCCGGCCAAAGCGGTTGTTTGCAGGCGCCACAATTGCCGCCGGAGGACAACTTGTCGACCGGTACGCGATTCACTTTGTGGCAATGGGGACATACCAGGTGTCGAACGTCAGTCATGATGAACGGGCCTCTGATTGGCTGATGGTAGAAATAATCGGGGCAGGAGAAGAGAAATCAAGCTGCACGAAAAATCGCATCCCACGAACACGCATCAACCGCTTTCCGCTACTATCAAAGTAAGTCGGTGTCAGAGGCTCAAGCACCATAGTACTGTCGATAAAACAATCGGAATTTACAGCCCCCGCGCCAAGCGGTCTCAATGTGTCTCGGTTTTCCGAAGTTTTTTTATAGGAATGTGCCCCAAACTATTAGGTTGCATTCCAAATAAACAATCAGAGGGAATCTTGATGACACAGATTATCGAACAGTTTCTCGAAGTTTCGAGCACTTACCTGCTATCACCCTGCGACAGTGACTGCTGCCACAAATCCGCCGCCTGAACTGGTTGCCCCTGAAGCCACAGGGTAATGCCAGGCAACGGCCAGAGTGCTGCCCCCTCGCTTAAAAAAGCTTACCCCCTTGTGTAACGAGTGGGTTCTCCGTAAAAAGGCATAGGAATCACAGCGGCCAACCCTCAGGCAAGGCCATCATCCATCCCAGGAGTGTTAACCGTGATTGTTCGCGAGCGCCCCGGCCCACTCCGGCTGTTGCTGGCCTGGAAAGGGTCTGTTGTCCCCCACATTCTGCCGCACATTCTGCTTACGGGAATGTTTGCAGCCGCCGTTACCTGGGTTTCGCGCCACCACTACCTCGACGGCATGGTCGACTACACACTTCTGCCGTTCACGATCATGGGCATCGCCCTGTCCATCTTTTTAAGCGTGCGCAACACCGCCACCTACGACCGCTGGTGGGAAGCCAGAAAACACTGGGGGCATATGGTGTACGAATTTCGCAGCCTGGCGCGGACTGGCACCATTTACCTGAGCCCGGAGCGACGCCGGGAGCTTCTGACCCGATGCCTTGCTCACGCTCACCTGCTGCGCGGCCAGTTGCGGGGAGAAGATGTACGGTCTGATCTGCCCGGGTCACTGGCGCCCGAACTCATTGACCAGGCCCTGAGCACACGCAACCCCGCCGCCTTCATGCTGCACCGGGCCGGAGACGTACTCGCCGAAGCCCACAAGGCGGGCGATCTGGATTCTGTAGCAACCGCGGCCGTAGACCAGCACCTTCATGGCCTCGCGGGCATTCAGGCGGCCTCGGAACGCATTGCCCTCACCCCGCTGCCCTTTGCCTACACCCTGCTGGCTCACCGCACGGCGTATGTGTTCTGCCACCTGCTCCCGTTCGGTCTGGTAGGCGTCGCAGGCTGGTTTACGCCGGTGTTCACCGCCATCGTGGCCTACACGTTTTTCGGGCTGGATCGCCTGTCTGAACAGCTTGAGTTTCCCTTTGGCCGACACACCAACGACCTGCCGCTGGATGCCATCTGCCGCATTCATGAAATCAGTGTTGCCGAAGCCCTGGGCTACCCGGCACCCGAACCGCTGCAGCCGGTCAAATACCAGTTGCAGTAAGGGCCCGGCGGTTACAACGGCATGCGCCCGGTTCGCTCCAGCCGCTCGCTCACCCATTTGTGATACAGCTTTGCCAGCGCTGGCCGAATTACCGGCAAGCCAATCAGCCAGGCAAGCGGTTTCAGCAGCCAGACCCGCGACATCAACAGAATATAGGCATCCAGTTCCCGGTGGATGTTGCCCTGGCCATCTTCCACATGGAGCTCCTGAAGCGCGGCTTTCGGGTCTATACCACGTTCCTCCAACTCCTCATCACGGCCGGTGATATCCACCCACTCCACCGATTCGCCGGTCCTGCCCGCGAGTCGTTCATAAAGCCTGCGATCCTTGACACAGCTTGGGCAGGCGCCATCGTAGTACACGCGAAGCTGATCGCCTGGTGCCCTCATCGCTATCCCCCCTGTTTGCATCGCATTCATCTGATGACTACACGATAAAGCACTGCGTGGCTCCCGTTAACCCTTCGGATCTCAGGCATAACCCGCGAGAGGCTGTACCATCGCCCTGAAATTCCAGGCGCGTATCGATCATTGTCTCGCTCGCATGCTTTTCGATTGCCAGGAGCCTGATCAGCAGGCCGTTCTGCATCATGTTCGGAGCCGAGGCCGCCGCGTGTTCCAGGTTTGCACGACGGTAGACCATATCGGCAATAGCCAGGAAAAAGGTCTGTACCGCGATGCCCCCAAGAGCATTACTCGCAGCCAACTCCGGGTGCCCGCGGTAGGCTGCTGTTACCGAGAGCACCGAACCACTGAGGGACGTCGCTGCCCCCAGAAGCACGGCTCCAGCGGTCGCCTCACCCAGCCCGGTCCGGTCGGCGAGCTGGTCGACCACACGTGTGATGCGTGTGCCCGCAATCGCAATGACCAGCGCACAGACGCTGAAAACCACGATGCTCTGTGACAGCGTCCAGCTGTCCAGATCCATGATCGGCAATGTCATCCTCCCGTTGCCTCTGAAGCCTACCGCGCAGCCAACGCGAAACGCGCGACAGCGGACCGTGCGAGTGGCCGGGCAGATAAGCGTCGCTATTGTGAAACAAGCCCGCTTCACGCCCATAGTGGCGACAACCAGTGCAAACGTACAACCCCATGGCTTGGGTATCCCATGCCCATTAGCACTGTCACGGTCGCGGATCTGGCTCTCTCGCCCCAGCCATCACAGCGGCCCACAACGCCCAAACCGGCGCTCCCCGGTTCTTTGCCCAGATTCTGTTTTCTGCGGCCAGTGAGGGCGACCACTTTGTGGGTGGCAGAGAGCACACCGCGCCTGAGGTCTATGAGCAAGGATTGGTGCGGGAGGGCAGAAGCAACGAGATCAAACCGGCGCTGATGAGCCAGATACTTCAAGAAATCGCACAAATCGTGGACATCTCAGCTGAAGATGTCTGGATCTAACTGCAGGACATTCCGGCCACCCAGATGATCGAGTTTGGGCGTTTTTTGCCAGCGCCGGACGATGAAGCTGAGCGGCAAAAAGGGAATGACCCCGGAAAAGCAGGCCAGCTTACCTAAATAACCGCATTAATAGATCTGTCCCGGTTTTCATTGCACAATTTTTTAGAATTCTATTTGTCCCTGAGACGGCGGACGTATTACCTCGTAAACTTTTTCAATTTCGTAGTGGCAATGCACTATCTCTTGGTCATAGCCATAAGAGGTTTCTTCGTAAAGCAGTACTCGGAGTGCGTCACCTGGACGGACATCAATTGCGCGCTTTTGAAAGTCATAGAGCCAGTCCGTGTGTGAGATCTTTGCATCAATCGAGTGCCCAGCGTATTGGAAAGACCACATCGATTTCCCGAGGTAATCCGGCTTTTTAACCTTAACAACCTGTCTCGAAGAGTGCTTTACCACTTCTTTCGTAAGCACGTCCCGGACAATCTCGCTAGATATTTCCAGATCCCGGTTAAATGAAATTTTCTGGCCGTCGTATTCATAGGCCGCAGAATCATTATTCTCAAGGTGACCAAGGCTTTCCTGAATGGAGCGGACGTCTGACAAAAGGACATCGGCGCGAGGCGCGCCATACGCCGGTAACTGTTTAATATCTGTATCTTCCGCAATCTTCGCTATTTCTTCTTCAAGATCTCTGACGTTTTCTCGGTTTACAGTATCGTCTTGATCATTTAGCCATTTTAAAATTGCGTACTTTGCGCGAAGAAGGAAGTGCCCTAAAACCTTTTTCCACTCACCATCTTTAAGCGCCTCATCAGGTACACCCGCGATCAGATCGCGGAACCGCGCTTTTAGCGACCCCGTCTCAACTTCGTCCAGAACCAAGGAAGTATTCAGGGCTACGTCAAACGAACTCAGAAGGTGCTTATCTAGAGATTCAAACGCTTCTATGAGGTCGGACATCGTCCGAAAAACTCTAGTGGGATCACCGCTCCCGCGTTCAAAATCAATAGTAACTTCAAACGCATTTTCTTTATTGGTATCCATCCCACCCCCTCAGTAATGTCTTCTCGCGCAAATCTTTTCGGAAATTTCGCAATCGAAAAGCGGTGAAGAAATTTTCCGGCAACAGAGTATTTTTATTATTTGCCAACTTTTAAAATTGTTGCATGAACCCCCATGTAGGCGTAACTACCCAAGAGCCAATATTTTAGATCTTCACTCAGCTTGTCGTTCTTTGACTTAACTTCAACGAATCGAATCTAATCTAATCTAATCGTCATTGTGAACCAAAAAATCTGGCCATCCGCAAAAATTACCCCAATAATCCATAGACAGCTAATTAATCGCCTTCTTTAGGTTTTCCAGACCTAGCACACGAATTACATCTTTCGCTTTCAAAACGTCGCTATCACGGGGCGCCCAAAGATATTGCCTTAAGTTATAGCTATGACCGAGCCAATAATCGAAAAGCCATTCAATATCGCCTAATTCACCTATGTGCCAACTTACCAATTCTTTTTGTCTTTCGTAGTACGAATTGCTTCCAAAATCCTCTGGAAGGATGGTAGATATAAGAGTTATCGATGCGTGTCCATTGAAGTGGGGGAAGTCCACGGTCCTGTTGACGCACTTATTAACCACTAGGAGCGATCTTCCACGACTCGCTTGGAATTAGTGACAAAATGTGTTTTCGATAGAGGCGACTTGTAATAGTCCTCATCCAAGAATCTTAAGAGCATTTTAAGATCTGACTTGTTATCAGGAACACATATTACTTCATTGCCATCTTCATCAACTGTCTCAAAAGGAATGCCGAAATCAATAGCGACTGCCCTAATTTCATGAAGAGGAACATTTTGTAAAATTCCACTTTGTTGAACCAAAGAGATTTTTCTTCTCACCCATGAGTCCGCGAGGGCGATGAAATCGTCGGAATCCACAGACTGCATAACGTCAATTTGAAGGAAATCAACAACATCAGTATCCGTGGCTTCTTTGTAATACTCACTGAGGTCGAACATTTGCCGCGTAGAGTGAAAGCTGTAGAACTTTAATTTTCCTGCCTCCAAAGTTGCGGTAAGTTTATGATCGACTGTGAGCCCTATACCTTCTATTTTCTTGTAAACATTATTGGCATGAAAAATTGAAAGACCGTTCGTTGAAATTATTTTTCTTCTGTCGAAGTTCTGGAGCAATATTTTAATAGTTCCATTCTGCGTTCGGTAACCAGTAAATAGAGCTTTTATGTCAAGAAAGAAGTCTTCAGTAGGGTCTACAGGATCCACTCCCAAGGGGTTCTCTACTGCTCGGGCAAGTCCATCAATATCATCGTAATCATTAATGTATAAAACTTCCCCCACATCTGGCTTGTACTTCCCGTCAAACTCGAACTCTTCAGCCGCTTCATCAAAACTCTCTTCCTGACTTTTAATATAATCAGAAAGCTCAGCTTGAACCGAGTTTGACAGTTCAAATTTAACAATTCGACGAGCCGGATCGTTTGTCAACCCAAAAAGGCTTAAAGGCATCCTCTACTCCATTAGCATAGCACTAGATAGCTTCATCACCCGAGTCACGTTACTAGGGCTTCGTATGATTCTTCTTGTTATCAACGTATAGACCATTCCATCGTTCGACTCCACCTTATAAAACCTAAACTTAAACAAATAAAGTATTGGGTGCGAGGGAATATTTGAAACGAACCACGCGACAACAAATATAAGACCAACCGTAATGGCAGCCATTAAGAAATTAATTTCCGCAATCTTCATAACAATTGGTGAAGCATAGCTCCCCAAAAAAACTAGCAGGTAATAATCCGCCGATTCCACCTTTTTTGCAGAAAAATTTACTCTTTGCGACTCCTTTCTAACCAAAGCAAGTATCAGAAAGGGCAACACTATCCCAATAATCGAAATTATTGACAGCTGAATAACCAAGGAGTCTAACTTTCCAATAGCGTAATACCTAACCCCTGCCAAAATCAGAAGGGTTGGCGAAAAAGAGGATACAAACAATATCGTTTTCAACCAATTCCTCATAACATTCATCCCTGGTTAACGCTGCGTTGCACCGGCTTGTCCGGTGCAACGCATTTTTAGGGCTTGATCTCGGGTTTAAAATCACCACCAAATAGCTTTACCGGTTTTGCATTTATACTAATAGCCGCGACATAATCTTCGTCCTGAAGTGTTTCGTACTTGACAAAATATGAATGGGCTTCTTGTTTTAAGATAACACTTCTTTGTTTTTCGAGCCATTTAAGCCTATCTGTTGTAAACACAACTGATTTACAGATAAACATCCGACTCAGGACCGAGGGCATATATTCCCTTTTATCGAATTCTTTAAACGGGTCACCTACTGAAAGAACAGATGCAGTTCCCTCCCTCCCTTTGTTACGCATTTTCTTGGCCGAAATAGAAATACCGCTCGGCAAAAAAACTCCAGTTTCAATCCCTTGCTTCATAGCAAACGAAGCCATTCGTTTATCAAATGCAGAGCCACCAAACAAAATGCTATAATTATTTATAAAACCATAATGTATTAACTTATCGACTACAGCCTTTTCTTCTTCGCTAGGTTTTGTGCTTGATATTATAGCAATATCGAATTCTGTAATTATATCCCCAAGGACCCAGAGATCCTTTTCCGTATAACGCTTTAACCCAAGTGGATAAAGCCTTTCATTTTTCCTCACAACTTTGATGCCAAGATTTTCAAGTTCAGATAACTTTTCAGGAGTCATTGACACCTTTTCACCCGCTTTCTTGGAGGCTTCTGGTTCAAATACAAGAATACGGTTTGACTTTCCTTCAAGATATTTTATGATTAGCCGCTTAACTCTTCTCCAGTCTAATCCTCCATGCCCACAGCCAAGTGCAGGCAATGTTATCGTCAAACCCTGTTTGTCCTCTAAATATTTTGACAACCAAATAAGACCATTCTCAACATACTCATATTCAGAAGGGTTGCGCCAATGGTTCTTTGTAGGGAAGTTAATAATCTCAAGCCCTTTTGAAAACATATCACCTTGTTTCCAAACACTGGGCTTTCCAGGAGCTATTTCCTTTTCCTTGCATTGCCGCACATACTCTTTGAACATCTCAGGGTATTTATTCTTGAAAGCTAGTGCTACACCCGCGCCCATGACCCCCACACAGTTAACCGTGTTTACTCGAATGTCTGCATCAAAATCAAAGAAATCTCCTTTAACAAACTCTAGCATGCGTCATTACACCCTATGGCCTGAAGAGCTTTAGATTTCAAAGCCTCAATCGATCGGTTATGGGACATCACCCAAAATGGGTTAATTGAGTTCATATCTGCCTTAGCAATGGCCACGAGCATATTAAGGTCATTTTCATCTTCAATCACATCAAACAACTGATTTTCGTTACGCCCTCTTGCAACGATATCGCCAATCAGATCATCGTACGTCACTAAAATCACAATTTTTCGTATAGCATCCTTACTAAGCCCACCAATATCTTCAGTAAGGATTCGCTTTAGCATAGGCAAGGACTTCACCGCATGATCATTGTCAGCTTTAGTCATTCCATCTTGACCCCATCGAGATTTCGGACCTTTCCCTATGTCGTGCAAATACGCTGACAAAAGAACAATATCTTTGTCTTCCTCAGATAGCTCATTGTATTCAAAAAACTGATCGAGTCCACCAGCCACCTTTCTGCTATGTGTACCAACATCATCCTTATGCGGTCCGTAGCTGGCCCTTAATCCATCAATGTCATCAAGTTCTTTTATCGATGAGAAGTTATTTGATATCGCGTCTAGTACAGCTCTAATGTTTTCATACTTCGTCGGTCCATTAGTGTTATTGCATATATCTACAATCGTATTGTCCACATTATTCTTTAAAATTCTTGGGCCAGTTACGATCGATTGTCTACCGCCTTCATAAAAGTTTGTATAATAGTGATCTGTATCGTATTTAATGGCAGGGGGCTGCGTGGCTTTGGCTGTAAATATCTTTTCCACTTCCTCCTTTATCCGCTCATTCCATACGACAATGTAAGAAATTTCCGAAATTTTGATTTCGCCTGGAATGAGTAATTCTGCCATTTTTTGATGACGATATTCATCGGATGGGCATCCCCACTTTTTATCATCAATTGCATCCCAGTTTAAAGAATTCAGCATATGTACCGCTGATAAATCGTAGAAATTTGGCGGGACATCAGTGTTTGCAGAAGCATCTGCGAATACAACCCCCGCTTTTTTCTCAATGATTTCGATGGGAATTGCAAAGTATATCAGTAGAGGCTGGTCTACATTTTTCTTATTGATCACGCCGAGTTGCATCGGAGTTTTTTTCGAAAAATAGAACGGCACGTAATCGTGAACGCAACTTCCTTCCGAGCACGGCACAAGCATAGCACTTCGTCTGCCTTGTATCCCATACTCGGCTATATTTTCGTGAGAGATACCCCGCTCGTTCTTTAGATTTGTACACAACAATCCACTTTCAATGATCGATTCAAGGTTGTCAATCAAAGTAAAATGATATGCATATCTTCCTTTTAGATTCTGCGGGATGCTCATACCTTTATCCTTGAAAATTCAATTTCCGATTAGAGCCCTAACGCTT
This sequence comes from Marinobacter sp. bablab_jr008, assembly GCF_016464145.1. Taxonomy (NCBI): domain Bacteria; kingdom Pseudomonadati; phylum Pseudomonadota; class Gammaproteobacteria; order Pseudomonadales; family Marinobacteraceae; genus Marinobacter; species Marinobacter sp. bablab_jr008. Next base: position 378,996 of record NZ_JACDWW010000059.1, read on the forward strand.
CAATCAGCCGACGCGTTATCGGTAGGCTGCATTGATTTATTAGCCTTTTTTTCTTCGAAGATTTTCCTTAACGGCGAATCACTTGGATACAACACCTTTGCGCTGGGGACATCTAGAGCTGCTGTATCCAAATGTGAATCCTGATCATCAAAGAAAATATGTGGCTTAAATGCCTTTAAGAATCGACTCTTCTGCAACCCTCCAAGAAAGAAAGCTTGATCTATATATACGTTCCATGCCCGTATAGTGTTTATTACTCTCATTTCAGCGGGGCTATTCCTTGCTGTCATGATCGCCAGTCGGACCGGAGAGTACTCGATTCTTCCAGGTAATCGCTCTTGGATTTTAGAAAGTTTTCTCAACAAGTTTGCGTGTGGGCCTTCTTGCAGAGGAACCTCTTTTTGAAGATCTTCGGTTTCCCAAAATTTGTCGAGCCCTTCCGTCTGATTGATAAGCTCACTTTCCTCACTAAACAAAACCGCATCAGCATCGAAGGCAAACCTTACTTGATCGTCTCTTAACTCTTGTGAGGAGCTTGGCGGCTCTCTTACAATTGCCCCAGCACATACTTTACTGTCAACCACGCTTTGCGCATCTGACTCATCGGTGGTGAGGAACAAATCGACATAAAATGCTTCTAAATAGTCCGAACTTGGCTCCCCTGCAGTGAAGGCTGATCGCGTGATCGCTAGTCCTCGCCTTCTTATTTCCTTGAGAACCCTGAACCCTGTTTCTGGACTATTTTTTGAGATGACAACTACCTCTACGATGGGGTCTTTATCACCTTCAGCTTGGTGCTTATTCAAACCTAGCAACGCTTTAACTAAAGGCATCCCGGTGCCGTCTTGTAAAGGCTCATCCTCATGCTGGAGCATGTACTCTCGGTATTCAATAATCGCAGTTTCTGGATCTTCCGCCTTCTTTTCTCTGAATACTCTATCAGCCTCCGAGAGATCGAACAGTGCCGTCGCTGAAATTCCGATAACTAACGTTTCTGATAAATCAATTGGCATGTATATTCCTTTCTGAAGGTCTACAGGGCTAACAGTGATTAGATGGTGCGCTTCGTTGCTGCGATCATTTGAGCGTCAATAAAAGCTCAGACCCAAAACTCAGACTTCGCCAACCAAAGCTTTTAAATCAATGTGCTACGCTGTTCCGAAACTCTGATAGCCCCGTAATCATTTGACAGCGTCATTACTGCAATAACGAAGCACCAATCATCCCTCGGCACTTGGGAAATGCCTTACAGCCAAAAAACTCCTTCCCAACATTTTCTCCACGCTTCACCGTGCGTTTTACCATCTCACCCTGGCACTTCGGGCACCGTGGCTCACCGTTTTTCTTCGCCGCAATTTCCGTCACATGCGCCACGTGCTGCCGGTGATTTCTGAACGTAGCTGCCAGCCGCCCGGATTCAATGGCTTCAATCGCCTTCTGAACCTCAGCATTCGACAGCCGCTGCTCGGTTTGGGCTTTGATAAAGCGAATGTATCCACCACCGTAAGTGACGTTGTCCGGCATCGGCGTTTTGAAAGTTGAATCCCCCACAAACACCACAAGCGAAATTACTTGCTCATCGCCGAGGCCCAACAGGCTTTGCAGTGTCTTCACATGCTTGTAGTTCTGGTGCAGCGGGTTCTGGAATTTCTGCGAGTGCTTAAAGATCTTCTGCGTCCAATACCGCTGTTTTGCGTTACCGAAGATCCAGCCCTTCATATTCTTGGTTTCCACCACAAACACGCCATACCGGGAGACAATGATGTGGTCGATCTGGGTGGTGCCGTCTTCTGTGGGCAAGGTAACGTTTTTGATGAGGTGGTAACGGGTTTTATCAAGAAACAGCTTTGCGGCGAGGTTTACCATGGCTTCGCCGGCTTTGCCTTTGAACCAGGGTGTTCTCAGAATGGGCAACAGGATGAACAGCGGTACGAAATACCAGACTTGATTCGGTAGAGAGTTCAGGAGGGTGTTGAATAGCTGGCCGAAGTCCATCGGTTTTCCTTAACAGCTGCCAATCCGTTTCTTATAACTACACACTAACCTAATCTTCAGTAGACTTCCTATACCGTCAAGGTCAAATTTTGTAAACCATATATTGAAAAAGCCGCGCGGTTTCCCGGGCGGCTTTTTCGTTTCTGCAGGGAATTACAGAATCAGGCAGCAGCCAGGTAAGCCCCCGCCACAGCCAGCACTCCCCCAATCCCCCGACTAAACCGGCTATCCGCCCTCAGCATCAAACTACCCAGTCCACGCCCAACCAGCGTGATGGCCAGCGTGGCGATGGAGAAGCCGGCCAGGTAGGCCGCCAGCGTAGCGCCTTCGGGCATTTCGGCACCGTGGGCGAAGCCGTGGAACAGCATGAAGGCACCAACCAGAGTGCCACCCACAGCCGTCGGCAGTTTGGCCAGGGTGGCAATCAGGATGCCAGCTACCAGTACCGAGAAGGTGATGCCGGTTTCCACGCCCGGCAGGCTCAGGCCACCCCAGGCGAGGGCGGCGCCGAATACCATGCCGCCGATGACGAAGGCGGGGGTGGCGTTTTTCATGAGTTTGCCCTGGCGCACGCTCCAGAAGCCGATGGCGGCCATGGCCAGCAGGTGGTCCAGGCCCAGCATGGGGTGCAGCAGGCCGCTGGTGAAGCCACCTTCGGTGTGGCCGGGGTGGGCCATGGCGGTAGCAGAGGCGGTCAGCAGCGCAGCGGTGGCGAGAAGTTTTGAAGTCAGTTTCATGGTGTTGCTCCTGGTGGTTCTTTAATCGTATTGGTTCGTTTGCTCAGGCCATTTCGGCCAGTTTTTCGGGACGCCTTTCCGGCAGCATGCCGCGCTCCAGAATGAAGCTGATGATGGTGTCCAGCCCTACCCCGTCGTACAGGTTGGTGAACACGAAGGGGCGTTCGCCGCGCATTTTTTTGCTGTCCCGTTCCATCACATCCAGGGAGGCGTGTACCTGTTCGGCAATGTCGATCTTGTTGATGATCAGCAGGTCGGATTTGGTGATGCCGGGGCCGCCTTTGCGGGGGATCTTGTCGCCGGCGGACACGTCGATCACGTACAGGGTGAGGTCGCTCAGTTCCGGGCTGAAAGTGGCGGAGAGGTTGTCGCCGCCGGATTCCACCAACACCAGTTCCAGGCCCGGGTGACGGCTTTGCAGGTCGTCGATGGCGGCCAGGTTCATGGAAGCATCCTCGCGAATGGCGGTATGCGGGCAGCCGCCGGTTTCCACGCCCAAGATGCGGTCTGCGGCCAGGGCTTCGTGGCGCAGCAGGAAGTCGGCGTCTTCCCGGGTGTAGATGTCGTTGGTGACCACGGCGATGTCGTAGTGGTCCCGCAGGGCGGTGCATAGCTGACGCAGCAATGCGGTTTTACCAGACCCGACCGGGCCGCCGACGCCTACTCTCAGACAATGTGTCATGGCTGTATCTCCTTGATGTTTTTATTCAGCTTCTGAAAAGCCGTGAATACTGGGTTTCATGCAGGGCACTGCCGAGCGCGAGGCCCGGCAGGATGGGCCCGAGTTCGTGGTCTTGCCGTGCCAGCGCCTGGTCGGTGGTAATCACCAGTGCCGGGCGCAGTTGTTCGATAATCCGTTGGGCGGCGGTGTGGCCCAGGGGCAAGGCTTTGCAGGCCACCGCCAGCTGGTTTTCCAGCCAGGCCCAGGCAAAGCCGAGCAGGGTTTGCCGCACCGGCACCCGACGTACCTGTGCGGCCCAGGCAAACAGGGTGATGTAGCCGGGCTCGGCCGGAATCAGGGTTTGCTCCGGCAACAGGTTGAGGTTGCCCAGCAGGGTTTTCAGGGCGCCGCCCAGCCGGGTGTCTTCGTCGCTCAGTTCGGCGGTTTCCCGGGTGGCGTGCAGCCACTGGTTCCAGTGCGCGATGGTGGCGCCGTCGTCGTTCGCCCAGGCGATTTGCAGCCGGGCCAGTAAGGGCAACTCACACCGGCTGAGGCCGTCGTCCAGCACGCCTTCAATCCACTGGGCCAGTTCTGCTTCGTTGTTCACCCAGCCCAGCTCAAAGGCACTTTCCAGGCCCTGTGACCAGGCAAAGGCGCCGATGGGCAACGCCGGGCTGACCAGCTGCATCAGCCCCAGCAGGGCCAGGTCGCCGCCGGGTTCGCCCTCACCCGCCATGGCTGCCGGCTCAGTGGGTGTGTTTGTGGCCGTGAGCATGGGTATGTCCAGCAGCGTGAGTGTGGTCATGGCTTTCACCGTGCGAGTGCGCGTGGGAATGGCCATGGCTATGACCGTGCGAATGGCCCTGGCCGGCCTGGTTATAGGCTCCGGGTTCCGGGTCGAAGGTGGCGGTGTGGTGCACCACGGTGGCGCCCAGGCGTTCGGCCAGTTCTTCCAGTACGTGATCGGGCGGGAAGCGCACGAAGGCGCCCTGCTCGTCTTCACCAATCGCCAGGGTGACGTGGCGGTTGCCCAGGTGGTAACACAAGCGGGCCAGCGGCAGGCCGGTTTCTACGCGGGCGGTGACCACCGGCTCTTCCGCGGCGCGAATGCGGATGATCTCGCCGGATTTCGCTTCCAGCAGGTCGCCGTCTCTCAGCACCGGGCCACGGTCCAGAAACAGGCCCACGTCCAGGTTGGTTTCGGTGGTGGCCCGCAGGCGGCCGCGAATGCGCAGTTCGTAGGGCAGCACCAGGTTGTCGTGGATTTCGCTGGCGTCTACGTGGGTGATGCGTTTAGTCAGTTCCAACATCCGTTCGTTCCTCTCAGAACAGCCTTGAGCTGTGTTGATTAAGCAGCCTTGAGCTGTATTGACTAAAAAAGGTGATAGCGCTGGGCCAGGGGCAGTTCGGTGGCCGGCTCGCAGGTGAGCAGTTCGCCGTCGGCGTGCACTTCGTAGGTTTGCGGGTCTACGGTCAGGTGCGGGCAGGCGTCGTTCAGTTTCATGTGCTGCTTGCGCACGTCCCGCACGCCTTTGCAGGCGGAGAGCGGGCTGTCCAGGCCCAGTTCTTCACCAATATTGGCGTCCAGCGCGGCCTGGCTGACGAAGGTCAGGCGGGTGGCACTGGCCGCCTTGCCGAAGGCGCCGAACATGGGGCGGTAATGCACTGGCTGCGGTGTGGGGATAGAGGCATTGGGGTCGCCCATGGGGGCGGCGGCAATCATCCCGCCCTTGAGGATGCAGGCAGGCTTTACGCCGAAAAACGCCGGGCTCCACAGCACCAGATCCGCCAGTTTGCCCACTTCCACCGAGCCCACATCATGGGCAATGCCGTGGGTGATGGCGGAGTTGATGGTGTACTTGGCGATGTAGCGTTTGGCGCGGAAGTTGTCGGCGCCGCGTTCCTGGTCTTCCGGCAGCAGGCCGCGCTGCACTTTCATCTTGTGGGCGGTTTGCCAGGTTCGGCAGATTACCTCGCCCACCCGGCCCATGGCCTGGGAGTCGGAGGAGATCATGGAGATCACGCCCATGTCGTGCAGGATGTCTTCCGCCGCGATGGTTTCCCGGCGGATGCGGGAATCGGCGAAGGCCACGTCTTCCGGGATGTTCGGGTCCAGGTGGTGGCACACCATCAGCATGTCCAGGTGTTCGTCGATGGTGTTTACGGTGTAGGGCCGGGTCGGGTTGGTGGACGACGGCAGTACATAGTCTTTGGAGCAGGCGGTAATGATGTCCGGGGCGTGGCCGCCGCCGGCGCCTTCGGTGTGGAAGGTGTGAATGCAGCGGCCTTTGAAGGCGGCTAGCGTGTCTTCCACAAAGCCGGATTCGTTCAGGGTGTCGGTGTGAATGGCCACCTGAATGTCGTATTGGTCGGCCACGGTCAGGCAGTTGTCGATGCTGGCCGGGGTGGTGCCCCAGTCTTCGTGCAGTTTGAGGCCGATCACGCCGGCTTTGATCTGCTGTTCCAGCGCTTCCGGCAGGCTGGCGTTGCCCTTGCCCAGGAAGCCGATGTTCATGGGCAGGCTGTCCACGGCCTGCAGCATCTTGCCGATGTGCCAGGGGCCGGGCGTGCAGGTGGTGGCGTTGGTGCCGGTGGCCGGGCCGGTGCCGCCGCCGAGCATGGTGGTCACGCCGCTCATCAGGGCTTCTTCCACCTGCTGGGGGCAGATGAAGTGGATGTGGGGGTCGATACCGCCGGCGGTGAGGATTTTGCCTTCGCCGGCGATGATCTCGGTGCCGGGGCCGATGACGATGGTCACGTCTGGCTGGGTGTCCGGGTTGCCGGCTTTGCCTATGGCGGCGATGCGGCCTTTCTGGATGCCCACGTCGGCTTTGACGATGCCCCACCAGTCGAGGATTAGGGCGTTGGTGATGACGGTGTCCATCACGGCGTCGTCGCAGCGCTGGCTCTGGCCCATACCGTCGCGGATGACTTTACCGCCGCCGAATTTCACTTCGTCGCCGTAGTGGGTGTGGTCTTCTTCTACTTCTATCCACAACTCGGTGTCGCCCAGGCGGACGCGATCCCCGACGGTCGGGCCGTACATGTCGGCGTAGGCTTGTCTGCTGATTTTCATTTTGTGTCCTCCAACGGGCCCATCACTTCCGCCCGGAAGCCATAAATTTCGCGCGTTCCGGCAAACGGAATCAGTGTCACGGACCGGGTCTGGCCGGGCTCGAAACGAATGGCGGTGCCGGCGGCCACGTCCAGGCGATAGCCGCGGGCCTTGGTGCGGTCGAAGTCCAGGGCGGGGTTGGCTTCGGCGAAGTGGTAGTGGGAGCCGATTTGCACCGGGCGGTCGCCGGTGTTGCCGACGTCCAGCTGGATGCGTTCGCGGCCGGCGCAGAGTTCAATGTCGCCGTCTTTGAGTTGGTATTCACCGGGGGTCATGGCGCGCTCCTCAAACAATCGGGTTGTGGACGGTGACCAGTTTGGTGCCGTCCGGGAAGGTGGCTTCCACCTGGACTTCGTGCACCATGTCAGCCACGCCGTCCATCACGTCTTCGCGGGTGAGGATTTCGGTGCCGGCGCTCATCAGTTCGGCCACGGTGCGGCCTTCGCGGGCGCCTTCCATGATTTCGGCGCTGATCAGGGCCACCGCTTCGGGGTAGTTCAGTTTCAGGCCTTTGGCTTTGCGGCGTTCGGCCAGCAGGGCGGCGGTGAACAGCAGCAGCTTGTCTTTGTCTCTGGGGGTGAGTTCCATGGATGACTCCGTTGTCTCTTATGCGTCAGGTAAGCCAGATTCTGGGTGTGTGGGCCGGTACGCTGGCGAGCAAGGGGCGCAGCAGGTGCCAGGCCTGTTCGCACAGGGCCCAGGCTTCGTTGCGTTCGGTACCCAGGTAGCGCAGGAGCAGCACGCCCCGGCGCCGGGTGACGGCCCAGCGGTTATGGTCTGGTAACTGTGCTCTCAGCACATCGATGGCGGCACCTTCGTCGTCCAGGCCTACCGCCCAGAGCGTGGCCTGTACAGTGGCGCCACCCTGGCCCCAGGGGCCGTTGAACCGGCGGTGTTTCGGGTCCAGCAGCTGGCGCTCCAGCCACAGCGGCTGGCCGTCCAGGCTTAAATGGAAACGCTGTTCCAGTTCGCCGGTGGCAAACGGCAGGTCGCTGGCCGGGCGGCCCAGCGCGAGCACTTCCCAGCCCAGGGTTCGGGCGCCGGTTGCCAGTTCAATGGTGGTGGTTTGCAAACCACGGGAGCCGTCGAAGGCGATGGTTTCCTGGGGCAGGTATTCCAGGATCGCGTCTTTGGCTACCTGCAACCGGGTGTGCTGGCCCCAGGCCACGCCATGGCTGTCGGCCTTGTACAGTTTCGCCGCGGCCGGGGTGGTCAGAAGCGCGTGGCCACCTTCGGCCACAGAGGCTTCGATGCGCAGTTCGTCGCCGCTCACCAGGCCACCCGGGGGATGCAGCAGGTACACATGGCAGCAGCCGGTTTTGCCTTCCGGGTAGAAGGGGCGCTGCACCCGCAGTGGACCATGGTGGCGCCGGCGCACCAACCGGGTTACCGGCGCAGGTTCGCTCTCGGTACGTGCCTCAAAGCCCAGTTCCAGGGCCGCCGCCCAGCGCCGTTCTGTGTCGAAACGGTGGCCGGAGGCGTGGCGGTCGATGGCTTGGTAGGCGGTCATACGGTCAGGTGCTGTTTGATGAGTTCATCGGTCAGCCCGGTAATATCGCCTTCCGCCACACGCCGGCCCCGGTCGACGATGGCGAAGCGGTCGGCGTATTTGCGGGCAAACGGCAGTTTCTGTTCCACCAGCAGCACGGTCAGGCCGTCTTCTTCAATCAGCCGGCGAATCACCTCGCCAATCTGGGCCACGATGTTAGGCTGGATGCCCTCCCCCGGCTCGTCGAGGATCAGCAGGCGCGGCTCAATCACCAGCGCCCGGCCAATGGCCAGCTGTTGCTGTTGGCCGCCGGAGAGGTCGCCGCCCCGGCGGTGTTTCATTTCTTTCAGCACCGGGAACAGCTCATAAATGCGCTCGGGGATTTGCTTGCTGCCATCGGCCCGCACCGCCAGGCCGGTGCGCAGGTTTTCCTCCACGGTCAGCAGCGGGAAGATCTGCCGGCCCTGGGGCACGTAGCCGATGCCCAGGCGGGAGCGGTCTTCGATTTTCTTTTTGGTGAGTTCCACATCCCGGGCAAACTCGATGGAGCCGCTTTTCACGATTTCCTCGCCCATGATGCATTTCATCAGTGTGGTCTTGCCCACGCCGTTGCGGCCCATCACGCAGGTACACTGGCCCTGGGGCACGTCCAGCTCCAGGTCCCAGAGGGTGTGGCTTTCGCCGTAGAACTGGTTGAGCTTTTCAATCTTGAGCATCAGGCCTCCTCCCCCAGATACACCTTGATCACGTCCGGGTCGTTGGAGACCTGGTCCATGGTGCCTTCGGCCAGCACGCTGCCCTGGTGCAGTACGGTGACTTTACGGGCGATGGAGCGCACGAAGCCCATGTCGTGTTCCACCACTACCACGGACTGTTTGCCCGCGAGACTGGTGAGCAGTTCAGCGGTGCGTTCCATTTCCTGTTCGGTCATGCCGGCCACGGGCTCGTCCACCAGCAGCAGCCGGGGTTTCTGCATCAGCAGCATGCCGATCTCCAGCCACTGTTTCTGACCGTGGGAGAGGATGCCGGCGGGCTTGTCGCGCAGCGCCTGCAAACCGATCATTTCCAGGATTTCGTCAATCCGGTCCCGGTATTCCGCGGTCATGATGGCAGTCAGGGTGGGCAGGATGCGTTTGTCGGCGGCCATGGCCAGTTCGAGGTTTTCGAACACAGTCAAAGCCTCGAACACGGTGGGCTTCTGGAACTTGCGCCCAATGCCCAGGGTGGCAATGTCCGGCTCGTTCATGCGCAGCAGGTTGTGGCGGCTGCCAAACCACACCGAGCCGGTATCGGGCCGGGTTTTACCGGTGATGATGTCCATCATGGTGGTTTTACCCGCCCCGTTGGGGCCGATGATGCAGCGCAGCTCGCCGTCGTCGATGGTGAGGTTGAGGTTGTTGATGGCCTTGAAGCCATCGAAGCTCACGCTCACGTCTTCCATGTACAGGATCGGGCCGTGGCGCACGTCAACCGGCGAGGCCACGGGGGTGAGAAACTCAAATACCTGATCCCGGTTGGCAAGTTGTTCAAAGATGCTCATGCGGTGGCCTCCTGAGCGCCGGGTTGGTCATCGTCTTTCTGGCGGCGTTTCTGCAACAGCCCGGCAATGCCCTTGGGCAGGAACACCGTCACCAGCACGAACAGCGCGCCCAGGGCGAACAGCCAGGCGTCCGGCATGATGCCGGTGAACACGGTCTTGGCGTAGTTCACCAGCAAGGCGCCGATAACCGCGCCATACAGGGTGGCGCGGCCACCGAGGGCAACCCACACCACGATTTCGATGGAGAACAGCGGCGAGAATTCGCTGGGGTTGATAATGCCCACCTGGGGCACGTACAACGCGCCGGCCACACCCGCCAGCATGGCGGAGACCACGAACACGAACAGCTGCACCCGTTCCACCCGGTAGCCGAGGAACCGGGTACGGGCTTCAGCGTCGCGGCAGGCCACGCTGACCCGGCCCAGCTTGCTGGTCACAATGGCACGGCACACGACATAGCCCACCGCCAGCGCGATGCCGGTTGCCAGGAACAGGCCAAGCCGGGTGGCATCGCTGCGCAGGTCGAAGCCGAGGATGTCTTTGAAGTCGGTCAGGCCGTTGTTGCCACCGAAGCCCATTTCGTTACGGAAGAAGGCCAGCATCAACGCAAAGGTCAGCGCCTGGGTGATGATGGACAGGTACACGCCGGTTACCCGGGAGCGGAAAGCCAGGAAGCCGAACACCAGCGCCAACAGGCCCGGGGCCAGCAGCACCATGATGAAGGCGAACCAGGCCATGTCGAAGCCCTGCCAGTACCAGGGCAGCTCCTGCCAGTTCAGGAACACCATGAAGTCTGGCAATACAGGATCGCCATACACGCCGCGATCACCAATCTGGCGCATCAGGTACATGCCCATGGCGTAGCCGCCGAGGGCAAAGAAGGCGCCGTGGCCCAGGCTGAGAATGCCCAGGTAACCCCACACCAGGTCCACTGCCACCGCCAGCAGCGCGTAACAGAGGTATTTGCCCAGCAGGGTAACGGTGTAGGCGCTTACGTGCAGGGCACTGTCTTCCGGCATAAACAGGTGCAGGAAGGTAACCACCACCAGGGCGGCGAACAGCACACCGAGGAAAAGCTGGGTGGAACGCTCCTGGAAGGGCCGGAGCAGCCAGGTTTGTGATGTCGCCATAACTCAGCCCTCCGCCGCACGGCCTTTCTGCGGGAATAGCCCGCGTGGCCGCTTTTGAATAAACAGGATGATCAGCACCAGCACCATGATTTTGGCGAGGACCGCCCCCGCCCAGGGTTCCAGCAGCTGGTTGATGGTGCCCAGGGAAAGCCCGGCAATGAGGGTGCCCCAGAGATTGCCCACGCCACCGAACACCACCACCATGAACGAATCGATGATGTAGTTCTGGCCCAGGTTGGGGCCGACGTTGGTGATCTGCGACAGGGCCACGCCCGCCAGCCCGGCCACGCCGGAGCCCAGGGCGAAGGTCATGATGTCCACTTTGGTGGCTTTGATGCCCATGGAGCGGGCCATGGCGCGGTTCTGGGTAACAGCACGGACTTCCAGCCCCAGGCGGGTCTTGCGCATGATCAGCATCAGCCCGGCGAATACCACCAGGGCAAAGCCGATCACGTACAGGCGATTCAGGGTGAGCGACAACGCCTCGTTCACCATGATCGAGCCGCTCATCCACTCGGGCGTGACCACGGTGCGGTTGAGGGGGGAAATCACCGTACGCACCAGTTGCTGAAGAATCAGGCTGATACCGAAGGTGGCCAGCAGGGTTTCCAGCGGGCGGCCTTTCAGGTACTGGATAACGCTGCGCTCAATGGCGATGCCCGCCAGCGCCGCCACCAGGAAACCGGCCGGGATGGACAGGATCAGGGCCAGGCCGGGCTGGCCCGGGAACAGCTGCTGCATGCCCCAGGTGGTGTAGGCCCCGAGCATGATCAGCTCGCCATGGGCCATGTTGATCACGCCCATCACACCAAACGTGATGGCCAGGCCAATGGCGGCCAGCACCAGTACCGAGCCGAGGGACAGGCCAAAATACAGGGTCTCGGCAGCGCGGTTGAGTTTCAGTTTCTGTTCAATGCTGGCCAGGGCTTCCTCGGCCGCAGCCGCCAGCGCGGGGTCATCGCTGTTCACAGCATTATTCAGGGCGGCACGCACGGTCGGGTTCAGGCTGCCGGACAAAGTGGCAACCGCCTCAACATCGCCCTGCTCCACCTGGTAAATGGCCAGGGCATTGGTGAGCATGTCACGCACCCGCTCGTTGTCTTCCACCTGCAGGCGGGCCTGCAACCGGGTTGCCAGGGCTTCATTTACCTCACCCAGCAGGTTGCGGGCGGCCGCCAGGCGTTGGCCGGGGTCGGCCACGGTCAGGTCGATCACCGAGAGGATGCCCTCGATGTCGGCCCGCAGGGCGTTGTTTACCCGCAGGCTTTGCAGATCCCGGCGCGACATTTCACCCAGGTCTTCGCCGGTCAGCGCGTCGGCGATCTGCCAGTTACGGCCCCGGTTATTAACCACAATTACCAGGACACCGGTGTCTTCAATCATCGCGAGTTTGCCGTCACGAACGGCTTCCAGCCAGCCCCGGGCGCGTTCATCGCCAGTTTCGGAGAGGGCTTTGAGTAAGTCGGTTTTTTCAGCTTGTCCTGCTTCTACGAGCCGTTTCAGCAGCGCTTCGGGCGCATTCGTCTGCGCCTGGGCATTCGCCAGTGTGGCCCCTAGGGCCAGACAGACAGCCAATGCCATCCTGGCGAGCAATCGGTGAATGCTCATGATTCATTCCTGTTGGCTTGGGAATTCGGGAGCGGTGCCGGGCAGGCTCAGGCCTGCCCGGCTGTGCCCGGTTGGAACTTAGTTAGAGGCCACGTCAGCCGAGCCACCACCGCACTTGCCGGTGACCACGTTGAAGTTGCCGCAGCGCAGAGGCGCTCGCCAGTCACTGATCAGGTCCTTGGAACCTGGCAGGAAGTCAGACCAGGCATCGCCAGCCACGGTAGACGGGGTTTCCCAGACCACGGAGAACTGGCCGTTGTCCTGGATCTCGCCAATCAGCACCGGCTTGGTGATGTGATGGTTCGGCATCATGGTGGAGTATCCGCCGGTAAGGTTCGGTACGCTCACACCGATGATGGCGTCTTTCACTTCATCCACGTCGGTGGTGCCGGCTTTCTTCACCGCTTCAACGTACATGTTGAAACCGATGTAGTGGGCTTCCATCGGGTCGTTGGTGACGGCGGCATCGTCGCCCTTGTAGGCAACCCAGGCGTCGATGAAGTCGTAGTTGGCGTCGTTATCCACGCTCATGAAGTAGTTCCAGGCAGCCAGGTGGCCAACCAGCGGAGCGGTGTCGATGCCGGAGAGTTCCTGTTCACCCACGGAGAACGCAACCACGGGAATGTCGGTGGCGGAAATGCCCTGGTTGCCCAGTTCACGGTAGAAGGGCACGTTGGCGTCGCCGTTGATGGTGGAGACCACGGCGGTCTTCTTGCCGGCGCTGCCGAATTTCTTGATGTCAGACACGATGGTCTGCCAGTCAGAGTGGCCGAAAGGCGTGTAGTTGATCATGATGTCGCCGGCGGCCACACCTTTGTCTTTCAGGTAGGTTTCCAGAATCTTGTTGGTGGTGCGTGGGTAAACGTAGTCGGTGCCGGCCAGCACCCAGCGCTCAACACCCAGATCGTTCATCAGGTAATCAACCGCTGGAATCGCCTGCTGGTTGGGGGCCGCACCGGTGTAGAACACGTTTTCAGATGATTCCTCACCCTCATACTGAACCGGGTAGAACAACAGGCCGTTCAGTTCCTCAACCACTGGCAGTACGGATTTACGGGACACAGAGGTCCAGTTACCGAAGATCACGTCGACCTTTTCTTTCTCCAGCAGCTCACGGGCTTTCTCCGCGAACAGCGGCCAGTTGGAAGCCGGGTCAACCACCACCGGCTCCAGCTGGCGGCCAAGTACGCCACCGGCGGCGTTCTGCTTTTCAATCAGCATCAGCATGGTGTCTTTCAGCGCGGTTTCACTGATGGCCATGGTGCCGGACAGGGAATGGAGAATACCCACCTTGATGGGGTCTTCGGCGGCAAACGCGGTATTGATGGAACCGAAAGAGACAGACAGCGCCAATGCAGAGAGGCCCAGTTTCACGTGTTTTTTGATGCTCATGTTGTGCGTCCTTTTCGTTGGGTTATGAGTCGTCAAACGCAAACAGCCAATTGCATCCGCCGTTCCAACAACTAGAAAAGCACAAATAAAACATCATGTTAGACAACAAAAAACATGCCCGAACCGGCTCTGCAATGAATTGGTGCGCCGTTTCAGGCCCCAATCCGGTGCTTCGGCCAACCCGCCGCACCAAATTGGTGCGCGACATCTAAAGCCCACTGCACCATCTGGTAGCGCCCTGATTTTCAGGCAACAAATTGCCCGCAAAACGCCCTGAAAACAATGAATTCAGGTTCACCGCAAAACTCACAGCTCTGTGGGATATCTCGCACAAACCATCTGGCGGATGTCCGATTTTGCGAAATTTCATCCTCCGTAGAATGGTCACTGTCAGGGATGACAAGCCAGCACGGACGTTGGCTCACGGATGAGAACTCCACGGATTCGGAGTTGCCCGATGGATAAGGGCTACAGGGATGACTGCAAGGATGAAGTGCTCAGGATGATGCGCAGCCTGATGGATCAGGCAGGGGTCAGCCACGGAATTTGGGGACTACACGGACAGTAGTCCCTTTCCGTGCACTAAATCGCTTTCGTACCCGCCTTGCCCTTTTTGTTCTGCACCGTTTCGAATCACCAATAGTCTCAATGGTTTGTCGCGCCTGACTGTTCATAACAACGTTATTACACTCAGGAGTTCTCCGATGAAACCAACCTCATTTCTGGCCACCCTTGTTCTGTTTTTCAGCCTGATCTCCGGCTCCGCTGCCTTTGCCAGCGAGCAGCCCGCCGTGAACATCAACACCGCCGATGTAGCCACTCTGGCTTCTCTGAGCGGCGTGGGTGAGAGCAAGGCCCAGGCTATTATTGAATACCGCGAAGCCAACGGCCCCTTCGACAGCATTGAGGCACTGGCCGATGTGAAGGGTATTGGTGCGCGTACGGTTGAAAAGAATGCCGACCGCCTCACCGTGAAATAAGCCCCGGGGCAGCCTCGCTGCCCCTCCCCTTTCCCCTATGGCGCGACGCCACTGCCACTGCTAACCTTGCCCGCTTGTTTCTCCAACCCGGCAGTTTGTGATGATTCACGGAGCACTTCTTATTGCCCTGGCCTCTTTGCTGTGGGCCACAACGGGGATTGTTGCCAAGTTTCTGTTCAACGGTACGGAACTGGAGGCCATCACCCTCGGTTTTTTACGCCTGGTGGTTGCGCTGCCATTCTTCTGGCTATTGATGCGGCGCGAGCAACGGCAGCTGGTGGCCCGAAACCCCGGCCAGACGGTACCCGGCAGCTCTTTGCGTTCTCTCAGCGGCAAGGCCATGATCACCCTAACCGCCCTGGGGCTGTTCCAGGCGTTTTACCAGGGCAGCTATCTGCTGGCCGTAGACCTGACCGGGGCCGGCATTGCCACCCTGATATCCCTGTGCCTGCCACCGGTTCTGGTGGCGATTCTGGCTGCCCCACTACTGGGCGAGAAACCTGGGCTGCTGACCGTACTGGCCGCCGTTGCTGCGATTCTGGGCACGGGTATGCTGGTGGTCAGTGACATGGACACAGCCGGCACCCTGCGGCTGGCCGGCATTCTGATGGCACTGCTGGCGGCGGCGGTATACACCGGCTTCACCCTCACCAGCCGCTACAACTCAACGGGCACACCGGTGTTTACCACCGCCTTTATCTGCTTTGGTACCGCCGCACTGCTGCTGTTGCCGGTGGTGGCCTTGAGTGGCGGCTTTGCAGGGCTGGAAACCATGGGGTTAAAGCACTGGCTGATGGTGTTGTACATCGGTGTGGTGCCCACCTGCATTGGCTATTTGCTGTTCTTTACCGGGATGAAAACCACGCCGGCGACGGTATCCAGCATTGTGGTGGTGCTCGAACCTTTGTTTATTGCCTTGCTGGCCTGGCTGATTCTGGGAGAGGAACTGGGGCCGATTGGTGTTGCCGGCGCGTTCATACTGACGGTGGCGGTGATTGTCGCCTCGCGCTATGGCAAGGCGCCCGGCGCCAGCCAGGAAAGCTGAACGCCGGGGTCAGGAACAGCTGGAGGATCAGCTGTCCTTGCGCTGTTTTTCCAGCATGTCCGGCTGCAGGATCTCAATCCAGTAGCCGTCCGGGTCTTTGATGAAGGCCAGGCCTTTCATTTTGCCGTCGTCCGGTTTTTTCACGAATTCCACGCCCAGCTTTTCGAAGCGCTCACAGGCAGCGTAGACATCGGGCACGGCAATGCCGATATGGCCGAAGCCCTGGGGCTCACCATTGCCGTTGTGGTAGGCAAAGTCGGCATCGTCTTCGGTGCCCCAGTTATGGGTAAGCTCCAGCATCGCTTCCCGGCCAAAGGTGTAGGTAGTCCGGTGGCCATCATCGTTTGGCACAAACTGAGCCTGCTTGTCGTCCAGGTAGCCCAGGAAGTAGAGCGTAAACTTCATCTCCGGGAAATCCAGCTTGCGAACCAGGCGCATGCCCAGTACCCGGGTGTAGAAGTCCATCGAACGCTCGGGCTCCTTGATGCGCATCATGGTCTGGTTAAAGACATAGCCTTCGGTTTCGGGAACGGGGTCATCGTACAGGCCCGGGGCCTGCTCAAAATGCTTGGGCATGTTGGTTTCCCTTATGTTTGGAGGATTCAAGCCATATACCTGCGTGCTACACAGGCAGATTTCAAGGTAGTGACCGGCATTACTCCGGCTGTGCTACACTCCCGCCGTTACCAGTTTGTCTAACAACCCGACAGTGAGCAGACAGAGCCCTCTATGGACTTTCAGGTGCCCAATACTCTGGCAGAACAGATTGCCAATTTCCTGGCCGAGCGCATCATGACCGGGCAGATCCGCCCCGGAGAGCGCATTCAGGAAGCCACGCTGGCCAACGAACTGAAAGTCAGCCGGGCCTCGGTTAAAGAAGCGCTCTACACTCTGGAGCGCTGGCACCTGGTGGAAATCACACCAAGGAAAGGCGCTTCAGCAACCCAGCTGAATGCTGAATACGCGTCGGAGCTCTACGACGTCTATATGCATTTGCTGATGATGCTGGCTTCGCGCCTGTGCGAGCGCTGGCAGGAGGCTGACAAAGACCGTTTACTGGTTGCGGTATCGCAGGTGGTCGAACGGATAAAAGAACCCCAACCCAATATCACCCGGGTGGTGGAAGCCAGCTTTAACGTGATGGAAGCTTGCTGCCAGGTCGTCGCCAACCCCTACCTGACCGAAGCGCTGTCCAACTTCAAACCTGCCGTGAGCCGAGCCTATTACCTTGGAGCAGACCGATACCGTAAGGGCCTTGCAACCACCAGTACGTTTTTCTCGGAGTTGCCCCAGGCGGTGTTGGCGAGGGATGCGACCAAAGCCACTGAGCTGATCCGAGGCTTCGCCGAGCATCAGAAAAACCTCATCCGCCAGGCACTGGATTGAAGCACCAGTCACGACCGTTCAGGTTGTGACCAGCCTCACAGATCACCCCCGCCTTCAGGCTTAAAGTAACAATGTGTAACTTTTAACGACCGCAGCTCTGGTTGTGTTGTCCCTGCGGCTGATCAGCACACGTCAGGTGTTCTGAATCAATCAATAACAACAAATCGTCGAACGAACCGGGGCCAACATGTCTTTTCTCATTCCTGAGGCCAGAAAATCCCTCGCCTGCCTGAGTCTGATGGCCGGCGCCTCATTAGCCTTGCCTGCCATGGCCGAATTCCAGCCGCTGGATGACACAACCCTGGCGGGTGTGACTGGCCAGGCCGGTGTAACCATTGAACTGGAAACCAAGCTCAATATTGATCACCTGATCTGGACCGATGAAGGCTCCCTGGGAATCAACGGCCTGAGATTGTCCGGCCAGAACGATACCGTGCTGGACAACATGAAGCTGACGATTGATATCGCGGGCAGTGGCGAGGTTCTGGAGCACGGTTTCTCCGAGATAGCACGCCGCGCCGACGCCGGTCTGCTCGATACCAGCAATCCCGATGTCGCGGACGCGCTGGCGAAATACTCGGTTGGCGGCAGTTTCGGCAAACAGTTCGACAGCGGCGACCTGGTGATCCATCTGGGGGCCAGCGATTACGGCGACCCCACCAGCCTGACCGATTACCTGCAGGCGGTGGATTTCGAACTGGCTATCGACAGCATCACCACCACCGGCAGTGAAGGCAGCGCCAGTTTATTCTCAAACATCCTGCTGCAGGGCTACATCGGCCCCACCGATCTGGTTATCCGCAATAACGGCGGCGCCACGCGCACCCTGGCCAACGGCAACGTGGTGTCCGGCTCGGAACTGCAGCTCGATACCCACTTCGAGATCAGCAACGGCAGCCTGAACTGGGACGCGGCCGACGTGATCCTGCTGTTCAACTTCGCCGCCGTTGGCATTGAAGGGCTACAGATTCATAACCGCCGTGGCGCGGATACCCTGGGGCACTTTGGTATGGCCCATGCCAAGGCTAACCTGTCCCGGGGCACCAGTGCCGCTTCTGGCAAAGAAGGCCTTTCTGTACACGATGTGGAATTCCGGGCTGATATCGACATGCCGGTATTCCGCATGGGTGACACCAGCATCGGCTCGGTTCAGTTCACAGACTTTGCCATCACCAACACCACCCTGATGGTGTACGGCCACTGAGCCAAACTGGACAAGCACTGCCCTGCACAGGGTACACTGCCCGCCACCAACAGACGGGCAGAGCATGACCAACAGCACTGACAGCAACTACCAGAAACGGACTTCCTGGCGACGGCTTACGGCCTTCGCCCTGTTGTTTGTGGCCATGACCGGCGCCGGCCTGTATGCGGTCTACGACCGCTTCGCCGGCCGCAGTTTCCAGTTCGACGATCGCCTGCTTTCTCCCACTCTGCTGTTGCCGGTCGCGGCCCTGCTGCTGATCTACTTCATGGCCGATGGTCTGCGCCTGCACTACACCCTCAAGGCGCTGGGGCACCGGCTGCCATTGCGCAAGATCTTCCGGCTGGTGTTCATTAATCTGTTTTTCTCCAACGTAACGCCCATGGCCACCGGGGGCGGGTTTGCCCAGATCTGGTACCTCACCCGCCATGGGGTGCCGGTGGCCCGGGCCACGGCAGCCACCACTATCCGCACGGTACTCGCAGTGGCGTTCATTTTCTCACTGACACCGGTCTTTCTATTGAGCCTGGAGGCCCTGGACGGCGGCATCTGGTCATCCGGTATCGGCACCGCACTGGCGGTGTTTGTGTCGCTCTATCTGGGGTTCTTCGCCGTGCTGCTGTTCCGGACACGCTGGATGATCCTGCCGTTGAGCGCTCTTGTCGCAGGCCTGCGCAAGGCACATCTGATCAACCACCGCCGGCACGACCGCTGGCAGTTCAAATTACGGCGGGAAATGCTGCGGTTTGCCCTGTGTTTCAGCGAATACCTCCGTGGCGCGCCACGGGACGTACTGCTGTCGGTAGTGTTCACCGCCGTGTTCCTGCTCAGCCTGTTCAGTTTTCCCGCCCTGCTGATTCAAGGCCTGGGCTATGAGGTGGATTACCTGACCACTCTGGGCTTGCTGGTGGTGACCACCTTCATCATGTATTTCTCCCCCACCCCCGGGGCCTCCGGCATATCGGAAGGCGTGTTCGGCAGTTTCTTCCGGGATATCCTGTCGGGCAATCACCTGGTGCTGGTCACTATTGCCTGGCGTTTTCTCACTATCTACCTGGGCATGCTCATCGGTTTGCTGGTGATGCAGAGGGAACTGATCAAAAGCCACCGGAGGCCGGAATGATCCGTCGTAACCCGCTTAAACTGCTGTTCTATCTGTGCCTGGCCATTGTGGTGGCGCTGGTGGGCTACAAGGTGTACCTGAATTTCTTCAAACAGGACTTTGAGGCCCTGCACAGCGAGCAGGTTGAACGCATCCACCAACGCACTCCGCCAGGCTCCGGTATCCGTTTTGCGGTGGTGGGCAACATCAACAATTCCGTGGGCATCTTCGAGCGCCGGTTTATCCCGACCCTGAATCAGGCCGGTGTGGACTTTCTGGTGTCGTCCGGCAATGCCGTGAGCGGCGGTGGCGAGGATAAATACCGGGCACTGTATGGCACCCTGAGCCACCTGGACATTCCCTATCTGCTCACCTTCGGCCCGCACGAATACGAGAATTTTGGCAGTTTCCGGTTTTATGATCATTTCGGGCCCCATTTCTACAGTGTGCGGGCCGGTAATACCCGGCTGATCTTCCTGGACAGCACCGGGAAAACACCCTGGCGCTGGCAGATGCGCTGGCTCCGGGACCTTCTGGCCCACGACACCAGCAACGCCCACATCCTGTTTATTGGCCACCCGCTTCTGCAACCGGAAACCCCAGCCCTGTTCGACGATGAAGACGACTACCTGCAACCTCCCGCCTTCCGGGAGGAGCTGCTGCAGCTGATTCGGGAGCAAGGCATCGACCTGGTGTTTTCGGCCAACCTGTCGCTCTTTGACGAGCAAGTGGTGGATGGCACGCCCTACATCACCACCGGGGGTGCCGGCGGGCTGGTGCTGAATACGGAGGATAGCTTCTACCACTACGTGGACGTACGGGTCTCTCCAGACGGCGACGTCAGCTACCAGATGGAGCGTCTGGAAGTGGGCCAGCATCCGGTCTGGAAGCGCCTGGAGAGCTTCTGGTTCTTCGTGTATTCCCTGTTCTACACCGGCTATCTGAACTTCATCCTGATCGTCTCGGTGTTTTTGGCGCTGACCATCAAGCTTTACCAGGTTATCTTCATCGGCAAGGATTACTACCCGGATTACGACCTGGACCCCACCCCGTGGCTCGAAAAGCCGTTGCGGGTCACCATGTTCACCAACAACTATCTGCCTTTCATTGGCGGGGTTCCGATTTCCATTGAACGGCTGCGCCGTGGCCTGGAACATCTGGGAGATAGCACCCAGATTGTCGCGCCCCGGTATCGCGACCAGCCCAGTCATGAGGATGCGGTAGTTCGGGTACCATCACTGCTGGCCATGGGCGAGAAACGGGAATTCCGTCTGGCCAATATTTTCCTGGCCCGTATCCGCAAGCAGGTGCGGGGCTTCCGGCCGGATGTGATTCACCTGCATCATCCGTTCTGGCTGGGTAGCCTGGGGCTGTTTATGGCCCGTCAGCTGCGCATCCCGGCCATCTATACCTACCACACCCGTCTGGAGCACTACGCTCACTTTGTCCCCCTGCCCGGGATGCTGTTCCGGAACCTGATTTCCCACGCTCTGATCAAACGCTTTGCCAACCGCTGCGATGGCGTGATCGTGCCGACTTACTCCACCGAGGAATACCTGCGGATGATCGGGGTGACCACACCCACCTTCGTACAACCCACTGGTATCGAGTACGAGCGTTTCCAGGCTGTGAAGCCCGCAGATGTGGAGACACTCCGGAAAAAACTGGCGCTGAGCAACGAGAAGGTCTTTATCAGCGTGGCCCGGCTTTCCAACGAAAAGAACATCGACTTCATGATCGAAGCCATCGACCGGCTGCGGCAGGAAAGCGACGTGCCGTTCCGGTTTCTGATGATTGGCGATGGCCACCAGAGGGACCGGCTACAGAAGAAAATTGACAGCCTGGAGCTGGGCTCTCACTTTACCCTGGTGGGCGCGGTTCAGCCGGAGGAGATGGCGCTCTGGTACAACCTTGGCGATGCCTTCCTGTTCGCCTCCAAATCCGAGACCCAGGGTATGGTGATTCTGGAAGCCATGTCTGCCGGGCTGCCGGTCGTGGCGGTTCGCTCCAGCGGTATTGAAGATGTGGTTCGGGACGGCCTGAACGGCTACAAGACTCCGGAGAACCAGGCCCGCTGGATTGAGAAAGCCCAACGGCTGCTTGAGGACGACAAACTGCGCACCGAGCTGTCGGACAAAGCCCGGGCCTTTGCCGAGGATTATTCCATCGAGCAATTTGCCAGGGATGTCCGGGGCATTTACGCGACCAGCCTGGCTGCCCGGGAGAAACGTAACAAAACGTCTTCATGAGTACCTTGGGTGCATTGCTCTGATCGGTTTACACTGAATGGACGTAAGCGGTATCAGTAACGTCACTTTTGTGTATTGGAGAAGCCTGTGAGCGGTATACCGGTTGGCATCAGCACTTGCCTGTTGGGCAAGGAAGTTCGGCACGACGGCGGCCATAAACATTCCCGATACTGCACCCAGGTGCTGTCTAAGCATTTCGAGTTCTGTTCTATCTGCCCGGAGCTGGAAGCGGGCCTTGGCGTGCCCCGCCCGGCCATTCACCTGCGCGAGCACGAAGACGGGCTGCACCTGATTGAAAGCAAAGGCACCAAAGACCACACACAACCCATGCAGGACTTCATCCAGCAGATTTTGCCCTCCCTGGAGAATCTGCGCGGCTATATCCTGATGGCGAAATCGCCCAGTTGCGGTATGGAACGCATCAAGATTCACAACGCCGAAGGCAGTTTCATGCACAGGGATGGCCGCGGCATGTTCGCCGAGGCGCTGATGAAAGCCTACCCGCTGATGCCGGTGGAAGAGGAAGGCCGCCTGCACGATGACATGCTGCGGGAAAACTTCATTGAACGGGTATTTGCCTACGACGACTGGATGCAGAACGTGGCAGGCGAAAACCTGACCAAGCAGGCGCTGATTGATTTCCACACCCGCCACAAGTTCACGCTGCTGGCTCATTCAGAAAAGATCTACCGGCAACTGGGCCCGATGCTGGGCGACCTCAAATCCGAACCTCTGGAACAGATTGCCGACCGCTATATCCATCAGTTCATGGAAGCCATGACCCAACGGGTAAGCCGTGGCTCGCATGTGAATGCCATGCAGCATCTGCTGGGTTTTCTGAAAGAAGGCATGTCGGCCGAGGAAAAAACCGTTCTGCTGGAGCAGATCGAAGCCTATCGGCGTGGTGAGATACCTCTGGTGGTGCCCATGACGCTGCTGCGCCTGGCCCAACGCAAGGAACCGGTAGACTACCTGCACTCCCAGAAATACCTGACGCCCTACCCGGACGAACTGGGCCTTAGAAATAACGTGTAACCCCAAAAACAAACGGGGCAGAGGATTATTCCCCTGCCCCGTATTTGTTTGTGGCTACCGGGTGTGTCAGAACCCGTACAGCAAAGACAACGAGGTTTCTGTGTCAGTCTTGTCGGTACCGGCGGGCGCATCGGATACATGCTTTACCCGGAACGCCGCTTTCATCGACAGCGACCCCACGATACTGGTCTGCAGGGCCGTTTCGGACTGGCTGATGGTGTTGTTCTCATCCAGTCCAATTTCGGTACTGAGCTTCTGCCGGAACAGGGCGGTGTCGGATAAGGCGTAGTCGAAATGGGCGGCTAATCTTGCGATCGCTTCCTTTTCGGCGTCGTCGCCATCGTCATTCACCTCTTCAAGCTTGTTATACCGATAACCCAGACCCGCCGAAAGGTCGAGGAACGATCGCTCTCCCACCTGCCAGACGCGGTTTCCGTAACCAGTGCTCAAGGTAGACTCGAATTCGTAACCGGAGAAACGATCGTCTTCCCAGGAACCTCTGACAAACCAGTATTGTTGCTCATCGAACTTGTAGTCGGATTCCAGCGCAACCTGATACTCCTCTGCCGTGGTTTCTTCATCGGCTTCAGTGTACCGGGAACTGAACTCGCCGGTATTCCGCCACATCGTTGTCTCATGTTTGAGAGCCAGCCGACCATTCACCTTGGTTTCTTCGGTGTTGCCAGAGGTCAGCAAAATGCCAAGTTCAGCTTCACCTTCGACGTTGCCGCTTTCCTGGGCCCAGACCACGGGGGCCACCACCAGGCAGGCAACCGCCAGGGGTTTTCTGATCAACATACTATCTCCTTACTCAGGGGCTGTTAATTCACAGCAGACTTACGCTGCTTTTCCCCCTCCAGACTCCTGCGCGCCTGTGCTTCCCGTTCGGCCTTCTTGCGGGCCTTTCGCTCAGCAATAATGCGTGCGGCCTCGCCGCCGACGTGTTCTTCTCCCCGCTCTCGGGCCAGGCGCATCTGGCGCTCACGCTCCTTGAAACGGGCTTTCTGTTCTTCGGTCAGGCTGTCGATGCACTGGTGGCAACTGACACCCTGTTCGTATTCCGGGCGCTGCTTGTCGGCCTCGGTAATCGGCCGGCGACAGGCGTGGCACTGGTCGTATTCGCCACGTTCCAGGTTGTGATTCACCGTTACCCGATCGTCAAATACGAAACACTCACCCTGCCACAGACTCTGCTCCTGGGGAACCTCTTCCAGGTACTTCAGGATGCCGCCCTTGAGGTGATACACCTCTTCGAAGCCCTGCTCTTTCAGATAAGCCGTAGACTTCTCGCAGCGGATACCGCCGGTGCAGAACATGGCGACTTTCTTGTGCTTCTGCGGGTCGAGGTTCTGCTTCACATAGTCGGGAAACTCGCGGAAGGTGTCAGTGGCCGGATTGACGGCGTTTTTGAAAGTGCCGATCTCGACTTCGTACTGGTTACGGGTGTCGACCAGGACAACGTCCGGATCAGAGATCAGGTCGTTCCATTGTTGCGGCTCCACGTAGGTGCCGACAATCCGTTTGGGATCGATGCCGTCGACGCCCATGGTGACGATTTCTTTCTTGAGTTTGACCTTGGTGCGCTTGAACGGCTGGATGTCGACGAAGGATTCTTTGTAGTCGATGCCGTTGAAACGGTCGTCTTTGCCAATCCACGCTTTCACAGCGTCGATGCCTTTCCGGCTGCCGGCGATGGTTCCGTTGATGCCTTCGCGGGCCAGCAACAGGGTGCCGTGCACGCCTTTTTCCAGCATCAGGTTCAGCAAGGGCTGGCGTAGGTCTTTGTAATCATTGAGGACTGCGAACTTGTAGAGCGCGCAGACGACGATTTCGTTGCTCATGGTATTCTCCTGCGGGCCGGATCGTAAATCCGGAGCATGATTTGATATTTGTCACGGCCAGTGGGCGCGAGGGGGCAAAGTTTAATCAACCAGGCCCCCGATGCAAGTTGCGGATGGCCGCATTACTCCGCTTTGGCCAACTCCCGCTCTACAACCGCCGACAACTGGCCCCAGCCGGGCCGGGTCAACTGGATGTTGTCGACCATCACCGTGGGTGTGCTGGCGACCCGGAGCTGGACAGCCACTTGCAGGCTCTGTTCGACAGCTTCCCGGTGCAGTTCGGTTTCCATGCAACGACGGAAGCGGCGTTCTTCCAGGCCGAGGTCATTGGCGTAGCGGGTGAAGGTGGCCGTCGGATCGTTGGAGCCACTCCAGTCCAACTGGGAACCGTAGAGTTTGTCGTGCATGGCCCAGTACTGGTCCTGATCACCCGCACAACGGGCGGCCAAGGCGGCGGGCATGGCGTTCTGGTGCTGGCGCAGAGGCAGGTCGAAATAGACGAAACGGACTTTACCGGACTCCACATATTCTTTCTTGAGGCGCTGGCTGGCTTCGGCGAAGCGGGCACAGGCCGGGCACTGGTAGTCGGCGAACTCGCGGACGACAACCGGCGCGTCTTCGTTGCCAACGGAGACACCGTACTGGTCAACAATGGCGGGAAATTCGTCGGCGTTGGGGGCCGCCACGGGAAGTGCCTCGGAGCTGGGTGCCGGTGGTTTGGTGACGAAATACAGGCCGGCAATGACGGCCACCCCAATCACCAGTGACAGGACGATGATCAGTGATTTGCGGCCCTGCGTGTTGCGTGGCGAGGGGGCGCCGGTCTGCTTACGTCGTTTTGCTTCACCCATGACGGGCTCCTTGTCTGGAGGTTAATTACACACTATCTCAGAAAACCGGTTTCGCGGCTCTGCGGGAACAGGCTAAGATCCCCCATAGCTTGAGAAAGTTCCAATAAAAATCAAGGACTCAACATGCCAATTCCCGCACAGCTCCAAAATCAGCTTCGTCTTCCGTTAATTGCCGCCCCCATGTTTCTGATTTCCTCACCCCGCCTGGCCCTTGCCTGTTGCAAAGCCGGCATCGTGGGCAGTTTTCCAGCCCTGAACCAGCGCAGCAGTGAGGGTTTCGAGCAATGGCTGGTGCAGATGAATGACGAGCTGGCGCAATGGCAAGCGCAGCAACCAAGCGCGACAACCGCGCCCTATGCCGTGAATCTGGTGGTTCACCGCACCAACCCGCGCTGGCAAGCGGATCTGGAGCTTTGTGTAAAACACCAGGTGCCAATTGTCATTACCTCCCTGGGCGCGGCCAGTCAGGTGGTGGAAGCCGTGCACAGCTACGGTGGGCTGGTGTTCCACGATGTCACCAATCAGAAACACGCCCGCAAGGCGGCAGAAGCCGGGGTGGATGGCATCATTGCGGTCAGCGCCGGCGCCGGTGGCCATGCCGGTACCACCAACCCGTTTGTACTGGTGCATGAAATCCGTGAGGTGTTCGATGGCACCATTTTGCTGGCCGGCGGTTTGTCCCACGGAGAGGATCTGTTGGCAGCCCAGGCGCTGGGGGCAAATCTGGCCTATATGGGCACACGGTTTATCAATACCGAGGAATCCGAGGCAGAGGATGCCTATCGGAACATGATCATCGAAGCCGTATCAGCGGATATCATCCATACCCCGGCGGTGTCCGGTGTACCGGCCAGTTTTATGCGCCAGAGTCTGGAGGCCGCTGGCTTTGATATGCAGAAGCTGAACCAGGCCGGCGATGTGAATTACGGCGAGAAGCTCAAGCCCATGGACGATGAGGCCAAGGCCTGGAAGACCGTCTGGTCCGCCGGCCAGGGCGTGAGCCAGATTCATGATGTGGTGTCGGTTGAAGCATTGGTTCAGCGCCTGGAAGCGGAGTATCAGCAGGCCCGTTCACGCCTGATGGGGTGATTCCGGATAGCGGTTGGCGAAGGCCTGAAGTTCAGGGAAGAAGGCCAGAAAATGGCCTTCCAGTTCGGCTTCGTTGTCCCGAATTTCGTCGATGATGCCGGTAAACCGGTTGGCAAAGCGGATCCGGCCGGCCACGCGGTCGAGGGCATAACCGATGTTATCCAGATCCTGATAGGCGCCAAACCAGTCGTGTTCGACCATGCGGCGGGTCACCACCGCCATGTTGTCGGGCATCAGCGCCTGGTGGCTTTGCAGTTCCCGGTATACGGTCCGGATGAAGGTATCTTTATCCCAGTCGCTGAACTGTTCCCAGTGCCGGAGCAGAAAGTGGTCGTAGAGGATATCCAGAGCCACGCCGGCAAAGCGCCGGCGCTCCCTTGAGAACAGGCTTTTACTGGCCAGCACCTGCGGATGCTGATCGGTGAATACATCAACCGCCAGGTGGTGCCGCACGCCTGCAAGCACCGGCGACGGCACATGATCCCAGTCCAGCCCCCGGGTGAAATCCCCGAGAATACTGCCCACTCTCGCCTCCGGTGAGTCCGGTGCGAGGAAGGTGTGGGCGAGGTGGTTCATGGCTCAGTCTTCGCTTTCCAGTTCGATTTCATCGGCCACGAAGTTGCCCGGTGTTGGCTCACGATACTCTACTTCAAGTACCGGCCGCTGCCCGGCATCGAAGGCATCAATCAACTCGTCGCGGCTGGTGCCTTCAAACTGGGTATTTATCGTGGTTTGCACATCAATTCCCAGTACCGTGAACACAGTCCCCTGCACGTGCGTGAGCTGACCCTGGCTTTCATATTCACGATCCGCCGCTGGCCCATTGTCTTCCTCATTGCGCTCAACCTTTATCGCTTCAAGCACAACGCCAGAGCCGGACTGCCGCTCAATCCCTTCCACTTCCAACTGATAACTGCCGTTCAGGTCCGCCAGTTTCAGGCGCAGATCGCTGTCATCGTCGGTGATGATCGTCCGTGGAGTGAGCTGCACCAACACACCACCAACCCGGAAGGTCTGGTCGTTGAAGTTGAGCGTGTTGACGTCGAGGACACCGTCTACTGACGCGTTGCCCTCCCGAGCTTCAATTTCTTCAGCCAGTACGGAGCCATTGTCCTGGAAATCCCCCTCAACCTGTATCAGCATGCCGGCAGTCAGATCCGAGGCCGACAAGCCATCATCAAACTCGGTGTTATCGTCGACAAAGACGATCAGGCCGTTGATGTGGAAGGATCGGTCCGATGCGTTGTAGTCGGTGCTCACAGGGCCTGAAAACTCAATGTCATCGCCGGAGCCTCGACGGTAGCGACGGGTTTCGCCTTCGTCGATTTCCCGGGCAATCAATACGCCATTGGAGATCGTACCTTCGGCCTCCACCAGCAGAAGATCGGCCAGATCGGCTTCCGTCAGCGACCCGGCGAACGCGCTGTCAGTGTAAGAGACCGACTGCCCGTTAATGCTGAACTGATTCAGATTCAGCTGCAATGAACCCTCGTCGATGCGGCCTTCAATCTCTACGTTGGTTTCGTCCTGCGTCATCAAACCAATGTGGCTTGCCCGGTACCGGCCGTTGGGGTCCGGCTCACGCCAGCCACTGATGCGCACGAAAGCGCCGTCTGCCAGGGTTTCAAGCGCAATGTCCTTGAACACCGTCTGCTGGTCGGCAACCACAGTCTGTCCGTAGATGGTGAACTGCACCGATTCGACCATACCGTCGGCATCCAGGGTCTGGGTCAGATTGGCGACAAGACCACGGAAGGTATCGTCGTACTCGACCGACTCCGCATTCCCCCGGCCATCAACCCGCCACTCGCCTTCGATCCTCAGGATCATGCCTTCCTGTAACTGGTCTTCACGCTCAATGCCGTCATCACTGCTGACGCGACCATCCGTCTCAAACTTCACGCCATTGACGAAGACACTGCCGAAACCGGAAACCGGCCCAACGCTGGAGCCAGTGCCTCGGATGCCGCCGTCGGCAACGTCGACACCACCGCCACCACCGCCGCAGGCACTCAACACGCCGAGTGCGATCGGTGCGGCGGCCAGTTTCAGCATTCTGTGAAGCGTTACTGCTCTGAACATTATTCTCTCCTGCAGGCCATCCGGGCCCGCCACTGATTGTCAGCTGTCGTTGTGGCGTCGTCGTAGCTTGTCGATGTCAACAAAATCATCGTAATTGCCCAGGCTCAGTGAACCGGTAGCACCCCAGGGAGCATAAGCGCTTCTCTTTAACAGAACGTGACCGCTCTCCAGGGTTTCCACAATGCCCTTTCGAAGCAGTTCCGCAAGCACGACAGAAGGCACCAGGTTTGGGTTGGCAATTTGCACCAGGTCAACAAAGGAATGGGGTTCATGGGGCGTTGCAAGCACCACCCTCGGGTGGTTCTGCTCATCCAGGAAATGCTCGGAACTCAGCCAGTATCTCACCACCTGACGGGCGCCCGGTGAAAGCAGCATGCTGACCAGTTCGGTGGTTTGCCAGCGCGGGGGCTGTCCGGTCGGGACATTAAGAGCCATCATCATTCGTCTCCGCTCTTGTTCGTCTGAACCGGCTCTTCAAAATAGAAAATGCTGACGCCGGTCCGTACCGATTCGCCGCCCTCCTGGCCGGATACTCCCCGGTCGTGAGGCCCTAACCAGCTGTCCAGATCTTCCAGCAGGGCCTGGGACTGCCTTGCGGCTTGTTCACGCCACGCAGTAATCACCTCTGGTGGTATTTCATTATAGGTCAGGGTGCGCTGGAACAGCGGCTCACGCCCGACATCCCGACTCACCAGATTGTGATCAATAGTGGCTACAAGATCAGATACGTCCTCTCCGAAGATCTGGAGCATTTCTTCGCTGTCTCCGGCCGGCACATACGCCCGCTGTTTCAGGATCAGGAACCCATTATCCGGCTCAACCGCGACTACCCCCACCCGCTGGAGCTCATCCAGTACCGCTCTGGGAGTCATATCGCCACTGTATTTTCGAACCAGCTCACTGAAGCTCCCGGCGCCCTCGAATGCCAGCACCGCGGGCTGTCCATTCGCAGCCTGATAGGTCTCATCGTGCACCCATCCGGACACCACACGCGAAGCGCGATTGGCATGAGAGGTTCGTTCGCTGACCGGGCTTTGCCCCGCCAATATCTCTCGTTGTTTTCGCACTTCTTTGCGGGTCAGGCCTGTCATCACTGCCGCTCTGGAATCGGTTGGTTTGCGGCGCCCGTCAGAGAAATCCTCCAACGCAGCCTCCACATACGCCCTTTTCACCAGCTCAGAGAATTCGCCGAACGGTACGCCATTGCGCAACAGCAGTCTGGCCATGGGGCGCAAAATGCGGAACAGCGCTTGGTGCAGGGGATTGGATTTGGCATCAGTCATGTTTGGGATTGTATTCCCATCTTGCCCCGGAAAACCAGACACAGGTTGCGGTATCCCCCGCAACCTGTGTCCTTCAACCTCAGTTTTCGGGGTTTGCGGTCAACACATACTCTCCGCCGATGGTCTGGTCGTACTCAACCTCGGCTTCATCACCAACCTGAAGACCCGCAACGCTGAAGTCATTCAGCAGGATTTCCAGATTCATCACGGTCAGTGACGTATCAGAAATGGCATCGATTCTGGCCTCCAGCTCAAAGTTATCATCTTCGTCGCTGTCTTCCCGCTCAATGGTGAAGGCTTCGAGGTAATCAGTACGCTGACGACCTTCCACCTCGACATAGTCCCCAACGCTGAAGGCGTTGATGTCATCAACCCGATTACGCAGGTCGTTATCACTGTCATCATCGTCGATCAGGGTATTTGCGGTGAGTTGAACGCGAACGCCACTGACCACCAGCAATTCACTGTCCAGATCGATCTCCTGGATGATGCCGTCCAGTTCCGCATCGCCTTCCTGGCCTTCCACTTCTTCCGCCAGCAGGGTGTTGTTGCGGAAATCACCCTCGACTTTCACGAACACGCCATCCTGGAGGCTGCCCTCGCTGATGTCGTCAAACTCGGTCTCAGCGTTTAGCTGCACCAGAACGCCATTAATCCGGAAGGTGCGGGCAGACGCATCGAAATCGTAGATATCACCGGAAATTTCAACGTCGTCGTTATCGTCAAACAGGTCGTCCTCATCATCAATTTCTTCGGCGAGCAGGACATCGCCGTCTGCGTTGAGCTGACCTTCCACTTCAACCGCGAGCCCGTTCTCCAGTTGGTCCAGACTGAAATCGTCATCCGCGACCGCGCTGGTGTAATCCACTGTAAAACCGTTGATGGTGAAGGTATGCAACTGCGCATCCAGGTTCTGGACCACGCCTTCAAGTTCAGCCTCATTCACATCGTCAAAATCCGAGCCCAGCAGACGAGCACCCACGAAGCTGGCCCGGAAGCTGCCGTCATCCAGCCGCCAGCCGCTTACCCGAACCCGATAGTTGGCAGGCGCCGCCGCAAGCTCAACCGGTGTGGCTCCGCGGAATACCGTCTGGTTGTTAAGCACAACCACCTGCCCCAGCAACTCCAGCTGTCCGGTGCTGGCAGTGGCATCCCAGGTTGCCGCAACCAGCGGCCCCCTCAGGGTGTCGTCATAGAACACAGCGTCGGCCTGGCCCTGGCCCCGCTCGTCCCAGCCACCTTTGATTTTCAGCACCATGCCTTTTTCAAGCTGGCCCTCACGCTCAATGCCGTCGTCACTGCTAACGCTGCCATCGGTCGCAAACCGGGTTCCGTTGACATACACGCTACCAAAACCGGTCACCGCACCAACACTGGTGCCCTCGGCATTGCCACTCGCACCTACTGAACCGGAGGAGCCGGAGCCACCGCCACCACAGGCGGCCAGACCGCCGGCCAAGGTACCAACCAGAACCAACTTGATCGCTTTTGAAAGTCCGTTGCGCTTCATCTTCCTTCTCCCGACTGATTTGACAGAATCCGGCGCATTTTTCAGCGCCACAATAATTGGGATATTTTTCCCAAACAATTAAATGGGAAAATAATCCCAAATTTTCAATTTGTCCAGCCGGAAAAGATGACAATTTCGTGAATCGTTTCTGGAAACGTGTCCGGGAGCTGAACCAGGCATTCAGCCCCCGGGACAAAATACCGCTACTCGCCCATCAGTTGACGAATGCGTTGGTTCAGGCGGTCCACCTCCCGCCGCATGTCCTGCACTTCGTCCAGCAGCTCCAGCGACATGGCCAGCCCGGGCAGGTTGAGTTTGAGATCCCGCTGCAGGCGCAGCGCTTTCTGCAGGCGACTCAGTGCGGCCACGTCAAATTTCCACTGGCGCACTTCCGGCACCTCGTCCAGTGGCGCGATGACTCCATAGTCCACCAGTTTGATCACAAACTCTGCATGACAGTCCCCGCGTTCGCAGATTTCCCGAAGCGAGAAGGTGCTGCCATCGGTGTCGGTGACTTCCACCATCAGAATCCGGTCTTTGCTCGTCATGTTCGCCTCCCTCACACGTGCAGCTTGCTGCGCGGATTAAAGCCTTTCTCCAGCTCAGCCAGCTTCTCGTAGAGTGCTTCGGCTTCCGCCGTGTGCTGTTCGGGCATGGCCACTTGCAGTACCACAATCTGGTCGCCCGGGTGTTTGCCCGGAAAGCCTTTGCCCTTGAGCCGGAGTTTGCGCCCGCTGGTGGTCCCCTTCGGCACCTTCACATTCACCTTTCCGGTCACCGTTGGCACTGTGACCGTTGCCCCCAGGGCGGCTTCCCACGGCGAAATCGGCACGGTAACCAGCACATCCCGGCCCTCAACACTGAAGTGAGGGTGGGGCGCCAGTTCCACTTCGATAAACAGATCGCCAGGCTCACCTCCACCAATTCCGGGTGCGCCCTGGCCCTTCAGCCGGATATGCTGCCCTTCCCGCATGCCCGCAGGGATTTTTACTTTCAGGGTTTTCTGGCGTGGTATCAGGCGGCCATGGTCATCCGGTTCATGAACCGTGAACGACACCTGTTTCTCGCAACCGTTAAAAGCTTCTTCAAGAAACAGGGCCAGCCGGGCATGCACATCCTCGCCCCGCATTCTCATGCTCTGGTGAAAACCGCCACCCCCGAAGCCTCCACGCCGGCCACCGCCGAAGATTTCCTCAAAAAAATCACTGAACTGGCGAGCGTCGGCCTCGGTGTATCCTCCACCGCCAAAGCCGGAGGCACTCTGCCAGCCCGGTGGCGGCTGGAATGAGCCATCGGCGCGGGCACCGTACTTGCGCAACTGGTCGTACTCGGCCCGTTTCTCGGGGTCTTTGAGCACTTCATAGGCTTCGCCCACATCTTTAAAACGGTCGCTCGCGTCGGCCTCTTTGCTGACATCCGGGTGGTACTTCCGCGCCAGCTTACGGTAGGCCTTCTTGATCTCCTCGGGTGTGGCAGACTCACTCACACCGAGGACGGCGTAATAGTCTTTAAAATCCATGGCGCTCCTCGCATCTGACCAAAGAGGTTTCTCTGATTACCTATAGTTGACGCTGATGGAAAAAATACAAGCCGTGGCTGAGCGACATTTGAGGCAGGTCAAGCAGTGAGATGCGGTTCACAATGACCGCCAGATGGCCGGATCTGACAACCGCGAAGCCCCTTCTCCCATTCTGCAAACCGGCGCCTGTGGACGATATTGAATAGGCAGTACCCATAGACGGACCGTCTATCCCTTACACAAGGAGTTCAAACAATGACAACTAATGAACACCGTTCGTTCCTGCCCGGGTTCCTGGGCAAAACCTTCAAGCCAGCCATGGCGCTGGGCGCGGCCCTGCTGTTTACCGGCTGCAGTGAGCTCGGCTATCTGCTCAGCAACGACAAGGTCACCGACGCCGACAACGACCAGGTGGTTTTCGTTGGTGATTCCATCTTTGCCCTCTCCGGTGAAATCCAGAATCAGCTGGAGGCCAAAGCCGGCGAGACCTTCCGGCGCTACACGGTCTCCGGTGCAGAGCTGTCCGGTGAGCTGATTGCCCCGTCTATTCCCAATCAGTTCCGGGAAGCGGTCACAGACAACCCGGATATCAAAACCATTGTCGGTGATGCCGGCGGGAATGACATTCTGATTCCCGCGATTGCCTTCAACTCCAACAACTGCAAAACACCCTGGTGGCGCTTCGGGCGCCTGAGTCAGCAATGCCGGGATTTCATCGATGATATCTATGTGGAAGGCGTCGATTTCCTGAACGAGATGGCGGAAGCCGGCGTTCAGAACGGCATTCTGACCGGCTACTACTACACCAAGAACGGCCTGTTCCGGCTGGACGACATGAAAGAGGCAGTCGACTACGGTAATGCCACACTGGCCCGGGCCTGCGAGAACTCGGTACTGGACTGCACGTTTGTGGATCCGCGCTGGGTGATCAACGACCGGGACATCATCTTTGATGGTATCCACCCGGCGGATAGTGGATCGAAAAAGATCGCTGATCTGATCTGGCCGAAACTGCAACCGCTTCTCTGAAGCCCCAGCGTCCCGGCCGAGCATCGGCCGGGACCACATTCTGCAATACCACTGGCAGGACAGCTGCAATGAAACCACTCAATTCCGTATTGGCGCTCGGTGCCCTGGCCTTAGTGATTGCGGGCGGTTTTCATTACTGGCCCGAGTCATCAAAGCCGGCGGCTATGCAAGCACCCAATGGTTCCACCCCCTCGCGTGCGGCAGCGACGCCCACCACCGAGCCAACCCAAAGCGGCGACCAACGCGTTGTTGAACTGGCCGTTAAGTACCTGGAACTGTACGGCGACACCATCACCGAGCCGGCCACCCAGGCACGTCTGTATAACGAACGCCGAAACCTGTTGGCGCGTTATCCGGATTCCGGTGACGAGCTTTTCCAGTCCGCCATCATCACGGCCTTTCCGGAACTGGCCGACAGCATTTTCGCGTTATTGGCTAAGCTGGACCTGTACAACCGATGGCTCGACAATCACGAGCTTCGTTTACAGGGGTTGCCGGACATGGAACGCTACGCCGAGCTCTGGCAGCAACGCGAAGCGATTTTCGGCCCCCTGGCAAGCCAGATCTGGGCCGAGGAGCAGAACCCGGTGGAAGCCAAATCGGACCATTTCCAGCAGACTCTGGCGCGGCTGGACCAGGCCAACCAGATGCCACTGACCGAACTGGCTCACCAGCTACAAACCACCGCAGACGAACTCTATGGTGCCGATCTGGCCCGGCAACTGGCGGGTTCCGGTGCGACCAGCCACGCCCTGTTCTCCATGGACAGCGTTCAACAGCAACTCGCCAGCCTGCCGGCAGACAAACGCCAGCAAGCCATCAACGATCTGCGCCGCCAGATAGGCTACTCCGAAGAGGCCATTCGCCAGTTGGCCGAGGAAGACCAGCGCCGGGAGGAAAAATGGCAGAAAGGCAAAGCCTACATGGCCGAAAGACGAGCCTTACAGAACCGCCTGAACGGTGAGCAACTGGAAGCCGCGTTAACGGACCTTCGCCAGGAGCATTTCGGGTTTTCTGCCCCGACCATCGAGCGGGAGGAAGAAGAGGGATTTTTCCGGTTTGAACGTGAACGTCGCTACGGGCTGAATTAGCAACTTTCCCTACGGTCATTATGTTTCATCGGTCTTAGCCAGTAGAATAGCGTCCTTTTCTACCAAACGGCCCGGTCAATCAGTAAACCAATGACCCAGCAAAACCGTGCCCCAATAGGGCCCCGAAATGCACTGCTAGATCAACTGTCCCGATCCGGGGCATTTGCTGCGCCTGAGCAACTTCCCTGCTTTGGTGAGCGACTGAGCCGGCTGTTCGGCCTGGGCGACACCATGACCCTGGATGCGGCCATTGGTTATCGGGCGAAACAGCCAGGCACGCCTCAGGGCGCCACGGTAGAGCGGTTAACCGAGGAGCTGGCGACAATACGCAGGGCACTGGTTCAGCGTATTCGCGGGTTTGGCTCAGATCTGGAGTTTGATGGTGAACCCGAGCTTGAAGCCGCTCTCAATGCCTGGCTCGCACTCCAACGCAAAGTGGCGGCCAACAGCCGTCAGTTGCGGGACAAGGTTCAAAAATCGATGAAAGATCAGGGCCCGAAGCTGGCTCACCTGGCCGAATTGGACGCGGTGTTTGATCAAACGATGGCCGGGTATACCGCACAGTGTTTTTCCCATATTCCCAAGGTACTTGAACAACGATTCGAGCACCGATCGACCACCCCGGAGCAAAGCCCTACCCCGGCCACAACGGCCGACTGGTTCCACCGTTACTGCGAGGAAGCGCAGTCTTTGTTACTCGCTGAACTGGATGTTCGGCTGGAACCGGTTCTGGGTTTGCTGGAGGCTTGCCACAAAGAGGTTAACAACACCCCATGAGTAAACTGTTCTTTACCCTGGCGTTTGCCATCGGCCTGGCCGTGGTAGCCTGGATTGGTGCCGGATTTGTCGGTTCCGACCTGCTGGCGCTGGCGTTTACCGGGCTGATTGGCGCCGTTTACTGTCTCGGCTTTGGCGAACTGGTGAATTTCCGCCGACAGACCCGCGAACTGAACGCACAGGTTCATCAGTTACCTGAAAGCCAGGAGCAGGTTAACCACTGGCTTGGCACACTGCCCGCCCCGATGCAGTTCCCGGTGCAACGGCGAATCGAGGGCCATGCCGCCGCATTACCCGGCCCGCAACTGACACCCTACCTGACCGGCCTGCTGGTGATGCTGGGCCTGCTGGGCACCTTTGCGGGCATGATTGTGACCCTTGGCGGCGCCGCCTCGGCCCTGGATAACAGCACCGAACTGAGCGCTATTCGCAGCGCACTGGCCGCTCCGATTGCCGGTTTGAGTCTCGCCTTCGGCACCTCCATTGCCGGCGTCGCCGCCTCCGCCATGCTGGGGCTGGCCTCTACCCTGAGCCGCCGGGACCGGTTGCAGGCGTCCCGCACCCTGGATAGTACGCTGCGAGACAAGCTGCATCATCTATCTACAGATCATCAACGCCACCAGGCGTTTCAGGCACTGGAAAGCCAGGCCAAAGCCCTGCCCGAAATGGCCTCGGCCATGGAACGCATGACGGCGCGCATGGAGCAACTTGGCCAGCAACTGGAACAGTCCCTGACTCACAACCAGCAGGAATTCCACAGCACGGTCGGCCGCCACTATCAGACCCTGGCCGACTCCGTAGCCAACTCCCTGACAACGGCATTGGACAACACTGCAAAGCAGGCGTCAGAGCGGATTGAGCCCATAGTTGTCCAGGCCCTGGAGCAACTTCAGAAGGATGCTCACGGCCTGCAACAAAGCTGGGCAGATAATGCCCGTGAACAACTCACGGAATTGATCTCCGGGTTTCAGGCAGTTACCACGGAGGCGGGCGAACGCTGGCAGCAGAATCTGATTGCACAACAGGCCCAGAACCAGGAGACGTTGGCGACCCTCTCAGAGCAGAACGAACAAAGTCAAAGCCAGTTGCAGGAACAACTCCACACCTGGCTTGGCGCCATCAACGACCAGCACCAAACCTGGCTCAAGGAACAACAGCAACAACTGGTACAGAGCTGTGAACGCCTGAACAATGCCGGAGCTGAGGTGTCGCAACACTGGCAGGCCGGTCTGGCCCGACAGCAGGCTCAAAGTGACGACATGCTGGCAGCGTTCAATGAGGCGCTGACTCAATACCAAAGCCATTTCCAGACCAGCAGCACCGGGTTGATTGAGCAGCAACAGGCCGGGCTGGCGGAACTGCTCAGCACCGTTGGCGCTCAGCTCGATCAACTCCGGGAACAGGAAAGCGAACGAGCCCGGGCTGCAAACGAGCGAATGGAACAACTGGAAGCCACAGCAGCACGCCACCTGAGTGAGCTGGGCACTGCACTGGAAGCGCCCATGACCCGCCTGATTGAGACGGCTTCGGAAACACCGAAGGCCGCCGCCGAGGTGATCCGACAGCTGCAGTCGGAAATCGCCCGCAACAGCGAGCGGGAAAACGAGCTGCTGGAGGAACGCCAGCGACTGGTTCAGGAGCTGGACACCCTGCTGGAGAACCAGCGCAGCACCGCTGACAGTCAGCGGGAGGCGGTGGATACGCTGATCCGCGGCGCCGGCGAAACCCTGACCGGCATCAGCGAACGCTTCAACACCCTGATTCAGGAACAAAGCCAGCAACTGGGCAAACTGGGCGACGACATCACCGGCAGCAGCCAGGAAGTCGGCGCCCTGAGCGATGCCTTCGCGCAGGCCATTGAGCTATTCAGCCAGTCCAACCAGCAGGTCGTCGCCAGCCTGGCGGATATCCAGAAGGCGCTGGATAACGCCGGCACCCGCCACGATGAACAGCTGGCCTACTACGTGGCCCAGGCCCGCGAGGTAATCGACCTCAGCGTCAGCGCCCAGAAGGACGTCATCGATGCCGCCGCGGCACTGCGCCGCGCAGAACCCAGCGAGGCTGGCTGATGGAACAGCTGGAAGGGGGCGAACAGCAATCGGCACCGGTCTGGGCCATCTTCTCGGACTTGATGGCTGCTTTGGTGGGTATTCTGGCGCTGATTCTGGTGTGGGTGATCGGCATTCAGCTGGAACTGAGCCAGTCCCTGGCCGAGGAGATCGAGAAACGGGAGGCGGAAGAACAGCGCAGGATCGCCCTGGAGCAGGCACTGGAGGACCCGCTCACCAAGGGGCTGGTGACTTTCCGGGATGGCCGCATCGGCATCAGCGGCAACGTGCTGTTCGAGCTGAATTCAGACCAGTTGCAGGCCGAAGGTGAAGAAGTGCTGGAATCGCTGATTCGACCGTTACAGGCCTACCTGGAACAGCACGACGAGCTGCTGATGGTGAGTGGCTTCACCGACGACTTGCCGATGCATCCGGGCAATCGTTATCAGGACAACTGGGGTCTGTCGGCCCAGCGGGCCCTGACGGTTACCCGAACCCTCACAGAGCTGGGCTTGCCCAATGACCGGGTATTCGCTGCCGCCTTTGGTCCTCACCACCCGGCAGTGCCCAACGTCGATGCGGAATCCCGGGCCCAGAACCGGCGGGTGGAAATCAGTACCGTGCCACGGGCGCCTTCGTCGGCTGAGGATACTGAAACCGAGGAAGGTGATTGACCATGAGCGAAGCCCCCGGCCCCTCCTTGCTGGAAAGCTTGAGGCAAAACGGCGCCGATCAGAATGACCCGGTTCGGTTCCGCTATCTGGAGTCTTTCGAGCGAAGACTGCGCTCAAAGGGGCTGCATAAGGGAACGACGCACTGGCGGAAGTTGGAACAGGCGATATCGGACTATCAGGCAAGGCTGGACAGTGCCGGGCAGCGCGATGAGCCCACACCCGATGTCGGCGGCAATTCGCCTCTTTCCGGGTTGCTGGACCAGCTAAATGAAACCCCAGAGGCATCGGTTGAAGCGCCGCTGTCGGTTCTGGAACAACGGGTATTCGGACAGTCGCCACAAGAGCCGCCAAAGGCACATCCAGCCTCAGCACCCAATAACCCGCGCCCCCTGAAAGCCATGATCAGAGCCCAGGCGAACCAGGGCCATCACTTTATTGCCGAGCGAATTCGACACGCCATAGAAAGCACTCCGAAAGAAGCGGGGCCGATGAACGCGCATCGGTTGGTAAGCCGGGCTATTGCTGAAATGCAGACGTTGTCACCGGAGTATCTGACACGATTTGCTCGTTACACCGATACGTTGTTGACGTTGGAGCGGCTGGCGAGAAAGGGCTAGACAATGCTTTGTTTTAGCCCCGGCAGTGAATGACGGCCTCAACTCAGGGAGAGAGTTCTTCCAGGTAGGTTTCTCCATCTCCGTATAGCGAGGCAAACTCCTCCTCCGGAACAACGGTCACGGCAATCTCCGGTTCATGGTCACCACCGCCCAGCAACACGCCCCGCATCGGCGTTATATCGGAGAAGTCTCGCCCCCAGCCGAGGGTAATGTGCTCCAGATCGGGCCTCAGCGCGTTGGTGGGGTCCAACTCCAGCCAACCGAAATCCGGCACGAACACCGCTACCCAGGCATGGGTGGCATCGGCACCGACCAGCCGCTCCTTTCCTTCCGGCGGGTGAGTCAGGATATAACCACTCATGTAACGGGCCGCCAGTCCCACCGAACGCAGGCAGGCGATCATAATATGGGAGAAATCCTGGCAGACCCCACGACGGGCCTTGAACGCCTGCTCCACCGGGGTGAAGGTTTCGGTCGCCGTCGCATCGAAGCGGAAGTCGCGATGGATCATCCGCATCAGGGCATCCGCTGCTTCCACCAGGGGGCGTCCGGGGAGAAATGCCTCGCGTGCATAAGCGGCGTACTGGGAATCGATGGGTACGTTGGTGGACACAAACCGGAACGCCGTGGCTTCGAGATGTTCCGGCGAAAACGTCCGGTCCGCCCGATACCGCAGGCTGTCACGCACGCTTTCCCAGGGTACTTTTGCCGCAGTTGCCGACGGTTTCGGTCGATCGCGCAGCTCCACCCAGAGCTCGCTGATGATCTCCAGATAGTCGTGATCACCAGTGAAATGAATCTTGGTAATCCGGTTGCCAAAGCAGTCCAGGAAGGAACGACGTGCCGATGGGTCCGGTGAGATCGCCAGGTGATGCTCAAGATTCCGCTGCCAGGGCAGCGCTCGTGGCGTCAGCCTGAGCAGGTGATGAGACTCACCCACCACCTGATCGTAGTGGTAGAGGGTCTCATGACGCACATGGTAACGGACAAATGTCATGACAGGCGCCTTAATCCGCTTTCACCGGCCGGTCGGAATACCGGGTGTGAATAAAACACTGCCGTTGGATTTCATCCGATACACGATAGGCTTCTGACCGGATATCACACAAGAGCTCTGCCAGAGCTTCGCAGGCCTGATCCGGGTGCTTGCGCTCAAACGGGTGCAGATCCAACCCTTGTAAACGACGCAGGGAGTCATTCAGATCCGGGGAAAACAGCTGTCCGGTTTTCTGACCCATTTCGGGTAAATCCTTCTGCAACTGGCGCAACTGGAACATCACAGAATGGGGGTTGCTCGCGTCGATCACAATGGTGTGAAGCACCCCCAGAAGCTCTGGCGTCCGGCGATATCGGGTCCGGTAGGTCACTTCCGAGTTTGCCACTTCCAGCAGCCACTCCAGCATGGCGTTACGACTGAAGCGGTCACTGAACAGCGGCACACAAATCAGGGTGCACAGATTGGCCAACCGCTCCAGGCGCCGCCCGATCACCAGGAAAACCCAACTGGCGTCCCGCGTGATGTCATCCATGGCAAATCCAGCCAGTGAGATGCAATCCAGCAACACCAGATTCAACGCCCGGATTGATTGTTCTGGCGTCGCCGGCGCCGGACTGAGAGATTTCCCCACTCGGTTGAGTGTGTGCCAGTTGTCTGTGGACAACCGATCCCGGACCTGGCTGGCATTGAACAGCAAGGCCTGGATGATCGACGCAATCGACCCCGGGGATTCCTGGTCACTTACTGCTCTCAGCAAAGCCTCGGGGAGAGGCTCGGGTACGACATCTTTTTCCGGCTCAGGAAGCGTGCCGAACTGCTCGGCCGCCTGCTGGAGCCCAAGCAGAGCCTCCTCGCTGGCCTGATCGTGCCCCGACAAACGGTTGAACGCCGCCCTCAGCAAGCGAGCCGTGCCTTCCGCCCGCTCAGAATGCCGGCCCATCCAGAACAGATTTTCGCCCACACGGGACGGCGTATCCCGCTCGCCATCCAGCAAGTCGGAAACCTGCAACCGTTTCTTGATCAGCGATTTGGATGGCGCGGTGTAACGCGACTGTACCCAGGTATCCTTCGACAACCCGCCCCGCTGCATGGAGATGACCTCCACGCCCTCATCCATGGCGACACGGGTCAATCCACCGGGCATCACCCGCCAGCCGGAGGGCGTAGCCGCCGCGAACAGGCGCAGGCCAATAGACCGGGTTGCCAGCGGCTGATTCTGATCACCCTTCCAGACCGGGGCCTGAGAAAGGTGAACCAACTCCTGCCCGACAAAAGCATGGGGGTGGGCATTCATCTTCTTGATCAGTGCGGTCCGCTCTGCCCCCTTCATCTGATAACCGAACACCGGCTCCATGCGCATACTCGCAAATGCCGGTTTGATGACCAGTTCATCGAGGTGCTCAATGACATAGTCCAACGCGGGTTTCTCACCACACCACCAGGAGGCCACTGACGGCATAGCCAGAGGTGAACCCAGCAGTTTTTTTGAAATCTCCGGCAGAAAACCGAACAGGGCCGCACTTTCGAGAACGCCGGAGCCCAGGGCGTTTGCCATCAGCACTTTGCCGGCTCGCACAGCACCCAGCAAGCCCGGGATACCCAGCACGGAATCGGCCCGGAGTTCCAGCGGATCACAAAAGCCATCATCGAGCCGGCGATAGATGGCATGCACACGACGCAGGCCCTGAAGTGTTTTCAGGTAGACGGTGTCATCGCGCACGGTCAGATCCTGACCTTCCACCAGCGGCAACCCGAGGTAGCGGGCAAGAAATACATGTTCGAAATAGGTTTCGTTAAAACGGCCCGGGGTCAGAAGCACACACAACGCGGTCTCATTTCGCGCCGGAGACATGCTCGCAAGACTGTTCTGGAACCCCTGGAAGAATTCCGCCAGGTTGGTCACTGGCAGGTTGTGGAAGGGCGCGGGGAACGCCCGGGAAATGACCAACCGGTTTTGCAGGGCGTAACCCGCCCCCGAAGGGGCCTGGGTCCTGTCCGCCATCACCCACCAGCCGCCATCCGGCGCCCGCGCCAGATCCACCGCATAAAGGTGAAGGAAGCGGCCACTCACTGGCTGTATGCCCTGGCAGGGCCATTGAAAACCAGCCTGACCGTAAACCAAGGCCGGCGGCATCAAGCCCTCTTTGAGCAACGCCTGTTCGCCATACAGATCGCCCAGAACGCTATCCAGCAGTTCAGCTCGCTGGGCGACCGCTTTCGAAAGCCATTGCCACTCATCCGCGCCCAGAACCAGCGGCAGCAGATCGACTTCCCAGGGCCGGGTATCGCCACGGGGATCCTCGTAGACGTTGTAGGTTACCCCGTCTTCGGCAATCGCGCTGGAAACCGCCTGAGCCCTGAGATTGAGACCGGCAACCGATTCAAGGTTCAACTGTTGCAACAACGTCCGCCAATGGGGCTTTGGCCCGGAACCCAGGGAACCAAGCTCATCAAACCGATCCGGCACCGGATGGTACTGGCGGAGGATGTCCGTTACTGCGCGCTGCTTCGCCACCGTGAATTCGGGCTCCGTTAGTCAATGAGCTGGAAGCATAGCCGCTTTCCAGCCCCCTGAGCCAGTATCAAACGGTAAGTTCACACATATTATTTGTGATACCGCAAATCCAGGGTGAACGGGAACTCCCGGTGCTCCGGCACCGGCCGCAGGGGTTGCTGGCCTGAGCTGTGCCCCATCCGGAAGAAACGCGCCATACGGCGGCCTTCAGCCTCGAACGAATTCACCGGCAGCGTCTCGAAATTCCGGCCACCGGGATGGGTCACGTGATACTCACACCCGCCCAGACTGCGTTCGTTCCAGGTGTCCACGATATCAAACACCAGCGGCCCATCCACCCCGATGGTCGGGTGCATGCACTGCGACGGCTGCCAGGCCCGGTAACGGACCCCGGCGACCGACTCGCCCACCATGCCGGTAGGCTGAAGTGGCAGAGGCACCTGATTGCAGGTGATCTGGTAACGATCCGGCGCAGCGCCGCGCACCTTCACCTGCAAACGCTCCAGGGAGGAATCCACATAACGGGCAGTGCCACCAATTGCACCGTGCTCACCGGTGACGTGCCAGGGCTCCAGGGCCGAGCGCAGCTCAAGGGTGATGCCCTTGACCTTGTAATCGCCGATCCGGGGGAACCGGAACTCGAAATGGGGCGCAAACCACTCGCTCTCCAGCGGGTAACCACGGGCCTTCATATCGTCGATCACGTCTTGGAAGTCCTGCCAGACATAGTGGGGCAGCAGGAAACGGTCGTGCAGTTCGGTGCCCCAGCGCACCAGCCCTGGCGGCTTGTAGGGTTGCTCCCAGAAGCGTGCCACCAGCGCGCGCAACAGCAGCTGCTGGGTCAGGCTCATGCGGGCATGGGGCGGCATCTCGAAGGCACGCAGCTCCAGCAAACCGTGACGCCCACCGGGGCCATCCGGGGAATAGAGCTTGTCGATACAGAACTCGGCTCGATGGGTATTACCGGTTACGTCGGTGAGCAGATCCCGGAGCAACCGGTCCACCACCCAGGGCGCGACTTTCTTGCCCACCGGGCAGAGCCGCTCCATCTCCTTGAAGGCCAACTCCATTTCGAACACGTGGTCGTTACGGGCCTCGTCAATCCTGGGGGCCTGGGAGCTGGGGCCGATGAACAGGCCAGAGAACAGGTAGGACAGACTGGGATGGTTGTGCCAGTAGCTGATCAGGCTGCGCAACAGATCCGGGCGCCGCAGGAACGGAGAGTCCTCGGCCTTTTGCGAACCCAGCACAAAATGGTTGCCGCCACCGGTGCCGGTATGGCGGCCGTCCATCATGAACTTCTCGGAAGTGAGTCGGCATTCGTAGGCGTCTGCGTAAAGCGTCTCGGTCTGCTCGACCAGTTCGTCCCAGGTCTTGACCGGCTGCACATTCACTTCGATCACCCCCGGGTCCGGCGTGATGCGGAAATGACTCAACCGTGGGTCGGAGGGCGGCTCATAGCCTTCCAGCAAGACCGGTTGCTTGAGCTCTGCGGCGGTTTTCTCAATGGCCGCGACCAGCGCAAGATAGGGCTCAAGCTCCGCCAGC
The DNA here is from genome assembly GCF_016464145.1 of Marinobacter sp. bablab_jr008. Lineage (NCBI taxonomy): Bacteria > Pseudomonadati > Pseudomonadota > Gammaproteobacteria > Pseudomonadales > Marinobacteraceae > Marinobacter > Marinobacter sp. bablab_jr008. The sequence continues at coordinate 423,135 of NZ_JACDWW010000059.1, forward strand.
GGCGGCATGAAAACGCGAAGGATGCCATCCCGGGGCTCCACACAAAGGGCCGTTCGGACAATCTCGGGTGCCGACTTGCCTTTGGCAGGTGGCTCCAGCTCCGAAGACGGCTGGCCAGCCTGGCTATGGCTGTTCCATTGACGAATCTGTTCGCTGACAGGCAAGGGCCCGCGAGGGGCAAACGGGTCCTGTTCGTGGATCCAGGGGTAATCGGCTTCTTCCACCCAGGGCTGGCTGTCCAGCGGCAGCCGGTGGCCCATGGGTGAGCCGCCCGGAATCAGATAGCAGCGCTCGCTGCGCAGGAACCAGGGTCCGGTCTCCCAGGCCTTCTCCTTTTCGGAAACACGCAGTGGCAGCACGTAGCCGACGGGCTCATCCAGACCCCGGCTGAAAATCTGCTGCAGCTGCTTCCGTTCCAGGGCATTGTCGAGTTTGGCATCAAAGGGATCGACGTTGACCGGCAGCCGTCGTTCCCGCCACAGGTAATAAAAGGCATCCTCGAACCCCGGGAACACGTGCTTTTCATCGACACCCAGTTCCTTCGCCAGGGCTGCCAAAAACCGGTGAGCATCTTCCGGGCTTGCCTTGCCTTCCGTGCGTTCGTCCGCCAGCCACCGTTCATCCTGCCAGATTGGCTCACCATCCTTGCGCCAGAAGCAGTTCAGTGACCACCGCGGCAACGGCTCGCCCGGGTACCACTTGCCCTGGCCGAAGTGCACCAGGCCACCGGCACCATAGCGGTCCCGCATCCGGTGGTAGAGCTCAATGGCCTTTTTCCGCTTGGTGGGGCCCATAGCCTCGGTGTTCCACTCCGGCTCATCACGGTCGTGATTGGCCACGAAGGTGGGTTCACCGCCCTGGGTCAGGCGCACATCCAGCTCGGTCAGTCGCTGATCCACCTCATGGCCAAGATCCACAATGCGTTGCCACTGCTCCTCGGTGTAGGGTTTGGTCACCCGCGGCGCTTCCCAGATGCGCTGGACGCCCATCTGATGCTCGAATTCGACCTCGCAGTCTTCCACCATGCCGGAAATGGGAGCCGCCGAGGACGGATCCGGGCTGCAGGCCAGCGGAATATGCCCTTCACCGGCAAACAGGCCAGACGTCGGGTCCAGTCCCACCCAACCGGCGCCGGGCAGGAAGACCTCGCACCAGGCGTGCAGGTCAGTGAAGTCTTCCTCCGCGCCCGAGGGGCCATCCAGTGCTTTCAGGTCCGCCTTGAGCTGAATCAGGTAACCGGAGACGAACCGCGCCGCCAGCCCAAGGTGCCGAAGCGTCTGGACCAGCAGCCAGGTGGAATCCCGACAGGATCCGGAGCCTTTTTTCAGGGTCTCTTCCGGCGTCTGCACGCCCGGCTCCATCCGGATCAGATAATCAATCCGGTTGGCTAGCCGCTGGTTTACGCCCACCAAGAAATCGACGCTGGGCGTTTCCTTGCGGTCTATGGTGGCCATCCATTTACGGAATTCCGGTGTTTCCGGCAATTTCTGCAAGTAAGGCGCCAGCTCCGCCGTCTGCCATTCCTCATACTCGAAGGGAATGGTCTCCGCCCGGGGTTCCAGGAAGAAATCGAACGGGTTGATCACCGCCATCTCGGCAACCAGGTCCACCGTGATCTTCAGCTCGTCCGTCTTTTCCGGAAATACCAGCCGGGCCAGATAATTGGCCTGCGGATCCTGTTGCCAGTTCAGAAAGTAACCTTCCGGCTCAACCTTCAGTGAGTAACTGAGAATTCGGGTTCGCGCATGTGGACAGGGGCGCAAACGAACAATCTGAGGGCCCAGGGTAATCGGGCGCTCGTAGCGATAATGGGTGGTATGACTCAGGGCAACGTGAATCGACATGGAACCTATCTCGCAGGCGAATAGTGTTGGGAGTTTCAGGCTGTCTCGTAGACAGGAAACCAGGTCTCTGCAATGTCGTCGTGAAGTTCACCGATGTCCAGCTGCAGGTTCTCCAGGAACAGGATCACGTCCTCCTTGCGGATTAACGCATCCACGTCGCCTTCACGGGTGTGACGGACTGCCTGCAGTGCCGTGCGCAGCGGAATTTCGTTCCTGGGCAGGCGACCGAGAGCACCGGCCACTTCGCTGAGACTGTGTAGCACCGAGCGCGGGAAGGGTTCGTTCTGCAACAGGAAGCGAATCACCAGAGGCCCGCTGACCTTGCGCCGCACGTTGTGGCGGTACATCTGGAAGGCACTCTGGTAGCGCAGAACGCTCGTCCACAATAACCCGCCGTAGGTTTCCGTGCCGTCCCAGCCATCGAGGAACTGCAGAGCTCCCACTTCAATCTGACGGGTGGCCATGTCGGCCCGCTCAAGGTTGCGACCCACCCGGATGAAGTCGTAGCCCTCGTCGTGACTCATACACCCGGCCAGCAAACCATTGAGCATCTGGCAGCGGCCGACGATCTCGTTCAGGAAATCGTATCGCGCGCGTTTCCCCACCCCCTGGTCGATGTACTCCTGGATGTAACGATATAGTTCATTGATGACTTCCCAGGCGTCGGTCGGTACCTGGTCCCGCGTGGTGCGAACATTCTCCCGGGCAGCCTTGATGCAGGAGGCGATGGAGCTCGGATTGTAACTGTCAGCCATCAGAAACTTCACACAGTTGCGCTCATCGGCCTTCTGGTGGTGCTGGTCAAACAAAGCTCCCATGCCCGTCACCGCCACCAGTCCCTTCCAGGACAGCTGGGTCTCCCGGGGCATATCCAGTGCCAGGGAATTGAAAGCCATGATCATCCGGGCGTTGTTCTCGGCCCGCTCAAGGTATCGGGCCATCCAGTACAGTCTTTCCGCTACACGTGACAGCACATCAATTCTCCTCGTCCACGATCCAGGTATCCTTGCTTCCACCGCCCTGGGAAGAATTCACCACCAGGGAGCCCTTGCGCATCGCCACCCGCGTGAGCCCGCCGGCGGTAACGTAGGTTCGCACGCCCTGCAGCACGAAGGGCCGAAGATCCAGGTGTCGGGGCGCCAGGCCCTCGTCGCACAAAGTTGGGGCCACAGAGAGACTCAGTGTGGGCTGGGCGATGTAGTTGCGTGGGTTCTTCTTGATCAGACGGGCAAATTCGGTGCGCTGCTTCTTGGTGGAATGCGGCCCCACCAGCATGCCGTAACCACCGGACTCATTCGCCGGTTTCACCACCAGCTCGTCCAGGTGCTCGAGTACATACTCCTGGTCCTGTTTGTTCACGCACATATAGGTGGGCACGTTGGGGATGATCGGCTCCTCATCGAGGTAATAGCGGATCATGTCCGGCACGAAGGCGTAGATCACCTTGTCATCGGCCACACCGGCACCGGGCGCATTGGCCAGGCCAACCTTGCCATTGCGCCAGGCTCGCATCAGGCCCGGCACGCCCAGGGTAGAGTCTGCCCGAAAGACTTCCGGGTCCAGAAAGTCGTCATCAATGCGCCGGTAGATCACGTCCACGCGCTCCAGGCCCTCTACTGTGCGCATGTACACGCAGTCGTCTTCACCAACGACCAGATCAGCCCCCTCCACCAGCTCGGCCCCCATGCGCTGCGCCAGGAACGAGTGCTCGAAATAGGCCGAATTGAAAATCCCCGGGGTGAGTACTGCAATTCTTGGATGATCCTGGGGCCTTGGAGAAATCGACGCCAGCATGTCGAACAGCTGGTTGGTGTAGTCATCCACCGGCAGGATACTGTTGTTGTCGAACAGTTCCGGGAACACCCGCTTGGTCAGTTGGCGATTCTCCAGCATGTAGGAAACACCGGAAGGAACCCGCAGGTTGTCCTCAAGAACATAGACCTTTCCGTCCTTGTCCCTCACCAGATCCGATCCGCAAATGTGGGCCCAGACCCCCAGTGGCGGCGTAAAACCACGGCACTGCTCGCGGAAGTTTTTGGAGTTGGCGAACACGTACTTGGGAATGACCTTGTCTTTGACGATATTCTGGTCGTTGTAGATATCGTTAATGAACATGTTGAGGGCCGTCAGGCGCTGGGCCAGCCCTTGTTCAATGTTTTCCCACTCCCGGAGCGAGATCACCCGGGGAATGATATCGAAAGGCCAGGCCCGGTCGATATTCTCGCCCTCGCTGTAGATGGTGAAACTGATCCCCATCTCCAGTATCGCCAGTTCGGCAGCCTGCTGGCGCGCCTGGATCTCCTCGGACCCGAGATTGCCCAAGTAGTCGGTAATCGCCGTCGCGGCTCGTCTGGGCTTCCCTTTGGCAGCGATCAGCTCATCGTAGAAGTCGTTGGGATCGTAGTTTTTCCAGTCAATCGCTTTGTTCTTTTTCATTCGGGATCCTTTCATTAACGTCCGTGAGCGATCTGGTGCACCAGACGGAGCTTCTCCACCACCGCAGGCGCCAGCACAAAGGGGTAGGCGTCGTCGTGCCCCATGCTTCGGTTCAGGCTGTTGAGCGCAAGCGTCAAAGGCAACCAATGCCTGATCAGCGCATCGAAATCACCGGTCTGGCAGGGGTCGAAGGCAGGGCTTGTTTCCTCGGGCTGCAAGGTATTCACACGCAGACCGAGCTGCCAGGCGGTTTCCAATGTATCCACCATATGCAAATAATGTGCCCAGGTCTCTGCCCAGTCCTCCCAGGCATGGCTGCTGGCATAGGCGCTGATGTATCGGCTTTGCCAGTCAGAGGACGGGCCGTATTGGTAATGCTGGTCCAGCGCTTGCCTGTAGTCCCTGGTCTCATCACCAAAAAGGTCCCGGAATTTGCCAAGCCACGGGCTACTCCGGACAAGCAGATCCCAGTAATAGTGTCCGGACTCATGGCGAAAATGCCCTAAAACAGTGCGATACGGCTCGGCCATCTGGTTGCGCATCCGCTCGCGTTCCACCGGGTCTGCTTCGGCAATGTTGATGGTAATGACGCCATTGGCATGGCCCGTCGTTACTTTTTCACGCTCGTCAAACATAGCCGGCTGATCGGCCAGAAAATCGAATGCCAGCCCAAGCTGATCTTCGTTCCGGGGTTCGCACGGGAGTCCCAGGCGCAAGACGGAATACACAAGCCGCCGTTTCTCTTTTTCGAGACGACGCCAGAGGTCATTGTTCTTCTCGATGCTGAGATCCGGAATGGTGCGATTGAGGCGACAGGCAACACAGAAGGTATGCGGATCGGTATTGGGGATCAGCCAGTTACAGGCTCGCTGATTCTGATAGTTGTCACACAACCGGTAGATATCACCACGTGCGACCGTCGCCCAGGTGTTATCGCCTTCCGGCTCGATCGCCAGCAAATCCATGACATCCGGGGCAAAGCCCAGGTCAGCTCCGCAATGGGTACAGCGACTGTTTTCAAAATAAAGCAGGTTGGCACATCGACCGCAGTGGAACAGCTTCATTGGAAGGCATCCTTGGCCATTAAAGGCAAGAGCATGCTTTCAAGTATTGGCCATCCAGGCCAAAACGCAAAAAACTGCCGTTAAGCAATAGCAATCTTAGGAGCGACAACCCTTGCCGTCGGCATCCTGTTCTTTGTTGCAGCGATAAGTGCGGGGATCAACACGGACGATGGGTTTTCAGCTCACCCATCAGAAAAAAGCCCCCGAAGGGCGGGGGCTTCAAGACGGGGCTTACTTGACCTTCGGGTCCAGATCGCCAGCCGCATAACGTTCGAACATCTGTTCGAGGTTCAGCGGCTTGATCTTGCTGGCCTGGCCGGCACAGCCGAAGGCTTCGTAGCGGGCGACACAGATATCGGTCATGGCAACCATGGTGGCCTTGAGGAATTTGCGCGGGTCAAATTCCGCCGGGTTCTGGGCCATGAAGCGACGAACCGCACCGGTAGAGGCCAGGCGCAGGTCGGTGTCGATGTTGACCTTGCGCACGCCGTGCTTGATACCTTCGACGATTTCTTCCACCGGTACACCGTAGGTTTCCGGGATCTCGCCACCGAATTCGTTGATCACTTTCAGCCACTCCTGAGGTACGGAGCTGGAGCCGTGCATCACCAGGTGGGTGTCCGGGATGCGGGCGTGGATGGCTTTGATCTGGTCGATGGCCAGGATGTCACCTGTGGGCGGACGGGTGAACTTGTAGGCGCCGTGGCTGGTGCCGATGGCAATGGCCAGGGCGTCGACCTGGGTTTTCTGGACGAAGTCGGCGGCTTCTTCGGGATCGGTCAGCATCTGGCTGTGGTCCAGGGTGCCTTCGGCGCCAATGCCGTCTTCTTCGCCGGCCTGGCCGGTTTCGAGGGAGCCCAGGCAGCCCAGTTCACCTTCTACGGAGACACCACAGGCGTGGGCCATTTCAACGGTGCGACGGGTAACATCTACGTTGTATTCGTAGCTGGTCGGGGTTTTGCCGTCTTCACCCAGGGAGCCGTCCATCATCACGGAGCTGAAGCCGAGCTGGATGGAGCGCTGGCACACGGCCGGGCTGGTGCCGTGGTCCTGGTGCATGACCACCGGGATGTGTGGCCATTCTTCGATGGCGGCCAGGATCAGGTGGCGCAGGAACGGCGCACCGGCGTATTTGCGGGCACCGGCGGAGGCCTGGACAATCACCGGGGAGTCGGTTTTGTCGGCGGCTTCCATGATGGCGCGCATTTGTTCGAGGTTGTTTACGTTAAAGGCTGGCACACCGTAACCATGCTCGGCGGCGTGGTCCAGAAGTTGCCGCAGCGAAATCAGGGCCATGGGTTGTCTCCTTCGTTGACGTTTTGAGGTTTGAATTCTGTTCGTTTTGGATTTTGGAGTGGCGTCTTAATTACCACGCTCTTCCAGCACGGCTACTGCCGGCAGGGTTTTGCCTTCCACGAATTCGAGGAACGCGCCACCGCCGGTGGAGATGTAGGAGATCTTGTCAGCTACGCCGTATTTGTCAACGGCTGCGACGGTGTCGCCGCCGCCGGCCAGGGAGAAGGCGTCGCTTTCGGCGATGGCCTGGGCGAGTGCCTTGGTGCCGTTGCCGAACTGGTCGAATTCGAACACGCCAACCGGGCCGTTCCACAGGATGGTTTTGGCGTTTTTCAGCAGTTCAGCGAACTGGCCGGCGGTTTCCGGGCCGACGTCGAGGATCATGTCGTCGTCGCTGACGTCGGAGATGTTTTTGGTCGTCGCCGTGGCGGTTTCAGCGAATTCGCTGGCGACCACCACGTCAACCGGCAGCGGGATTTCCACCCGGCTGGCGATGTCTTTGGCGGTGTCGACCAGGTCGTGTTCGCACAGGGACTTGCCTACCGGGTGGCCGGCTGCGGCCAGGAAGGTGTTGGCGATGCCGCCGCCGACGATGATCTGGTCACACACTTTTTCCAGTGCGTTGAGGACGTCCAGTTTGGTGGAGACTTTGGAGCCGCCAACGATGGCCACCACTGGCTTGGTCGGGTTGTCGAGGGCCTTGCCGAGGGCGTCGAGTTCGGCTGCCAGCAGCGGGCCGGCGCAGGCTTCGGGAGCGAACTTCGCCACACCGTGGGTGGAGGCCTGGGCGCGGTGGGCGGTGCCGAAGGCGTCCATCACGTAGACATCGCACAGGGCGGCGTATTGCTTGGCGAGGTCTTCGTTGTCTTTCTTTTCGCCCTTATTGAAGCGAACGTTTTCGAACAGTACGACTTCGCCGTCGGCCACTTCAACGCCGTCAAGGTAATCCTTGATCAGGCGGACTTCCTGGCCCAGCAGGGTGCTCAGGTGCTCGGCTACGGGCTTCATGGAGGAGGCTTCGTCGTACACGCCTTCTTCCGGGCGGCCCAGGTGGGACATCAGCATGACTTTGGCACCGGCGTCTTTGGCGGCCTTGATGGTGGGCAGCGAGGCGCGGATGCGGGCGTCGCTGGATACTTTGCCGTCTTTGACCGGGACGTTCAGGTCTTCACGAATCAGAACCCGCTTGCCGGCGAGGTTCAGGTCAGTCATTTTCTTGATGGCCATAATCAGGTTCCGTAGTTATGGGTTCAAAGGTGCAAATTTTAAGCCTAAGGCTGGAGCCTGACTCCCTTCGGGATCAGCCCCACATTATTCTTCAGGTTTTGCTCAACCAGGTTCTGCTGACATCCAGCATGCGATTGGCAAAGCCCCACTCATTGTCAAACCAGCACAACACTTTCACCATGGTGCCGCCGGTGACTCGGGTCTGCCCGCCGTCGACCACGCCGGAATGGGAATCATGGTTGAAGTCAGAACTGGCCAGCAGTTCATCGGTATAGCCGAGGATACCCTTCAATGAGCCTGCGGATGCACTGCACAGCAACTGATTCACTGTGGCTATGTCGGTCGGCTCACCCACGTTAACCACCATGTCTATAGCAGAGACATTCAGCGTTGGCACGCGCATGGCAACCGAGCTGAAACGGCCTTCCATATGAGGCAACAAGCGCTCGATACCGCGGGCCAGGCCAGTGTCTACGGGCACAATATTGTGCAGGGCACTTCGGGTACGGCGCAGGTCCTGATGGTGGTAGGCATCGATGACCGGCTGGTCGTTCATGGCGGCGTGAATCGTGGTGGTACTGCCCTGCTCTACGCCAAAGGCATCGTCCAGGACCTTGATGACCGGTACCAGGCAGTTGGTGGTGCAGGAGCCGGCAGCTACGATCACGTCCTGACCGTTCAGGTCCCCGTCGTTAATGCCGAAGACCACCGTGCGGTCGACATCCGGATCGCCCGGCTGGGAAAACAGCAGACGCTGGGCACCGGCTTCAATATGCTTTTCCGCCGTGGCCCGGTCAGAATAGGCGCCGGAGCATTCCAGCACCAGATCCACATCCAGCAGTCGCCAGGGCAGTTCCTCGGGTTCAGGGTGGCGCAATACGCGGATGCGGTCGCCGTTCACAACCAGGTTATCGCCATCCACGGCCACCTCACCGTGAAACCGCCCGTGGGTGGAGTCGTATTTGGTGAGATGGGCAATGGTGTCGATATCCGACAACTCGTTGATCGCGACCACCTGCAGATGGTCGCGATAGCCGTTTTCATAAAGGGCCCGCAACACGCACTGGCCGATGCGACCGTACCCGTTGATGGCAATGCGAAACGGCGTTGAGTTGGTCATCAGGCGTCCAGCAGTTCGTCAGCCACTTCCAGGATATTGTCGACGGTAAAGCCGAACTCCTTGAACAGCTCGCCGGCCGGCGCGGACTCACCAAAGGTGGTCATGCCTACGATGCGACCGTCCAGGCCCACGTACTTGTACCAGTAATCCGCAATGCTCGCTTCAATGGCGATGCGGTTGGTGACTTCCAGCGGCAGCACCTGCTGTTTGTACTCAGCGCTCTGGGCATCGAATACGTCGGTAGACGGCATGGACACAACACGCACCGCTTTACCCTGTTCACGCAGCTTGGCAGCAGCGTCCTGGGCCAGGCCCACTTCACCGCCTGTTGCGATCAGGATCAGCTCCGGCGTGCCTTCGCTGTCAGACAGGATGTAACCACCTTTGGCAACATTCGCCAGTTGTTCGGCATCACGCTGCTGGTGCGGCAGACCCTGACGGGAGAAGACCATGGCGGTCGGGCCATCCTTGCGCTCCAGCGCCGCTTTCCAGGCCACCGCGGATTCCACGGTATCGGCCGGGCGCCAGGTGCTCATGTTCGGGGTGGTGCGCAGGCTGGCCAGCTGTTCGATGGGCTGGTGGGTTGGGCCGTCTTCGCCCAGGCCAATGGAGTCGTGAGTGAAGACAAAGATCGAGCGCTGCTTCATCAGGGCGGCCATGCGCACGGCGTTACGGCAGTATTCCATGAAGATCAGGAAGGTGGCGCCGTAAGGCACAAAGCCGCCGTGCAGGGCGATACCGTTCATGATGGCCGCCATGCCGAATTCACGCACACCGTAATAGATGTAGTTGCCGGAGGCGTCTTCCTTGGTCACGCCTTTACAGCCCGACCAGATAGTCAGGTTGGAACCGGCCAGGTCGGCAGAGCCACCCATCAGTTCCGGCAGCAGCGGGCCGTAGGCGTTCAGGGAATTCTGGGACGCCTTACGGGAGGCAACGTTCTCGCCCTTGTCCTGGCATTCCTGGATATAGGCCTGGGCTTTTTCGGCGAAGTCTGCCGGCAGATCACCCGCCATGCGCCGTTTGAACTCGGCGGCCAGTTCCGGCTCGGCCTTCTCATAGGCCGCAAATTTCTCTTCCCAGGCACTCTGTGCAGCCTGGCCTTTTTCTTTGGCATCCCACGCGGCGTAGATGTCAGACGGAACCTCGAACGGGCCATGCTGCCAGCCCAGGGCTTCGCGGGTCAGTGCGATTTCGTCATCACCCAGCGGGGCCCCGTGGCAATCTTCCTTGCCCTGCTTGTTGGGGGAGCCAAAACCGATGATGGTTTTGCAGCAGATCAGCGTTGGCTGCTCAGTGTTGGCGCGGGCCTGCTCAACGGCGGCGCGGATGGCGTCGGCATCGTGGCCGTCTACATCCGGAATTACCTGCCAGCCGTAAGACTCGAAACGCTGCGGGGTATTGTCGGTGAACCAGCCTTCCACTTCACCATCGATGGAGATGCCATTGTCGTCGTAGAAGAACACCAGCTTGCCCAGACCCAGGGTACCGGCCAGGGACGCTACTTCATGGGAGATACCTTCCATCAGGCAGCCGTCGCCCAGGAATGCGTAGGTATAGTGGTCAACAATGTCGTGGCCCGGGCGGTTGAACTGCGCCGCCAGGGACTTCTCCGCCAGCGCGAAACCAACAGCGTTGGCAATGCCCTGCCCCAGCGGGCCGGTGGTGGTCTCGATGCCCGGGGTATAACCGTATTCTGGATGGCCTGGTGTCTTGGAGTGCAGCTGACGGAAGTTCTTCAGGTCATCAATGCTGACGTCGTACCCGCTCAGGTGCAGCAGGGAATACTGCAGCATGGAGCCATGGCCGTTAGACAGCACGAAGCGGTCACGGTTGGCCCAGTGCGGGTTAGCCGGGTTGTGGCTGAGGTAATCGTTCCACAGCACCTCGGCGATATCCGCCATACCCATGGGCGCACCCGGGTGGCCGGACTTGGCTTTCTGAACCGCATCCATGCTCAGCGCGCGAATGGCGTTGGCGAGATCTTTACGGGACGGCATTGACAATTCTCCAGTGTTTTTCAGGAAAAGACTTCAAGCTGCAAATACTGCTCAAAAAGAAGGCGCGTATTTTCGCCGATTAGGGTATGCCGGGGCAAATCCATATGTAGTGGTTTTCCGATGAAGCCGGCACAAAATCACCAAACCGACTGATTTCACAGAACTCATAAATCTATATCAAAAAATTTTGATATGGCTATTGATCGACCAACAGAACGCCCCTACACTTGCCAACCATGACCTCACTCAATGCACATGCGAACGAATTGTCCTCTGTGGACGTACTGGCCCCGATCTTCAAGGCGAGCGGTGACCCACTGCGCCTGGAAATCCTGCGGGTGCTGCGGCGGGATACCTTCGGTGTGCTGGAGCTGAGCCAGATGTTCGACATGCGCCAGTCTGGCATGAGCCATCACCTGAAGGTGATGCACAAGGCCGGCTTGCTGGAGCCCCAGCGGGAAGGCAATGCCATTTTCTATCGTCGTCCGCTGAATCTGGACAGTGACAAACTGGCCGACCAGGCAATCCGCCAGATTTTCGAAACCGTCGACAGGGTCGCATTGCCCCGGCATCTGGACGAAAAGATTGAAGCCATACGAGAGCAGCGAGCGGGACAGTCCCAGGCCTTTTTCTCCCGACACTCCGAACAATTCCGGGAACAGCAGGAACTGATTGCAGCCTTTGACCTGTACGCCGAGCCTACCGCGGAACTGATTCGCAAGCGTGCAGCGAGGCAGTCATGGCAGAGCGTTCTGGAAATCGGACCGGGTGAAGGCGGGTTCCTGCCGGTACTGTCGGAGCTGTTCCAGCATGTAGTGGGCCTGGACAACAGCAAAGACATGCTGGCCAAGGCAACACGCACCTGCATTGAGGAACACCTGAATAACGTCGACCTGATCGAAGGCGTGACCGATACCCTGCTGGCACGGGGCGACGCCTTTGACCTGATCGTAGCCAACATGGTGCTGCACCACGTACCCAGCCCGGCGGACATTTTTCTGGACGCCGCCGCCCTGATGAACAGTGGCGGTTGTCTGGTCGTCAGTGATCTGTGCAGTCACGACCAGGACTGGGCCAAGGAAAACTGCGGCGACCTGTGGCTGGGCTTCGAGCCGGAAGAACTGACTTCCTGGGCGGCCGACGCCGGGCTGACCGCGGGCGAACAGCTGTTTATAGGCCTGCGCAACGGGTTCCAGGTACAGGTAAGAGAATTCTGGAAGAGTACGGAAGCGGCGTAACCAATCGCCGCCACAGGAATATCAAAAACTTTTGATATGGGTGTAGGTAGTTTTACGTATGCCCTGACAACAACCAAGGCAGCCGGTAGGTCGAACAGGACGGAGCCGGTACGAATTTGCAATCGCTCAAGAGGAGCACACCTATGTCTGACTACAACATCTTCACCTCCGAATCGGTCTCCGAAGGCCATCCGGACAAACTGGCCGACCAGATTTCTGATGCGGTACTGGACGCCATCCTGACCGACGATCCGCACGCACGCGTGGCCTGCGAAACCATGGTCAAGACCGGCGTGGCCATCGTCGGCGGTGAAATCACCACCAGCGCCTGGGTCGATCTGGAAGACCTGGTTCGCGGTGTGATCAAAGACATCGGCTACACCTCCTCTGAAGTAGGCTACGACGGCGACACCTGTGGTGTGATCAACATCATCGGCAAACAGTCCGTCGACATCGCCCAGGGCGTTGACCGCCAGAAGCCGGAAGACCAGGGCGCAGGCGACCAGGGACTGATGTTCGGCTACGCCAGCAACGAAACCGACGTGCTGATGCCGGCGCCGATCACCTTCTCCCACCGCCTGGTTCAGCGCCAGGCCGAGGCCCGCAAGAGCGGCCTGCTGCCGTGGCTGCGCCCGGACGCCAAGAGCCAGGTCACCTGCCGCTACGAAAACGGCCAGGTGGTGGGTATCGACGCCGTGGTTCTCTCTACCCAGCACGATCCCGACGTTACCCAGGCCGACCTGAAAGAAGCGGTGATGGAGCTGATCGTCAAGCACACCCTGCCGGCTGAACTGCTGCACAAAGACACCCAGTTCCACATCAACCCGACCGGAAAGTTCGTGATCGGCGGCCCGGTAGGCGACTGCGGCCTGACCGGCCGCAAAATCATCGTAGACACCTACGGCGGCATGGCACGTCACGGTGGCGGCGCCTTCTCCGGCAAAGACCCCTCCAAGGTTGACCGTTCCGCTGCCTATGCCGGCCGTTACGTGGCCAAGAACATCGTAGCCGCCGGTCTGGCCGAGAAATGTGAGATTCAGGTGTCCTACGCCATCGGCGTAGCCCAGCCGACCTCCATTTCTTTGAACACCTTCGGCACTGGCAAGATCAGCGACGACAAGATCATCGACCTGGTACGCGCGCACTTCGACCTGCGCCCGTACGCGATCACCAACATGCTCGACCTGCTGCACCCGATGTACCGGGCCACAGCAGCCTACGGCCACTTCGGCCGTGATCCGTACGAGATGACCGTTGGCGGCAAGACCTTCACCGCGTTCCCGTGGGAGAAGACCGACCGTGCGGCCGCCCTGAAAGACGCTGCCGGCATCTGAACAGACCATTCCGGATAACTGGGCGTATTCCATTTCACCGAATACGCCCAAACCAAACTGACAGGAGAACACCATGAGCACTCCGGCAGAAAAACTGAACAATTTCGACGACTACAAAGTCCGCGACATCACCCTCGCCGACTGGGGCCGCAAGGAAATCAAAATCGCCGAAGGCGAAATGCCCGCCCTGATGAAACTGCGCGAGAAATACAAAGCCGAGCAGCCGCTGAAAGGCGCCAACATCATGGGCTGCATCCACATGACCATCCAGACCGCCGTGCTGATCGAAACCCTGGTGGAGCTGGGCGCCAACGTTCGCTGGTCATCGTGCAACATCTTCTCCACACAGGATCAGGCCGCCGCAGCCATCGCAGCGCAAGGCATTCCCGTGTTTGCCTGGAAAGGTGAGACTGACGAAGAATACGACTGGTGCCTGCACAAAACCGTGGGCGCAGACGTAGACGGCTGGGAGCCGAACATGATCCTGGACGACGGCGGCGACCTGACCGAGCTGCTGCACAAGGAATACCCGCAGGTGATTGCCAAGTGCCACGGTGTTACTGAAGAAACCACCACCGGCGTGCACCGTCTGCAGGAAATGCTGCGTGACGGCACCCTGAAGATCCCGGCCATCAACGTTAACGACTCGGTCACCAAGTCCAAGAACGACAACAAGTACGGCTGCCGCCACAGCCTGAACGACGCTATCAAGCGCGCCACCGACCACCTGCTGTCCGGCAAGAAAGCGCTGGTGATCGGTTACGGCGATGTGGGCAAGGGTTCTGCGCTGTCCCTGCGCCAGGAAGGCATGATCGCCAAAGTCACCGAAGCCGACCCGATCTGCGCCATGCAGGCTTGCATGGACGGTTTTGAAGTGGTGTCTCCATACATCGACGGCATCAACACCGGCACCGAGCAAGGCATCAACACCGACCTGCTGGGCACCACTGACCTGCTGGTAACCACCACTGGTAACGTCAACGTGTGTGACGCGAACATGCTGAAAGCCCTGAAGAACGGCGCCGTGGTGTGCAACATCGGCCACTTCGATAATGAAATCGATACCGCCTACATGCGCAAGAACTGGGAGTGGGACGAGGTCAAGCCGCAGGTGCACGTGATCTACCGCGACAAGGCCAGCAACGACCACCTGATCCTGCTGTCGGAAGGCCGCCTGGTGAACCTGGGCAACGCCACCGGTCACCCGTCCCGCATCATGGACGGCTCCTTTGCCAACCAGGTGCTGGCGCAGATGTATCTGTTCGAGCGCAAGTTTGCCGACCTGCCGGAAGATTCCAAGGCCAAGGGCGTTTACGTACAGGTTCTGCCCAAGCAGCTGGACGAGGAAGTGGCCCGCGCCATGGTGGAAGGCTTTGGTGGCGTGATCACCAAGATGACTCCAGACCAGGCGAAATACATCGGTGTACCGGTCGAAGGCCCGTACAAGCCGGAAAGCTACAGGTACTAATCGGACACAAACATGGAATCCCAGAAGCAATTCAAACGCCGCTTCAGTTTCGAGTTTTTCCCGCCCAAGACCGATCAGGGCAAGGAGAAGCTGCAAGCGGTGCGTAACCAGCTGGCCGAGGTGAACCCGGATTTCTTCTCGGTCACCTTCGGAGCGGGCGGTTCCACCCGGGACCGCACCATCGAGACGGTGCTGAACCTGCACCAGCAGGGCATCTCCACGGCACCGCACCTCTCCTGCGTGGGCGGTACCCGGGAAGAAATCGGTGAGCTGCTGGATGTGTATAAAGAGAACGGCATCAACCGGATCGTTGCCCTGCGTGGCGATATGCCATCGGGCATGGGCGCTTCCGGTGAACTGCGTTACGCCAACGAACTGGTGGAATTTATCCGGCAGCACAGCGGCGATCACTTCAATCTGGAAGTGGCCGCTTACCCGGAGTTTCACCCTCAGGCCCGCAACGCCGAAGATGACCTGAAGAACTTCGCACGGAAAGTACAGGCCGGTGCCAACAGCGCCATCACCCAGTACTTCTTTAATGCCGACAGCTACTTCTACTTCATCGACCGTCTGGAGCAGATGGGTGTCACCATTCCGGTGGTGCCGGGCATCATGCCCATCGTCAACTTCTCCAGCCTGGTGCGGTTCTCGGACATGTGCGGCGCGGAGATCCCGCGCTGGATCCGCAAGCAGTTGGAAGCCTACGGTGACGACACCGACAGCATCCGCAAGTTCGGTGAGGAAGTGGTCACTGAAATGTGCCAAAAACTGCTCAAGGCCGGGGCTCCAGGGTTGCACTTCTATACTCTGAACCAGGCTGAACCCAGCCTTTCCATCTGGAAGAATCTGGGCATCAGCGACCGGGAGAAAATCGCGTTCTGACACGCCTTCCCGACCGCTACAGAGAGGGGCTCCGGCCCCTCTTTCCTTTCATAACCGCCTGATTTCCTGCAAATCCTGTCTCCATAGTCTAAACTGTATCTGATGCATCCCCATCAACGCTCCCTGTGATGCACGGCCACAAAGAGTGCTTTCACAGACTGCCTTACCGGGCAGACGGGGCATAAAAAAACAGAAAGGAGAAAGCATGAGCACGAAATGGCTGAAAACACTGGGTGCTGGTCTGGCACTGTCTGTAGCCGCAACCTCAGTCAGCGCAGAGACCCTGCGCGTGGTCACCGACCCAAGCTTCGTCCCGTTTGAAATGATGGACCAGGAAACCGGAGAAATGATCGGTTTCGATATGGAGATCATTGCCGAAGTCGCCGAACGTGCAGGCTTTGATTACGACCTCAACACCATGGATTTCAACGGCATTATCCCGGCCCTGCAAACCGGCAACGTGGATATTGCCATCGCCGGCATCACCATTACCGATGAGCGCGAGGAAATCGTCGACTTCTCCGATCCTTACTACGATTCCGGTCTGCGCATCCTGGTGAGCCAGAACAACGGCGACGTTGATGAAATGTCGGACCTGGAAGGCATGAAAGTGGGCACCAAGATTGGTAGCACCAGCTATGACTTCCTGATGAAGAGCCTGGACGACAACGACGGTGTAACGCCGTACCCCGGCAGCTCCGACATGTACATGGCGCTGATGTCCGGTGCCGTTGATGCGGTTTTCTACGATGCCCCAAACGTTGGCTACTTCGCCAGCACCCGAGGCAAAGGCAAGGTCAAGACCGTCGGCCCCCTGTATGAAGGCCAGCAGTACGGTATTGCCCTGAAGAACGGCAGCAAATGGGTCGGCCCGGTTAACGAGGCCCTGGCAGAAATCAAGGAAGACGGCACCTACAAGACCATTTATGAAAAATGGTTCGGCCCCATGCCTGAAGACAAATAACCCGCCACTCGAACCGGCCGGGGCACACAATGCCCTGGCCGATTCCTCCCAACCCAACGGAGAAACACACTGTGGAATTCCAGTTTCAGTTTGACTGGCAGGCGGCCATCAATTCCATTCCCTACCTGGCCAAGGGTATTCCCTACACCCTGATGATTTCCTTCGGTGGCCTGGCCATCGGTTTTGTTCTGGGCATCGTGTTCGGCCTGCTCAGCATCAACAAGAATTGGTTCTTGCGCTGGCCCGCCACTGCCTACATCGAGATTTTCCGCGGCACCCCCATCCTGGTACAGGTGCTGTTTATCTTCTACGGCCTGCCCGACCTGGTTGGCGGCCCGATCGACCCGCTGACAGCCGGTATTGCCGCGATCGCCCTAAACTCCGGTGCCTATATCTCCGAAGTCGTCCGTGGTGGCGTGCAGTCCATTGACAAAGGCCAGACCGAAGCCGGTCTGTCTCTGGGCCTGTCACGCTCCCAGACTTTCTGGAACATTGTCTGGCCCCAGGCCTTCCGACGCATGATTCCGCCCTTGGGCAACCAGGCCATCGTCAGCATCAAGGACACCTCACTGTTCTCGGTCATCGGCGTGGGCGAACTGGTACGCCAGGGCCAGGTGTACATTGCCAATACCTTCACCGCGTTCGAGGTGTATTTTGTGGTGGCCATCATGTACCTGGCCATTACGCTGTCCCTGTCACTGATCCTGCGGCTGCTTGAGCGCCGTGGTGTAGCGTCTGCCTGAAGGAGCCCGAGCAATGACACAGATTGTAAAAATGAAGGGCATGAACAAATACTTCGGCAAACTGCATGTCCTCAAGGATATCGACCTGACCGTGGAACAGGGCGAAGTGGTGGTGATCATCGGCGCCAGTGGCTCCGGCAAATCCACCCTGATTCGTTGCGTGAATGGCCTGGAAGAATACGAATCCGGGTCGCTTGAGGTGGATAACCACCCTCTGGCCCCGAAAGGCGGGAATCAGAACAGCCTGGCGGAAATCCGCAAGGAAGTGGGCATGGTGTTCCAGCAGTTCAACCTGTTCCCGCACCTGACGGTGAAAAAGAACATCATGCTGGCGCCCATGAAGGTGAAAAGAACGGCCGAAGTGGTTGCCAACGCCACCGCCGAACGCCTGCTGGAACGTGTAGGCATCGGCAACCAGGCCGATAAATACCCCAGCCAGCTATCCGGCGGCCAGCAACAGCGGGTGGCCATCGCCCGGGCTCTGGCCATGGAACCCAGGCTGATGCTGTTCGACGAACCCACGTCAGCGCTGGACCCGGAAATGATCGGGGAAGTGCTGGATGTCATGCGGGAGCTGGCCCGAGAAGGTATGACCATGATGGTCGTCACCCATGAAATGGGCTTCGCCCGCGAGGTGGCCGACCGGGTGATCTACATTCACGAAGGCCAGATTGTCGAGGAAGGCAAACCCGACGAGGTGTTCGATAACCCTCAGAATGAGCGCACCCAGGCATTCCTGTCCCGGGTACTGGCTCACTGACCCTCGCGTTTAAAGCAACTGGCGGATGACGTCATACTCACGTTCAATCTTGGCGTGGGAGTCATCCGCCAGAAACTTCGCAATCTTCCGGCCCAGAAACGGCACCTCGCATAGCACCGAAAGGCTCACGTAGTTGATACAACGGTCGCCGTTGCCCAACAGCCGCATCGCGCCCTTGATCTTCGCCGGCACGCCGTCAATACGCACCCGAAACTCGCAGTGCCACTCGTCGTCGTCCTTGCGGAACCAGTGCTCTTCCTGCCGCACCCGGTTCCATTCCCGGTGGAAACCGGAAAGCACACCCGGCACCGGTGCCGAGGCGGTCATTTCCCGCTCGATCACCAGTTTGGCCGACATTTCGTCCTTTTTCAGCTCGGTCACCCTGAGATTGCGGGCGCCCAACTGCTCGTTTTTGTTACGTATGTGCGCCTCATCGAAGAAACGCTCGATCACCTGATCAAGCCCCCGCTCGTAGGGGTGCTCCAGATTGAGTTCCATGATTACCTCCGAACCTGTCTTACCCCTATTGTTGCGGTCGCCCGGCGTGGCAACATTGGCCGGGCGGGCAAGCAAACCGGGCAAGCAAGCCAGACCGATTGGTTCACATTCTGGCGCTGTTAAGCGATGGCCCGGGCAAGTATCATGTGAGGATTTTAACGAACCGAACAAAACCGTCCGGGAGCTGACAGGAGACAACAATGCGCAATGCCGATCTGGTCGCACGGGATCTCAAATCCGTGTGGCACCCGTGCACCCAGATGAAAGACCACGAGACCCTGCCCCTGATCCCCATCAAACGGGGCGAAGGTGTCTGGCTGGAGGACTTTGAGGGCAACCGCTACATCGACGCCGTCAGCTCCTGGTGGGTTAACCTGTTCGGCCACGCCAATCCGCGCATCAACTCTGCCATTCAGGAACAGATCGGCCAGCTCGAACATGTGATTCTGGCCGGATTCAGCCATGAGCCAGTAGTTAATCTGTCGGAGCGGCTGATCGAGGTAACACCGGAAGGCCTGAACAAGTGTTTCTATGCTGACAATGGTTCCTCGGCCATCGAAGCCGCTCTGAAGATGAGTTACCACTACTGGAAAAACCACGGCAAACCGGGCAAGAAGAACTTCGTTAACCTCAGCAACAGCTACCATGGCGAAACCCTGGGCGCGCTGGCCCTGGGCGACGTGGCCCTGTACAAGGACACCTACCAGCCGCTGCTGATGGAAGTGCTGACCGCCCCCTCACCGGACGCCTACAACAAAGAGCCGGGCGAAACCGATGAAGAGTACGCGCTGCGCCAGTTCGAGGCCATGGACAAACTGCTGGCCGAGAAACACGACGAAATCTGCGCTGTGGTGGTGGAGCCGTTGATCCAGTGCGCCGGCGGCATGCGCATGCACCACCCGATTTACCACACCAAACTGCGGGAAGCTTGCGACCATTACGGGGTGCACCTGATCGCGGACGAAATTGCCGTCGGCTTTGGCCGCACCGGTACTCTGTTCGCCTGCGAACAGTCCGGCATCACCCCGGATTTCATGTGCCTGTCCAAGGGCCTGACCGCTGGTTACCTGCCGTTGTCCGTGGTGCTCACCACCGACACCGTCTACAACGCCTTCTACGACGACTACGAAACCATGCGAGCCTTTCTGCACAGCCACAGCTACACCGGCAACCCCATTGGCTGCGCCGTCGCCCTCGCCACGCTCGACATCTTCCGGGATGAGAACGTCATCGAAAACAACCGCCAGCTGGCCCGCTGTATGGCCGAGTCCGTTGCCCATCTGGCCGACCACCCGAACGTGGGCGACATCCGCCAGCACGGCATGACCATGGCCATTGAAATGGTCAAAGACAAAGCCAGCAAAACCCCGTTCCCCTGGCAGGAACGCCGCGGCATCAGAGTGTATAAGCATTCACTCACCCGCCAGGCCCTGCTGCGCCCCCTGGGTAACGTGCTGTACTTCATGCCGCCCTACGTGATCACCGAAGAACAGATTCGCCATCTGGCTCAGGTGGCCACCGAAGGCATCGAAATCGCGGTCAAGGACTGAGAACCGCCGCCATGAGAATCCCGCGTATCTTCACCGACAGCCCCCTGGCTGTCGGCAGCCAGTGCCAGCTGGACGACAACGCCGCCAACCACGTAGGCAGGGTCCTGCGCATGCAGGCAGGCCAGGCACTTCTGCTCTTCAACGGTGATGGTCATGACTATCACGCCACCATTACCGAAGCCGGAAAGAAACACGTGCTGGTGGCAGTCACGGAAGCCGCTGAAAACGAAACAGAATCGCCCCTCAGAGTAGTACTGGCACAGACCCTGTCCAAGGGCGACCGCATGGACTACGCCGTACAAAAAGCAGTGGAAATGGGCGTGAGCGAAATCGTGCCGCTGACCACCGAACGCTGCGACGTCAAACTCAAAGGCGACCGGGAAGACAAGCGTCTTCGCCACTGGCAACAGGTTGCCATCAGCGCCGCCGAACAGTGCGGCCGTGCCAGGGTTCCGGAAATACAGCCGGTTATGACCGTGCAACAGTGGCTGGAACACGCCCGGGCCTGTGACTTGCGCCTGGTGCTACACCATCGCACCGAACGGTCCCTGAACACCCTCGAAAAGCCCTCCAGCATCGCCCTGATGATCGGCCCCGAAGGCGGCCTGACCGCTGAAGAAATTGCCCTGGCAGAAAGCCGCGGCTTTCTGCCTGTTGCCCTCGGCCCCCGCGTACTGCGTACCGAAACCGCACCGGTTGCCGCCATCGCCCTGTGCCAGTGGCTCTGGGGGGATATCGGCGCCTGAGACAGCCGGGTGACTATTCATGGCGTCACGTCCTGGCATCCCAGTCATTGACAGAGCTGTCGGTGCACAACATTATCTTGTCTGACAAAAAGTGGGCGGGAATGCCACCTTGTATGGGCGCCTGCACCCAAGAAAACAATTAAGAGCCCAGGATGATAAACCTACTTACCAATCCGGAATTTTGGCAATACCTCAGCATCCCCGTGATCGCCGCCCTCATCGGCTGGAGCACCAACTGGCTCGCCATCAAAATGACCTTCTACCCTCTGGAGTTCATCGGCAAGCCACCGCTTCTGGGCTGGCAGGGCATTATCCCCTCCAAAGCCCGCAAAATGGCCGCCAAAAGCGTGGATGCCACCATCGCCAAAATCGGTACCGTTCAGGAGATCTTCGAACAGATCGACCCAAAAGTCCTGGCCGCCCACATCATCTACACCGTCGACCCACGCATTGAGGAATATGTCGACGAACTCATGCTGCGGGAATACCCCACCTTCTGGGAAAACCTGCCCGCCTCGGCCCGAAAAATGGTCTATGACCGGGTACGCAAATCCACCCCGCAACTGGTCGACAACCTGGTTGAAGACATCTCCGACAACATTGAAGACCTGCTCGACATCAAAGGCATGGTCATCGAGCGCCTGGCACGGGATAAAAAGCTGCTCAACCGGATATTTCTGGAGTGCGGTGACGTGGAGTTCCGCTTCATCATCAATTCCGGCCTCTACTTCGGCTTTCTGTTCGGCATCATCCAGATGGGCGTGTGGTACCTGTACCCGGCCATCTGGGTACTGCCCCTGTTTGGCCTGCTGGTGGGCTGGGCCACCAACTGGATTGCACTGAATGTGATCTTCCGGCCCCTGCACGAACACAAGGTCGGCCCGCTGCGAATCCAGGGCCTGTTCCTCAAGCGCCAGCCGGAAGTGGCGGAATCCTTCTGTCATATCGTGACCCACGAGATACTGACCGTGGGCAACATCATCAACGCCATCCTCGAAGGGCCCAAAGGTGACCGCGCCCGCAACATGGTAAAAAAACACATCAAACCGCTGGTGGATGAAACCGCAGGCATGGGCAAGGCCCTGACCCAGATGGCATTCGGCCCCACCGGCTTTGCCACCCTGAAAAACCAGGTGGGCGAAAAGGCCATCGCCATATCCCAGAGCTCCTTCAACAACCCCGTGTTCGAACGAGACCGGGCCCGGGCGGTGGAGTCCATTATGGTGGAGCGGATGAATGCCCTGTCCTCGGAAGAATTCCAGGATCTGCTGCGCCCGTGCTTCCAGGAAGACGAGATCAAACTGATTCTGGTGGGCGCCTTCCTGGGTCTGGTGGCCGGTGTGTGCCAACTGGTCTTTGTCTTTGGCGAGTCCTTTTCCTGATCGTTGTCAGGGCTGTGCAGGGTTGCATTACGCTACTATACTGGCCAGATAACCAGTCCATTCTTTATACACGCTATCCGGAGGCAAAGGATGCCGGGCTTTTTTTCCTGGATATCAGGCCTGTTCAACAGCACTCAACCCGTTCCGCAGGCTGCGTCCGAAACCCGCCTCTTTAATCCTTCCAGTACCAGCCAGCCAAGCCAGAGCAACGATGAAGGCGACATCGTCGGCCAGCTGGAAGACCACCTGTTTAGTTGGTTGCTGGATGTGGAACCCGCGCGCCTTCGTGCCAGCACAGACAGCGGTGAAAAGGACCTGGCCGAACTGGAACGGCGCCTGCAAATGAACGAGATGGAAGAGCTGCCCCGGAAACCTGGCAGCTTGCCCATGTTGATGCGAGCACTGTCCAATGAAGCCACCGAACGCAAAGAGCTAACCCGCATCATTCTGAGTGACCCGTCACTGACCGACCAGTTGCTCCAGGTGGCCAACAGCCCCTACTTCCGCCCGAGTGAACACGTCATAGAATCCGTTGACCAGGCGGTGTTCGTGCTGGGTGTGGACGGCATCCGGAACGTGATTGCTGCAGCGGTTATGCGGCCTATGATGGCGGCCCGAAACAGCCGCGAGGCACTCTTCGCCCAACGATCCTGGCGCTGGGGCCTGACCTGCGCCCGAGCGGCGGAAATGATTGCCAAGATTCACCGGGACGACACCAGCGCCCACTTCATGGTTGGCCTGCTGCCTGCATTGGCGTACATCACCATTCGCAGGGAACTGGGGCGTATCTACCGCACCAGGGGCTCTGGCAGTGAACCGGAGCCGGCGTTACTGAGATTGGCCCTGGCCCGCTATCAGTGGGCCACCTGCCAGTTACTGGCCAATGTCTGGAATCTGCCCCCCAAATACCATGCCTGGCTGTTATCGGCGGAACGGCCGGCGCCACGGCAGGCCCACTCCGCACTGACCGACGGCCTGCTTCTGGGCACCCGGGAAGTGCTGCGCCATGCCCGCCAGAGGAACCTGTCGGAAGAAAATCTGATTCGTATTGTGCACCTTTCCCCGGAGCAACTGGGCAGGGTACGTACGGTATTGCTCAGAATGCTCCAGGAAGGCAAAAGTTCACAGGTTCGGACCTGACTCCGGTGCTTTGACAATAGCCGCACCGGGCGGTGTAGCGGCATTCAGCAGGCTGGCAAAGCTGACATCGTCACTGGTGGGCGCAAGATCGATCAGTTCCCTCGGCATGGCCCCGGCAGGCAGGCGATCCACCACCCGGTCTTCGTCCTTGCGCACGGCCCGCAGCACGCTGCCGACCGTAATCAGATCCAGTGTTCGCCCTGGAACCAGCTGATCGCCATCTCGTCCCGCCAGATTCAGCAATCCGGCGCGGATCAGCTTGTCGCTGATCTTGCGGGTGACTTCGCCGGGGATCCGCAACTGCTGCTCCAGAGACTCCTGCTGAGGCGCCGGTTCACCGCAGCTGAACGGCTTGGCCACCATCCACATCAGGGCAAGCCCTACCCGCTCCTGCAATTCCGGCGCAAGCTGGACATTGCGGCGCTTGGCCACGGCCCCCGGGTTCTGCAGATAGAACGCCAGGCTGGCACCGAGCAGCAGAATCATCCAGTTCAGATAGGTCCAGATCAGCAGAATGATACCGACCGCAAAACCGGAGTAGATGGCCGCATACTTGGCCGAGCCGGCCACGAACGAGGCAAACAGCATGCCGCCAGCCTGCCAGGAAACGCCGGCCACCAGCCCGGCGATAAACGCGTAGCGCAGCTTCACCCGGGTGTTAGGGATAAAGATATAAACAAAGGTGAACGCGCCCACCACCAGGAAAAACGGTGTAAATCGACTGGCAAGGACAATCAGCGAACCAAACGGCTCGATGGCCATAAGATTCTGCGCGATTTCTGAAGAGAATATGGTGGCGGTTACCCCGATAGCCGAAACCATCAACAAAGGGCCGACCATGATGACGCTCAGATAGTTACTGAAACGCTGTGCCATGGAGCGCATTTCCGGCACCCGCCAGATCATGTTGAACGAGCGCTCGATTTTCTGAACCAGGGAAATGACGGTGTACACCAACAAGGCCAGACCCACCGAGCCCAACACACCGACTTTCATATTATCGACAAAGCCCAGGATTCGCTCAGCCACCTCCACACCCTGTGGGCCCATCGGCTGGAAGAACTGGTACAGGAATGGCTCCATGCGCTGGTGCACACCCAGCGCTTTCAGCACGGAAAAGCTCAGGGCGAGCAACGGCACAATGCTGAGCAACGTGGTGTAAACCAGGCTCATGGCGTGCAGTGTCAGCTGACCACTGATCACATCGCGGATCAGGGCATAAGCCGAGCGCCCGGATTTATACAGCCAGGTCCAGGGCCAGGTCTGCGGTGGGTTGGAATTGGACAGTATCCAGTCTTCAGCAGCCTGCAGCCGCTCTTTCATCTGGGTGGAAGCCACGTAACATCCTGCTTGTCAGTGTTTCTTCAAGCTTATCAGGCAGCTGTCAGTAAACAACCCGGAAACCGGGTATTTGTTGTACACCCGGACAAATCCTCCTGACGGCGGGCTTCCTTCACCCGACTTCAGGTAACCGACGCCAGATTGCGCGCCGTAATCTCCACAATTCGCTGTCGCGCCTCCTGGCTCGCCCAGGCAGAGTGTGGGGTCAGAATCAGATTGGGAACATTGTCTGCCAGCAGCGGGTTACCATTGCGGGGAGGTTCTTCGGTCAACACATCAAAGCCTGCACCGGCAATGTCGCCATTCCGCAAGGCGTCAGCCAAAGCCGATTCATCAACCAAGCCGCCTCTACTGGTGTTGATCAGCAGTGCCGACGACTTCATTAAACCCAGTTCCCGGGCGCCAATCATGTTGCGGGTTTCTTCTGTCAGCAGGCAGTGCAGTGATAGCACGTCAGCCTGCACCAACAGTTCATCCAGCGGAATTCGAGGGTAGCCATCCACCTCGCCAGGCTCTTGGCCGGGCCGGCAGCCGAGGACGATGTTCATGCCAAACGCCTTTGCCCGTTCCGCCACACCCTGGCCAAGATCGCCGTAGCCGACAATGCCCAGAGTTTTGCCTTCCAGCTCCATAATCGGGTAGTCCATCAGGCAGAACATATCGCTTTTGGCCCACTGGCCGTTGCGGGCATCCCGGTTGTAATCCAGCAGCCGGGTGGCCAGTGCCAGGATGAGTGCCATGGTGTGCTGGGCAACGGTGGAACGGCCATAGTTGGTAACGTTCATTACCTTGATGTCGTGGGCCTTGGCGGCTTCCAGATCGATGTTATTGAGGCCGGTTGCCACCACCGCGATGGTTTTCAGTTCCGGGCAGGCTTCAAAATGTTCACGGCCCAGCACAACCTTGTTAACCAGCACCGTATCAAAGCCCTGAATCCTTTGAATCACCTGCTCGGGGTTGGTGCGCGGGTGGCAGGTCAGTCCACCGGTCATGTTTTCAATGGGGCTCAGATCCACATCCTCGCCCAGCGTTGCGGCATCCAGAAAAACGGCTTTCATACTTTTCTCCTGACTCATCGACCCCACAGATTAAGGTAGACTGAGGAAAACGATCAATCTCCGGGAGGCTACCCATGGAACACGAATTCTGGCACGAACGCTGGGCAAAAGACCAAATCGGCTTCCACGAAGGCACGGTTAATCAGTACCTGCATGACCACTGGCCCGAACTGGCAGGCAACGGCACCGACGCCGTGTTCGTTCCCCTGTGCGGCAAAGCCCATGACATGTGGTGGCTGCACGATCGCGGGCATCCGATTATCGGTGTGGAGTTAAGCGAGGTTGCCTGCAAGGACTTTTTCGAGGAAGCGCAGGAGAAAGCCAGCGTTCACCCGGGCGAACCCTTTACCACCTTCCGCCATGACGATCTTCAAATCTGGTGTGGGGATTATTTCCAGCTGGTGCCGGACGACCTCAAACACATTCGCCTGGTGTACGACCGGGCTGCCCTGATCGCCCTGCCCCCGGAAATGCGCAAGAGCTATGTCAATCATCTCACCGCTATTATTCCGGACGACACCAGAATCCTGCTGATCACGCTGGATTACGACAGTTCGGAAATGCAGGGCCCTCCGTTCAACGTTACCGACGACGAAGTGTTCAGGCTCTACGGTGAGGATTATGAGATCAATCAGGTGCTGAAACGGGACATGGCCCGTGACAACCCGTTTGCCAAACGCCGGGGCCTGAGAAACGGCGCCACAGAGAGTGTTTTTACCCTCGTCAAGAAATAACCTTAGATCATGGGCGGTAAGTCCCTGGTGTCCCGTCTGGCTTACCGCCCGAAACATAATTTAATGAACCTAATTTGACTGCCCACTGTCCAACCCTCGAACTCTGAACTAAGCTCAGAATAAGCAGGCCGGAAACCTCCGGATAACGTATACCTGCTTAACACCATCCCATTCATTCCATTACCAGAGACACCGCCGGGACAGGCGGCGAAACAGCGACGGGGACATTGCGTGAACTTATAACAGGCAAGAGTAAGCGAGGGGCCATCTATGAGCATTCTGCAGCACTTCAAAGACCGGTATGAACAGACTCAGGAGGAGGAATACTCCCTTGAGGAATACCTGGAGATCTGCAAAAAGGACCCAACGGCATACGCCACCGCCGCGGAGCGGATGTTGATTGCCATCGGCGAACCAGAACTGATCGATACCTCCCGTGACCCCCGCCTGTCACGCATCTTCTCGAACAAAGTCATCAAGCGTTACCCCGAATTTGACGAGTTTTACGGCATGGAAGATGCCGTCGAAAACATCGTTTCGTTCTTCCGCCACGCAGCCCAGGGTCTGGAGGAGAAGAAGCAGATTCTCTACCTGCTCGGCCCCGTTGGCGGCGGTAAGTCTTCCCTGGCCGAGAAACTCAAGGCCCTGATGCAGAAGGTCCCCTTCTACGCCATCAAAGGCTCTCCGGTAAACGAAAGCCCGCTAGGCCTGTTCGACCCGGCCGAGGATGGCCCGATTCTGGAAGAGGAATACGGCATTCCCGGCCGCTACCTGAAAAACATCATGTCACCCTGGGCAGTCAAACGCCTGCATGAGTTTGGCGGCGACATCAGCCAGTTCCGGGTGGTTAAACGTTACCCCTCGGTGCTGGACCAGATCGGTGTATCCAAGACCGAGCCGGGCGACGACAACAACCAGGACATCTCGGCCCTGGTGGGCAAGGTCAACATCCGCATGCTGGAAGACTATTCCCAGGATGATCCGGATGCCTACAGCTTCAGCGGCGGCCTGTGCAAAGCCAACCAGGGGCTGATGGAGTTTGTGGAAATGTTCAAGGCACCGATCAAGGTGCTGCATCCGCTACTGACGGCCACCCAGGAAGGCAACTACAACACCACCGAGGGCATGGGCTCGGTGCCCTTCGACGGCGTGATCCTGGCCCACTCCAATGAATCCGAGTGGCAGACGTTCCGCAACAACAAGCACAACGAAGCCTTCCTGGACCGGGTGTACATCGTCAAGGTGCCCTACTGTGTGCGGGTCACTGAGGAGATTGAAATCTATCGCAAGCTGCTGAAGCACAGCTCACTGTCCGGAGCGCCCTGCGCACCCGACACTCTTGATATGCTGGCCCAGTTCTCGGTGCTGTCGCGGATCAAGGAGCCGGAAAATTCCAGCATCTTCTCCAAAATGAAGGTATACGACGGCCAGAGCATCAAGGACACCGACCCCAAGGCCAAGTCCATCCAGGAGTACCGGGATGCTGCCGGGGTGATGGAAGGCATGGACGGTCTGTCTACCCGCTTTGCCTTCAAGATCCTGTCAAAGGTATTCAATTTCGACACCACCGAGATTGCCGCCAACCCTGTGCACCTGCTCTATGTGCTGGAAAAGCAGATCGAACAGGAACAGTTCCAGCCGGAGTTGCAGGAAAAATACCTGCGCTTCATAAAGGAATACCTGGCGCCCCACTACGTCCAGTTTATTGGCAAGGAAATCCAGACGGCTTATCTGGAAAGCTACAGCGAGTACGGCCAGAACCTGTTCGACCGCTATGTCACCTATGCCGATTTCTGGATTCAGGATCAAGAGTTCCGGGACCCGGAAACCGGCGAGATTCTGGACCGTTCCTCCATCAACGATGAGCTGGAGAAAATCGAAAAACCGGCGGGCATATCCAACCCGAAGGACTTCCGCAACGAAGTGGTCAACTTTGTGCTGCGGGCCCGGGCCAACAACGGCGGCAAGAATCCGTCCTGGCTCAGCTACGAGAAGCTGCGCAGCGTGATCGAGAAGAAGATGTTCTCGAACACCGAAGACCTGTTGCCGGTGATTTCCTTCAATCCGAAGGCCAGCCAGGAAGACCAGAAGAAGCACAAGCAGTTTGTGGAACGCATGGTTGACCGTGGGTACACCGAGAAACAGGTTCGCTTGCTCGCCGAGTGGTACCTGCGCGTCCGGAAATCCCATTAACGGCCAGCGGGAGCAGTACCATGGGTATGACCCACATTGTTGACCGGCGCCTGAACGGCAAGAACAAGAGCGCAGTGAACCGGGAACGGTTCCTGCGCCGTTACCGCCACCACATCAAGAAGGCGGTGTCGGATGCCGTGCAGAAGCGCTCCATCACCGATATCGAACGGGGCGAGAAAGTAAGCATCCCCGCCCGGGATATTGACGAGCCCATATTCCACCACGGCCACGGTGGCCGGCGCGAGGTGGTGCACCCCGGCAATCAGGAATGGGTGGCCGGGGACACCATCCCCAAACCCGAGAGCGGCGGTGGCCAGGGCCAGGGGCAAGGCCAGGCCAGCCCGGACGGAGAAGGCATGGATGAGTTCGCCTTCCAGATTACCCAGGAAGAGTTTCTCGACTTCCTGTTCGACGATCTGGAGCTGCCCAATCTGGCCCGGAAAAAACTCAAGGACACCGAAGCCTTCAGTTATGTACGCTCGGGCTTCACCACCCAGGGCGTGCCCGCCAAGCTGGATGTAGTGCGTTCCCTTCGGGGCGCCCACGCCCGGCGTCTGGGCCTGGGCGGCGCGCGCAAGAAAAAGATCCGGGACCTGGAAAAACAGCTCGAGGCGCTGAAAAGCGCACCGAATGATCTCGATCCGGCCTTCAGCCATGAAGACCAGATCAAGGTGCTGGAAGAGGAAATCGCGCGGCTGAAAGCCAACGTCAAACGCATTCCTTTCATTGACGAGATCGACCTGCGCTACAGGCAACACCTGAAGCAGCCCAAACCCGCCACCAGTGCGGTGATGTTCTGCCTGATGGATGTATCCGGTTCCATGACCCAGATGCACAAGGACATCGCCAAACGCTTCTTTATCCTGCTGTATCTGTTCCTGAAGAAGAACTACAAGAAAATCGAAGTGGTGTTTATCCGCCACCACACCAGCGCCAAGGAAGTGGACGAAGAAGAGTTCTTCTACAGCCGGGAAACCGGGGGCACCATTGTCTCCAGTGCTCTGAAACTGATGCACCGGATTGTCGAAGCCCGATACTCGCCGGCGGAATGGAATATCTATGCCGCCCAGGCGTCCGACGGCGACAACTGGAACGATGACTCCCCCATCTGCGGCAAGCTGCTGTCTGAGCGGATTCTGCCGCTGGTGCAGTACTACTCCTACATCGAAATCACGCCCCAGGATCACCAGATGCTCTGGTACGAATACGAGAAAATCATGGAGCAGTTTCCCCAGAGCTTCGCCATGCAGCAGATTGCCGATCCTGGCGACATTTACCCGGTCTTCCGACAGTTGTTCGAGAGGAAAGCGGCATGAGCAGCCTGATTGATCGCCCGAACGCACCGGAGAGCGAACAACCCAAGGCAGGTAAGCCCATTTCCACCAGTTCGGAATGGACCTTCGAACTGATCCAGAAATACGATGAGGAAATTGCCAAATGCGCCGCCGAGTTTGGACTGGACACTTACCCGAACCAGATTGAAGTGATTACCGCCGAGCAGATGATGGATGCCTACAGCTCCGTCGGCATGCCAGTGGGCTATCATCACTGGTCCTTCGGCAAGCAGTTCCTGCAAACCTCCAAGGGCTATCAGCGGGGCCAGATGGGGCTGGCCTATGAGATTGTGATCAATTCCAATCCCTGTATCGCCTACCTGATGGAAGAGAACACCCTGCCCATGCAGGCCCTGGTGATTGCCCACGCCAGCTATGGCCACAACTCGTTCTTCAAGGGCAATTATCTGTTCCGCACCTGGACAGACGCCAGTGCCATCATCGATTACCTGGTGTTTGCCCGGCATTATGTGTCGGAGTGCGAGGAGCGACACGGCGTGGATGCCGTGGAAGAAATTCTCGACTCCTGCCACGCACTGATGAACTACGGCGTTGACCGCTACAAGCGCCCTGCCCCGATTTCAGCCGCCGAGGAGGCCCGCCGGCAGAAGGAGCGGGAAGAATACGAACAACGCCGCATCAACGATCTGTGGCGAACCATCCCCAAAGCAGAGGACGACGGGGACCCGATTCGCCGCAGGCCCCGATATCCGGAGGAGCCTCAGGAAAACCTGTTGTACTTCATCGAGAAAAACGCGCCTTTGCTGGAAACCTGGCAGCGGGAACTGGTGCGCATCGTGCGCAAGCTGGCCCAGTATTTCTATCCACAACGCCAGACCCAGGTAATGAACGAAGGCTGGGCCACGTTCTGGCACTACACGCTGTTGCACCGGTTGTACGACAAGGGGCTGGTGAACGATGGCTTCATGCTGGAATTTCTGCAAAGCCACTCCGCCGTGGTATACCAGCCACCCTTCAACAGCCCATGGTATTCCGGCCTGAACCCCTACACCCTGGGTTTCTCCATCTTCACCGATCTTCGACGCATCTGTGAAAACCCTACCAATGAGGACCGGGAATGGTTCCCGGACATCGCCGGTACAGACTGGCTGGAAACCCTGCATTTCGCCATGCACAACTTCAAGGACGAGAGCTTTATCCAGCAGTTCCTGTCACCGAAGGTGATGCGTGACCTGAAGCTGTTCGCCATCGAAAGCGACGATCGGGAAGACCACTACACCGTCACCGCCATTCACGATGAGCCCGGTTATCGCGCGCTGCGGGAAAAGCTGGCCCGCCAATACAACCTCAGTTACCGGGAGCCGAACATTCAGGTATGGAGTGTGGATATTCGCGGTGATCGTTCGCTAACCCTGCGCCACATCCCGGTAGACCGAGTGCCACTGGGCCAGGAAACCGACGAAGTGCTGCGGCACGTACACCGGCTATGGGGCTTTGATGTGCATCTGGAGAGCGTGGATGAAGGCACCCTGGTGGAAGAGCATCACTGCCCGCCGCGGGCCTTGGACGATGAGTGAGATGGAAAGCGCACGCTGGCCTGTAACCCTCCGAGGGGAGATCGGGCCAGGGTCAGCGTGCCGCCATACAGTTCAGCCAGCTCTTTGACGATCGCCAGGCCCAGACCGGAACCGGACCGGGTTTCATCCAGCCGGGTGCCCCGTGTCAGAGCCTGCTCGATATCGGTGTCAGACAGGCCAGGGCCGTCATCCTCCACCATCAGCGCCAGACCATCCGGCAAGCCTTCTACCCGAAACTTTACCTGACTCTCCGCCCAGTTGATGGCATTTTCCAGCAGGTTGCCCGCAATTTCCTGTAAATCCTGTTGTTCAAGCCGAACCGCGCCCGTATCGCCCAGGTCGCTTTCGAGGGTAACGCCACGGCGTTGCGCGAGAGTATTGAGTGCCGACAGCACCGGCGCCAGGGTTTCACCAAGATCCACACGCCCCAGGGCGGCCGGTCCGGCCGCTGAAGCCCTGGCCAGATGATGGCGCACGGCGTCATCGATGCGGCTCAGTTCGGTACGGAAAGCGGTTCTCTGCACCGACGGCAAACGATCACTCAGGGTGGTAAGCACAGATACCGGCGTTTTCAGGGCATGGGCCAGATTGCCCGCAGCCGTGCGCCCACGCTCAATCAGTATCTGATCCCGTTCAAGCACCTGATTCATGGCCTCGGAGAGCCGCGCAAGTTCTTCGGGCAGATCACTGGTCAGTGAACGGGTCTGGCCGGACTCCATGGCCCGGAGATCCCGCTCCAGACGCCGAAGCGGTGCCAGGCCCCAGCGGATCTGCAACCCGATCATCACCAGTAACAGCGTACCGAGCGTGGTCAGCGAAACCACCAGCAATCGGTTGAAGCGCGCAACCTGGGCATCCAGCTCCGCCTGGTCGGCCGCGACAGACACCGATAACCAGCCTTCGAAAGCCGGTAACTGGACATCCCGCTCCACTATCCGAAGTGTCTGGCCGCGCGGCCCCGGGGCCTGGGCCCAGTCCGGCCCCCGGCCACTGATCTGTGGCAGTCGCTGGTCCCACAATGACCGGGAGGTGATCACCCGCCCGCTGTTGTCGTTGACCTGCCAGTACCAGCCGGAATACACCCGCTCGAAGCGCGGTTCACCCAGTTGCGGGCCGGGGGTCAATTCACCGGTCTGAGGGTCAGACTCAATGCCGGCAATGACCACATTCAGGAACGATAACAGGCGCTCATCAAAGGACTGGCTCAGCGTCTGGCGAAAGTTCCAGGCCAATACGGTACCGGCCAGCGGCAACACCACCAGGACCAATACCAGGGCAGACACCAGCATCCGCAGCGCCACCGGCCAGCGGCGCAGACGTGTCAGCATCAGGATGGTTCTCCGTGACCGTTCATACGGTAGCCCTGGCCACGGATGGTCTCGATAGCCTGGGCGCCGAGTTTGCGCCGCAACCGGCTGACCTGGACATCGATAACATTGGAATCCGGCTCCTGGTCGCCGTCATAGACATGTTCGGACAACTCGGTGCGGGACACGATTCTGGGCGCTGCGTGGATCAGATGCGATAACAGCCGGAACTCCTGAGCCGTGAGTGAAACCGGCATACCTGCCCGGGTCACCTGCCCGGCGTGGGTATCCAGCGCAATGTCACCCACGGTAATCACCGGGTGGGCGTGGCCGTGGGACCGGCGCACCAGGGCCCGCAGGCGGAACAGGATTTCAGCCGTTTCAAAGGGCTTGGTGACATAGTCATCGGCACCGGCAGAGAACCCCGCGGCTTTATCGGACCAGCGCTCCCGGGCGGTCAGAATCAGCACCGGCAGATCAATACCCCGCTCCCGCCAACCGGCCAGCCACTGGGTGCCATTGCCATCCGGCAAGCCCAGGTCCAGTACCACCGCATCGTAACGTTCGGTGCTCACCAGAAAGTCGGCCGTGCGGCCTTCCCCGGCAACTTCCACCAGCAGTCCGGCATCCCGCAAGCTACCGGCCAGCCCTTGTGCCAGCGCGGCATCGTCCTCCACCAGAAGAATTTTCATCAGCGTTTCATGCCCTGGATATTCCTGCCCTCTATCTCCAGAACCTCTCCGGTCCGGGCATTGATCTCAAACTCCACCACCTGGCCTTCCGGGCCCAACAACTCGATCTCGTAGAGGATCTCACCATCGTCTTTCTCGATATCCACATCGATCACGTCTCCGCGCCAGTCGCGGGCAAGGCTGTCCAGGATTTCGCTCAGGGGTTTGATACGGCCGGCCTCAACCTCGTGGTGCAGGCGCCGCCAGTCGTCGTCATCATCGGCACAGGCCACCTGGGCAAACGGCAGCGCGCCCACCGCAAACAGAGTCAGCAACAACACCCGGAACACCCGGCGTGAAAACCGGTCTTCGGGTAGCAGCGATGAATGTAAACGAGGTCTGGTCATGGTGTTTATGGTGACAAAAGCCAGATGAACGAATCATGAATGAGCCTATCACGATGCTGAAAGCCCTGCCCCGTTAATCTGGGCTCAAGCTGGTAGCCAACCGGGCAGAACCGGCAGTTTTTCAAACACAGACAAGCTAGGAGAACACCATGAAAAAGACTCTGACCATCGCGCTGATCAGCGGCCTTGTCGCAGCCCCCGCAGCCTTCGCCAAAGGCAGCTTTGACGATGCGGACCGCATGCTTCAGGTTGGTAACAACTACGGTATCAGCCATTTCCAGAGCATCGAATTTGACGACGACCATGATAATGAAATCGAGCTCGAAGGCTGGATGGGCCAGGACTGGTTCGTGGAACTGGACCTGAACGGCAACGGCGACATCGACCGGGAGCAGCGCCGCAAAGCCAAAGGCGAGATCTACGGTGTGAGCGCGGACGATGTGCGCTCTTATCTGAAAGCCGCTCAGCAGCAGGGAATGGCCACTATTGAGGAACTAAAGGTCAACCGCAATGGCGATATTGAAGTGGAAGGCGATGATGAAAACGGTGCGGAACTGGAATTGAAGTTCCGGATCGGAAGCCTGGAGCCATTGAAGATCGAAAGGGACAAGTGAGCAGGAAGCCGCAACCCGGTCAGGCACAGTGCCTGACCGGGGGCAAGTTCAATCAGACGCTGACCGAGGGCAGCCCCGACAACGCCATAGCCAGCTCCTGCTCGCCGTACTCATGGTCGCTCAGTTCACCGGCAAAATACGAGGTATAGGCCGCCATATCGAAATGCCCGTGACCACAAAGGTTGAACAGGATCACCTCCTCCTTGCCCTCGCGCTTGCACCGCAACGCCTCGTCAATCGCACCCTTCACGGCATGATTGGCTTCAGGGGCCGGTACGATCCCTTCGTTGCGCGCAAACAGGACACCCGCCTCAAAGCACTCGCGCTGAGTGTAGGAAACAGCATCGAACAGTCCCAGCTCCTTGGCGTGCGACACCATCGGAGCCATGCCGTGATAGCGCAGGCCGCCAGCATGGAACCCCGGCGGTGTAAAACCTGAACCCAGGGTATGCATCTTGGTGAGTGGTGTCATTTGTGCCGTATCGCCGTAGTCATAGGCGTATTTACCCCGGGTCAACGTCGGACACGCTGAAGGTTCAACCGCGAGAATCCGGGACTTCTCCCCGCCTCTCAACGCATGGCCCATGAACGGGAACGCAATACCCGCGAAATTAGAGCCGCCACCGGTGCACCCAACGATCACGTCTGGCCAGCAATCGGCCATCTCCATCTGTTTCATGGACTCCAGGCCGATTACGGTCTGATGCAACAGGACATGGTTCAGCACGGAACCCAGAGCATATTTGGTGTGCGGATCCTGAACGGCCAGCTCCACCGCCTCGGAAATCGCAATACCGAGACTGCCGGTGTGGTCGGGGTTTTCCCCCAGCACCCGACGACCAAACTCCGTCATTTCTGATGGTGAAGCCACGCAGTTAGCCCCGTAGGTCTCCATCACCGCACGGCGATAGGGCTTCTGGTTGTAGGACACGCGAACCTGGAACACGGTCACATCAATGTCGAACAGGGAGCCTGCAAACGACAGCGAGGTCCCCCACTGACCAGCACCAGTTTCTGTCGTCAGACGCCGAATACCGGCCTCCCGGTTAAAAAAGGCCTGAGGAATCGCGGAATTGGGTTTATGACTGCCCGCAGGACTACCACCCTCGTACTTGTAGAAGATCTTGGCCGGGGTGCCCAGGGCTTTTTCCAGCCGATGCGCCCGAAACATGGGCGCCGGCCGCCACATCCGATAAACATCGCGAACGGGCTCCGGAATCTCCACTTCCCGTTCCGTAGTCATTTCCTGTTCAATCAGCGACGCAGGAAACAATGGCTCCAGATCCGTTGGACCGACCGGCTGCTTTGTTCCCGGGTGGAGGACGGCCGGCAGGGGTTCGGGGAAATCCGCCTGCAGGTTGTACCAATACCTGGGCATCTGTTCTTCGTCGAGCAAGAACTTGGTTTGCATGATGTTAAGACCCTGATGTTGTGCCAATGATTGGCTGAGCATAGCCATTCCAGACAGACATAAAAAGAGTGTAATGCGGCACGCCGGAAAGAACTGCGCGTTTACATGGGCAACCAGTTTTCCAGCATGTCCACCAGCCAGGGCACGAGCAGCGCCGTGGCGAATGCCGAAAGCGCCATGGCCAGGCCTGAAAACGCGCCCATCTGGGAACTGACCTGGAATGCCCGGGCGGTACCAATACCATGGGCCGCCACGCCCATGGCAATCCCTTTTGCGGTGTCATCTTTCACGCGCAACCATTCAAACAGTTTGGTGCCCAGCACCGCACCGGTAATTCCGGTCAACACCACCAGCACCGCCGTGAGCGACGGCAAACCACCAATCTTCTCGGAAATACCCATGGCCACCGGTGCCGTTGCCGATTTAGGCGCCAGCGACATCTGGATTTCCAGGGAACCCCCCAACAACCTTGCCAGGCCCACCGAACTGCCAGCAGCAATAACCACCCCGCTGATCAACGATATCGCGACCGGCAACCAGAGTTGACGGAGCCGTCGAAACTGCTGATACAGAGGAACCGCCAGTGCCACCGTTGCCGGCCCCAGCAGAAAATGCACGAACTGACCGCCCTCAAAGTAATCGCTGTATGAGGTGCCCGTTGCCAACAACAGGAGAATCAGCATCGCCACCGAAGTAACGACGGGATTGGCCAGCGGGTTGGAATGTGTTTTCAGATAGAGTCGGTAGGCCAGCCCGTAGGCCACCAGAGTAATGGTCAGCCCTAGCAGTGGCGACGCCGACAGGTAGACCCAGATGTCGCGCAAACCCGGTTCATTCATGCTGCCCACCTTGTTCTGAAACGGAACGGACAAACCAGCGCGTCGTCAGTTGCATAATCAACGCCGTGGCAACCATGGTGATCACCGTGCTCAGAAACAGAGCCAGGGTGATCGGCAGCCACTCATCCGCTATACGCCCGAAATGCGTCATCATCCCCACGCCCGCAGGCACGAATAGCAGAGACAGATGGCTCAGTAACGCGCTGGAGGCTTCGCTCAGGGAATCCGGGGCACTACCTCGGATCATCAAGGTAACGAACAGCATGACCATGCCAAGCACCGGCCCCGGGATCGGCAGCCCGAGAAGTCGTACCAGAATCTCGCCTGTCAGTTGATAAACCAGCAGTAACGTCACACCGTTCAGAAACTTCATCAATCAGGCTTCCCCAGCTGCATGTGCCACGTAGCTTTTGGGAATCACCTTCCGGCCATACATTGCCAGCAGGAAGCCAATGGGGAACATAAGCACACCGTAAACGGCAGCGGGAATCGACATGGTGCTGGACTCCAGCAACGTGAGGGTGACCATCAAACCAATGGTGCCGTTCTTCACACCGAGCTCCACTGCCACCGCCAGGGATTCCCGCTGGGTCAGTCCGGCCACCCTGCCCGCCAGCAGGCCCAGGGCGATACCGGCGACATTGAGGGCAATAGTGGAGGGGCCTGCCTGTTTGAGCAGATCCCACATCTGGTCCCGAACGCCATAGAGCAACGCCACAATCAGCACCGCCAGCACGATGCCACCAAAGATGCTGACCAGGCTCTCGGCCTTGCGCGCAAGCTCCGGCTTGCGGGTTCGCACCAGCATGCCAATGGCCACCGGCAGCAGAACAATAACCACCAGCATGGCAATGGTCTTGCCCACCGGCAGCGAGATGTTCTCTTCCGTGCCCATGAAATGCTGCAGCGCCATGTTGGTAAACAGTGGCAGGGTAAGAATGGTGATCAGGCTGGCGGAGACCGTCAGCACGATGGAAAGCGCAATATTACCCCGGGCCAGAAGCACAAACAGGTTAGATGTGGTACCCCCGGGGCAGGCCGCAATGATCACCAGCCCAACGGCAATGGCCGGCGACACGCCGAACAGCCAGGCCAGCCCGAACGCCACCACCGGCATCAGGAGAATCTGGGCGAAGGTGCCCACAATCATGCCCTTCGGATACACCGCCACCTGGCGGAAATCCCTCAGGGTAAGGGTCATACCGATACCGATCATGATAATGAACAACGCGATCGGCAAACCTGCCGAGATCAGCGGGCTGGATTCCACAAAGCCTCCGAATATTTTTGTTATCAGTTTCTATGGCCGTAGAAATTAGCACACGAACCTTGTCACCGGGAGCATGGGTTCGCGACATTATGTAACCGTTAAACCCTGCAAAAAGATGGGAGCCCAATCCCGGTTTTGATCGTGTGCACCTGCGGATATCAGTATACTTGCAGGAAACAACCAAAACACAAATGACTGGCGGAGAATGACAAGGAATGAAACGTCTCGGAACCCTGGATGCCTCCTGGCTGGCGGTTGAATCTGAAGACACCCCGATGCATGTGGGTACGCTTCAGATTTTCTCACTGCCTGAAGGCGCACCAGAAACCTTCCTGCGTGACATGGTCACTCGAATGAAAGAAGCCGGCGATGTGGCACCACCCTGGGGATACAAACTGGCCTGGTCCGGTTTCCTCGGGCGTGTGATCGCCCCGGCCTGGAAAGTCGATAAGGATATCGATCTGGATTATCACGTACGGCACTCAGCCCTGCCCCGCCCCGGCGGTGAGCGCGAACTGGGTATTCTGGTATCCCGGCTGCACTCTAATCCCCTGGATTTTTCCCGGCCGCTGTGGGAATGCCACGTTATTGAAGGCCTGGAAAACAACCGGTTCGCCCTTTACACCAAAATGCACCACTCGATGATTGACGGCATCAGTGGCGTACGGCTGATGCAAAGGGTACTCACCACCGATCCCGAACGCTGCAATATGCCACCGCCCTGGACGGTACGCCCACACCAACGCCGTGGTGCAAAAACCGACAAAGAGGCCAGCGTGCCCGCAGCGGTTTCCCAGGCCATGGACGCTCTGAAGCTCCAGGCAGACATGGCCCCCAGGCTGTGGCAGGCCGGCAATCGCCTGGTGCATTCGGTTCGACACCCGGAAGACGGACTGACCGCGCCCTTCACAGGCCCGGTTTCGGTGCTCAATCACCGGGTTACCGCGCAGCGACGTTTCGCCACCCAACATTATCAACTGGACCGGCTGAAAAACCTGGCCCATGCTTCCGGCGGTTCCCTTAATGACATCGTGCTTTACCTGTGTGGCACAGCATTGCGTCGCTTTCTGGCCGAGCAGAACAATCTGCCCGACACCCCGCTGACGGCTGGTATACCGGTGAATATCCGGCCGGCAGACGACGAGGGTACGGGCACCCAGATCAGCTTCATGATTGCCTCGCTGGCCACCGACGAAGCTGACCCATTGAACCGCCTGCAACAGATCAAAACCTCGACCCGACGGGCCAAGGAGCACCTGCAGAAACTTCCCAAAAGTGCCCTGACCCAGTACACCATGCTGCTGATGTCACCCTACATTCTGCAGTTGATGTCAGGTCTCGGAGGGAGGATGCGGCCGGTTTTCAACGTGACCATTTCCAACGTGCCCGGCCCGGAAGGCACGCTGTATTATGAAGGTGCCCGGCTTGAGGCCATGTATCCGGTATCGCTGATTGCTCACGGCGGCGCACTGAACATCACCTGCCTGAGCTATGCCGGATCGCTGAATTTCGGTTTTACCGGCTGTCGGGATACGCTGCCGAGCATGCAGAAACTGGCGGTTTATACCGGTGAGGCTCTGGATGAGCTGGAATCGCTGATACTGCCGCCGAAGAAGAAGCGCGCCCGAACCCGCAAGTAACCCAGGACGGGGTCAGTCGCTTTGCCAGTGACCAGCCCCGACAAAAATCATCTGCAGGAATCGGGTGGTGCGTTTTCGCACCTGGCCGATCTGATAATCGTCGTCTTCGGAAATGCTGAGCAGATCGGTCAGACTGAAGGCGACGGTGCGCACCACCAGATCACAGGTCAACTCCAGATCGGCATCGCTCAGGTGTTCCATGAGCCGGAGCCGGCGTAAGTCATTGGCCAGTTCGCTGGCAAAAAACCGCATCTCGCTGCGAATCCCTTCCTGAACGGCCCGGCTCTCGCCTGCCAGCCCCTGAGCCATAAACAGAAAAAAACTGCGGTTGGCCTGGGCATGGGCCACAAAGATACCCACCGATTCCTCAATCAACTTGTCGGCCTGCAACACGTTGGCCCGGGCCTCCCTCATCATCCGCCTGAGGACCAGCCCGAGCTCGTCCACCAGCTGCAAACCCAGGTCGTCCATGCTGCGAAAGTGACGGTAGAACGACGTTGGCACCACGCCGGCCTGCCGGGTCACTTCCCGAATACCCAGGCTGGCAAAGTGTCGCCCCTTGCCCACCAGAGTCAGCGCTGCGTTCATCAGCTTCTCTCGGGTTTCGCCGGGCCTGCGTTTCGTTCTGTCTGCCATGGTCTTCCTATCACGATTGTTGCGGTAACAAGTGTACACATCTGACGGAAGAAAAGTCCGCAAAACTTGTCATTTCGAGCCAACGAAGCGCCCCCCTGATTGTTACGACAACCCTCACTGTGTACAGTCGTACACATAAGTGAACAAGTGTACACATCGTTACCAACGATCAGGTACAAACCTTGGAGAAAATATATGTTGGCAAAAATGAACCAGACCCGCGCCATGCACTGGCTTGGCCGACAGCTACTGAACCGAAGCAACCCTGCCAGTTATTTTGATCCACTGGCGGAGGCCATCAATCCCATGTGGATACAAGCGTACACACCTGCACGGGTAGAGCGCATTCTGGTCGAGACTCACGACACCAAGACTTTTGTGCTCCGGCCTGCCAGCCGATGGAGTGGCTTTCATGCCGGCCAGCACGTGAACATCTGTGTAGATATTGATGGTGTGCGACGCCAGCGCACCTTCAGTCTGTCCAGCTCCCCCCTGCTCTGGCAGAACGACGGCGTGGTCACACTGACCATCAAACGCCTGCCAGGAGGGCTGGTGACCAACTGGCTGCATGATCAGTTGGAAGAAGGCGCGGTACTGGGCCTGACCGAAGCCTTTGGCGACTTTCTGATGCCAGCCATGCCCAAACCGGTGCTGTTTATTGCCGGGGGCAGCGGCATTACGCCGATTCTAAGCCTGCTGGAGACCATGGCGGCAGAGCACTTCCGGGCACCGGTCACGCTGCTCTACTTTGTTCGCACTCAGGAGGACGTGATCGCCAGTGAAAAACTGGAAGCACTGGCGGCAAGATACTCGGCACTCTCGGTACGTATTATATGCACCCACGAAACCGACGAGCCGCGCTACCTCAACGACGCCGACCTGGATTCCGTGCCCGGTCTGAAGGCCCGCGAGGTCTATCTGTGCGGACCGGGCGGGCTGATGGATCTCGCCAATGACCTGCTTTACCAGCGCGGTCTCGGCGAAGAACAGATTCACTGTACGTTTTTCGCCCCTCCGGTTTCCTCCCCTCTGGGTGATGAAACACTCGGCGGCGAGGTGAGTTTTGCCCGCGCGGACCTCAATGTGGACTCTTCCGGCGATGCCACACTGCTGGAGATCGCAGAAGCCGCGGGCCTCAAACCTCAATACGGCTGCCGCATGGGCATTTGCCACCAATGCAGTTGCCGAAAAACCAGCGGCACCGTGATTAACCGGCTGACGGGTAAAGCTTCCGGTCCCGGAGAGGAAAGCGTTCAACTCTGCATTTCCGTACCCCGTGGCCCGGTGACTCTGGAAGCCTGACACACAGAATTCGAGCGCGGCCTCATACAGCCGCAAGGAGACCTTATGATCAAACTTGATGAACAACAGCTCAACGAGCTTCAGAAAGATCTGGATACAGTACGCGATGAAGTATTGGCCGATCTTGGCGAGCGGGATGCCCGCTACATTCGCAAGATCGTTCGCCTGCACCGCGCCCTTGAAGTCGGCGGCCGGGTGATGATGCCCTTCGGCTTTATTCCGCCGGTGTTTGTGGCGGCAACGGCCACCCTCGGCGTGGCCAAGATTCTGGAGAATATGGAAATTGGCCACAACGTGATGCATGGCCAGTACGACTGGATGAACGATCCCACCCTCAACTCACAGACCTACGAGTGGGATACGGTGTGCACCAGTGAATCCTGGCGCCGGACTCACAATTACGAGCACCACACCTACACCAACATCATCGGCAAAGACCGGGACTACGGTTATGCGGTGCTACGCCTGAGCGACGAAGAGCCCTGGAAACCCTGGCACACGTTGCAGTTCATCAACTACATCTTGCTGAGCGTGTTCTTTCAGTGGGGTGTAGGTTTACATGAACTGGAAACCGAGAAGCTACGTCGCCGGGAGATTTCCTGGCGCGAGAAAGTGCCGTTCCTGAAAGACTTTTTCCGTAAAGGCGGCCGCCAGGCATTCAAGGATTATGTCTTCTTTCCATTGCTGACTCTACCAGTGGCCCCTATCGTGCTGGCCGGCAACGTCGGGGCTAACCTGATCCGGAACCTCTGGGCCTCAACGGTGATTTTCTGCGGTCACTTCACTCAGGACGCAGAAACCTTTACAGAGCGGGAATGCGAAGGTGAGAGCAAGGGCCACTGGTATCTGCGCCAGCTTACCGGCTCTTCCAACTTCACGGGTGGCCGCTGGCTGCACATTCTGAGTGGACACCTGAGCTATCAGATCGAGCATCACGTGTTTCCGGATCTCCCAGCGCACCGCT
This sequence comes from Marinobacter sp. bablab_jr008, assembly GCF_016464145.1. NCBI lineage: Bacteria > Pseudomonadati > Pseudomonadota > Gammaproteobacteria > Pseudomonadales > Marinobacteraceae > Marinobacter > Marinobacter sp. bablab_jr008. The sequence continues at coordinate 466,086 of NZ_JACDWW010000059.1, forward strand.
ATCCTGAGATTTCCGAGCGGGTGCAGGAAATCTGTCGCAAACACGGCATTCACTACAACACGGGCTCATTTATGAGCCAGTATAAAACTGTGTTGCAGAGAGTCCTGCGATATTCACTGCCGGAACGGAGATCCGCCAACCCCGTAAACGTATAACTCTGGATACTCGTTTGAAGCCTGGGAGGTCTGACGCACTGCAAATACAGCAGTGCGTCAGTTCAGCAATCAAGCAATCTGGAGCAGTCGCAACAGCTGTGGTCGGTGGTGGTCCTGAATCACGTCGGCGAGCGTGTATCGATCAAGCACCTCAAGGAAGGCTTTCAGGGCTTCACCAAACATGGATTTAAGTCCGCATACCGGAGTGATCTTGCAGGCATTTTTGGAGGAAAAACACTCCACGATACTGAGGTCCTGCTCGGTTTCACGCACCAGGATTCCGATATTGATATCCTGCGGCGCCATATGCAGCCTCATCCCGCCCTTCTTGCCACGGATAGTCTCGATGTAGCCTTTCTTGTTGAGTTGGTGAACCACCTTCATCAGATGATTCTTGGAGATGTCGTAGCTGTCGGCAATTTCCTGAATGGTCGCCAGACGATCACCCTCTGCAGCCAGATAGATCAGCACTCTGAGTGAGTAATCGGTATAACGGGTGATGTGCATTCATGACTCCAAAATGACCGAAAAACATCAGTAGGATGGCCGGCTCAGCATATAGCCGGCAACACCCAGTAAAAACAGCCCCGAGACAGCCAGTACCAGAACCGGCGATCCAAGCCAGACCAGCATGCTCCAGCTCAGCCCCATCATGGCAAAGGCCAGCAACTTGGCTTTGCGTGGAATGGCACGCCGGGCGCGCCATTCTTCAATCGCCGGGCCGAACGTCGGGTGCTCTTCCAACCACCGGGCAAAGGCCGGGGAACTCTTGCTGGCGAAAAAGGCCGCGAGAATAACAAAAGGGGTTGTTGGCAAAAGCGGCAAAACCACACCCGCTGCCGCCAACCCCACACTCATATACGCAAGAATCCGGAAACCGGTTTTACCTGGCTGTGCGCCCATGGCGTGGGCCTCTTGACCGTTCATAACTGCATCTATTCTACCGTGATTCAGTGCACAGGTCTTCCCAGTTTACTGAGGAACGCCAAGCGGGCGACATACGCGATTTTCACCCCGACTGCGAAGATTAACGTTCCCATGTGGGCGAGTATCTGAACCGCGATTGGCAATCTGGCCGCTAGAGGATATGCCAAAGCAACGGTTAACAGTAATCCGAGCACACTGACCAGAACACCCGCATTAGCGCGAGCGAGCCATTTCTCGTAGAACCACATAGCAGTCTCCCAGGCTTTTGATGGGTATTAAACTGACAACACCATTGCGATTGGTGTCGCTCCACTTTTTAACATATATTTTATTTAAATGTTATAGAGGAAGACCGATGGCTTTGCAAGGTCGCGGGAGATACTCCCCGAGGGGTATCGGAATCCGCCGCGCGCTTTGCCATACTTGCCCTAAACTCATGGTGATATTGCAACAGGACCTGGCTTCAATGCCCCAGACCCGACTGACAGACCGCTTTGGCCGCACAGTAAACTATGTTCGCCTGTCGGTGACCGACCGCTGTGACTTCCGCTGCGTGTATTGCATGGCGGAAGACATGACCTTTCTCCCGCGCCAACAGGTATTGACGCTTGAAGAGATCGCCCGGCTGGCACGGAACTTTGTTGCTCTGGGCACGGAGAAGATCCGGCTGACAGGCGGAGAGCCTCTGGTGCGCCGCGATATCCTGGAGCTGGTACGCGAAGTCGGCACTTATGGCCTCCGTGACTTCGCCATGACCACCAACGGCAGTCAGTTGCCCACCATGGCGGAATCATTGCGCAAGGCCGGTTTGCAGCGTCTCAATATCAGTCTGGATTCTCTGGACGCTGACAAATTCCGCGCCATTACCCGCACCGGTAATCTCAGCCAGGTTCTGGATGGCATTGATGCTGCCCGGGACGCCGGTTTCCGTGGTATCAAGTTGAATACGGTGGTGATGAAAGGCCGCAACGACGAGGAGATTCCGGAGCTGATTGAGTTTGCCCGTCAAAAGCAGGTGGACATCAGCTTTATCGAGGAGATGCCGCTCGGGGAGATTTCAGAGCATGACCGTGGTTTGGCGCTGTGCACCAGTGAGGAGGTGCGCGACATTATCCGCAGGCACCATGAGCTGATTCCGGCAACTGAGGATTCCGGCGGCCCAGCGCGTTATTTCCGGATGCCGGACAGCGAGGTTCGCGTCGGGTTCATTTCGCCGCATTCCCACAATTTCTGTTCGACCTGCAATCGGGTTCGGGTGACGGTGGAGGGGCGGCTGCTGCTGTGCCTGGGCAATGAGCATTCAGTGGATCTTCGCCGGGTGTTGCGGGGGCATCCGGTGACGGATGACAAGCTGCAGGAGGCGATCATCAAGGCCATGGATCTGAAGCCGGAGCGGCATCATTTTTCCAGCAATGGGGATGTGCAGATTCTTCGGTTTATGAATATGACTGGCGGCTGACCTGGCCTGCCAGCTTCGGAGTTGGAGCGGGTGAGGATAGGTTTTCCAAAAAACGCTCCTTACGGCACTTCCCTGTGTCGCTTCTGCTCCGCCATCCCTGGCTCCGCAAATTTTTGGAAAACCTACCCTCACCCACTCTCTCAATCTTTGGAGATATAGTCTCTGAAGACCTGTAATTCGAGCATAAGACCTTGCGACCTTGGTTTTAGGGTAGCCACTTCAATGGCCCGCGCCATGGCTACTGTGATCATCAGCCATACCAGCTTCATCTGCATCGTGCATACCAGCCATATCATCCATCCCGCTCATATCGTGCATCGTCATACCATTATTCAGATGCTCCAGCGTGACGTCGGCAAACGCCAGTACGTTGCCGCCATGCTCGGCCGCGAAGTCTGTGGCGTCGGTTTTGTTGGCGAACGAGGCCAGGGTTGGGCCCATGGCACCGTTGAGGTTTGAGCCGACCACGTAGAAGGCCTCGCGGGCGTCGATCAGGTGGGTGTCATCCGGGCTGTCCCAGTGGCTTTCGGCCATGTTGTGGACATAGAGGGTGTGATCCCGGTTTTCGTTTTCCGGCTGCAGGAACCAGGCGAACATGTCTTTGGTGGAGCAGAATTTCCGGATGTTCTGTTCTCGCTCGGTAAAGGCCTGGCCTTTTGGGCCCGGGAAGTTGGTGATGACCATGCCGCAGACATGGCATTCGTCGCCGGATTCAAAGTGTACCGGGTCGGGTTTTTCAACGATCTCGGGTTCATCTCCGGAGCAGCCGGCCAGGAGAGTGGCTGTGAAAGCAGCGATGAGCCATTTGGTTGCTGGGTTTGCCATGTTTGTATGTCTCCGGTCAGGGTCAGATTCGTCGGTTTTTGAACAGTAACAGTGCGCCGGCCAGGGGTATGGCACACCACAGGATCAGGCCCAGCCAGAGGCCCGCCGCGCCGATGGGCAGGTCTGTACCCAGGCTGAGTACGCCGCTGAGTTGACCGCTGTCGCCGAAGGCAACGATGTTGAGCAAGCGGTAGATGTCAGTGGGGTTGAGCATCAGCAGCCAGGGCAGCAGTTCGGGATTCAGTTTGCCTTCGCTGGCCACCAGGGTGCCCAGCAGCATCAGGTCGAAGATCAGTACAAAGAAGAACCAGATGGCCAGGGCCAGTCCGGCAGCGACCGGTTTCTCGCTGACCCGGACACTCACCAGGTAGGCCAGTGCGATAAAGCCCCAGCCCAGCAAAACCGTGGAGCCCACAAAACGCCCCATGGCCACTGCCAGGGCGGCAATGGCAACATCTTCCACCAACACGGCAATGGCAATACCAGCCACACCGAAGCCGATGATGGTGGCCAGCGCCAGGGTCAGGCCGTGGCCGAGGAATTTACCCAGCAGTAACTGGCTTTTACTGAGGGGGTAGGTCATCAGCAGCAACAGGGTGCCGCCCTCTTCTTCCCCCACGATGGCGTCGTATGCCAACAGCAACGCTATGAGCGGAATCAGGAAGATACCCAGGCTGGCCAGGCTGGCAATGGTCGCGGGTGTGGAGGCGTAGCCAACCTGCCCGGAGGCGGCGGCACCGAACCAGGCGATGCCCAGTGCCAGGGTGGCGAACACCAGGGAGATGGCAACCAGCCAGCGGTTGCGGAAGCTGTCGCTCAGTTCCTTACGGGCGATGGTCCAGATGGCGTTCATTGGTTTCCTCCCCGGTGAGCCAGACCACCCGAGCCGATAAAGTGCACGTAGATGTCTTCGAGGCTGGGTTGATGGATGCCCAGGTCTGCCACTTCGCCGGAGGCCATCAGGGTCTTGATCAGTTCCATTTTCTCCTGGGGTCTCACGTCTACCCGCAATCGCCCGTTTTCACTTTTCATCATCAATCCGGCACGCTGCTCGGCCTGGTCAATGGCTTTTTCCAACGCCGACAGGCTCGTGGCAGGCTGCAGGGTCAGGGTGACCGGCATGTTCGCCTGTCGCCGCAGCGACGGCAGGTCTCCAGACGCTTTCAGGGCGCCTTCGGTCAGAATCGCCGCGCGATCGATGTAAGGTTCGACCCCCGGCAGTACATGCGAACAGAGCACGATTCCGGCCCCCTCATCCCGAAGCTGGCGCAGCAAACGGTACAGATCCGCCGTTGCAACCGGGTCCAGGCCGACGGTGGGTTCATCCAGCATCAACAGCCTGGGCTTGCCGAGCAGGGCCTGAGCCAGGCCAAGACGCTGACGCATGCCTTTGGAATAGGTTTTGGTGCGGGCGTCCATGGCGTCTCCCAGGCCCACTTGCTCCAACAGTTCAGGCACCTGCTTCAGCGGTGCGCCTTTGAGGCGGGCAAAGTGGCTGAGAATCTCCCGGCCGGTCAGCTGCGGGTAGAACATCACGTTCTCCGGCAGGTAGCCGATGTGCTGGGTTACCTGGGGATCGCCAGCCGAGCCTTCCAGCACGGAAACCTTGCCCTCGGTGGGCTGCATCAGGCCCAGGATAAGCTTGATCGAGGTGGTTTTACCCGCGCCGTTGTGGCCGAACAGGCCCAGAATTTCCCCCGGCTCCAGCCGAAGATCTACCCCGTGCAGCACCGTGGCCTTGTCGTAACGGTGGCTGACGTTCTCCAGTCGAAAACAGTTCATCGGATCTCCGATTGCAGGTGGTCGGGAATTCGCATCAAGGGGTGGGGGTCGCTCACTCCGGCAGACTTCACTACCGGGAAAGCATCCTGCACCCAACGCAGGGTATCCACCGCCGGGCTGAACATCAGTACCTTGGCCTCCGGATATTTCCACAGCAGCCGATCGACGTTGTCGTTCGGCTCATAGGGCACATCACCCAGGCCGTCCTGATTTCGATCCCAGCCCAGATAATCACTCCAGTAGTTGCCCTTGCCATCCTCGGCCCAGGACTGGGTGCGGGTGGCCACATACTTCACCTGGCGCTGGTTTTCCACAAAGGCGTTGTTGAACACCTGGTTTTCCTCGGAACCCGCAGTGAGATGAATACCGATATTGCTGTGGCCGAAATAATTGCCTTCGAAGGTGTTGTACAGCGAGTTGTAGATAAACACCGCTTTACCCTCGGCACCGGAAATGATCACTCCGGCACTCTGACCCTGGGACACTCCGGTGACCACGTTATTGCGCAACTCGGAGTTGGTGATGAAGTTCATCAGAATGCCGTAGTTCTCGTCATTCTCGGAACGATTATTGAATACCTTCAGGTACTTGCTCTGCATCAACGCATACCCGGTACGCGTACCCCGCGTGACGTTGTTTTCCAACAGGTTATGCATCGAATACATGTAATGAATGCCGTACCGGAGGTCACTCATCACATTGCCGCGAATGGTATTTCGGTTCGCGGTCTCTATGTAAATGGCATCGCGGGTCTGGCTGATATCGTTGCCTTCAATCAGCGCACCCGTGGTATTGAACAGGTGAATACCGTTGCCCCGATCCTGGGACCGCAGGCTGACATCACCCCGAATATGGTTGTTGCTTACGGTCACATTGGGCGTTGCATCCAGCCAAACCCCGAATGCAGGCCCCTGCAACCGATTGTTGCTGACCACCGCACCCTCGGCCTCCCGGGCGACGAATATGCCCGCATCCAGCTGGTTCAGATCCTTGCCCCAGTTGCGTACCTGGCAACCGGTAAAGGTGACTTTTTCCGCAAGAATCTCCACCGCATTGCCCTGCCCGCCGCCATCAATCACCGTTTCCGGTGCGCAGGCCACAGTAACGCCCGGCACCCTGACAGCCAGCGGCGACAATGTTTCCGGGGGAAGCTGGAACGAAGAACCCGGCTCAAGAGCGTCCAGATCCTGTTGAAGATCCGCCGTGGCGGTCAGCGCAAACAGAGCGACTGACAGGGCCACTCCATAACGCAAAGTTTGATACATCAATAGATCTCGAGATAGTGATAAGCAATCAGGAGCCCCGAAAGCGGGGCCCCTGATCAGCGCCTATACGATCAGGCTTTCTCAACCAGCATCCGCCCGCCCATCTCCATATGGAGGGCATGACAGAACCAGTTGCAGTAGTACCAGTAAACCCCTGGTTTACCTGCCGTAAAGGTCACGGAAGCGGTCTGCTGCGGACTGATCTCCATGCTCACGCCATGGTTTACCATACAGAAACCGTGGGTCACATCCTCAACCATATCCAGGTTAGTGACATATACGGTTACCTCGTCACCTTCCTTCACCTTGAACTCGGTCATACCGTACTGCGGCGCAACGGAGGTCATGTAAACACGCACCTTGTTGCCGTCACGGATCACCTTGTTGTCGGATTCCAGAGTCACACCGTCCTTCTCAGCCTGGGCACGACAGCTGGCGAAGTACGGGTCGTTGCGCTCGTAGATCTTCTTGGTCTTGATCTGGTCACGACGTACCAGGATACAGTCGTGCGGCTCGGCATAGGTAGGGCCATCGTGAACCAGTTTCATTTCCTCGCCGGAAATATCGATCAGCTGGTCGTTCTCCGGATGGAGCGGGCCAACCGGCAGGAAACGGTCCTTGGAGAACTTGGACAGAACCACCAGCCATTTGCCATCGGCATCGCGGGATTCGGTCAGCGAAGCGTGGTTATGGCCCGGCTGATACTGTACGTCCAGCTTCTGGCGGATGTAGTTCACCTTGTCGCCATTATAGTGCTTGATGGCATCGGCAATGTTCCATTTGCACACCTGGCTGTCGATAAACAGCGTGGTATAAGCATTGCCGCGGCCGTCGAAGGTAGTGTGCAGGGGCCCGAGACCCAGCTCCGGCTCGGCAACGATGGTGTCCCGCAGTTCGATCTTGTCTTCGAACAGGTCGTCCAGTTTATCAATGGCAATCACGGATACTGTTGGTGACAGCTTGCCGTTGGCAATGAAGTACTTGCCATCCGGAGAGGTGTTCAGACCGTGCGGGTTCTTCGGCACCGGAATATAGCGGGTGAACTCGGATTTTCCGCGGCCGTCGACAACCGGCACCTTCGAATCGCCGATGGTCTTGAAGTTACCAGCTTTTACCGCTGCAGCAATGCGCTCCACATTGAATACAACCACCCAGTCGCGGTCGTTGCGCATGGTGCCCGCAAGGTCTACTGCACGCTCTGAGTTGTAGCAGGTAGAAGCAGCATACTTGCCGGTGTAGTCGGCATCGGTGTTATCCAGGTTACCGTCAACGATGACCTGCCAGGCCACATCCATGGTTTCCGCGTCGATGGCGGTGAACATGGTGTAGCTGTTCTCCAGGCTGAAATCCGTGCCGTCGTTGGGCTGCGGGATGACGAACTCGGCATTACAGAACACGTAGTTGGTCTTGGGTACTTTCTGCAGGCGCAGACCGTGGATGGCCTGTACGTTCGGAATGTGGGTAATCTTGTCCGTCTTCATGATGTCCAGACGGATACGCGCAACCCGGGTGTTGGCCTTGTCGTTGATGAACAGGTACTTGCCATCGTAGCGACCATCAGTCATGGAAACGTGGGGGTGGTGGCAGTCGCCATTCAGGTACTGCTGGTCACCGCCCAGGATTTCCTTACTTTCGTTGGTAATGCCCCAGCCGGTTGCGGAATCCACGTTGAACACCGGAATACGCATCAGTTCACGCATGGAGGGCACACCCAGCACGCGCACTTCGCCCTGGTGACCACCACTCCAGAAACCGTAGTACTCATCCAGTTCGCCCGGGGCGATGTGAGCCTTGTTGCGGGCTTCTTCAGCAGCCGCAGCCCAGGTCTCACGGGACATGACCGAGGTGCCCAGACCGGTTGCACCAGCGACACCTGCCAGCGCAGCCGCACCCATAAAGCGACGACGGCTCAGACCACCTTCGGAAACCTCCGGCGTGTCCTTGGTCAGATCATCTCTTTTTTTCATAGCATCCAACTCCGTTATTGGTTATGGCGGTTATTGCTTCTCATGGCTTTCCGGGGCCTTATGGTTGGCTCCTCGGGACTACTCAGTTCACCTGCACCACCGGAATTTCCTCAGGGTGGCCGGGTGCGTTATGACCACGGCGCTTACCACGGCGCTTCACGATCAGCGGCGGGCACTTGTGGTCATCGAAATAGGTCATCTGACAATCCAGGCAGTAGTGACATTCCATGTAGTTGATGTGTCCATCCGGATGGATAGCCTGGACTTCGCATTCCTTGTCGCAGAGACGGCAGGGGTTACCGCATTCCTTGCGACGTTTGAGCCAGTCAAACACCCGCAGTTTGGTGGGCAACGCCAGGGCGGCACCCAGCGGGCACAGGTAGCGGCAGTACACCTTGCGGGTGAAGATATTGACCACCAGCAACAGCACGGCGTAGGTCACGAATGGCCAGGTGCGGTCAAAGTGCAGGGTTATGGCGGTCTTGAACGGCTCCACTTCCGCCATGCGCTCGGCGGTGGCCATGGATTCCAGGGAGATACCAAACAGCACCAGTAGAATGATGTACTTGATAGCCCAAAGGCGCTCGTGCCAGGCAAAAGGCACGGTGTACTGAGGTACCTTCAATTTACGGGCGATTTCGTTGATCAACTCCTGCAGGGCCCCGAATGGGCACAGCCAGCCGCAATACACCGCCCGTCCCCAGAGCAGGACGATGCCGGCCACCACGGCCCAGAGCACAAACATGATCGGGTCGATCAGGAAGGTTTCCCATTTGAAACCGCTGATCAGGCTGTTCACGAAGGTCAGCACGTTCACAATGGAAAGCTGACCCAGGGCGTACCAGCCAATGAAGAACAGGGTGTATGTCAGGAAGCCGTGGCGAATCCAGCGCATCATCTTCGGCTTCTGTACCAGCCAGTCCTGGAAGAACAGGATGAACAGCAGCACAGCGATACCAAGCCCCAGCACGGTAATCTGGAACTGCTTCTGGTACCACACCTGAATCCACAGCGGCTGGGTTTCAAGCCACTCTTCCTCGGTCAGAACCGGTTCCGGGCGGGTGTAGTACTGGTCTGGTAACTGGTACTCCAGAGGGAACACCTGGAATTCACTGTCCAGCGGACCGGTCTGGCGCTTGACCGTCAGTTCCAGCGTCCAGGGCGCGCCAGGGTCGAAGTTGTACTGCTGGCGCACAATAAAGATCGCCATTTCCGAAAACTCGGGCATGCCCCCGGCGTAGACATCGCTGAGCCGGTGGAAATCGAGATCCCGGAAGTTGAAGGTGTCGCCAAACTGGCGGATCTGCACCCGGTCAAAAATCCCGCCCCGTACGTAGCCGGAACCTTTAAAGGAGTATTCACCGTTGGCCATCACCGCGATGGCATGTTCCCCGTCCTGGAGTTCAGACATCAGCCACTGGTATTGATTTTCACCCAGAAGGTTGCGGCCAATGGTCGGCGCATCCAGATGAGCAGCATAGAGCTCGATCAGGATGTCATCGCGTTCGTCCGCGTCTGCGGTTTCGATACCCTCGGCGGGGGTGCCCACAAACGAGTCGTCGACCTGCCCTTTGGTCAGCATCAGACGGCGAATGGAACCATCACCGGTCAACTCCTGCCAGGACTTTTCCTGAAACTGTTCCATGTTCACGTTGGCCATGGGCGGCCGGTTGCTTTCGCCACCTTCAATCAGGCCGATTTCAACCCCCACACGGTGGGCGGTACGCATGATGACTTCGTTGATGACCATCACGGTGACCGTGGCACCGGACAGGCCATCCACCGCCACCTTGCGCTCGGTAGACGTGCCACCAACGGTCACCCGCTGGTCGGCTTTCAGACCGGTGTACTGGTCGGTGAACTCATGCATCTTGCTCTCGGGAATACCCACCAGCAGGATCGGTTCATCATGATGTATGACTTTCGCGGCGCGAATTTCGCCAGTGGTGTCAAGTACCACCATGGCGTTCAGGGGCTTGCCGGAATAGGCGGGGGTCTGGACAAAATCCAGGGACTGGTAGGCGTAGCCTATAAGTTCGTCACCTGCATACACTTCCTGAACGGCACGATTGCCGTCCATGGGCTGGAGTTCTGTGGCGTTCGGAAAGGCTTTTTCGATGACCTGGCGCCCGGCGGGGGGGCTGTATTCTGAGACAGGCTGGGCGCATACCAGAGCGGCTGCGAACATCAACAATACAGACAGCGCAGAGCGGATTACGTTTGTCACTACAACTCCCAGGATCCAATGGACTACAGCAAGGGTGGTTCAAATTTGAGGAAAATCAAATACCTCTATAGGAATAGGCCGTGGTACCGGCAATCAGCCAAGGCTTACCCCAGACTGATTGCCTCACCCGAGCGGTTGAGTGGCAGGTAGTTACCCAAATGGCCCATGCGGATGCTCTCCACCATCATGGTCATGGGTTGCTGGGCTTCGTCGCTGGAAGGTGCAATGCCGCCACGGCCGGACATGGCCGCAACAAAGACCATGTCCCAATCCTGACCCGTGGTCCGAGATTCCTCCGCCAGCAGGTCAAAATACGGCGCTTCATCGGGGGTTTTATCGACACAGATCACCGGTGTCAGCGCCCCACCCTCGCCTCGTTCAAAGGCCGCGCGTTCGGCAGCCGAGGCGTCGTCTGGCAGCTCCGCCTTGCAGAATACAAACAGGAAGCGCTGGGGCTCCGGTTCTTTCCTGCTAGCTTGAACAAGGTCCTGGTAACTGCTGATCATGTCTATCCCCTGCTATTCGAGGCTTTAAAAAAACCGGACCCTGAGGCCCGGGGAGGCTATTGGCTGATCGCGATCAGCCGCTGAGGGTCGGAAATAAAGAGCTTGCTGCGATTCACTCTGATCAAACCATTGGATTTGAGATCTGCCAGTATTCTGGAGAAAGTCTCGGGCTGCATGGCCAGGCGTGAAGCCACCAGGCATTTGGGCAACGGCAACTCGACTTCGCCACCTTCCTCCGCGCCGTTCGGCAGCAAATCAATGAGGTAACGAATCAAACGATCCCGGGCATTCTGGACAGTCATGATCTCAAGATCGTGGAATCTGGACACCGCACGCATGGCGTAGTGGCTCAGGGCCGCCTGGGCATACTCGGGATTCCGATCCAGCAATTCCCGATAAGCTTTAACCGGGATCATGAGCACTTCGCTGGACTTCAGGGCCTCTGCGTAGCATGCATACCTGGGCGGATTGGCATAAATCATGACTTCGGCAAAACAGTCCCCGGGTGCAATACTGTCAAGGGTTCGGTCTACGCCGGAGGAATCCAGGCGATACAGACGCAGACGGCCTGAAATCACAAAGAAGAAGTGATGAGCCGGCATATCCTGACGGTAGAGCAGCTGGTGGTGACCGAGTCTCAGCCGGCGCGATTGCTGGATCAGACTATCGAGGTCTTTCGGGCGCAGATTGCAGAACAGGGCATGGCTGCGAAGCGCTTCCAGGCTGTCTTCTTCATCAAGTGGTTTGTTGATGGCGACAAGCACCGGCTTGGTATATCGCTGTTCAGCAGTTTGTGTCATGGCCATGGTTGTACCCTCTCTGCATATTCATGCATTCAAAATCTTATTTTAAATACTAGAAGGATACTGATGAAAAATCGCTCCCCCGATGGGGGTATCCTTGCGGTTATTCCTGGGTAATTGACTTAGCTCAATTATTCGCTTTGCTAACCAAGCAGTCACTGCATCAAGGGTGAATCCGGCAGCTCCAGATCGACGCCCTCCACACCGGTTTCCGCAGCCAACACCTGGAGATATTGCCGGAATGCCCGGCGGGTCACGCTTTCGCTCAGGTACTGGCGAATCTGGGGTTTTACATGTTCATAAGGCAGCAGTTCGCCGTTGATTCGCTGGTCTACTCGAACGATGTGCCAGCCATAGCGGCTTTCGATCAGCTCGGGATGGAGGCCTTCGTTCAGGCTCAGGACCGGGCGTTCGAATTCTTCGACGGTCTGGCCTTTGCTGATCTGGCCGAGGCTGCCGCCCTGGTGCCGGGATTCGCAGGCGGAATATTGTTTAGCCAATTCGTTGAACTGCGAGCGGCCGTCCAGGAGGGCAGACAGCAGCTGTCGGCCAGCTTCTTCCTGACGCATGCGCTCTTCAATATCATCCGGAGCGGCAGCCAGCAATATGTGGCTAACGGCCATGATGGTAGGGCTGCAGAAGCGGCCGGGATTGGCGGCGTAGAAGCGTTCGCAGTCCTGTTCGCTCGGGTCTGGCACTTTGAGCTCGAGTTCCAGCACCCGGGCTATCCGGTCTTCTTCGTCTACGATGCTGTCCAGGTTCAGGCGGCTGGCCTGTTGCAGTAACAATTCACGGATGGCAAGGCTTCTGGCTGCTTCGTGCCAGGCTTCCGCCAGCTCTTCCGCGGGATGGTGCTGCATTTCCCGGGCGATGTCGTCTTCGTGGATGAGAGTCTCACCCACATAGACCGGCGGGAACTGGTTTCTGGGTTTGCCGGCTTCGCCGGTTGGGATCAGTTGCATGGTGCGACTCTCCGTCAATCAGTTTGCCAGCCACCCTCCCGGAAAGAGAGGGTGGCTGTATCCGTTCAGGCGCGCTTGCGAACCACCTGGTACTTCCGCCCGAAATACTCCACTGGCACGCTAAGCATGTGCACCAGTCGGGTGAACGGGAAGAGTACGAAGATGGTCAGGCCCAGGAAGATGTGGGCCTTGTAGATCCAGTGCACGTCGGCAATGTAGGCGGCGATGCCAGATCCTTCCAGGGTGAACACGCCCTGGGCCCAGGCGGAGAATTTGAGCATAGTGCTGCCGTCGAGGTGGCCCATGGTGGGCAGGATGGTGAGCATCCCGAGGACCAGCTGAACCACCAGAATGATGATGATCATGTTGTCAGCGAAGGTGCTGCTGGCCTGAACCCGCGGGTCGGTCATACGACGCCAGGCGAGCATGCCGCCACCGATGATGGCCATGACGCCGGCGATACCGCCCACCAGGATCGCCATCACCTGTTTCTGCCCCGGAGTGATGATCCACTCGTAGGCCCAGTGCGGAGTAAGCAGACCCACCAGGTGGCCGAAGAAGATCACCAGTACGCCGACGTGGAACAGCACGCTGGCCATCACCATGTTTTTCTTGCGCAGCATCTGGCTGGAATGGGCTTTCCAGGTGAACTGGCCATGGTCATAACGCGCCCAGGTACCGACAAACAGTACCAGCAGGGCGATGTAGGGATAGATTCCGAACAAGAGTGTGTTGATATAGGACATTGTCTTTTCCTCCTGCGCCTCAGGCGCGCCCTGCCGGACGGGGCGTTGCGTCCGTCATCAGCTGATCACTCAGGTGAATGGTCTGGGTCTGTTCCAGTTCGCGGCGGCGCTGTCCAACCACGCCACCGGTGCCACAGGAGCTGCCCTGGTCATCCACAAATTTCACCATTTCCTCTTCCCAGACCTTGTCCAGTGCTTCGGGGGTGTCGTCGCGCTCTTCCGAGGCAACGAGCTGCGCCAGTTCCTGGCGGTCGGCCTTGCGGCCGGACAACACCAGCAGGGAATCCATCGCAACGTGGTAGAGGCTTTCACGCTGGTACAGGCGCTCTCCAAGCAACCCCAGAATGTGGTGAATATCCTCCAGCCAGTTCAGGATTTCCTCCCAGGGGCGGGTGGAGAGGTATTCCAGGAACAGCGGCAGGTAATCCGGCAGTTCTTTGGCATCAATTTCCAGGCCGTTGGCCCGGTATTGCTCCATCAGGTCGACCATGGCCTGGCCGCGGTCGCGGGATTCGCCATGCACGTGCTCGAACAGCAGCAGGGAGGTGGCCCTGCCCCGGTCGAAGGTGCCCACGTAGGCTTCCTGAAGATCCATCAGGTCACCATCGCAAAGGCGATCAATACAGGTCAGCAGTTGTTCCTTGTTTTGCCGCGGCAGCCGGCTGTCCTCCAGGACAGCGGCGACCAGGGCGTCTTTGGATTGCTGCAGTTCTTCGGTGGGGTACTCCAGTACCCGCGCCAGTACTTTCAAAAGTTGCATCGCGGCCTCCTCAGTCCTGCAGCTGCTTCGGGTCAACCTGCTTCACGGTCGCCAGCTTGCTGACCATGCTGGTGGTCTGCTTCTTGCCGCCGAACAGGCTGAAATCGCTGTCACCACCGTTGCAGCCATCGCCGAAGCTGAAGCCACAACCGCCGCGCTCGCCATAAGCGGTCGCATCCGGGAAGGCTTCCTTGGCCAGCTCACGATGACTGGTGGGAATCACGAAACGGTCTTCGTAGTTGGCGATGGCCAGGTAGCGGTACATCTCATCGGCCTGGGCCTTGGTCAGACCACACGCTTCCAGGGCTCGCAGGTCTTCCTTGCCTTCCACGGTTTCGGCGCGCTTGTATAAACGCATGGCCATGATCCGCTTCAGGGCCAGTACGATGGGCTTCTCATCACCGGCGGTCAGCAGGTTCGCCAGGTACTTGACCGGGATCCGCAGGCTCTCGATCTTCGGCAGTACGCCGTCGAACTCAACCTTGCCGGCTTCTGCCGCAGACTGGATCGGGCTCAGGGGCGGCACGTACCAGACCATCGGCAGGGTGCGGTATTCCGGGTGCAGCGGCAGGGCCAGCTTCCAGTCCACCGCCATCTTGTAGACCGGACTCTGCTGGGCAGCTTCGATGACGTTCATCGGGATGCCGTCTTTCTTCGCCTGTTCGATCACTTTCGGGTCGAACGGGTCCAGGAAGATTTCCAGCTGCTTCTCGTACAGCTCGTGCTCGCCCGGGGTGCTGGCTACTTCTTCGATGCGGTCTGCGTCATACAGCAGCACACCCAGGTAGCGGATCCGGCCTACGCAGGTCTCGGAGCACACGGTGGGCATGCCGGCTTCGATACGCGGATAGCAGAAGATGCACTTCTCGGATTTGCCGGTTTTCCAGTTGAAGTAGATCTTCTTGTACGGGCAGCCGGAGACACACATCCGCCAGCCGCGGCACTTGTCCTGGTCGATCAGAACAATGCCGTCTTCTTCCCGCTTGTAGATGGCACCGCTCGGGCAGCTGGCAACACACGCCGGGTTCAGGCAGTGCTCGCACAGGCGCGGCAGGTACATCATGAAGGTGTTTTCGAACTGGCCGTAGATATCCGCCTGCACCTGGTCAAAGTTCTTGTCCTTGCGACGTTTGGCAAACTCGGTGCCCAGGATTTCTTCCCAGTTCGGACCCCATTCGATCTTCTTCATGCGCTGGCCGGAGATCAGCGAGCGTGGCCGGGCAATGGGCTGGTGCTTGCTGTCGCCGGCGGTGTGCAGGTGCTGGTAGTCGAAGTCGAACGGCTCGTAGTAGTCGTCGATTTCGGGCAGGTCCGGGTTGGCGAAGATGTTCGCCAGCACCCGGAAACGACCGCCGATGCGCGGGCGGATCTTGCCGTTGCTGTCGCGCATCCAGCCGCCCTTCCACTTGTCCTGGTTCTCCCACTCTTTCGGGTAACCAATACCGGGCTTGGTTTCGACGTTGTTGAACCAGGCGTACTCCATGCCTTCCCGGCTGGTCCAGACGTTCTTACAGGTGACGGAACAGGTGTGGCAACCAATGCACTTGTCCAGGTTCAGCACCATGCCGACTTGGGAACGGATTTTCATTTCACTGCCTCCTGTACATCGTCGTTGCCTTCGCCATCGAGCCAGTCGACGTTCTTCATTTTGCGGACCACCACGAACTCGTCGCGGTTGGAACCGACGGTGCCGTAGTAGTTAAAGCCGTAGGAGTACTGGGCATAGCCACCGATCATGTGGGTCGGTTTCGGGCACACCCGGGTGACCGAGTTGTGGATACCGCCCCGGGTGCCGGTGACTTCCGAGCCCGGAATGTTCACGATCCGCTCCTGGGCGTGGTACATCATCACCATGCCCGGCATCACCCGCTGGCTCACCACCGCCCGGGCGGCGATAGCGCCGTTGGCGTTGAACAGCTCGATCCAGTCGTTGTCTGCCACCCCGATCTCTTTGGCGTCGTCTTCACTGAGCCAGACAATCGGGCCACCGCGAGAGAGAGTCAGCATCAGCAGGTTGTCGCTGTAGGTGCTGTGGATGCCCCACTTCTGGTGCGGCGTGATCCAGTTCAGTGCCTTCTCCGGGTTGCCGTTGGGCTTGGCACCGAGCATCGGCGCGGCCGCCTTGGTGTTGATCGGCGGGCGGTATACCAGCAGGCTTTCACCGAAGGCCCGCATCCACTCGTGATCCTGGTAGAACTGCTGACGACCGGTCAGGGTGCGCCAGGGGATCAGCTCATGGACGTTGGTGTAGCCGGCGTTGTAGGACACGTGTTCGTCTTCCAGGCCCGACCAGGTCGGGCTGGAGATGATCTTGCGCGGCTGCGCCACGATGTCCCGGAAGCGGATTTTTTCCTCTTCCTTGTTGGTCGCCAGGTGGGTGTGATCCAGCCCGGTGATGTCGGACAGCGCCGCCCAGGCCTTGACCGCAACCTGGCCGTTGGTTTCCGGCGCCAGGGTGAGGATCACTTCCGCCGCGTCGATGGCGGATTCGATCTTCGGCCGGCCGGCGTTGGCGCCCTCGCTGTGGGTGTAGTTCAGGTCACCGAGGAACTTCACTTCCTTCTCGGTGTTCCAGTTGATGCCTTTGCCACCGTTGCCCAGCTTGTCCATCAACGGCCCAAGCGAGGTGAAGCGGGCGTAGGTGTTGGGGTAGTCGCGCTCGACGGTGATGAAGTTGGGCGCGGTCTTGCCCGGAATCAGGTCGCACTCGCCCTTCTTCCAGTCCTTGACGTCAAACGGCTGCCCCAGTTCGGCCGGCGCGTCGTGCAGCAGCGGCAGGGTCACCACGTCCTTCTCCACGCCCAGGTGGCCTTCGGCCGCCTTGGAGAAGGCTTTGGCAATGCCTTTGTAGATTTCCCAGTCGCTGCGGGCTTCCCAGGCCGGGTCGGTGGCGGCGGTCAGCGGGTGGATGAACGGGTGCATGTCCGAGGTGTTGAGGTCGTTTTTCTCGTACCAGGTGGCCGTCGGCAGCACGATGTCGGAATACAGGCAGGTGGTGGACATGCGGAAGTCCAGCGTCACCAGCAGATCGAGTTTGCCTTCCGGGGCCTGGTCGTGCCACTTCACCTCTTGCGGTTTGGCGCCACCTTCCTGGCCCAGATCCTTGCCCTGCAAGCCGCTCTTGGTACCCAGCAGGTACTTGAGCATGTACTCATGGCCCTTGCCGGAAGAACCCAGCAGGTTCGAACGCCAGATGAACATGTTGCGCGGGTGGTTCTGGGGCGCTTCCGGGTCTTCGCTGGCGAACGCCAGGGTGCCGTCTTTCAGCGACTTGGCGACGTACTCCGCCACCTCCATGCCGGCCTTTTCCGCCTCGGCGGCGATGGTCAGCGGGTTGCGGTTGAGCTGCGGTGCCGACGGCAGCCAGCCCATGCGCTCGGCCCGCACGTTGTAGTCGATCAGGCTGCCACCAAACTTGGACTTGTCGGCCAGCGGCGACAGGATCTCATCCACGCCAAGTTTCTCGTAGCGCCACTGACCCGAGTGGGCGTAGAAGAACGAGGTGGAGTTCATGTGCCGGGGCGGACGCTGCCAGTCCAGCGCGAACGCCAGCGGCTGCCAGCCGGTCTGCGGGCGCAGTTTCTCCTGGCCGACGTAGTGGCTCCAGCCACCGCCGCTCTGCCCAATGCAGCCACACATGATGAGCATGTTGATCAGGCCCCGGTAGTTCATGTCCATGTGGTACCAGTGGTTCATACCGGCACCGACAATCACCATCGAGCGGCCCTTGGTCTTGTCCGCATTGTCGGCGAACTCGCGGGCGATGCGGATCACCTTCTCGGCGGGGACGCCGGTGATCTTCTCCTGCCAGGCCGGGGTGTAAGGCTTGACCTGATCGTAGGAAGTGGCGCCATCGTCGTCTCCCAGGCCCCGACTGATGCCGTAGTTGGCCACCATCAGGTCGAACACGGTTACCACCCGACCTTCGGAACCGTCCGCCAGTTTGACGGTGCGGGCACCCAGCTTGTGGGTCAGGGTGTCGCTGACTTCCACGTGGTTGTAGTGGTCGTGTTCAATGCCGCCAAAGTACGGGAAGGCCACATCCACCACGTCGTCGTGGTTCTCGACCAGCGACAGCTGCAGGTTGACGTCGTTGCCTTTGGCCTGCTGTTTCAGGTTCCATTTGCCCTTCTCACCCCAGCGGTAACCGATGGAGCCGTTGGGCGCGGTCAGCTCGCCGGTGGCCCCGTCGATGGCGATGGTTTTCCACTCGGGGTTGTTCTCTTCCCCAAGGCCGTCGACCAGGTCGCTGGCACGCAGGAAACGGCCGGGCACGTACCGGCCATCGTCGCGCTGCTCGAGCATGACCAGGTAGGGCATGTCGGTGTACCGGCGCACGTAGTCGGTGAAGTAGTCGCTGGGCTTGTCAACGTGGAATTCCTTCAGGATCACGTGGCCCATGGCCATGCCCAGGGCGGCGTCGGTGCCCTGCTTCGGATTCAGCCACTCGTCGGACAGTTTGGAGACTTCGGCGTAGTCCGGAGTGATGGCGACGGTCTTGGTGCCCTTGTAGCGGACTTCGGTGAAGAAGTGAGCGTCGGGAGTCCGGGTCTGGGGCACGTTGGAGCCCCAGGCAATGATGTAGCCGGAGTTGTACCAGTCGGCGGACTCGGGCACGTCGGTCTGCTCACCCCAGGTCTGCGGCGATGCCGGCGGCAGGTCGCAGTACCAGTCGTAGAAACTCATGCACACGCCACCGATCATCGACAGGTAGCGGCTGCCGGCGGCGTAGGACACCATCGACATGGCGGGAATCGGAGAGAAACCGATGATGCGGTCCGGACCTACTTTCTTGGCGGTGTAGACGTTGGCGGCACCGATCAGCTCGTTGACTTCGTCCCAACTGGAACGGACGAAACCGCCCATGCCCCGGCGGGGCTTGTATTCGGCGGTTTTCTTCGGGTCTTCGACAATCGAGGCCCAGGCCTCGACCGGATCGCTGTGCTGAGCCTTGGCCTGACGCCAGAGCTTCAGCAGGTGCTTGCGCATCAGCGGGTACTTGAGCCGGTTGGCGCTGTACATGTACCAGGAGTAGCTGGCGCCCCGGGGGCAACCGCGGGGCTCGTGGTTGGGCAGATCCGGGCGGGTGCGGGGGTAATCGGTCTGCTGGGTTTCCCAGGTGACCAAGCCATTCTTGACGTAGATTTTCCAGCTGCAGGAGCCGGTGCAGTTGACGCCGTGGGTGGAGCGCACGATCTTGTCGTGCTGCCAGCGCTGACGGTAGCCGTCTTCCCAGTCCCGGCTCACGTCGTGGGTTTCGCCGTGGTCGTTGGCGAAGGGTTCGCGCTTCTTCCTGAAGTAGTTCAGTTTGTCGATCAAATGACTCATGGTCTCTCTCTCCATCAACCCGTTTGCCGGATCGTTGTTCCGAATGGAGACCATTGTGTGGGATCAAACCCCTGAAATCTGCGTGGTTACTACCACATAACCCGGGTGTACCACCCTGTGGGTAGGCGACCTATAACCCGGGTTGGAGAAGCATCTTTCGCTCCTCTCTGCGGGCATGTCGGGAGAAAAGCAGCAGGCTGACACTCAGCAACAGGAAGAGAATCATGAATACGGCCGTACGCACGCCCAGCCACAGGTTCAAGCCACCAAACGCAACTGGCAGGACAAACGCAACGGCACAGGCGCTGACCAGCAATACACCGGCAAACAGGGACGCTTCCTGTCGGTTGGCCAGAATCACCATACGCTGAAGGGACCCCATAGCAGTGCCCATGGCCACCCCCAGAATCACGACCAACGTGCTTTCAAGGACAACAGGCAGAGCGAACTCCACAACCAGCTCCTCTTCCACGCCGGTAATGAACAAAGTCATGGGGGGATAAGACAGCACCACGAGTGCCATCAGACAACCCGCCAGTGCCCGCGTCGCAACCCGGGCGGAACCGAAATGATCGGACAAGCCTCCGCCGGCCACCTGAGCTACCGCACCGGGAATGACAAACCATTGCGCCAGGCGGGCCCCGGAATCCAGCGTAAGACCATACTGGCCTGAGAGGAAATCCGGAAGCCACAACGCCAGCGCAAAGAAACTGCCGGCAACCACACCGAAATACAAACACAGGGGTAGATTCCGACCCTGCCGGATCACCCCGAGAATTTCTCTGGCTGATCGTTCACGGCTTTCGTCTTCTTCACCCGTGGCGTCGGTCAGCATAATCAACAGCGCGATCACCAGAAGCAGGGTAATGAGGTAGGCCAGAGGTACGCCCTGCCAGGAGAACGCCTCATGGAACAGCGGCACCAGATAATAGTTGAAACCCGCTCCGGTTACCCCGGAGCCAAAAACCCCGAGCACGAGACCCAGCCGCCTGGGCTGGCAATGGCTGACCACAAACTGCAGACCGGCGCCGTAGAAGCCGCCCGCCAGCCCCAGTCCGGCGGCGGCAATAAGGTAGCCAATGTAGGTGTTTGTCAGCAGCAGTATCCCCATGCACACAGCAAGACCGCACAGACACAACAGCATGACTTCACGGGCACCATATCGCTGCGCCGCAAGCCCGGCCGGAATCGCAAGTATGGCGCTGACCGCCATGGGCATGGCCAGAAGAACCCCAAACTGCAAACTGCTCAGACCCAGGTCGGCTCGGAGATGCACGCCGGCAACCGCAAACAGTGTCCAGCAACCGGCAGCCACCACAAAGCCGGTCAGCGCCAACGGCAACACTACTGCCAGAGATGCTAACCTCTCTTCATCCCGTTCCGATTGCATTACACGCTCCCTGAATCCCATTCTTTAGTCTCGACTTTTGCCTGAACACGGGTCAAAGGCTATGATGGGTTATAAACCATTGGGGTAATTGACTATCCTCAAGGAGGTATCACGACGGCGCGTTTTCCACGATAATTTTGCTGCCTGTCACTATCCACATCCCTCGAGCCTTGAAGCTATCCATGACCTCCAGAAGCCCGCTAGTAAATCGACTGGCTGTTGTTATCGGCGCCATCGTGCTGACGGCCATTGTCAGCATGGCCACCACTCTGGCTGTGTCCAACAGCATTGAGGGCAATGCCACTGCTATCAACCTTGCCGGTTCACTGCGTATGGGAGCATTCCAACTGGCGGCAAGATCGGCCTCTGAAGATCCCGTAGAAAACACTGACACCCTTGATCAACGCATTGAGGAGTACGAGGACAGGCTCAGGGATCCCGCCATCATCCGTTCCATTCCCCGCACCGATGATCATCCCCTCGTCGAACAATATAAAACCGTGGAATACGGCTGGGCCAATCAGCTCAGGCCGTCACTGGAGAGCCACCAGACTGGCGCCCCTCTATCCGCCGAAATGATCACGACAGTGGAGAGCTACACGGTAGAAGTGGATCGCTTGGTCTCCATGCTGGAACAACGCACCGAGGCCAGAATCGACCTGCTGCACCTTATCCAGATCATCAGCATGGTGTTCTCGGTATTGATTGTTCTCGCCCTGTTTCTGGACCTCAAAAACCGCATTCTCCGGCCGCTGCGGAAACTGGTGGGCATTGCCACCGCCGTGGGCGAACAGGATTTCAGCCACAAAGCCGATCTCAAAGGCTCCGATGAGCTGGCACAACTGGGCCAGGCCTTTGACCAGATGACCAGTGAACTGGCGCTGACCTACTACGAGCTTGAAAGCCGGGCCAGGCAGAAAACCGAGGAACTTGAAATCAGCCATGCGGCTCTGCAAGTAATGCACTCCGCCAGCCGAGGGCTGTTCGCCAATCATGATCTGTGCAGTGGCGCCATCCCGATGCTGCAGGATCTGGAGCAGTTGCTGGGCATCGGTCCCATCCGCCTGTTCCTGCATGACAAGGAATCGGCAGAACCGGTGGAGGCCATTACCACTGCCACACCCAAACGCCCCTTCTATTGCCGGGATCACCATTGCAATGCCTGTCTGGTAACCCCCGAGGTCTATGATGAGATGCCGCTGGAAAATAATGATGGCCGGCGGCTGTTGCTGCCAATCCGAACTCCCGGGCAGTTGCTGGGCACACTGGAGGTCTGGTATCCGGCTGAAAAAGGATTACCGGAGACCTCGCGCCGCCTGCTGGAGACCCTGACCGACCAGTTGGCAACTGCCATTTTCCTGGAAAAACAGATCACCGAAGAACAACAGCTGACGCTGGCAGAAGAACGCACGGTGATTGCCCGGGAGCTACACGATTCCCTGGCACAATCGCTCTCGTACCTGAAAATGCAGGTGACCCGTCTGCGCCGGCTGAACATTGATGGCGAGCAGAAGCCCATCCACGATGACATCCTGGATGAACTGAGCACTGGCCTGAACAGCGCCTACCGCCAGCTGCGGGAACTACTGGCCACCTTCCGGCTGAAACTGGATACGCCTGATCTGGCGACTGCCCTGCGTAAAACCATCGACGAATTCTCAGAGCGCCTCGGTAAACCGGTAGCGTTTGAATACAACCTGCCGCCCCAGACGCTGTCGCCCAATGAGGAAATCCACACCCTGCAGATCATTCGTGAAGGGCTGGCCAATGCCGTCAAACACGCCGATGCCACTGACATAGCTGTAAAAGTAGTGTTCGATTCACCACAAGTGCGGGCCAGCATACAGGACAATGGCAGGGGATTACCGGGTGGCGACCAGCCCGTGAACCACTATGGCCTGATTATCATGCAGGACCGTGCCCGCACACTCGGCGGCAAGGTCAATGTGCGAAACAGGGATGAAGGCGGCGTGGAAGTCGCGCTAACATTCGTACCCAAGAGCCGCAACCTGATTCCAACGGAAACTACGCCGGCCTGAGCCGAGCGCAGGACAAAAGAGAGAAACAATGTCTGAGACACCCGCAAGCATTCTGTTGATCGACGACCACCCGCTGCTGCGCCAGGGCATCAAACAGCTGATCGGCATGGAAGACGACATGGAAGTGATCGGCGAAGCCAGCAATGCCGCCGATGGCATCCGTCTGGCCACCGAGCTGGAGCCGGACCTGATCCTGATGGACCTGAACATGCCGGAAATGGACGGCATCGAAGCCCTGAGAAAGCTCAGGGAACAGAATGTCAGCTCGCGCATCGTTATGTTTACTGTCTCAGACCAGGAAGACGATGTGGTCGCGGCATTGCGGGCGGGCGCCGACGGTTACCTGCTCAAGGACATGGAGCCCGAGGACATGATCGCCCAGTTGCACCAGGCGGCGGTGGGCAAGATGGTGATCAGTGACCGCCTCACGACCCTGCTGGCTGAAGCCCTGCGTTCCAACAAACCGCAGCAGACCAGCCGTCCCGACTTCGACAGCCTGACGCCGCGGGAGAAAGATATTCTCCGGCTGATTGCCGAAGGCCTGTCCAACAAGATGATCGGGCGTAAACTCGACATCAGTGACGGCACTGTCAAGGTCCACGTCAAGCACCTGCTGAAAAAGCTGAACCTGCGCTCGCGGGTGGAAGTCGCCGTCTGGGCGGTCGAGGAAGGCTTGCACAAGGGCTGACTGTTCATTCCCCTGAGTTATATCAAATCCGTTTATTGCGGTTTGAGGTAGGCTCTCCCTGTCTGTTTCATGATTTCAGGAGAGCCTGCCATGCTGCCTACCCTGCCCAGTTTCGGCAAATTGCCCACACCACCCGGGTTCGCGCAGCTGCAACGCCTGAGCAATCAACTCCAGCACAATCCCCTTGCGGGCCAGACCCTAGCCGTGATCCGGGAGTATGCCCCGTCACCGGTGCCACTCCTGAACGGCATTGATCAGCGAATGCCCGTCGCCCTGAAACAACTGGCAGCGGAAGCGCCCCTCAACCGGCTTTTCTCGGACGCCATTGCAGAAGGTGAATTCGACGATTTCGAGGGCCGTCGAATCCGCCTCGAAATCAATGGCGGCCAGCCAGGCATTACCCTCGGTTATTGGGCCGGGCGCCTGCGGGTGCTGAACGGTCCTGGTGAAGCCACTATCCGGGGGTCCGTTGGTGCATTCCGTACATTGGCGGAACGAAAGCAAGACCCCGATCAGTTGTTCTTCCAGCGCCGGCTGGTTATCGAGGGGGATACTGAACTGGGGCTGGCCCTGAAAAACCTGCTCGACAGCCTGGACTGGCATCTGCGGCTCAGGGATTTTCTGAAACCCTGGTAAGCGCCCATTCCGGGAACGTTCTCCAACGGTTAATCCAGGCAGGGATCAGGGGCGCTTCAATGGGCGGAGACATGGCAAATCCCTGAGCGCATTCGCACCCGAGGCTCAGCAGAATCTCACCTTGCCTGACACTTTCCACGCCCTCCGCAACCACCTGCTTCCCGAAAACCCGCGACAGACCGATCACCCCCTGAAGAATTGACAGGTTTTCACTGTCATCCTCAATGCCGGATACAAACTCCCGATCGATTTTCAGAGTATCGACAGGAAGGCGCTTGAGATAAGACAACGATGAGTAGCCAGTACCAAAGTCATCCAGGGAGAAGGTCACCCCAAGCTCACGGCAATCCGCAATGGTCTGTACGGCTTTGTCCAAATCCCCAAGTGCAGCGGTTTCCAGGATTTCCAGATCTAGCCTGACAGGGTCAACCCCCGGAAAGCCAGACAGGATTTTTTGCAGGTGCCCGGCAAAGTGATCAGACTGAAGATGGTTAGCGGCGATGTTAACGCTGACATTGACCCTGACACCCTCTTGCTCCCAGCGCTGTATCTGCAGCAGCGAGTTTCTCAACACCCATTCACCAACCTGAATATTCAGCGTGTGATGCTCAATCGCCGGCAGGAAGTAACTCGGAGGGAGCAGCCCTTCCCGGGGATGTTGCCACCGGATCAGCGCTTCAACGCCCAAAACCTCTCCAGTCCGGAGATTAACCTTGGGTTGAAAATAAAGCCGGAACTCATCCTGGTTGAGCCCCCTGCGGATGTCCTCCAGTAACAACTGACGGGCTCGATACTGGCTCCGCTCGCCGGCATCAAGATACAGCCAGCCACTGCGCATCTCGTGTTTTGCCCGATACAGGGTATTATCCGCCTGCCTCAGCAAGCTGTCTGCGTCCTCAACGGCGCCATCCGGAAACAGGACAACACCAGCCGTAAACCCCGCAGAAACCTCAACACCGTCGAGTTCAAAAGGCTGACTGGCCGTCAAACGCAGAGCTTCCAGCCGCGACTCGGCTTGGCTGGCATCCGGCAGCAACAATGCAAACTCATCACCACCTGTTCGCGCCAGGCAGGCATCCGCCGGGATCGCATCCAGCCACCGCCGGGACAGCAAGCCGAGCATTCGGTCTGCCGCATCTTCTCCCAGACAGTCGTTGAGATCCTTGAAATTATCAAGATCAATAGACACCAGGGCTGCCGAGTTCTCAGCTCTCACTTCATCTGCAAGGTATTCACGAACTCGTCGGACGATGCCGTTTCGGTTCCAGAGGCCGGTCAAGGCATCGGTATAAGCGAGCGTTTCCAGATGGTGCTGATATTCTCGGGCTTGTTCTTCCAGGGCCTGATTCAGCCTTTCATGCTGTATTCGGGACAGCTCGTCTTCGGCCCTCAAGCGGGCCATTTTCTCCCGCATTAACTGAATCGTGCTTGATGAAAGCTTTCCGTAAATTTCCAGCAGCGCGTTGACCAGCACCGAGGCGGAACCGCTCAGCTCTGCATCGACCCGGTTTTTTGCCTCACTGACTTCCAGGCCTTGCTGAACCAACTCAACCGTCAGAGCCATTCGGCGATCTGATTCGAGGATATGGAAGGCTAACCAGCGTGTGAGGAAGTCAAACAGTCTGGTTAACACCTCTTCCTGAGGTTCGCGGCTGTTGCGCAGCTCCTCAACCTGCGCAAAAAACATCTGGTGTGACTCGCGGTGGCTTTTCGCCATCGCTGCTTCACTGAGGGTTTTGTTCCAGATCGCTTCCTCGTATTCAAAATGAAACGCCGCGTAGGTGAGCAACTCATCAAGAATCTGATCGGGCGTTAACTCGGAGGTATCCGATGCAAAGTGCCACGCCAGTCGATTCAGGATATTGACCAGCACCTTGTGCTGTTGATCAATATCATCAATGCCGGTCTCGAAATTCCGGTTCCAGGGGAAGATTTCGAAGGCATTCGGCACATTATTGGTCACAGAAGGACTCCCAAAACGGCAACCACCGTCTTGAGCATAGTTCAACTGCCAATAAATGTAGTTGTTTTAAATCAGAGAGCGGGCTGCCTCAGAGCTGGTCGCTCAACGCAAAATCCCGCAACGCCACCGCATTATTATGGTCGGTATCTTTGGCGGCAAATACCAGCGTGACGCGTTTGTGCTCTTTGAGGATCTGCCGGAACAAATCCAGGTCCTCTGCGGCCCCATCAGACTTGAGCTCTTTGAAGTAGCGGTCTCGAAACCCGGGCCATCTGTCCGGGTCATGGCCGAACCACTTCCGCAATTCTGTAGATGGCGCAAGCCCTTTCAGCCAATGGGCAATGTCTGCGTCTTCTTTGGCAACGCCCCTGGGCCAGATGCGATCCACCAGAATACGCGGGCCATCTGAGCGGGCAGCGTGGTCGTAGGCTCGTTTCAGGCGGATGTCCATAGAAACCTCCCAACCGGCTAATGGTGTCCTTGAGCCTAGCCTTCACCCCCTATGAATTCAAAACCCGCCATGACATAACGCATTTACCGCATCTCAAAAAACTCCCGATGCATCCGCCGGGCAGGCAGGCCCCATCTGCGGAATTCGTTGAACAGGGTCCGGGCCATGCCCAACGGGCCGCAGAACCACAGGCTGGCGCCTTGCCAATCCGGCACCGCATCGCGAATTTCCTCCGGTGTCAGTCGGCCTTCGGTACGACTGCATCGAATAACCAGGTTAACGCCCGCTGCTTCGGCATCCGCCCGCAGCTTTGTCAGAGCCTCCTCGCTGACATCGGCAGTGGGGTGGAACAGGTAGATAGTACGATTATCCGGTTTGCTGGCCAGGCGCCCCATCCGGGCAATAAACGGAGTAATGCCGATGCCCGCGCCTACCCAGATCTGAGTGCGGCAATCATCTTCAAAATCAAAACCGCCATAGGGCCCCTCCAGTGTAACCGGCATGCCCTCGCAGATCCGGTGGCTGGCCCGGCGGGTATGGTCCCCCAGTTCCTTGACCACGAATTTCAGACACCGGGTTTCCGGGTTCCAGTCTGAAGCAATGGTATAAGGGTGAGGGCCCTCCGCAGCATCCGACGTAATAAAGGCGAACTGCCCGGGGTTATGGACGGACCAGCCCTGCTCGACCCTTACCAGAAACTCGAAAACTCTCAGCTCCGGATATCGGGTTACCGAAACCACCTCCCCCGGCACCTTCCGGACCTTGCCCGGCCAGCCAAGCAGCAGTAAAACCGCTGCGATACTGCCGGCGACAACAGCGAACTGGGTCAGCCAGCCAATCGGCGCTGCCCAATAATCAAACTTCATCAGGATAAAGCTGTGCCAGGCCAGGGGCAGAAAGACCACCGCCAGCAGTTTGTGTGTTATACGAAACAGGTGATAAGGAAAGGCTTTTACCAATGCCAGCACAATCAATACGGCCGCGGCGTAGAAAGCCCATTCTCCCAGGGTTTCTGCCAGCCCCCGCTGCCCCCTGAACCAGGCTTCCAGGCCGGCGAGTTGCTGTCCGGCCCCTTTGCCGGCCGGCTTCTCCAGCCAGCCCCAGCCCACCATCCACGTGGTGCCCTTGGCCCACCACCAATGCAACGTAGCCAGCACCAGTGAACCAATGCCCAGCCATTTGTGCAGCCGGTACACCTTGTCCAGGCCACCAACCCAACGCTCCAGAGACCGGAGACGCAGTGCCAGTACCAACGCAACCGCCATCATCACTACGGCCAGAATGCCGGAAAACTGCACAAACACAGAGCGGAACGGAAAGTAAGCGAAGGGGGAAACCCACAGGCTGTCGGAAACAAACCACAGGACGCCGACCAAAGCAGTCAGACCCCAGAAAAATAGCGGGACGCGAGCCATAACAATAAACCCCAATGCAGTTTGAGTACCCTAGCAAGCTACTCCTGGTACATCGGCTATCTATTGACCTCAATCAACGCTCAACGGGCTTTACACAGACTTTACGATCAGATCCATTCCCGGCTTGCCGTACCAGTACCCGTTACATGGCGGGGCCTCCACCAGCTGCAGCGGGTCGGCGACCAGCACTTCCCCCCGGCGCACCTGATCAAAGCGTTTGACCACTTGTTCCATCCCTTGATGCTCCGGGCTCAGTCGCACGGTACTGACACCCATACGCTCCATCTCCGGTAGTTCCCTCATCAGGTCGTAGCGCGAGCCGGAGAGCGTGGAAATGCCATTGATCCGGAACAGTTCCTGGCTTTCCCTGGAACGCAGTTCCATGCCACCTGGATGCTCCAGGCAACGGAATTCGCAGTTGTCTTTAGGCAGGTTGTAATGACGGGCAGTGAAACAGCGAGACGACCAGGCCAATGGCAGGAAGCCCCAGGAGAATACCTCGGCGGGCAGATCCAGGCCGTCGGCCTTCAGCTCCCGGATCAGCTGCTCCAGGGTTTCCTTGCCCAGTTCCACCGGCAGGTTCCAGCCCTGCAGACCCTGTCTGGCGAGGATCTTCAGGGTGGCCGAGTTGTAGATGTTCATGGACGGGCCGGTAACAAACGGAATCTTGTTGCGGATCGCCACCTGCAGGGCACTCTGGTCGTTGGCCTCCACCAAAAACTCATCCTGTTCGCAAAACCGACGAAGTCGCCGCAGATCCGCTTCGGATTCGATCAGCGTCAATGTGGAAAGCACCACGTTCTTGCCACAAGCCTTCAGATCCCGGGCCAGGTCGAGCCAGTCATCGGGCTTCAGTTCCCGGCGGCGGGAGCACACCACTTCGCCAAGATAGATGGTATCTACTGGCCACTCCGCAGCGTTAGCGTAGAAATCGAATACGGACTGCTTGGTCCAGAACCACAGAATCGGGCCAAGAGAGAGTTTCATCATAGCGGGCAAAACCTTATTTCCACTTGCGATGGTAGGCCCCGATGGTGGTCAGGCCACCTTCGGAAAGACCGGCGAGGGTGCTGTTCCAGGCACTGTCTACAGCAAAGCTGTCAGGGGTGGCCTGAACCCGGTCCAGGGCCTGGCGCCAGGTTCGGGCAACATCTGCAATGTAGGCCGGGCTGCGCTGGCGGCCCTCGATTTTTACTGCGCTGATACCCAGCCCCTTCAATTCCGGCAGAAGATCCAAGGTATTCAGGCTTACCGGCTCTTCGATGGCATGGTACACGCTGCCCTCCACTTCAAACCGGCCCTTGCACAGGGTTGGGTAACCGGCGGATTCACCGGGGCCATAGCGATCAATGAGCACTTCATTCAGGCGGGATTCCAGCCCCTGAGAGGTTTCCTGCCAACGCACCGCCTTGGCCGGTGAACAGGCACCCCGGGTGTTGGGGGATTCATCCGTGAGGTAAGAAGACAGGTAGCAGCGACCCTCCGCCATAATGCACAGACTGCCGAAGGCAAAAACTTCCAGCTCCACTGGGCTATGCTTGGCCACACCCCGAACCTGATCCAGAGACAGCACGCGCGGCAGTACTGCCCGGCGGATATCGAAGTTGTCCTTGTAGAACGACAGGGCCTCATGGCTGGTGGCAGAACCCTGAACCGACAAATGCCGGGGGATATCCGGGTGCCTGTTTGCAGCGTAATCCAGCAGTCCCATATCGGCCAGGATAATGGCATCCACTCCAAGGCCGGCGGCACGATCCACCGCGGCTTTCCAGTGTTCCCAGCCATCGGGTTGCGGATAGGTATTAATGGCGCAGAACACACGGCTGCCTTTTGAATGGGCATACTCAATGCCCTCGGCTGCACGCTTGTCGTTGAAGTTCAGGCCAGCAAACTGGCGGGCGTTGGTACTGTCCCGAAAGCCGAAATAGACCGCATCGGCTCCATTGTCCACGGCGGTTTTAAGGGCGGGAAGGCTACCAGCCGGGCATACAAGTTCCATGGTTTTCTCCGCTGAGCACGTTGCCGTGCACCTTACCGGTCAGCGACTTAGCCCACCTTGACCTTTGTCAGCGGATTGACCGAAACAGGGAACCTACCCATTTGGTAGTACTCTACGCATTGGCACTTATCAGCCCTGAACCCCCCTTAAAACCAAAGCATTAACTATTCATTACAAGCACTTACACACGGAAATCTACCCCTTCAGGTACCCCAAGGCGCTAATGGTCTGAACTGCTACACTTGCCCACAATGGAACCCATTCTCAATGATGAGGCCCTCCCATGACTCTTATCAACAACCTCTCCATGCGAGGCAAGCTGATTACTCTGGTTCTTCCGGCTCTCCTGGTCATCAGTTTCTTTGCGCTCCAGAGCATCTTCCGTAGTGTGGATGATCGGGAAAACATGCAACAGCTTCAAACCATGGTTCAGCTGGCTGAGCTTGGAGACCCTCTTGTCGAGGCATTACAAAAAGAACGCGGCCGTTCAGCCGTATTTCTCTCCAGCAGCCGGGAATCGGATGGCGAACGTGAAGCGGCCCGCACCCTGCAGTCCCAGCGACAGGACACCGACAGGAACCTCGCAGCCTACCGTGCAGGCATCAAAGCACTGGCCGAAGTTGCCAGCTTCGACAGCACCATTCAGGCCAGTCTGGACAGATTTCAGCGAGACATTGGCAGTCTTTCAGGCCTGCGCCGTGACATCGATGACAGGACGATGGCCGGGGCCGAGTCGGGCAGCCGCTACACTGCCCTGATTATGGAAGTCATCAATCGTCTTCCCCTGATGGTTCGCCGGGCATCTGAGCCCGAGCTTGCCCGGCAGATCAATGCCTACCTTGCCCTTGCCGAAGCTGCCGAAATGGCAGGCCGTGAACGGGCTGCAGGGGCGTCACTGTTGCGCAGCGGCGACTTCGACTTGCCTGCGGTTGGGCAAATAGCAGCCCTGTCAGGGCGTCAGCAAGCGTATTTCCAGACCGCAATCGCCATGCTGAGTGCAAATTCGGATATCCGTGGTCGGATTGAGTCATTTCCCGAAACCGCCGAGCACCGAAAAATGCTGGATCAGCGAGATATGCTCCTGAGCAGCCCCTCCGGTATGTACGGCCTGGAAGCCAGTGACTGGTTTTCAGCCTCTACCAACCGCATCCAGGCCATTAACGGCATCCGCACTGATATGCTCTCCCAGGTCGAAGCGCTGGCCACTGCGGGCGTGAATGCCGCCAGAAGCAATCTGATCTGGGCATCGGCCATTGCCGCGACGTCAATCGTTCTGGTGGTTCTGTTAATGACCGTGATTATTCGAGCCATTCATCAGCAGGTGAATCAGCTGCTGGAAGGTGTTCGAAACGCCATGGACAACAAGGACCTGTCGCAGGCGATTCCGGTCTCCAGCAAGGACGAGACGGGCACCATAGCCGAGGCAATCAATGAACTGTTTGGCCGTTTTAGCGAGGCTTTGCTGCAAATCGACAAGGCAAGCGTACAGCTGGCCACAGCCACCGAGGAAACCAGCTCAACCGCGGGCCAGAATTCCTCACAGATCAAGAACCAGCAACAACAGATTGAGCAGGTGGCCGCTGCCACCGAAGAAATGTCGGCAACTTCAGAGGAGATTTCTCACAACACCCAGCAGGTGGCGGACGCCTCCAGCCGGGCTATGGAGAAAAGCCAGACCGGCGAGAAGGTGCTGCGCACCAGTGTCTCCCAGATCCGGGAACTGGCGAAGTCAGTACAAGACGTCAACCAGGTTATCGAAGAACTGGAACAACGCAGCACGACCATCAGCGATGTGGTTGATGTTATCCGGAAAGTGGCCGACCAGACCAATCTGCTGGCGTTGAATGCAGCGATCGAAGCCGCCCGGGCGGGCGAGCACGGACGAGGCTTTGCGGTAGTGGCGGATGAGGTTCGCACACTGGCGCAGCAAACCCATGAATCCACTACCCAGATTGAAGATATCATCAACGGCTTCAAGACCATCACCGACAACGCCAGCCGTTCAATTATCACCAGCCACAAACTGGCCGACCAGACCAGCGCGCAAGCCTCGGAGATGGAACAGACCTTTGCTGACATTCTGATGGACGTGAACAGCATTTCCGATATGGCGACCCAGATTGCCACTGCGTCGGAACAGCAGGTTGCCGTCACGCGCGAACTGGCGGGTAATATGGAATCTGTCAGCGAAGCTGCCCTCCTGACCCTGACCGGCTCCCAGGAAATCACCGAGGTCACCCAGGAGCAGGCGCGGCTGGCCCGACAGCTACAGGATCTGGCCAATGAGTTCAAAGTGGCCTGATCAGAAAACCCTCCACGACAACGCAAGAGGGCTGCCATGTGGCAGCCCTCTTGCGTTTGTGCTCATTGTTCTCCAGTCAGATAATTCTGGAGAACCGCTGGCTCGCCCCTTCCTTGCGGTACAGATCGAAGATCTGGCAAATGGCCCGGATCAGTAGGCGACCGGCTGGCTGAACCTGCAGCAAAGAACCGGAATCCGCAATCAACTCGTCCTGAATCATCGGCTTCAGGCGGTTTATTTCATCCGCGAAATAGCGGTCAAAATCTTCATTCCACTGTTCGGCAAACTGCTTGCGGTCCAGTCGGAACTGGCAGATCAGCTGCCCGATCACCCAGCGGCGGATGCGGTCGTCGCGGGTCAGGCCCACGCCACGAATAATCGCCAGTTGGCCAGCATCAATGGACGCCTCCCAGGACGGCAGGTCGTGGTTGTTCTGGAAGTAGGCGTCGTCGGTCTGGCCGATGGCGGAGACACCCAGGGACACCAGGTCACAATCCGAGTGAGTGGTGTATCCCTGGAAGTTCCGATGCAGGCGGCCTTCGCGCTGGGCCACCGCCAGGCTGTCGTCCGGCTTGGCGAAGTGGTCCATGCCGATGTATTCGTAGCCAGCTTCCAGCAAACGATTGATGGTGTTGTGCAGGATGGTCAGTTTCTGCTGCGGACTGGGCAGAGTATCGGCCTGAATCCGTGTTTGCGGATAGAAACGGTCCGGCAGATGCGCGTAACTGAACACCGAAAGCCGGTCCGGCGACATCTCGATCACCGATTCCAGGGTTTCGGCAAAGCTTTCCGGAGTCTGGTACGGCAGGCCGTAGATCAGGTCCAGGTTGATGGAGCGGAAGCCGATGTGGCGCGCTTCGTTCAATACCGACTCAGTCATGTCCCGGGGCTGGATACGGTTCACCGCTTTCTGCACTTCCGGATTCACATCCTGCACGCCCAGGCTGATACGGTTGAAGCCCAGCTCCCAGAGGGTGGACAGGGTATCTTCGTCCACTTCCCGGGGATCGATTTCGACACTGTAGTCCCGGTCGTCGCCGGACTGCAGGTTAAACAGCTCACCGTAACCGGCCATCAGGTGCTGCATCACATCCCTGGGCAGGAAGGTAGGTGTACCACCACCCCAGTGCAGCTGCTTGACCGGG
Organism: Marinobacter sp. bablab_jr008; assembly: GCF_016464145.1. Lineage (NCBI taxonomy): Bacteria > Pseudomonadati > Pseudomonadota > Gammaproteobacteria > Pseudomonadales > Marinobacteraceae > Marinobacter > Marinobacter sp. bablab_jr008. Next base: position 499,826 of record NZ_JACDWW010000059.1, read on the forward strand.
CGGTCGGCACCGAACAGTTTCGACTGGATGGCCGCTTCTTTCAGTACCCGCTCCACATAGGGCATGGCCTTGTCGCGCTTCTTGGTGATCACCTTGTTGCAGGCGCAGTAGTAGCAAAGGTGCGCACAGAACGGCAGGTGAGTATACAGCGAGATGGGCCCGCCAGCGGCCTTGCTGCGGCCAGCCGCCTTGACCATGTCTTCAATGGAATAGTTCGGGGTGAACTCCACCGCTGTTGGATAGGATGTGTAGCGAGGTCCGCTCAGATCATAACGGCGGATGAGCGCCTCATCCCAGATAAAAGCGGGCAGATTGTTTGCTGTAGCGGTATCAGAAGCCATAGTAAAACTCTAACGTCGAATAGGATCGGCATGCCGGAAAGCGCGCATTATGCCTGACCGGCGGCTGGCACGATTTGATGCGAATCAGCTGAGTGTACCAGCATACCCAATGAACCACCCTTGCGCCCATGGCGTATTCTGCCTACCTCTAAAGGATAAACTCAGCCGGAGCCCGTCATGGCCAATCTCATCCTGATCCTGGGTGATCAGCTCAGCCACCGTCTCTCTGCCCTTGAGGGTGCAGACAAGGACAACGACCTGGTCGTGATGGCCGAGGTCCACAGTGAAGCCAGCTACACCAACCATCACAAGAAGAAGCTGGTGTTCATTTTCAGCGCCATGCGGCACTTTGCCGATGCACTGGAGGAGGATGGCTGGCGGGTTCACTATCAGCGCTATCACCCGGACAATCCGGCACAGTCTATTGAACAGGTAATAGCGGAGCTGGTGCGGAAATACCAACCGGAGCGAGTCATTACTACAGAATGTGGTGAGTGGCGTTTACACGAACAGATCAGCCGCTGGCACAAAACACTGGGCATCCCCGTGGAAATCCGGCCGGATACCCGCTTCGTGTGCGCCATTAACGAGTTCGCCCGCTGGGCCTACGGCAAAAAGCAGCTGCGCATGGAATTCTTCTACCGGGAGATGCGCAAGAAAACCGGCCTGTTGATGACGCCAGATGGCCAGCCGGAAGGTGGCCACTGGAACTTTGACGCCGATAACCGCAAGAAATGGACCGGCAAGCCGCCTGCTCCGACTCCGTTCCGGGAGGAGCCGGATACCATCACCACCGAAGTGATCGAACTGGTGAACGAGCACTTTTCGGAACATTTCGGCACCACGGATGATTTCCATTATGCCGTTACCGCCGAACAGGCCCGCCAGGCGCTTGCCCATTTTATCGACTTTGCCCTGCCCTGCTTCGGCGACTACCAGGATGCCATGTCAGACAACGAAGACTGGCTGTTCCACTCCATTCTGTCGCCCTACCTGAATACCGGGCTGCTGGAGCCCATGGAGGTCTGCGAAGAAGCGGTACGGGCCTGGCACGCCGGCCGGGCACCGCTGAATGCGGTGGAAGGTTTTGTCCGCCAGGTCATCGGCTGGCGGGAATTCGTGCGCGGCATCTACTGGCTGCTGATGCCCGGTTACGCCCGGGAAAACCGCCTGGGCAATACTCGGGAGCTGCCCTGGTTCTACTGGTCCGGCGATACAAAGATGCGCTGCATGCATAAAGCCATCGATGCCACGGCCCGCAACGCCTATGCCCACCACATCCAGCGACTGATGGTCACCGGTAACTTTGCCCTTCTGGCCGGGGTGAAACCGGAAGCCATCTGTGACTGGTACCTGGCAGTGTATATCGACGCCTTCGACTGGGTGGAACTGCCCAACACCCTGGGCATGGTGATGCACGCCGATGGCGGCTACCTCGGCTCCAAGCCTTACGCCGCCAGCGGCAAATACATCCAGCGCATGTCTGACCATTGCCAGAACTGTCACTACCGGGTGCAGGACGCTACCGGAGACCGCGCCTGCCCGTTCAACAGCCTGTACTGGCACTTCATTGACCGGCACCGGGAGGATTTTGCCAACAATCCACGAATGACCATGATGTACCGGAACTGGGACAAGCAGAAGCCAGAACGGCGGGAAGCCCTGCGGGCAAGGGCAGACTGGGTTCTGGCCAATATCGAAACACTGTGATCCGACTACGCCGAATGAGGTACGGAAAAGCGGGATTATGACTGCTATGCTCTTACCATTGTCAGCAATCTGGACGCTTGAGTGCGCAGATGGATACCCGCAGCCTGATTATCGGATTGAGCCTTGTTATGGCCTCACTGAGCGTGAGGGCAGACCACCATGGCTTCAGCCTTTATACCTTTCTGGCGCCGCCTTACCAGTATGCGGAACCCCAGATTCCAGTGGTTACCGGTGAAACCACGGAAACCATCCGCTGCGCCCTGGACAAGTCCGGATTTCAGGCCAGGATCAGTCTGATGCCGCAAAGCCGGGCCCGTTACTCGTTGGAACGCAACCTGGTGGACGGCTACTATGCCGTCGGGCCGTCCGAGGAACTGGACCAATCCGCCGTTCGCTCGCACCCGGTCGCCCTGGAGAAATGGCACTGGTTTTTCACCGCTGAAGCCAAACCGGACCCCGGCACTGCAAGAATTGGCGTGGTCGGTGGCAGCAATGAAGCCCTCTGGCTGGAAAACAATGACCTGAAACCCTTTATCACGGTCACCGGGGCTGAGCAGCTTCCGGCACTGCTGGTTCGAAAGCGGATTGATCTCGCCCTGATGGATCAGCGTGCCATGAAATACCTGCAGAACCAGAAATCCGGGGTAGATTGGTCACTGAATTCTGATTTTGTTCGGTATGCGCCTTTGCACCTGTATGTGAGCTCTCGCTTTTCTGCGGACCACCCTCGCTTCCTGTCCGGATTTAACGCACACCTTGCCGGCTGTGAAATGCCCAGTATGCAATTGTCCGAACAGGAAGCGTCTGAGGTTCAGGGGCTGGCGCAAGCACTGATGGCTGATCTCTCCGGCAACATCAATCTGACCAATGCCATCTACCAGGGGCCGACCTATGACAACCTGACCGATATCCTGACCAAGGACACGCTCTGGCAAGCGCTGGCACCCCACCATCCGACACCGCTGGCTGGCGAAATACTTGAGCTGCCGGCTTCCCGGGCAATGACAGCCTGGCAGGCCAGCCACTCGCCACTCGTTACCGAGGTACTGCTGACCGACAAAGCCGGGGCGCTGGTCGCCATGAGCCGCCTGTCCTCAGACTACTGGCAGGGCGACGAGCCCAAGGTTCAGGAAATCGCCCTTGAAACCGACCGAGGCGTTGAGAGAAAGCGCGACATGTGGATTTCGCCGATTCGCTACGATGCCTCCACCGCCCGTTTCCAGGTGATGGTCAGCTTTCCGGTGCCGCTGAATAAACTCAACAACGGACTCGAAGGCGTGCTGGTACTCGGGCTCGACATCGAACACGCTCTTCACAATCCCCCCGCCCCCGGCTCGGCAGAATAACCAACATCTTCCAGAGTCAGGGAGGCCCGACTTCGCAGGCCAGCACCAGAGCCCAGAACTCGGAGAAATCGTTAACCACTACATCCGGTTTGTCCGGGTGTTTGTGAGTACCGGGAAAAATCCGGTTCAGCCACGGCAAATCCCACTGGGCGCCGTTGAAGAACACCGCGCTCATACCGGCCCGTTTGGCCGCAATGATGTCAGTGGTAGAGTCGCCCACGTACCACACACTGGGGTCCGGTGGGTAATCCAGCTTCTGCACTGCCAGCAGCAATTGATCCGGGTGGGGTTTGCGCAGCGGGGTATCATCACCACACACGTTAACGTCAAACAGGTGTGTCCAGCCGGTATCTTCCACCGCCGCCAGTTCGTGCTCGAAAAACTCCCGGTCGCGGTTGGTGATCACGCCCACCAGGATACCCAGCTTGCGCAGCCCTTCCAGCATTTCCCGCACCCTGGGCTCGAAGGCTTTCACGGTGCCGTAGTGATTCCGGTAGTGATGATTAAAGGCTTTGTGGGCAATCTGCTTGGCGTCCTGATCCTCACCGAACAGCACTTCAAAAATATCGGTGCGGGAGATTTTTCGATCAGCCTTTACCTTGGGATGCAGTTTGGCGAACTCTCGCACGTATGCCACCAGGCGGGCATCTTCCGGGGTTTTGCTGTCTTCCGGCGCCACCATCCGGTCCATCAACCCCAGCTTGTGGAAATCCGGCAGCATGTCATCCACCGCGTGGTACATGGCATCGAGCGTGTCCACCAGAGTGGCGTGCCAGTCGAACAGGATCACCGCCGGGCGAATCAGTTTCACCACCGCCGGGTGCCAGTCCGGCTCAATGCGGGGTTCCGGCCGCTCTGGTGCCGGGAAGGGTTTCGGGCGCACCTCTGCCGGGCTGGCGACAAACGCTTCGGAATGCTCACGTTCCAGCAGGGCGAGTAAATCCATCAGATCTTCAAAGCTGTCGAGAACAGCGGTCGGGGCGTCTCGCTTGGTGAACCAGCTGCTGACCCGGTCGGGCTCCCAACAGGCACCGTTGTAGAACACTCCAGCCACACCGGCATGGTGTGCGGTAAGCATGTCCACATAACTGTCCCCGATATACCAGGCGTGTTCATCCGTTTGGATCGACAGCTTTTCCAGCGCTTTGAGGATAACCTCCGGATCCGGCTTGTATTCAGTGACGTCATCAGCACACACGGTGGCATCGAACAAATGCAGCCAGCGGCCCTCGTCGACAATCTGCAGTTCCCGGTCCAGGAACTCCCGGTTGCGGTTGGTGCACACCGCCAGCTTGATACCCAGGGCTTTCAGTGCTGACAGATACTCATAAGCGCCCGGCTGAAACGGTTTGACCTGGCCGAAGTACTTCCGGTAAGCCTGATTGTAGGCTTTATGCGCGATCAGCTTGGGAGCCTTGTTCTCACCAAAGATGGCGTTGAAAATATCCGTTCGGGAGACCCGGCGCTCAGCCAGAATCCGCGGGTGCAATCGGCGGTAGATTCGGATGTAACGCACCAGCCGCGCGTCGTCTTCGGTGCGGCACTGGTCTTCAGGCAGCAACTGCTCCACGAGGCCCAGCTCTTCCAGTTGCGGTAACATCTCCTCCATGGCGCTGAACATGGCATCATGGGTGTCCACCAGGGTACCGTGCCAGTCGAAGATCAGGACCGAGGGTGGCAGGATGTTGTCGTCGAATCGGGACATGGCAAAACCTCTGGAAGCTCAGTCACGTATATCCACACACCTCTTTCAGTTAAACCCATAAACCGCCCATGCACAAAAAACCGCACTTACCTGAGAAAATCTGCCCGGCCTGCCATCGCCCTTTCACCTGGCGCAAGAAGTGGGCAAAGGACTGGGACCAGGTGAAATACTGCAGTGAGCGTTGCCGGCGCAATCGGGGGCCGCACTGATGGCAGTCGTGGTCTGGTTCAAACGGGATTTACGGGTGGAGGATCACGGCCCGCTGTGCGCCGCTGTGCAATCCGGGCAGCCGGTGATTCCCTTGTATGTGGTGGAGCAGGAATACTGGCAGCAACCGGACACCTCCCGCCGGCAGTGGCAGTTCGTTGCGGAGTCTCTCGAATCCTTGCGCAAACAGTTAAAACGCTTGGGCAGTGATCTGCTGATTGCTCACGGGGAGGTCATCAGAACCCTGGATGACCTGAAACAGCAGTACGGCATCACACAGGTGTTCTGCCATCAGGAAACCGGCGGGGACTGGACCTTTCAACGGGATAAAGCGGTGATTGCCTGGTGCCAGAGCCAGCAGATTGAGTTCCGCGAATGGCAGGGCTTTGGTGTCGTTCGGCGACTGGTCAACCGGGACGACTGGGACCAGCACTGGAACCGGATCATCAAAAGCACACGCCTGCCTGCACCCGAAGGGATTCGTTCGCCGGATACCTCCGGCTGGCCGCAGAGCTTACCCGCACCCGCCCAGCTTAACGGTGGCCCATGCCCGGATCGTCAGGCCGGCGGCAGCGAACGGGCCATTGCCCTGCTGGATTCGTTTCTGGAACGGCGGTGCGTGGGTTATCAGTACAACATGTCCTCACCGCTTACCGCACCTCGCGCCTGCTCACGGCTCAGCCCTCACCTGGCCTGGGGCACCATCAGCCTACGCGATGTCTATCAGCAGTCAAAAGAGACCGGAGACCACCGCAACACTCTGCCTCGCAAGAAGAAAAGCCTCACCAGCTTTCGCTCAAGGCTGCACTGGCATTGCCACTTTATCCAGAAGCTGGAGGATGAACCGGAACTGGAATTCCGTGCCATGCATCGGGAACTGGAGCACCTGAAAACCGGACCAAACAACAGCGAGCGACTGCATCGCTGGCAGGAGGGCCAGACCGGCTGGCCGCTGGTGGATGCCTGCATGCGCAGCCTGGAGCACACCGGTTGGATTAACTTCCGCATGCGGGCCATGCTGATGGCGGTGGCCAGTTATCAGCTTTGGCTGCACTGGCGGGACCCGGCACTGCACCTGGCTCGCCTGTTTACCGATTTCGAGCCCGGCATTCACTATCCCCAGGCCCAGATGCAATCGGGGCTCACCGGCATCAACGCCCTGCGCATTTACAACCCGGTGTTGCAGAGCCAGAAACTGGATCCGGAAGGTGAGTTCATCCGCCGCTGGATACCGGAGCTGGCCGGCGTCCCGGCGGAAATGATCCACACCCCATGGCTGATGACGCCGGCCCAGAAGCAGCGCTTTGGCGGCAATACCTATATTTCACCAGTCTGTGATCATGAGCAGGCAGCACGGGTGGCTCGCAAGGCTGTCGGAGAGTTCAGGAAGCAGCAAGTGAGCCAGACAGAGACGGACCGGGTTCTCAACCGTCATGGCAGTCGAAAGGGGCCGGCACAGAACCGGCCCAGGACTGGCAGCCAGGACTCTGAACCGTCATCACAGCTCCCTCTTTTTTGATTCCAATGAACAAGGACCTTACTCGCTCTCTACAGGTCCGTCGCTCTCGTTTTTCTCCATACTGGGAAGCACCAGCACCGCACAAGGGGCATTGACCGACACATACTCCACCGTTGCCTTGCGCAACGGCCAGTGGCTGCCACCGCCACGGGAGACCAGAATCATCAGGTCTGCACACAGCTGGCCGGCCAGTGCCACCAGTTTCTCACCGGCCGAACCGGCCACCACGTGCAGGATCGCCTCCCGGTTCAGGGGCAGGTATTTCCGGGCCAGCAGATCCAGGTGGTGCCGCACCTGTTCTTCTTTGTCTTCCGGTGCTTCTTCGGTGACGTGAGGAAAGAAACCGCTGCCACCCGGGTTGAAGACACTGGCCAGGTGCAACTCGCCCCCCTCCTCCAGAAGATTCAGGGCCGCTTCCAGTGCACGCTTGCCCTCCCCGTCGTCTTTCGGATCAATCGCGATCAGCAGCTTCCGGTACATAACCTTTCTCCTGTTTGGGTTCAGAATCGGCTTCCACTTCCGGGAAGGCGCGGCCTCGCACCAGCTCATCCACACTGTAGCCGCGATAATCGGCGTGCAGAGCGCGATAGAGGGACACCGCCATAAAAATCAGCAGAATACAGAACGGTAAACCAAGTGAAGTGATCACGTTCTGCAGAGCATCTAGCCCGCCGGCAAGCAACAGAGTGGCCGCAATTACCCCCTGGGCCGCCGCCCAGAAAATCCGTTGGCGAATCAGCGAAGGCTGGTCGTCCCGGCGTGTCAGCATATCAATCACCAGGGAGGCGGAGTCCGATGACGTGGTAAAGAAAATGACAATAATGACCACACTCAGAGCAGAAGCCGCCTCCGCCAGCGGAAAAACATCAAGAAACGCAAAGATGGCCACCGACGGATCCCTCTGCACCTGATCCGCCAGTGCCACCAGGCCATTCATCTCAACGTTGATGGCAGAGAGACCAAAGATGCCGAACCACACCAGCGTAAACGCGGTTGGCGCAAACAGTACGCCGGCTACGAACTCCCGAATGGTTCGCCCACGGGAAATCCGGGCAATGAAAATACCCACATAGGGCGCCCAGGAAATCGTCCAGGCCCAGTAGAACAACGTCCAGTTGCGTTGCCAGTCCGACTCGCGAAAGGTTTCTGTCCAGAACGCCAGCCAGGGCAAGGCATCAAAATAATCACCCACGCTCTGAACCATACCTTCGGCAATAAACACGGTAGGGCCCACCGCAAATACAAACAGCAGCAAGACAATCGCCAGCAGAATATTCACCTGGGACAGCCGCCGAACTCCTTTGTCCAGACCTAGCGCTACCGAGGTCGCTGCAATGCTGGCAATAACCGTGATCAGCAGAACCTGAACCCAGCCCGCGGAAGGAACACCGAACAGGTAATTCAGTCCACTGTTCAGCTGCAACGTGCCCAGCCCGAGCGACGTCGCCACCCCGAACAGCGTGCCCAACACCGCGATAACGTCCACCGCCCAGCCCCATGGACCAAAGGTGCGCTCACCAAGAATCGGGTAGAACAGGCTGCTGATACGCATGGGAAGGCTGTGGCGATAGGAGAAATAACCAATGGCCAGCCCCGGCATGGCAAAGATGGTCCAGGTGTGAAGGCCGAAATGATAGAGGGCAATGGTCATGGCGTCGGTAGCGGCCTGCTCGGTGCCGCCCTGCACACCATCAAATGGCGGATTGGCAAAGTGGGACACCGGCTCAGCCACCCCCCAGAACATGAGGATAGTGCCAATGCCGGCAGCAAACAGCATGGTGAACCAGGTGAGATTCGAGTAGTCCGGCCGACTGTCATCCGCCCCAAGGCGGATGCTGCCGTAGCGACTGAGCGCCAGACCAAGAAGAAAAATCAGAAGCGAAGACACCGCCAGGATATAGAACCAGCCCAGGTTACGGGCCACCCATCCGGTCAACTGCCCGAAACTGCTGGCCACAGCCTGGTCAAAAGGAATCGCCAAAGCCACAAACAGCGCGGCTATAGCAGCTGAACTAAAGAACACTCCGGGTATTGTCTGCAAGCCCAGCCGGTGTTGCAGGCGCTCCAGCACAGTCGCCTCCTCATTCCATGAAACCACCGCGCCACTGTACCATAGTGACAGTATCGTCTTCGGGCTGAGAGTTGACCGATGTCAGGCATTCAAGGGAATACATCATGAAAATTGGAGAGTTGTCCCGGCAGGCCGGTGTTCCGGTAGAAACTATCCGTTATTTTGAAAAAATCGGGCTGATGGCCAAGCCAGAGCGCGGCGAAAACGGATATCGCTATTATCGTCAGGAACACCTCGACCGCCTCCTGTTCATCCGGCGCTGCCGCAATCTGGACATGGCGCAGGACGAGATTCGTGAACTCATCCGGCTGGCTGAAAAACCCACTGCCGATTGCTCAGACGTCAATGCTCTGCTGGCTCGACACCTGTCACATGTGCGGGCCAGGCTCAACGAACTGAAAAGCCTGGAACAGATGCTGGTCAACCTACAGAACGCCTGTTCAGACCCGCGGACCATCCGGGAATGTGGGATTCTGGGCGGGCTCAGCGACGAATTGGCCACCCTCCCGGAACCCACCGCATCGGATAACCATGTACCAGGCACTCATGGATCAGGCCATCATGATTAGCAGGTGTTGACCCTGTAGCAACTACAGGGTTTTTAATGGAGACACTTAAACATTGGAGGTCTCTATGGCGTGTTCCTGTTCTGCACCTGAACCCAAAACTCCCGCTCCGGGGTTCCGAAAAGCGCTTTGGCTGGCGCTGTGGGTGAATCTGGTGATGTTTCTGGTGGAAGGCTTCGCCAGCCTGCAATCCGGGTCCGTTTCCCTGATGGCCGATGCCATCGATTTCTTTGGCGACAGCGCCAACTATCTGCTTTCTCTGAGCGTTCTGGGAATGGGGATGCTCTGGCGCGGGCGGGCGGCTATGGTAAAAGGTCTGACCATGGCCGTGTTCGGACTGGTGGTCTGGGGCCGGGCCGTCTGGGTACTGCAAAGCGGCATCACGCCCGAGCCACTGACCATGGGCATGGTGGGGCTGCTGGCGCTTGCCGCCAATGTCTTTGTTGCCGTGATGCTGTTCCGGTTCCGGGACGGTGACTCAGACATGCGCTCGGTCTGGCTTTGCAGCCGCAACGACGCTATCGGCAATATGGCCGTTATGGCCGCCGCACTGGGCGTGTTCGGCACCGGCAGTGCCTGGCCAGATCTGATCGTCGCAGCCATCATGGGTACGCTGGCCGTCACCGCCGGAGTTAGCGTGGTTCGCCATGCCCGCGCCGATATCAATGACGCGAAGCGTGACGCACAATTGCAGGCCAGCGAGACCTGAGTCCCTCAGAAAGGCTGGAAATCCGATAGACGGTAGGAGAATTCATCGTCTGCGATGAATGGGCTACCGTCCACTTCCAGCCGTACCGGGAACCCATAGCGTTGATCGTACTCAGCGACCAGGGTTTCTGCACTGTGCCGGGCTTTATCAATAACACCCAACAAACCATCAATGGTCAGGCGCCTGGGGTCCAGAATATCCGGATGGTTGATCGGCTGTTCCAAACCTTCAACATCGATCACCGTTCCCTCGCGCACAGTCACTCGCATGGGCTGGAGCAGGTCGGGAGGGCAGAAACAGGTTTGCCACACCGTAACCTCGTAACTGTCGATACCATGGGCTTGCCAAACGGCCTGAGCCTGTTGAAAATCCAGCACCGGGGTATTGTCTTTGCCGGCGCCGGCGCAACCCGCCGCCAGCAATGACACCACCAGCACCAGGCCTGTGCAGGTTATCTGACGTTCCACCACCGCCTCCTTCTGACGATCACGGCCGTCAGAGCAACCAGCAACCACCCCGCGCCCAGGCTGCCACCGCCACCGGATGAATCGCCACCCTGGTCTTCGTCGGTCGAGGTTTCCTCGAGCTCCGGCATGATTGCCGGAACCGTCTCACTGCTGGCAAACTGACCACCGTTGATAGCAACCAGTCGGTATTCGTAGGTATATCCCGCCACCGGTGTCTCATCGACATAGCTCTCGGTACCGTAAGGAGCCGTTGCCAGCAACTGCCACGGGGTATATTCAGTTCCTGTACGGCGACGTTCAATCCGATATCCGGTCTGAGGACCAGCATTCTCGGTCCAGGCCAGCAGCACACGGCCCGCCTCGGCCACAGCGGTCAGCCCCTCGGGAGCAACAGGGGCGTTGTTCCAGCTTATGCTCGCTGAATTGCCGGGCAATGAACGCACGCCCTCCAGCACGGCCACCACGCGATACGCATACTCACCGGTCGCGATCAAAGACGCATCGCGGTACTGATTCGTGCCCGCCGACAAGGTCACAGGCAGGTCGGAATAGGCGGTCTCGCCAGGGGCCATACGTTGCACAACATAGCCAGCTTCTGTGGTCTCGCTTGGTTGCCATCGCAGAAACGCACTCCGGGCCTCCGGTGTCACCACCAGGTCACCAGGAGCCGCAACCGCGGTGGGCGCGACCTCAAAACGGCTTTCCAGCGTATTGTTGGCCGGCTGCAAATCCAGTACTTCACCACTCAAGCTGATCAGGGAGACCCGTTGATTCAGGGTCAGATTGGCTTCGGTACCTGAATATGCCTGAATCGCGAGCTGGTGTCCCTGAGCATCGGGGATAAGATCGGAACAGCTATAGGACCGGGATGAGATCTCGCAAGGCACACTGTCAACGGTGACCATCTCCAGCCGGGTGTCTGTGCCCGTCAGTTCGCCCGTGACTTCCAATCGATCTGCATTTTCGGAAGCGCTCTGATAGCCAATATCAAAAAAGGCCTGGAACTGGCTCTGTCCCGGTATCCTCTCAGGATTTGTGGTTACCGCCGTGAGCATGGTATCGGCCGGAAAATTGAAACACTGTTCCAGCGCCGGTTGCTGGTTAATGGTATTGATCAGATTGGTTTCAGAACACGACGAAAACCGGGTCGCATCCGGGTTTGCCCAGGGGCTCATGATGAATCCGGTCGAACAGCTGTTCTGCTGCTCATCATGATTGGCACCGAAATTATGACCGAGCTCATGGGCAACGACGACAGCGGTCAACACGTTGGAGTCAAACGCGTTGGTAACACCGGTACCATACCCGCTGTTACTACAGAGGCTACCTACCCAGGCCAGCCCGGCCGTACTTCCATCGAAATCCCTTCCGCTCACCAGGTGCAACAGGGCGCGCCGATTCTGCTGAAACGGCAGACTGCCGCCGGCCACCTGCGCGCGCACATCATCCAATAGTTCATCCGCTGAAGTGGATGTGGTGAAGGTATTCGTCTTCAGGAAAGTAAGACTCAGGGTATCCAGCGCAATACCGAACTGCTCGAAATAGAACCCTTCCACCAGATTCAGAATGCTGACAGCCCGATCCTGGAAGTCGTCGGGGAAACGTTGCTGGAATTCGAGATCGAAAACCACCTCCAGCTCCAGCAACAGACAGGCTCCTTCTACCCGGCTGTCACAGAGGCTGTCGTAGCTCGCAGACACCGCCTGCGCCATCATTGGCGTAAGAACACGATCAGGAGCAATAACGGCACTGCTGTGTACATGGTCAACACCGCAGCTGGGAGCGACATCAAACCCAAAGCTCTTAGTGACCAACTGCTGACTGTCCTGCCGGCCACCAATCACATGCATACGCCCAAACAGGTAGGCCATACCTTCCCAGCCATTCTGCAGGCGAGACACCCTTACCCAGCTGTCCGGGTCGACTGCCACCTTACCCTGAAAGTGGCGGCCCAAGGCGAGTGCCTGGTGCGCCCCCAGGGCTGAGACCAGCCGATTATTGGCTTGCAGCTCAACTTCGTAATCCTGGCCATCTATCCACAAATCCAGCGACTCCGAAGCGCTGGCATGAATTGAGAACAACAACAGCCAGACATGAACCAGTATCGGGAAAAGGTACAGCAAACGTCTCACGGGCGAATCCTTTTCTGTTAAGGCAATTGGAATTCGCGCAAACTAATAGGCTTGGCAGGGCGAGACCAGCCCGAACCAGTAACAATCTGCATTTATGAGAGACATGTCCCGCATGAGGGTTCGAGTGGTTAACAGGTCGGCACTCTTGTTATGCATGGTGCTTGTATTTTCATTTTTTCTTCCACCTCAATTGTTGCAGTGGCAACCGGACACAATCACATCCGGCCAGTGGTGGCGCTTGTTTACGGGTCACCTGGTTCACCTGAACGTGAACCATCTCCTGTTGAATCTGGCAGGCGTGCTTATTCTCGCTCTTCTGTTCCCACGCTTCCTGCCTGTCGGCAGGTTACTCTGGATCACACTGCTGATGGCCGCAGCGATCTCCCTGGGACTATTGTCGCTCCGGCCAGACCTGGCCAGCTATCGAGGATTCTCCGGCTGTATCCACGGCCTGGCCGCAATTCTGGCAATGAGAGAGCTGAAAACGGATCGCTGGCTTTCCATCACTCTGCTTGCAGCACTGTCCGTGAAACTTGTTTTGGAAGGTTTTGAACTGGCCGGTTCCCAGACCACGGCCCTGATTGGAGGACCGGTAATCTGGGAGGCCCATGCACTGGGTTTCGCTTCCGGACTGCTGATTGCCGGAGCCGGCTTTATCCGGCGCCGAACGCCAAAGCAATCATCACTGGAATAAAACCGAGGGCAAACAAGGTACTGAGCAACGTAGTACCCGCTGCCTGCCTGGGTGAGGCCTCCAGCAAAGTCGCAATCACCACGGTATTGGCGGCAATCGGTGTGATGGAAATCAGGAATATGGCCTGATGCACTGCCGGCTCGTAAATTCCCAGAAGCGCTGAATCAACCCACCAGAACACAATAGCCACCAATGGCCAGATCACGAACTTTCCGAAAAATGCCAGGGCAGTGAATCGGGGGTTGCCGGCCAATCCCCGAAAGCTGGTAATGCCCATGCCGATAATCATCATCCCGAGAATACTGTAGGCGCCGCGCAGATTATCGAACAGGGGCATAAAGACGTCAGGAATGGAGGCTCCGGAAAGGTTGAGTACAACCGCAGCCAGGAAAGCATAGACAGAAGGCAGGCGCGCCACCCTGAGCAGCGCATCCTGAATGCTGTATTTACCCCGGGCGGCGAGATAAAACCCGACAGAATTCTCGAACAGGGTCGTTCCCAGCATACAGACAATGTAGAGCGCCAGGCCTTCCTCTCCAAACAGCAACAGCGCCACCGGAATTCCGAAATATCCTGTATTGCCAGTTCCCACTGACAGTGGAATCACCGCCGCGCTGCCATCCGAAAGCAGCTTTCGGGCAATGGCCATATGACTCAGGGCAATCACGCTACAGAAACCGAACACCAGGGCGGGCAACAGGATCACCTCGGCGCTGAGCGGCGCCGCCATCACGCCCGAAAACACCACAGACGGCGTCACGATATACAGCATGATGCCGGCAATGTGCCGACCGCTGGCCTCCAGAAAACGACCGGCAATCCAGCCCAGTGCCACCGTAACGTAAAGCGGAAGGAGTTTGAGCAGCAGGGCCAGGGCGGCAGACATGATCTCTCCGGGCGTAAAACCTTGAAAATACAACCAGCGGGGCAGTCTACCACCTACCCATCAAGAGGTAACTCCCCAGCGCAATAGAGAAACCCGGGATCATCTTTGATAATCATCAATAGCATTAGGGATGCATCTTTATATCCTAGTGGGGCAGTCAGGTATTCGTAACAACCAAGGAGAGAGACCAATGGCCGAGCGCTTTACCAAAAGCATGGCCAGGAACATATATCTGGGGGGAAGTGCCTTCTTCGTCCTGCTGTTCCTGGCCCTGACTTTTGACACTCAGCTGCGTGCTATGCCCGAGCGGGATAACCGCGACGAGCTCACCGAACAGGTGGTGCGCGGCAAACATCTGTGGGAAGAGAACAACTGTGTCGGTTGTCATTCCATCATGGGCGAAGGCGCTTACTTCGCTCCCGAACTGGCCAACGTGTTTGACCGCCGTGGCGGCGGTGATACTGAGGTCTTCAAGGCATACATGAAAGCCTGGATGAACGCCATGCCCACGAATATTCCGGGCCGGCGCCAGATGCCGGATTTCAATCTGAGTGATTCCGAGATCGAAGACCTGGCCGCTTTCCTGGAGTGGACATCCAAGATCGACGACAACGGTTGGCCACCCAACATCGAGGGGTAAGGGAGCAGATATGAAATACGAATCTCAAAGGGTCGCCATGCCCTACTTCATCTTTGCCCTGATTCTGTTTGCCGGCCAGATTGTGTTCGGCCTGATTCTGGGTCTCCAGTACGTTGTCGGTGATTTCCTGTTTCCGGAAATCCCTTTCAACGTTGCGCGGATGGTGCATACCAACCTGCTGATTGTCTGGCTGCTCTTCGGCTTCATGGGCGCCACCTACTACATGGTTCCGGAAGAAGCCCAGACCGAACTGCACAGCCCCCTGCTGGCGTGGATTCTGTTCTGGGTGTTCGCGGCAGCCGGCACGCTGACCATCCTGGGCTACCTGTTTGTGGACTACGCGACCTTGGCAGAAGTCACCATGAACAAGTTGCTACCCACCATGGGCCGGGAGTTCCTGGAGCAACCCACGATAACCAAGATCGGTATCGCCGTGGTCGTGGTGGCGTTCCTCTATAACATCGCCATGACCGCGCTGAAAGGCCGCAAGACCGTGGTCAACATCGTGCTGATCACCGGCCTGGTAGGCCTGGCCGTATTGTGGCTGTTCTCCTTCTACAACCCCGGTAACCTGGCCACCGACAAGTACTTCTGGTGGTTTGTGGTCCACCTGTGGGTAGAAGGCGTGTGGGAACTGATCATGGGTGCCATCCTGGCCTATGTGTTAATCAAGCTCACCGGTGTAGACCGCGAAGTGATCGAGAAGTGGCTGTACGTGATCATCGCCATGGCGCTGATTACCGGCATCATCGGTACCGGGCACCACTTCTTCTGGATCGGGCCGCCCGAATACTGGCTCTGGCTGGGTTCTGTGTTCTCTGCACTGGAACCGCTTCCGTTCTTCATGATGGTGGTCTTCGCCTTCAACATGATCAACCGTCGCCGACGCAACCACCCGAACAAGGCCGCCATGCTGTGGGCCATGGGTACAACCGTCATGGCATTCCTGGGCGCTGGCGTGTGGGGCTTCCTGCACACTCTGGCTCCGGTGAACTGGTACACCCATGGTAGCCAGATTACCGCAGCCCACGGCCACATGGCCTTCTATGGCGCCTACGTAATGATTGTACTGACCATCATTTCCTACGCCATGCCAATCATGCGCGGTCGCCCCTACGGCAACAGCAATACCGCCCAGATTGTGGAAATGTGGGGCTTCTGGCTGATGACCATCTCCATGGTGTTCATCACCCTGTTCCTGACCGCTGCCGGCGTCCTGCAGGTTTGGCTGCAGCGTCTTCCGGAAAGCGGTGAAGCGCTGTCCTTCATGGCAGGCCAGGATCAGATCGCCCTTTTCTACTGGATGCGATTTGTCGCCGGTGCCTTCTTCATGGCCGGTCTGGTGGTGTACTTCGGTAGCTTCTTCATCAAGGGCGAAGCCAGCCCGGCTGAGGAAGTCCGTGGTCCTGCCACGGCAGACGCCTGATAAAGTCTGATCGCCGGGGCCTTCGGGCCCCGGCACATTCCCGAAACCCTGGACAACCTCTGTGCATGCGCAAGCCGTCAACCCGAAAGACACCCTCCAGCAGAAGCGCCTGATTACCCGCAGCGCCTTCTTCCTGCTGTTTTTGCTTGCGCCCGTACTCAATATTTTCCGTTACGACCTGACCGAAACCCGCTTCATACTGCTGGGCTTTCCCCTGTCGTTTAACCTGAATCTGGACTGGGTCGCCCAGAGCACTCCCGCCGAGGTGGCTGGCCAGATCCTGTTCTGGTTTGTCTTGCCCATTCTGGTGCTGGTGCCTCTGGTTCTGTGGATTGCCTTCAGGTGGGGCCGCCTGTATTGCGGCTGGCTGTGCCCCCACTTCTCCGTGGTAGAAACCATCAACGACCTGATGACCCGCATTACCGGCCGCCCAACCCTCTGGGAAGCCCTGAAAAAAGGCAGCACAGGCAAGGCCATTCACTGGGCCGGCCTTACTCTGGTGTGCGCCCTGATCGGTTTTTCCTGGGCCCTGGCATTACTTTCATATCTGCTGCCACCGATGGCCCTGTATACCGATCTGGTGACAGGCCAGCTTGGGCTGTATCCCGGCATTTTCCTGGCGGTAGCAACCGCTGTTTTTACCTTCGATTTCCTGTTTGCCCGGCACCTGTTCTGCAAATATGGCTGCGCCGTGGGGCTGGTACAAAGCATCGCCTGGATGACCAACGGCAAGGGCCGGGTGGTTACCTTCGATACCAAACGCGCTGCCGCGTGCCGGGACTGTACCAAAGCCTGCGACGAAGCCTGTCCCATGCGCCTGCCCACCCGCAGCCATAAGCGGGCGAAATTCAGCTGTACCCAGTGCCTGCAGTGCGTGAGCGCCTGCCGGGAAGTACAGAAAGACAACCCCGAAGGCTCCCTGCTGACCTGGGAGCCCGGCGAACCTGGCAAACAGACGGTGCTGATTCCCGTGCGCCAGGTGGAATCCACCCCGCGACAATCACGGGCCTGAACGACGAGGACACGAGATGGAAGAGTGGGTCGGACTGAAATGGCACGACTACGTAACCCGCCAGGCCATGGGCGAATTCCCCGAGTATGCCGTGCATCTGAAAGACGAAGCCCGCACACTCGGTGTCATGTTCCGGGCCATGGGCGGAGACCCTGCTCTGAGTCTGGTGACTGCTGAGCCCCGGCATTTCCAGATTCGCCGGCGATTCCTGCAAAAGCTGGCCGGCACCCACCGCAAATTTGAACTGGCCTGGCGCGATGAAGAAAGCCTGCGCCTGCCAGACAGACTGGCCCTGTTCCCGTCCCGCAAGGTGAACCGGGAGCTGTACCTGTGGCTGGCAGCCCTCGCGTCGCTCGGCGAAATTCACCACCACAGCTGGCTGCAAGGCAATCAGGCCATGGTGCAGGAACTGCTGAGCCGCTGGCCGGGCCTGGAGCCCATGTACCAGCGGCTGGTAAAACACACGCTGCAATGGCGTCCGGAACCAGACAGCCTTCGTGGCAACGAAGCCAGGCGCGAGGCCGCCATTCGCCAGGCCCTGATTCACCCGGGCAGCGTAGACGACCTGCCAGAAGCCCTGACCGACCCCTGGCCGGTGGTGCTCTGGCTGTATCCGGTACTGGGCCGGGGCAAACTCAAAGGCCAGATCATTGGCGACGACAACACCATGTCCAAATCCGGCGGCCTGGCCAAAAAACGCAAACGCCGCCGCGCCGAACGGGTGGATGCTTTCGATAAAGACCAGGGGCTGATGCTGTTCCGGCTGGAAAGCCTGTTTTCCTGGTCTGAATTCATTCCCATCGACCGCGCCGGCGACGACAGCGAAGAGGAAGACGCCGATGCCGTGGCGGACGACATGGACATGATCTCCGTGTCCCAGGACCGGCGCGAAGCCTCCTCCGCAATCAAGTTCGACCTGGACCTGCCCTCGGAAGAAAATGACGACCTGCATTTGGGCCCGGGCATTCATCTGCCGGAATGGGACTGGCGCCGCCAGGATTACCGGGCAAAATTCTGCTGCCTGCAGCCACTGCTCAGCAAAGACGCCACGCCGTCGCCGCTGCCAGAGCACCTGAATCGCTCCGCCAGGACCCTGCGTCGCCAGTTCAGTGCGCTGAAACCTCTGCGCCAGTGGGAACGCCGGCAGCTGGAAGGGGAAGAGCTGGACCTGGACGCATGCCTGGAACGCATGGTGCAGCACAAACGCGGCATTGGCGAAGTGGATCAGAAGCTGTTCCGCCAGTGCAAGCAGAACCAGCGGGACCTCGCCTGCCTGGTGCTTACGGATATTTCGCTGTCGACCGATACCTACATCAATAACCACCAGCGGGTGATCGACATCGCCCGGGACGGCCTGCAACTGCTGAGCGAAGCTCTCACCGCCAGCCGCGATCCGTTCGCCCTGTTTGCCTTCTCCTCCAGGCGGCGGGACCACATTCGCTTCCACCACATCAAGAGTTTCGACGAGCCATACAACGACACCACAAGAGGCCGTATCCAGGCCCTGGAACCGGGCTACTACACCCGTATGGGCGCCGCCATCCGTCAGTCCATAAAACTGCTACAGACCCGGCCAGAGCACCAGAAAATCTTACTTCTGCTGACCGACGGCAAACCCAACGACCTGGACCTGTACGAAGGTCGCTACGGCGTGGAAGACACCCGCATGGCCGTGCAGGAAGCCCACAAGGCCGGGCTGACCCCGTTCTGCGTGACCATCGACGAAGAAGCCAACGAATACCTGCCCTACGTGTTCGGCAGCAGCAACTTCGTGGTCATCAAAGACCCGACCCAACTGCCCGGCCAGCTACCCAAGCTGTACATGAACCTGACCCGTTAACGGAGACTGTCATGGCTGACGTACAAGCCGCCCACAGGCGGCACCTGCCCGGCGACATCGCGGTATGGTTTTTCATCTTTGCGGAACTGGCCGTGTTCGGCATTCTGTTTATCGGCTATGGCGTGGCCCGAAGCCTGGACCCGGCCACCTTCTCCGCCGGCAAGGAGGCCCTACATCCCTGGACCGGACTGATCAACACCGTTGGCCTGATCACCGCCAGCTACCTGGTCGCCCTGTCCGTTCATCGCCTGCGCAACCGGAAAACCGGCACAACCGCCCTGCTCTGGGCCGCCATCGCGGCGTCGTCCATTTACACCTTCGGCAAGCTCTACGAATACGCGGACCTCTACGCCAACGGCTACAACCTGGGCACCGACACCTTCTTCATGTTCTATTTCTTCCTGACGTTCTTCCACTTCATGCACGTGGTGCTGGGCCAGATCATCCTCGTGGTGCTGGCGGTAAAGGTGAAAAAAGGCGACTACAACGGCGACGACATGAACGGCATGGAGTCCGGCGCCTCCTACTGGCACATGGTCGACCTGGTGTGGCTGGTGCTGTTCCCGATGCTCTATGTCCTGGCCTGAGGAGACTTTCTGATGCTAGTGGTCTATATCGCGCTGATGATCTGTACGATGACGCCAGTTTTGGCCTTGCAGGCCGGTGCGGACATGTCGGTTTTGGTCTGGCTGGTGTTTGGGCTGGTGATCGTAAAAGCGGTTTTACTCGTTGATCACTTTATGGAAATGAAACATGCCCCCTGGGGCTGGCGTATGGCAGCTCAGGGCTGGGCGGTTGTCGTTGTCTCGGTTCTGGCAGGAATTCACCTGGCAGGCTAATAGCACGCGCCGCGGAATCCCGTGAGAAGGATCGAACGGCGGGGTCGGGTAGGTCCTTCCAAAAATTTGTGGAGCCATGGATGGCGGAACAGAAGCGCCACATGGATGTGCCGCAAGGAGCGTTTTTTGGAAGGACCTACCCGACCCTGCCTTGCACCAAGCCTCAAGTTACAACAATCGCCGCGGAAACATAGGCGGCTTGTTGCCGATTGCCTGAGCCAGGGAAATCATTCCCCAGAGTACGAACGACGTGTGCAGCACCACTGCCCAGACGATTGCGTAAGTCCAGAACAAACCGGTGTTGCCGTAAATAAACCAGCAAACAGCAACCCCCGAACTGATCAGCATAGCTCCCAGTATCGACATATAAACCGCCGCCTTGCTATGGGCCCGCCGCAACGCATGCGCATCACCGGATTTCATGGCAATCGTCAGTAACACAACGAAGCCGATAATTGGCAACGCCAGCAGGTTCAGCAAATACCAGATAACCGGAGCAATCGCCCCGGGCGGTTCAGTCTTCGGACTGCCCGAATACGGCATACACCACCTCCATCAGTGCATTCACAGTCACCGCATCATCCGACAGCGGCTCAATCATCCCGGCCCGGCAGGCCTCGATGTGGGGCATACCGGATGCGATCAGGTATGCGGTGTGAATCAGCAGGCGAGTCGACGCTGCTTCTTCCAGGTCGTGGTCTTTCAACTTACGCAACGAGGTTGCCAGCCCCACCAGCTGCTTCGCCAGGTCGGCATCGCAACCGGACTCCTCCTGCACGATGGTCTGCTCCACATCC
Organism: Marinobacter sp. bablab_jr008; assembly: GCF_016464145.1. Lineage (NCBI taxonomy): Bacteria > Pseudomonadati > Pseudomonadota > Gammaproteobacteria > Pseudomonadales > Marinobacteraceae > Marinobacter > Marinobacter sp. bablab_jr008. The sequence goes on from NZ_JACDWW010000059.1 coordinate 520,733, forward strand.
GGCGTCGGGTAATCGAAGCTCATGGAGACGAACCGCTGCCGGGTACTGGGCTTCATGCCCTTCAGCAGGCTCTGGTAACCCGGATTGTAGGACACCACCAGCATGAATCCGGGGGCGGCTTTCAGCAGCTCTCCGGTGCGCTCGATGGGTAACTCCCGGCGGTCGTCCGCCAGCGGGTGCAGTACCACCGTGGTATCCTTTCGTGCTTCCACCACCTCATCAAGGTAGCAGATTCCGCCTTCCCGTACCGCCCGGGTCAGGGGGCCGTCCTGCCAGTAGGTGCCGTCGGGGCCGATCAGGTGGCGGCCAACCAGGTCAGAGGCGGTAAGGTCGTCGTGGCAGGCCACGGTGTAGACCGGTCGACCTAGTTTTTCCGCCATGTAGCGGACAAAGCGGGTTTTGCCACAGCCGGTGGGGCCTTTGATCAGTACCGGCAGGCCGTTGTCGGCAGCGGCGGTGAACAGTTCGACTTCGTTGCCGGCGGGTTGGTAGAAGGTCATAAACAGCTTCCTTTTAAGGCTGGGAATCGGGTGTGGCAAAGCCGTGCACCCATTCCGGAAAAAGATTGAATATCTGGCGATCGTCGCTGCGCTTCAGTTCTAGCAATGCCCTCAGGCACGGCTGTAATCCGGGGTTCGTGGTGTCGGTACCGGCATACCAGCCAGCACCTGAAACGGGCTCTCCCTGCCAGGTAATGGCCAGGCCCTGGGACTCCAGAAACGGCGTGACCAGCCCGAGTTCCGAGACCGCCGCATGGGTGTTGTTGTGTAGCAACAATCCCAGGGCAGAGCTGAAATCACCGGCCTCGTAACGCTGGCCCCGTTTCGGCCTTACGCCCTCGGCAGCTAGGGCCTTCAGTGCAAGCCGCCCGGAAAGCGGGTCGGTTCCTGCTACCAAGGATACATCCCGCCCTTCCAGCTCCCCCAGTGTTCTCACACCGGCGGTTTTCCGGGTTACCCAGACCGGAACGGGATCTTGGCCATCGGCGTTTACAGCCCTCAGTTTGAGCCTGTCTGCCGGGCCATCCTGCCGGTACACCAGGTCACTCTCGCCCTGCCCCTCACCCTCAACGGCCTGATTGAATACCAGCTCCGCCTTGCAGTCCTGTGTGTCGAGATAACGCTGCAGCCGGTAACCGGCGACGGTGACAGACCTGGCTTCAGTGTGTACTTCAAGTCGCACCGGCCCGGAAAACTGGCCGGCGCTGACGGCGCTGGTGCAAAGCACGAATAACCAACCGCCAGCGGTAACCCTCACCTCACAAGCCTAGCTGATGCGCCCGGTTGGTGAAGAAGATGCCGGACGGCTTCTGTGCCGGCAGGGTAGCCACTTCGTCCAGGGTTCGGGTGTTATAGACAGTCACCCGATCACTGTCCCGGGAAGACACCCACACTTCCTCGCCACGCGGAGTGAATTCCATGTGCAGCACAGACTTACCCGGCTCCAGGGTACGAATAATTTCCCGGGTGCGGGAATCAATCACCTGTACCACATCGTTCTTTGGGTGGGCAAAGCTGACCCAGATCTGGCGGTTATCTGGACTGGCCATCACAAACACCGGCTGGCCCTGCACCGGAATGCGTTGCACCATGCTCCAGTCTTCCATATCCGCCACCAGTACCTCATGGCGACCGACCGCCGGCACAAAGGCATAACCGTCGGCGATGGCCCAGCCTTCCAGGTGCGGCATCTTGTACACCGGCAGGCGCTGCTCGCCCTTACCGTAATCTGGCAGGATGGTCTGAGCGCCCTGTTCCGGCTCCCACAGATCCATCATCGACAAGCCATCTTCGCCGAACAGGCCGGCAATATAGAAGCGGCCATCGGGAGTGATCAGCGCGTCATAGGGTTCTTTGCCAGCCTGATAGCGGTTTATGCCGGGCGGATTGCTGTACATATCCACGGTCCAGATTTCACCGGCCTCGAACAGGCTGAACACAAACTGGTTGCCCGGGGCATCCACCAGGCCCACGGTTTTGGACTGCTCCTGTTCACCCTGAGCATTGGTGTAGAACGCGGGAATTTCAGCCACGGTATCCAGAGTTTCGCTGTCGAAAATGTTCACACCGCCGGGCTCGTAATTGGATACGGCCACATAGCGACCGTCCTGAGAGATCGCTCCACCGATGCTGTTACCAGACTGAATGACCCGATCGGTCACCGCACGGGTGAGCAAGTCAACCTTGGTGAGCCCGCCATCACGACCAAACACATAGCCGTAGCGGGCATCCCGCGAGTACACCACCGACGCATGGGACAGATCCCCCAGCCCTTCCACCCGGCCCAGGATTTCATGTTCGGAGTGATCTACCACCAGCACCGAGCCGGTGGCCCTTTCAATAATCAACCCCAGATCTCCGGTCCCCCTCAGTTCCGCAGATTCTGATGAAACAAGGGACTGGCAACCGGTGACAACGGTTGTGGCAATGGTCAGTACAAATGGCGCAAGCAGACGTTTCATCGGCGATCCTTAAGGCTCAACGGGTTCGGGAAACATCGGATTCCGGGGCAATCAATGCCCCCGATTTCAGTTGACGACTGATCCAGGTGATTTCCTGTTCGGTCAGCAGGGCTTTCCAGGGTGGCATCGCCGTACCGGGAACGCCCTCACGAATGATGGCGGCAATGGCTGCCTCTGGCAGGGTTTCGATATCCTCAGGCCGTAAGGGCGGGCCGAGGCCGCCTTTCAGTTTCAGACCATGGCAGGAACCACAATCCTGAATGACAAAATTGGCAAGCTCTGCCTCGGTTTCCGGTGCCCCGGCAACAGCGCCTGCCGACAGCATCAGGGCGGTAGCCAATATACCCACTTGCCAGCAAACGCCCAGTGCGGACCGTTTCATCAGCGCTCTCCTGAAGGATCACAGCCATGCTGCAATCCCAACAATTTCATGACCTTGATATTGATTAAATTTGTTGCAGGTATCCAGTGATCTTTGGGCATACGCCGCCTACCACCTGCGAGGTACTCTCTTGAAAACCAGCATCTTTCTGACATTAATCAAGGTTCATAAGCCATAACAAGAGAAACCTAGGAGTACTCTTGAACCCAAGGAGAGAACCTGATGAGAGTAACCAAACTGATGATCAAGCCGCTGGCACTGGCAGTGGCCATTACGTCGTTGGGCGTAATGAACGCACAGGCCGCCCCGAAAGACCCTGACAAGTCCACCATGGCCTATGAAGGCACCCCCAGTGCGGTAGATGCGGAATCTGCCAAAATCGTTCGCTCCCCCGGCGCACCCGATCTGACCGATGCAGAATTCGAGAAAGCGAAGCAGATCTACTTCCAGCGTTGCGCCGGCTGTCACGGCGTTCTGCGTAAAGGCGCCACCGGTAAACCGCTGACTCCGGATATCACCCAGGAGCGCGGTATCGACTACCTCAAGGCGTTTATCAGTTACGGCTCCCCGGCCGGTATGCCGAACTGGCTGACGTCCGGTGACTTCGATGAAGAAACCGTGGAACTGATGGCCAAGTACATCATGCACGAACCGCCACAGCCTCCCGAATTCAGCCTGGCTGACATGAAGGAAACCTGGGAAGTGATCGTGCCACCTGAGGATCGCCCCAAGAAACAGATGAACGATCTGGACCTGGAAAACCTGTTCAGCGTCACCCTGCGTGATGCAGGCCAGATTGCCCTGATTGACGGTGATTCCAAGGAAGTCGTGAAGATCATCGACACCGGCTACGCGGTGCACATCTCACGGATGTCGGCTTCCGGCCGCTACGTGCTGGTTATCGGTCGTGACGCCCTGATCAATATGATCGATCTGTGGATGGAAGAACCGCAGACCGTCGCCAAGATCAAGGTCGGCATGGAAGCGCGCTCTGTCGAAACCTCCAAGTACAAAGGCTGGGAAGACAAGCTCGCCATTGCCGGCACCTACTGGCCACCGCAGTTCGTGATCATGGACGGCGACACCCTGGAGCCGAAAAAGATTGTGAGCACCCGGGGCATGACCGTGAGCACCCAGGAATACCATCCTGAGCCACGGGTAGCTGCCATTGTCGCCTCCCACGCCCATCCGGAATTCATCGTCAACGTGAAAGAAACCGGCAAGATCATGCTGGTGAACTACGAAGACATGGAGAACATGAACATCACCTCCATTGATGCAGCGGAATACCTGCACGATGGCGGCTGGGATGCCAGCATGCGTTACTTCCTGACGGCGGCCAACAACTCCAACAAGATTGCGGTTGTGGATGCCCAGGATCGTAACCTGGAGGCGATTGTTGATGTTGGCAAGATTCCGCACCCGGGACGTGGTGCCAACTTCGTTGACCCCGAACATGGTCCTGTCTGGGCGACCTCTCACCTGGGTGATCAGACCATCCAGATGATCGGTACCGACCCGGAAGGCCATCCAGACAAAGCCTGGAAGGTGGTTCGCACGGTGGATGGCCAGGGTGGTGGCTCACTGTTCGTGAAGACCCATCCGAAGTCCAAGAACCTGTGGGTAGACACCGCCCTGAACCCGGCGGAAGCCGTAAGCCAGAGCGTAGCCGTCTTCGACATCAACAACTTTGATGCCGGCTATGACGTGCTGCCAATTGCCGACTGGGCAGAGCTGGGCGAGGGTCCCAAGCGTGTGGTACAGCCGGAATACAACAAGGCGGGCGATGAAGTGTGGTTCTCTGTCTGGAACACCCAGGACAAGAAATCCGCCATTGTTGTAGTCGACGACAAGACACGCAAGCTGAAGAAGGTGATCAAGGGCGACTACATGGTCACCCCGACCGGTAAGTTCAACACTTACAACACCCAGCACGACGTGTACTGATCCCGGCCCCGGCCCGGAGGAGCAACCTGATGAGACTGGATGCGGCAGACAGACAACTGATCGACAGTTACCAGCGTAACCTGCCGGTCTGCGAACGCCCCTACGAGGAAATGGCCCGGACACTGGGCCTGACCGAGGAAGAGGTTATCCAGAGATTGTCTGCCCTGCAGGAACAGCAGGTGCTCAGCCGGGTCGGCCCGGTGTTTGAACACAGTCAGGCGGGCGCCAGCCTGCTGGCTGCCGTGGCCGCGCCAGAAGAACAAATGGATCTGGTGGCGGCCCGGATCAACCGTGCCCCGGGCGTGAATCATAACTACGCCCGGGAGCACACCTACAACCTCTGGTTCGTGATGACCGCTCCGGATGAAGACACTCTGGAGGAACGGCTGGACGAGCTGGAACACCAGTTGAAGCTGCCGATGCTGAGACTGCCAATGGTCGAGGGTTACCATATCGACCTGGGCTTTGACATCGACTGGGAGGCATTACCATGAACCTGCCAGTCACCGGCCCGAACTACAGCTATCTGTTTGATACCGAATCCATGAGTGCCTGGGGCCTGCTGAGGTTACGCGAGCAACTGGAAAACGGCCTGCCCCTGACACCTCGCCCCTATCAGACCCTGGCCGAACGCACCGGGCTGTCCGAACAACAGGTTATGAACGCTGTCAGCCAGTGGCAACAGCAGGGGCTGATCAAACGCCTGGGGCTGGTGGTCAAGCACCGCACCCTGGGCTATCGCGCCAACGCTATGGTGGTCTGGAACGTGCCGGACGACCGGGTTTCAACACTGGGCGAGGCCATGGCAGCCGCCGCCTGTGTCACCCTCTGTTATCAGCGCCCAAGACGCCTGCCAGACTGGCCCTACAACCTGTTCTGCATGATCCATGGTGTCAGTCGCGAACGGGTTCTAAATCAGCTTGCAGGCCTGATTGAGCAACATGAGCTGAGCGATGTGGACCATGCCATCCTGTTCAGCAATAAAGCCTACCTGCAGCGCGGAGGCCGTTATGTCAGCAATTGCTGAGCGTTCAAAGCCATCAGACCACATGCCTGTACTACCCGAATTCACGCCCCTGGAGCGTGCCATCATCAACCGCCTGCAATACGGCCTGCCACTTACGCGAACCCCCTACAAAGACGTGGCCGATGAATTGGGTGTATCAGAAGTAACTCTGCTGAAGCACCTCCAGGCATTGCTGGACAACGGGACCCTGACTCGTTTTGGCCCCATGTTTCATGCTGGCGAAATGGGCGGCGGCCTGACGCTCGCGGCCATGCGCATTCCGGATGAAGATTTCGCCAATGTGACCGAGCAGGTGAACAGCTTCCCCGAGGTAGCCCACAACTACCGCCGCGAGCATGAGTTGAACATGTGGTTTGTTCTGGCCACGGAAACACCGGAAGGCATTGACGAAACCATCAAGCGGATTGAGTTACTTACGGGCTACCCGGTCTACAACATGCCCAAGGAGCAGGAGTTCCATGTCCACCTTCACTTTGAAGTCTGACCCGGTGCTGAGTAACCGGGATCGTGAACTCATCGTTGCCACCCAATCCGGATTACCGCTGGTTTCCGACCCTTGGGCCGAACTGGGAAAACAGCTCGACATGCCCGCAGACGAGGTGCTGTCACGTTTTCAACGAATGCAGGAAGCCGGGGTCATCCGGAGAGTCGCGGCGGTACCGGATCACTACAAACTCGGGTACCGGTTCAATGGCATGACCGTATGGGATGTCCGGGATGATGCAATCGCCGAACTCGGCGAGAAAGTCGGCTGCCTGCCCTTTGTCAGCCACTGCTACCGCCGACCAAGACACCTGCCCTACTGGAGCTTCAACCTCTTTGCCATGGTGCATGGGATCAGCCGCGAGGAAGTCGAGCACAAGGCAGCCCAAATCCGCGAGGTACTCGGCGACGCCTGCACCGGACACACCATCCTGTACAGTTCCGCCATCCTGAAAAAAACAGGATTACGACTGAAAAAACAAACAGATAGGCAGTAGCACGTACCTCCTGAAGTACTCCATCAAAGGTATGGATACCCAGCGCCCGCAGGGGGATAGTTAGAAGGGCAGAGAGCCGGTAAAGGCCCGCCCGGAGAGGCAAGAAAGCCACTCCCGATGAGAGAGAAAAACTATGTTTCGCATGACCCGCTACATCAAGAGCCTGATGAACCCGGTACCGGTGCGCCCGGTCCCCAAGCCCAGCGGCCCGGTGGTAATCTGGAACCTGATCCGCCGTTGCAACCTCACCTGCAAGCACTGCTATTCGATTTCAGCGGACATCGACTTCAAGGGCGAACTCACCACCCAGGAAGTCTACAAGGTGATGGACGACCTGAAAGCCTTCGGCGTACCGGTACTCATCCTCTCTGGCGGTGAACCGCTGATGCGCCCGGACATCTTTGATATTTCCCATCGGGCCAAAGCCATGGGCTTCTATGTGGGCCTGTCCACCAATGGCACCCTGATTACCGAAGACAACATCGGCAAAATCGCCGACGTGGGCTACGACTACGTGGGCATAAGCATCGACGGCCTGGAAGCCACCCACGACGAATTCCGCCAGAAAAAAGGCGCCTTCAAAGAGTCCATGCACGCCGTAGCCCTGTGCAAGCAAGCCGGCATCAAGGTGGGCCTGCGCTTCACCCTGACCCAGGATAACTACCCGGAACTGCCGGCCATGCTGGAGATGCTGGACGAGCACCAGATCGACAAGTTCTACCTGTCTCACCTGAACTACTCCGGCCGGGGCGGCCGCAACAAGAAGCGGGATGCCTGGTACGACATGACCCGCGATGCCATGAACCTGCTGTTCAACCACTGCCACGACGAACTCAAGCGCGGTATCGAGCGGGAGTACGTCACCGGCAACAACGATGCTGATGGTCCCTTCCTGATTGAGTGGGCCAAAGAGCATTACCCGGACCAGGTCGACGCCCTCACCCAGCGGCTGACCAACTGGGGCGGCAACTCCTCCGGCGTGAATATCTCCAATATCGACAACCTCGGCGTGGTGCATCCGGACACCTTCTGGTGGGATCACAACCTGGGCAACGTGCGGGAAACCCCGTTTTCGAATATCTGGTCGGAAACCACCGATCCGCTGATGCAGGGCTTCCGCCAGCATCCGCGCCCGGTAAAAGGGCGCTGCGCGGACTGCAAATACCTGAATATCTGCAACGGCAACACCCGGGTACGGGCTTACAACGTGTCTGGCGACTTCTGGGAGGAAGATCCGGGCTGCTATCTCACCAACGAGGAAATCGGGGTAGTTGATAACACCCCCCGACGGGTCGCCGCTCCGGTGATCGAAATCCCGGTTCACAATCTTTAAGGAACGCGCCATGACCACAAACCCGCGAAAAAAATGCCTGGTGGAGTTCCAGCTTGCGGAACAACCTCTGCGGCCGGGAGAAGTTGCTATTGTCGGTGCCGGGCCGGGTGACCCCGGGTTACTCACGCTGCGCGCGCTGATGCTGATTCAGCAGGCCGATGCCGTTGTTTATGATCGCCTGGTTTCCCCGCAAATCATGGAACTGGTGAACCCCCGTGCTGAACGCATTCATGTGGGCAAGGCCAGCGGGTGCCACTACGTACCCCAGGAAGAAACCAACGAACTGCTGGTGCAACTGGCCATGAAACAGCGGCGGGTAGTGCGCCTGAAAGGCGGCGATCCATATATTTTTGGCCGCGGCGGAGAAGAAGCCGAGTTCCTGGTGGACAATGACATCGATTTCCAGGTGGTGCCTGGCATTACCTCTGCTGCGGGCTGCGCCTCTTACTGCGGCATTCCGCTGACCCACCGGGATTATTCCCAGAGCGTGACCTTCGTCACCGGTCACCGTAAGGCTGACCAGACTCTGGAACTCAACTGGCCGGTACTGGCCGCACCAGGGCAGACCCGGGTGTTCTACATGGGCCTGCACAATGCACCGACCATTGTTCGCGAACTGACGGCCCACGGCCTTTCAGAAAACTGCCCGGTGGCTCTGGTGGAGCGCGGCACCACACCACTGCAACACATGACGGTCACCACCCTGAAAGATCTGGTAGACACCATTGACCGGGAAGATTTCCAGCCACCCACCCTGATTATTGTGGGCGAGGTGGTGCAACTGGCGGACAAGCTGGCCCGCCCGGCTCAGGCAGGATGGAACAGCGCCCTGACCGAGCCTGCCGTCACAGCCGGCCAACGGCCCGCCTGAACGCAAAACGCTATCTGACCAACCGGGAGCTGTAGCTGGTGAACCTGAACCAAGCCCGAGCAAACCTGAACACAATCCTGCTGATCGCCGGCGCCCTGATAACAGGCCCGGCCCTGGCCGAACAGGCCAATAACCACAGCACAGAGACTCTCTACCTGCAGCAATGCGCAGCCTGCCACGGCCCGGACAGGCTGGGCGGCATGGGCCCGGCGTTGCTGCCGGAGAACCTCGGCCGGCTGAAAAAAGCCGAGGCCGAACAGGTCATCCGGGAGGGGCGACCGGCCACTCAGATGGCAGGCTATAAAACCATCCTCAACGACCAGCAGATCGCGGCGCTGACCGACTTCATCTATCAGCCCCCGAGCCATGAGCTGAAATGGGGCGAGGCGGAAATCCGCAGCAGCCGGCAGGTCAGCCACCCCCAGGGCTCACTGCCGGATGAGCCAGTGTTTGAGGCGGACCTGATGAATCTGTTCCTGGTGGTGGAAATTGGTGATCACCATGTCACCCTGCTCGATGGCGACAAGATGGAGCCCATTCACCGGTTTCCCAGCCGCTTTGCCCTGCACGGCGGGCCGAAGTACAGCCCGGACGGTCGTTATGTGTACTTCGGCTCCCGGGATGGCTGGATTACCAAATACGATATCTACAACCTGAAAGTGGTGGCCGAAGTTCGCGCCGGCATCAACATGCGCAACATCGCAGTTTCCGCTGACGGCAACTATGTGCTGGCAGCAAACTACCTGCCCCACTCCATGGTGTTGTTCGACGCCGCCAATCTGGAGATGCTGGATTTTATCCCCGTTGAAAACGATGCCGGCGACAGCTCTCGAGTAAGCGCCGTCTACGCCGCGCCACCCAGAAGCAGCTTTATCGCTGCCCTGAAAGACATTCCCGAAGCCTGGGAAATCACCGTCGAAAACCGCAAGGCAAAGGTGCGCCGAATGGCCACCGACACCCTGCTGGACGACTTCTTCTTCGACCCGGGCTACCAGCACCTGATCGGCGCGGCCCGCGACGGCAAGCACGGCGTGGTGATCGACCTGGATACCGGTAAAACCACCGCCGAACTGCCGCTGCCTGGCATGCCTCACCTGGGTTCCGGCATTACCTGGGAGTACCAAGGCCGCCGGGTAATGGCTACCCCGCACTTCCGGGCCGGCGCGATCTCCATTATCGACATGGACACCTGGGAGGTGATCAAGACGCTGAAAACCGAAGGCCCGGGGTTCTTCATGCGCAGCCACGAAAATTCCCGCTACGCCTGGGCAGATGTGTTCTTCGGCCCCAACGCTGACAAGGTGCACATTATCGACAAGCAGACCCTGGAGATCGTCAAAACGCTTCAGCCGGAGCCGGGAAAAGTGGCCGCGCACGTGGAATTCGACCGCCATGGCGAGAAACTGCTGCTGAGCATCTGGGACAAGGATGGCGCCGTCATTGTCTATGACGCAGATACCCTGGAAGAGGAAAAACGCATTCCGATGAACAAGCCATCCGGCAAGTACAACGTCTGGAACAAGATTAACTACGAGGAAGGCACCAGTCACTAGTATCCAGTCTGGCCTTATCGACTGAGTAACACAGGCTTAATTGTTTAAGTCATTTCGGATATAGCTTTTATGGTAGGATAATTGACCTAAGCTAATGCAGCCGGGGTCAAGATATGAACAGCAGTTTCAGGCCGCCCGTGGCCTCCGCACCATGTCTGCTGGGTAGCGACAGTGATGATCTGATTCACTACAGTGTCGCACCCGCCGAAGTGGCACTCCTGAATGGCCTGAGCCACGCCTTCGGTATCTGCCTGAACGAAAATCGGGATAACCCGGAGGCCCGGTTTCTCAATCATCTTGCCAGCCTGTTTCAGCAACAACGGGTAGACCCGGATACCCCGCTGGAAAAGCACGACCGCCCCTGGGCCAATGTCTATCTGGTTCAGTACGGCATCCTCCGGTTATTCCGGGAATCCCCGGCCGGCAAGGTCGCCGTCCACCATTTCTTTTCCGAAGGTGACCTGATCTGGCCAGTCTTTGGTCGCAGCCGTACCGTTAGAAACACCTTATGCCTGACCAGCGTTCTGCCTGCCACTCTGTGGGTGGCCGATTTTGCGGCTTTTCGCTCGGCCATCCAAAGCTACGGTGATGGCCAATGGCACAAGTTTGCCCTCGTACTGACAGAGGAAATCGCAGAGCTGACCAGCATGCGGGAGTACCGCAAACACACCATGTCGGCCCGGGAACGGTATCAGCTGCTGCTGGAGGAGTATCCGGAGCTGATCAAGCGGGTGCCAGACAACCAGCTTGCTTCCTGGCTGGGCGTGGTGCCAGCCACTTTCTCCCGGCTGAAAACCGCCTTTGCCAATCAGGATAAAGCCCCATAAAAAAAGCGGCGGAACTTCGTCCGCCGCCAAAACCTGAGTTAGCTTCCTGGTGCAATTATCCGTGCAGCTTGATCGCCAGCTCAGCCACGTGCTTGCCCTGAAAACGGGCAATGGCCAGCTCTTTTTCGCTTGGCTGCCGGCTGCCGTCACCGCCCGCAATGGTCGAGGCGCCATAGGGCGTACCGCCATTCACTTCTGAAATATCGAAAAACTCCGGTATGCCGTAACCCAGCGGCACCAACACCATGCCGTGATGAGCAAGAGTGGTCCAGAACGAGGTAATCGTTTGTTCCTGGCCACCGCCGGTGCCGGTAGAAGTGAAGACACTGCCGACCTTGCCATGCAGTTTGCCCTCAGCCCAGAGGCCGCCGGTCTGGTCCAGGAATGTACGCATCTGGCCCGCCATGTTGCCGAAACGGGTCGGGGTACCAAAGATAATAGCGTCGTAGTCCGCCAGTTCCTTCGGGTCCGCCACCGGGGCGCCCTGATCAGCCTTGCCACCGGCATTCAGAAAGGCTTCATCGGCCATGGTCTCCGGAACACGCTTAACAACAACATCGGCTCCGTCAACACCGCGAGCGCCTTCGGCCACGGTATTGGCCATGGTCTCAATGTGACCGTACATGGAGTAATAAAGAACAAGAACTTTCGCCATCGCAACAATCTCCTGTGTATGCATTCAATTGTTCAAAGCCTAACGGCTCTGACCGCAAGACAAAAACGGAAGATTTCCGGCAGGTCTTTCAGTTTTTCTGAATGAAGTCACAAAATGTTCACGCGCCATAATTTGCGTACACTTGTACGCTGAAATACCCTATACTTTCGTTGAATCGCAATTTCCCCATAAGGCAATTATCCAAACCATGACGCACAGCCAGCCAGATTCCGTTCATCACAGGATAGAAGAGTGGATTAACAGCGCCACCCACGGTATTGGAGCCCTGCTGAGTGTGGTAGGAACGGTAGCCCTGATCGCAGGCGCCAGCCAACTGGGGGATGTCTGGAAGATTGTCAGTTTCAGCGTATTCGGTGCCTCACTGATTCTGTTGTACATGGCGTCCGCGCTCTACCACGGCGCCCGCCATCCGCGCCTGAAAACGGCCTTCAAGACCCTGGATCACTGCGCCATTTTCCTGCTGATTGCCGGTACCTACACACCTTTTCTGCTGGTCAACATGCGTGGCACCACCGGCTGGACCCTGTTTGCCGTCATCTGGTCCCTAGCGCTGACCGGCGTGGTACTGAAGGTGATCTTCAAAAACCGCTTCAAGCTCGCACGGGTAGGTATCTACATTGCCATGGGCTGGCTGATCACCTTCGCGTCATCCGACCTGGTGGCCAACCTCAGTGAAACGGCCCTGCAACTGACCATCGCCGGCGGCATTGTCTATACCGCCGGCGTTGCGTTTTACCTGGCCGACCGCATTCCTTACATGCACGCGATCTGGCACCTGTTCGTGATTGGCGGCAGCGCCTGCCATTTCAGCGCTATCTATTACGGGGTTCTTCCTCATTCCGTCTGAATGCGTGGCCGTCACGCACCGTTCGCAAAGCATTGACCACAACCCATCCAACGTTGACACTCCGACTCAGTCGACTCATTACTCCGGATGACATTGTGGCACGCTCAACACAACCCAATATGCACAGCTTTTGGCTGTTTTTCCCGGCGGCCTCACTCTGGGCCGCTACGGTGGTTCCATTGTCCATCTACGCAGCGCTATCCGGCTATGGGTGGCCCCCGGGGCTGATTGGTGCTGGCCATGGCCATGAGCTGATTTTTGGTTTCGCACTGGCATTGATCGCCGGTTACACACTCGGGCCGCAACCCCGGCGCGCCCTCGTTCTGCTCTTTGGGCTCTGGTTAGCGGCCCGGCTTGCCTGGCTGCTGGCACCCGAAACACTCTTCGCACAGTCACTCAGCCCGGCTTTTGCACTGCTGCTGGCATGGTATGTGGTGCCACGGTTTCAGGCGGCCAAGAAATGGCGCAACAAAATTGCCGGCCCGCTGATTCTCGTGCTCTGCCTGATGGCTTTGGTCTACTTTCTGACACAAGCCGGCCTGCCTTTGCCAGACACCCGCCGCCTGCTGCAAACCACCATCCTGGGCCTGCTATTACTGATGACTTTTATGGGCGGAAGGATTATTGCGCCGGCCGTGGCCGGCACGCTGGAAAAGCGGGGCATCCCCCTGGAAGCCAGGGTACAACCGCACATAGAAGGAGCACTGCTGGTCGTCCTGCCGATCGCCATGACGTTAATGCTGTTCAGTGCCACCGAACAGCTGGCCGGACTTCTTCTTGTCTCAGCCAGTGCGCTGGTGGTTATCCGGATTGTCCGCTGGAAGCTCTGGCACTGCAGTAACCGGCCCGACCTGCTGGTGCTGGCCCTTGGCTATATGTGGCTGGCCATCGGCTCGGCGTTCGCAGGCACGCACCTGCTGGCCGGACGGCCGGTTCTTCCCGCGCTGCACCTGATTGTTGTCGGAGCGCTGGGGACACTCTCGGGGAGCGTGATGCTTCGACTGGTCTGGCAGCGGGCGCGCCGGACATTTCCGCCAGCATGGCAGGTTATCGCTATCGCGATACTGGTGGCAGCCGCCACCATAAGCCGCTACCTGGCGGGGGCCACGCCTTACTCCCAACCTGAACTTCTTTGGTTCTCTTCCGGCTGCTGGGCTCTGACCTTTGCAGGCGTCGCCGGTCAGGTAATGGCCCTATATCCGCTTACGCAAAAAACCCGGCACGGCCCGCCATAGCCACCGGAAATGATTGGCTACCTCTACTGCGCCAACTCGAAAAGCAGCTACTACCTACGGCATACCACCAACATAACTTTATGTTTTAAAAGGTTTTTAAAAGCGACCAAGCCTTTCAGAAAAAGAGCCGAATTGCGAGATCATCTTACCGACAACCTTCCTTGATATTTATCAGGATTGAAACACCCGCCTCGTTTGCAAAATGAGTCCAACGCCGTGACAGCCACTGATTCCGGTGGCTCCGGGTCAAAGAAACGAGGAGCTTAACCATGGCAAAAACCAACGCCGACATTGAACACTGGGATGTCGAAAGTGAGGAGTTCTGGGAGCGGGAGGGCAAGAAAGTCGCCTCCCGCAACCTGTGGATTTCCATCCCCAGCCTGCTGATGGGATTCGCCATCTGGCTGATGTGGGGAATGATCACCACCCAGATGAAAAACCTGGGGTTTTCTTTCACCGTTGAACAGCTGTTCACACTTACGGCCATTGCCGGCCTGTCCGGTGCAACCCTGCGAATTCCGGCCTCGTTCATGATCAAGATTGCCGGCGGTCGCAATACCGTTTTTCTGACCACCGCATTGCTGATGATCCCGGCGTTCGGCACCGGTGTCGCCCTGATGAATCCAGACACACCGTTCATCGTGTTCCAGGCGCTGGCGCTGCTGTCCGGTATTGGCGGCGGTAACTTTGCCTGCTCCATGAGCAACATCAGCGCGTTTTATCCGAAGAGCAAACAGGGGTACGGTCTCGGCATGAACGCCGGCCTGGGTAACTTCGGCGTGACCACCATGCAGATTCTGATTCCACTGGTAATGACCGTTGGCGTGTTCGGCGCTGTTGCCGGTGATCCCATGCAACTGCAAAGCCCCAGTGGCACCCTGATCGGCCGTATTGAGGCCGGCACCGACACCTGGATCCAGAACGCCGGCTTCATCTGGCTGGTCTTTCTGATTCCGCTGGCCTTCGCGGGCTGGTTCGGCATGAACAACCTCAAGGTGGTGACTCCCAATCCTGGCAGCCCGATATCGGCATTCGGCAAAATACTTGGCCTCTATGGCGTTGGTCTGCTGACCTCTATCGCCGGCGTCTGGGCTCTGTCAGTCATGAATATGTGGCTGGCCCTGCCCATCACCATTGTGCTGACCGTGGCGCTGCTCAGACTGATCCCAGGTGACATCAAGCCCAACATCAAGAACCAGTTTGCCATCTTCAGCAACAAGCACACCTGGTCCATGACCGTGCTTTACATTCTGACTTTCGGTTCTTTCATCGGCTTTTCTGCCGCCCTGCCGCTGTCCATCAGCGTCATCTTCGGCAACATGATGGAAGTGGGAGCGGATGGCGCCATGGCCCGTGTGGTCAACCCGGATGCACCCAGCGCTCTGACCTGGGCCTGGATGGGGCCATTCGTCGGCGCCCTGATTCGTCCGGTCGGCGGCTGGATTTCCGACAAGATGGGCGGCTCCATCGTTACCCAGATCATCTCCGTGGTGATGGTCGTCGCCTCGGTCGCCACCGGCTACGTCATGATGCTGGCCTACAACTCAACTGATCCGAACAGCTATTTTGCCCTGTTCCTGATCCTGTTCATTGTGATGTTCGCCGCCAGCGGTATTGGCAATGGCTCCACCTTCCGCAGCATTGGTTTTATCTTCAACCAGCAGCAGAAGGGCCCGGTACTGGGCTGGACCTCAGCAATCGCCGCTTACGGCGCCTTCATCGCCCCTC
Organism: Marinobacter sp. bablab_jr008; assembly: GCF_016464145.1. Classification (NCBI taxonomy): domain Bacteria; kingdom Pseudomonadati; phylum Pseudomonadota; class Gammaproteobacteria; order Pseudomonadales; family Marinobacteraceae; genus Marinobacter; species Marinobacter sp. bablab_jr008. The sequence continues at coordinate 536,600 of NZ_JACDWW010000059.1, forward strand.
GCGTGATGGGCCAGGAGATCCAGGCCGGCACGCCAGAAGTGGCCATGTACGGGTTCGCAGTGTTCTATGCGGTGTGTCTGGTGGTTAACTGGTGGTTCTACCTGCGCAAGAACGCCTACATCAAGAATCCGTAACAGCAAGAATCCAAGCGTTAGACCTCTGCTCGCCGGCCCCACAAGGGCCGGCTTTTTTATGGCGGCAGGGAACTGCCAACGATCAGCGCTTCTCCGCGGCTTCGGGCTCACAACCCAGAGCAGTGAGCACCTGCTGCATGGGCTCCCCCTCCCCGGCACTTGCCTCCAGCGCCAGATCCCTGGCGCTCTTGTTCGATTTATTAACCAGCTCCGGATCTGCACCGGCAGAGAGCAGCAACCGAACCAGTTCCGGATTGCGGTTGCGCACAGCCATCATCAGCGCAGTCTGCCCGTTTTCGTATTCCCGGATGTCAGGATCGGCACCTCTGGTCAGTAGCAGGCGTACAGCCTCCGGACGGCTGGCAATCACCGCCCCCATCAGAGCCGTATAGCCGGTTTTTTCCGTATGGTTTATATCCGCGCCATGATCCAGCAAGAAGGCAAGAATATCCGTATGACCACGGGAGGCAGCCCTCATCATGGCCGTCCACTTGCAGTCGTCCCCTGCGTCAACCCGGGCCCCACGCTCGACCAGCTCGGCAACCCGGTCAGTCTCGCCCTCTTCCGCCGCCACAATCAGGGGAGTTCTACCCCTGCTATCACGGGCTTCCAGATCCTCGCCTTCGCCCAGGAGCTGCCAGAATCCGAGTAACAGGGCCAGCGCCAACATCGCCCCCATCAGCCCGGACCAGCGTTCCCAGAACCCCATGACCTCTCTCCTGTTGCGACCACTTTCCTCCGAGCATACAAAAAACCCGCCGGGATTGCTCCGCGGCGGGTTGTCACAGCTCCCGTTGTAAAGGGAACGTTTTTACCGTGCTGTCTGGCCCGCCAACCGGTGGCGCTCCTCTTCTTCGATCTGCAGATCGACAGAAGACACGTGGTATTCCTCAGAGAAGCCGCTCTCGGGTTCCTTCAGCCACATAATGCACAGTATCCAGCTAACAAAGGCTCCAGCGGCGATGATGAAGAAGAACTGGGTCGGGGTGACAAAAGTGAAGATGGTCAGGTAGACCACCGCACCGACGTTGCCATAGGCACCAGCCATACCAGATATCTGGCCGGTCAGGCGACGCTTGATAGAGGGGATGATGCCAAAGGTGGCGCCTTCTGCACCCTGTACGAAGAAGGACGTGAACACAGTGATCGCCACTGCCACAATCAACGGCCAGTTGGAATTCAGTAGCCCCATAAGACCGAATCCTACCGCAATACCGAACATGTAGCTGAGCATCACGAAACGGCGGTTCCCCATGCGGTCAGATACCAGGCCGCCCATCGGACGGGCCATCAGGTTCACGAAGGCGAAAGATGCCGCAATCAGCCCGGCTGCCGTTGCGCTCAGACTCCAGGTCTCTTCGAAGAACATTGGCAGCATGGAGACCACAGCGAGTTCCGCGCCAAAGTTAGCGAAGTAGGTGCTGTTCAGGGCAGCCACACTGTTGAACGGGTATTTGTCGTCCTCAGGCACGCCTTTCTTCAGGATGGGGACGTTTACCCGCAGTATCTGAACAATCTGATAGCAGACAATGGCGAAGATCACCGCGTAACAGATAGCAGCCCCGGTGGCAGACAGGTACCCCATGTTCTGGATACGCCACACCAGAATAGCCAATACCCCGACCAAAGGAATGGTCCACAGGATCAGCTTGACCATATCACCCCAGGTGCTGACTTCCAGTGCCACGGCCTTACGGGGTTTACGATGCACGGTACCAGCAGGGCCGTCGGTAATCGCGAACCAGTAGTAGACGCCGTAGGCCGCCATCACGATGGCACTCTGGGCGATGGCCCAGCGCCAGCCGTCTTCACCGCCGTACATGGTAATGGCAATGGTCGGCAGTGACATGGCAGCCGCCGCAGAACCAAAGTTGCCCCAGCCCGCATAAAAGCCTTCTGCAAAGCCAATGTCCTTGGGTTTGAACCACATGGCCGTCATATGAATACCAACCACAAAGCTGGCACCAATGGAGCTCAGTACCAGGCGGCTGACCAGCAACTGAGCCATGGTGTTACCAAAAGCAAACACCAGCGCCGGTATGGCCATCACCACCATCAACACCGAAAACACCCTACGTGGACCGAAGCGGTCCAGCGCCATACCCACGATAATGCGGGCGGGAATCGTCAGCGCCACGTTACAGATGGCAAACAGGCGCAGGTCGTCCTTGGTCAGCCAGTCCACGCTTTTGAGCATGCTGGACGCCAGTGGCGCCATGTTGAACCAGACATAGAATGTAATAAAGAAGGCAATCCAGGTCAGGTGTAGTGCCCTGATTTCAGGATTGCGGACGCGGAATACGTCAGCGACTTTCATTTCAGCCTCCCGGGGCTAAGACAATGGAAACAGGTAATCCCGGCCATCAAAGGCTGGGCAGAATCAGAAGTGGGCACTGGATCCGGCGAGCCAGGAAGGAGCTGACGCTGCCAAACGTCATGTAATCCAGTTCGTCCACGAAATAGGTCAATGATCGGGCAATGAAGCCGCCGTCAGGCTCATGACTGTGGCGGGCGATGACCAGCATGTCTGGCCGTACCTTTTTCTCGGCGGCGAACAGCAGGCTCTTGCGGGCGTCGCCTTCCAGCATCAGGCTCTCGGCACTCACCTGCTCGCTTTCGCACAGTTCCAGAGCTTCTTTCAGATGCTGTTTCAGCTCGCCAACTTCTTCCTGAAACAGGTCTTCATTGCCGGAGGTGATGTCGCGTGGGTTTTCTGCCACCGCAACCAGCGTGATTTTTGGCTCCAGCCGCCGAAACATGGTGATGGTCTGGGCCAGCGCCAGTTTCGCGTTTCGGGAACCGTCGTAGGCAATCATGATGTTCATGTGGCTCTCCCGGTATCACACCCCCAAGACGGAGGCATTCGAGTTGATATCGGTCAGCATTACCCCATAGCACCCAGCCGCCATAATTGATCTTGATCAAGCCTGAACCCACGTACCCCACCAGAGAAAGCCCCGGAATATCACCTTTCCCGGGATAGTGACCATTGACCTACCCCCTTTGCACCCAGCAGGAGGTACCTCCAATGCGCCGGCCCGAAAATTCGGCTTTTTGGTATGGTTTCAGAGGAGTATTTTCCGGCCAGGAGAGACCATGACGAGCATGCCCGCCAAAGCTCAGCAATATCGGGCGCTGGGCCTTTCGACCTTCGCCTTCACCCTGTGTTTTGCCGTCTGGACCATCTTTTCCATCATCGGCATTCGCATCAGTGAAGAGCTGGCGCTGTCCGACACCCAGCTGGGATTGCTGATGGCCACGCCGATTCTTACCGGCTCCATCAGCCGTTTATTCCTGGGCATCTGGACCGACCGTTATGGCGGGCGCTGGGTGTTCGGCATCCTGATGCTGACCACCGCGGCCTGTGTTTACCTGCTGACCTTTGCTACGACCTACGCCATGATGCTGGTCGGGGCCCTCGGAGTGGGCCTGGCGGGCGGCGCTTTCATAGTCGGGGTGGCCTATACCGCAGCCTGGTTTGAACCGGCTAAACAGGGCACCGCACTGGGGATTTTCGGCGCCGGCAACGTCGGTTCTGCCGTGACCAACTTCGGCGCCCCGTTTCTGTTGGTGGCCTTCGGCTGGGAGAAAACCGCGCAGATATACGCCACGGTGCTGGCCATCATGGGCATTGCCTTCCTGTTACTGGCAAAAACCGACCCGCTGGCCGAACAACGCCGCAGCGCCGAACAGAAATCGTTTGCCGAACAGATGGCACCGCTCCGGGAACTTCGGGTGTGGCGCTTTGCCCTGTACTATTTTTTTGTGTTCGGCGCCTTTGTTGCCCTGGCGCTCTGGCTTCCCCATTACCTGATCGGCGTTTATGGCCTGGACATCAAAACCGCCGGCATGATCGCCGCGCTCTATACCATCCCGGCATCCCTGTTCCGCGTCCTCGGGGGCTGGCTGTCGGACCGCTTCGGCGCCCGACGAGTGATGTACTGGACATTCATTGCCTCGGTAGTCTGTACCTTCCTACTCAGTTATCCGCCCACCCGCTATGTGGTGCATGGCATCGAGGGAGATATCAATTTCACGCTGGCCATGAGCCTGCCCATGTTCGTGGTGCTCACCTTTATCCTCGGTTTTTTCATGTCGCTCGGTAAGGCGGCCGTCTACAAACACATTCCGGTGTACTACCCGATGCATGTGGGGGCCGTCGGCGGCGTGGTAGGAATGATCGGGGGCATCGGTGGTTTCATCCTGCCACTCACCTTTGGTGTGCTGAACGACATAACCGGCATCTGGCAAAGCTGCTTCATGCTGATGTTCGCCATTGTGGCAGCAGCCCTGGCCTGGATGCACTACGCCATCCGCAAAGCGGAACGGGTGGAATGGGCGGCCCAGACCGAGCAGACCGATCTGCCGGAACTGGCCTCCCCGCAGCTGTTCTATCCCATGAACCGTCATCCGGTAGCAGATGCCGCCATGCGGAACTCCGACCAACACGGGTAAATGCCCCGGCCACCGTTTCGTGCTTTATGCCCCGCCTGCGGGGCTTTTTTGTATACTGGCCCGACAATGATCGAGTGGAGTCCCGCTGGTGGCAAAATGGCTGGTTAAAACCGAACCCTCTGAATGCGGCATTGATGATTTTGCCCGTCAGCCTGAGGGTGTTATTCCCTGGGATGGTGTGCGCAATTACCAGGCCCGCAACTTCCTGGCGCAGATGCAGGAGGGAGATCTCGTCTTTATCTATCACTCCAGCTGCAAGCGCATAGGCATTGCCGGTATTGTTCGCGTAGTGAAATCCGCCTACCCGGACCCAAGCCAGTTCAACCCGGAGTCTCCCTACTACGACCCGAAAAGCACCGCAGAAAAACCTCGCTGGCAAGCGGTCGACCTGCAGTTTGAACGGAAATTGCCGGCGTTGATCCCCCTGGACTCACTCAAAGCCATGCCAGAGCTCAGTGAACTGGCTCTGGTACGCAGAGGCAGCCGACTCTCGGTCATGCCGGTCAGCGATGCCGAGTGGCAGCAAATCCTCCACCTGGTCGATTAAACTCAGATCACAGGCCTACCACCACCGGCTCCGTAGCTTTAGAATTGCCGCGTTTCAATTCTCCCGGAGCCGTCGAGATGTCCATGGACATGAATCCCGCCAGCAGCTTTGCCCAGCTCAAGCGCATTGAATCGAGCAAGGTGTTCCAGACTGTTGTTATCGCCATCATCATTCTGTCTGCCCTGACCATCGGCGCCAAAACCTATGATCTGCCACCATTGGTGGAACAGAGCCTGTCGGTGATGGACAACGCCATCACCCTGTTCTTTCTGGTGGAAATCCTGTTCCGGTTCGCCGCCTGCCCACTCAAACGCCGCTTTCTCATGGATGGCTGGAACCTGTTCGACACCATCGTGGTGATCGGCAGCCTGATCCCTCTGGACAATTCCGAGGCGGTATTGCTGGGCCGGTTACTGCGCGTATTCCGGGTGCTTCGACTGGTATCAGTGGTGCCCGAGCTGCGCTTTCTGATCAACTCGTTACTGAAAGCTATTCCGCGCATGGGCTACATTGCCCTGCTGATGTTCATCATCTTCTACATCTACGCTGCCATGGGCTCCATGTTCTTCGCCAGCGTTGACGAAACACTCTGGGGCGATGTCGCCATCGCCATGCTCACACTGTTCCGGGTTGCCACCTTTGAGGACTGGACCGACGTGATGTATGCCACCATGGAAGACTATCCCATGAGCTGGTTGTACTACCTGACCTTTATCTTCCTGACGGCCTTTGTGTTCCTGAACATGATGATCGGGGCGATACTGGAGGTAATGAGCGAGGAGCAGAACGCCAAACAGGCCCAGAAGGCCCACGATGAGCGGGATGAGATTGCCCGTCAGCTCCGGGCTGTACAGGAACAGCTGCAGGAACTGACGAAGCAGGTCAGCGAGAAACGCTGATTCAGAATGGCTTGGCCATGGCCAGATGGAAAATAGCCGTCACCTGCACCAGGGCAAGTACCGCCGCCACAATGCGTGCGGGCTTGCCCACAGTGGTTTTCAGCGCAAACACCCCGGCAATGATGTAACCGAACAACAACACGATCTTGGTGATCAGCCAACCGGGCATGGCAGAGGCATAACCGGCCACAAACACCAGCGCAATGGCCGCGACCAGAAGGATGGTGTCATTGATGTGGGGAATGAACCGTAGCGGCGTCTGGCGCCAGCCTGGTCGCCCGACCGCATCAAGCAGTAGCCGCAGGGCAAACAGCGTGATGGTTAGGTAGGCGGTGGTCATGTGCAGGTGCTTCAGGATAATGTACGACGTCATGGAAGTTCCTTTGTTAACAAACGGGTTGCGGCCATTGTACGCAAACTACCCCCAAGCAGGTATGGTTAATACAGGCGCGAAGGTTTAACATATACCCAGAATACATGTATATGGGAGACATCTATGCAGGCCATACCGACTTCCCCTGAACGGGCGTCTGCCAGCCTCAGCCAACTCTTTTCCTATCCTTTCCGGATTTTTTTCCTTTCCATGACGGTACTGGCCATTGTTGCCATCCCGGTATGGGTCCTGGAAGTCACCGGCGTGGTTCAACTGCCACTGGCCCTGCCCGCCCTGTTCTGGCACCAGCATGAAATGCTGTTCGGATTTTTGTCTGCCGCCATCGCAGGCTTTCTGCTCACCGCCGTGTGCGTCTGGACCCAGACCAACCGAACCCACGGTGCACTGCTTGCAGGTCTCTGGAGCGTTTGGCTGGCCGGTCGCCTGTTGCTGGCCTTTGGTGGCAACCTGCCGGACTGGCTGGTACAGGGCGTAAATCTGGCGTTCCTGCCCCTGGTGATGATCGATGCCGGCTGGCGAGTGTGGAAAGCCCGCCAGAAGCGGCAGCTGATGATTCTGCTTGTCCTCGGGCTGCTCTGGCTGATGCAGATCGGCTTTGTTACCCGCCTGAATATGGCGTTCAGCTACGGAGCACTGATCATGGCCATGGCGCTGATCAGCATCATCGGAGGCCGGATTACCCCTGCGTTCTCAGCCGGATGGCTTCGCCAGCGTGGCGGCAATGCCGAGGCAGTCAGGATGATTCCGGCACTGGATATGGCGGCACTGTTCTCCATGATCCTGCTGATGGCATCCCTGGTGACGGGCTGGCAAACCGTCACCGCCGTCATTGCGGTGGTTGCTGCATCGTTGATGCTGGTGCGCCTGTATAACTGGAAAGGCTGGCTGGTGCGCAAAGATCCCTTGCTCTGGATTCTGCACCTGTCCATTCTCTGGGTGCCGGTTGCACTGATTCTGCTGGCAGGCTCTTTGGTGGCCGGATGGCCAACCAATGCCTGGAGCCATGCCGCCGGTACCGGCGCCATCGCCTGCCTGATTCTGGGCGTGATTGCTCGCGTGTCACTGGGCCACACCGGCCGCCCGCTGGTGCTGCCAAAGGGCATGGTCCTGGCGTTCGTGGCCATCCAGCTCGCTGCGGTTATTCGGGTATTGACCGCCTTCAACCTGATTCCCTGGCACCCCGGCATTGGCACCAGCACCCTGCTGTGGATGCTGGCCTATGGCCTGTTCCTGGTGCGTTACACCGGCATTCTGGCCAGCCCCCGGCCAGACGGGCGCGAAGGCTGATCCAGTGCCAGATACGAAAAGGCCGGCTCGGGGCGTAACCGAGCCGGCCTTTCTGTTTTCGGCGGCAGGACTTCAGGCCGCCATTTTCTCTTTCAGCAGCTTTTCAAAATGGGATCGGGCCGCACGGAACCGGGCTGCCGGAAAGTGAATGCTGATGCCCTCCAGTGCTGCCATCAGCATTTCCAGATGGGCATCCCAACCGGCGCAGGCAATAGGCACCACCTCATCGTCCGGCAACGACAGCGTCAGGCAAAGCCGGGTACAGACTCCTTCCCGCAGTAATTCCCAGGTCAGCGGCCGCTCAGGGGCATCTCCGGAACTCCAGGAGTAGGACAACAGCCGGTGAGGCCGGCAGGCGGTAATGGTACAGTCGATGGGCATGCCACTGTTGCCAAAATCCAGCTGAACCCGGCCACCTTCACGAGCCTCCAGAGACCCGGCAGCCAACCAGTTGGCCAAATGCACCGAATCGGTCAGCATATTCCAGACAGCCTCCGGAGGATGTTCCAGCAACCGTTCCAGGTGTACCAATACCCGGCCCGCCTCGAACCGGATTTGTCCATCGATGAACTCCTCATCCGCAGACATAGGCCCTCCCTAATATGGCGAACTTCACAGATTCGACGAAAGTATCAAACCGGACAAAAGATAGCCTTGATGACCATCAACCGGCTCTGACTGCGGGTCCGGGGAACTTCTGGGCGGTAATCATCCACTAAAGGTCAATAGCCGTTCACAGAACAGGCGCTAAAGTAGAAGAAATCATTTTGCAACAGAGACACAGGCAACATGTATCCTGATCACTTTGACAAAGAAGACCTGATCCGCTGCGGCCACGGCCAGCTGTTCCCCGGCGCCATGCGCCTGCCCATCGACGAAATGTTGATGGTCGACCGTATTACCCACATCGGAGCCGATGACGGCGAATATGGCAAAGGCAGCCTGGTGGCCGAACTGGACATCAACCCGGATCTCTGGTTTTTCAAAGTGCATTTTGAGGGCGACCCGGTGATGCCTGGATGCCTGGGCCTGGACGCCATGTGGCAGCTAGTCGGCTTTTTCCTGGCCTGGAGTGGCGGCGAAGGCAAGGGTCGCGCCCTGGGCGCTGGTGAGGTGAAGTTTTTCGGACAGGTTTTGCCGGAAAACAAAAAGGTCACCTACTATCTGGATATCAAGCGGTTGATTCGCCGCAAACTGACCATGGCCATTGCGGATGCCCGCATGGAAGTGGACGGGCGGGAAATCTACACCGCCAAAGACCTTCGGGTCGGCCTGTTCACATCGACTGATGACTTTTAGGAGTTAGCACAATGCGTCGCGTTGTAGTTACCGGCATGGGGATTGTCTCCAGCCTTGGAACCAACCAGAAAGAAGTGGCCCAGTCGCTTCGCGAATCCCGCTCCGGCATTGCCTTCAGCGAAGAAGCCCGGGATAACGGCCTGCGCAGCCACGTTGCAGGCAAGATCGATCTGAACCTGTCAGAACTCATCGACCGCAAAATCTGGCGTTTCATGAGCCCAGCGGCGGGTTACTGCTACCTGGCGGCGAAAGAGGCCATTGAGCAGGCTGGCCTGACCGACGAGCAACTGCGCGCCAACACCACCGGCGCCGTGTTCGGTACCGGCGGCGCTTCTACCGTCGAACTGCTGGACGCCATCGATACTCACCGAGACAAAGGCCTTCGCCGGGTGGGCCCGTACCGGGTACCCCGCACCATGGGTAGTGCCATCAACGCCTCCATCACCACCGCCTTTGGTATCACCGGTATCAACTACGGCATCACCTCTGCCTGCGCCACCAGCGCCCACTGCATCGGCCACGCCGCTGATCAGATCGCCCTGGGCCGCCAGGACGTAATGCTGGCCGGTGGCGGTGAAGACATCCACTGGACCCTGAGCCTGATGTTCGATGCCATGGGCGCGCTGTCCACCAAGTACAACGACACGCCGGAACAGGCCTCGCGCACCTACGATGCAGACCGTGACGGTTTCGTGATTTCCGGTGGCGGCGGCACGCTGATACTGGAATCCCTGGAACACGCCGAAGCCCGCGGTGCCACCATCCTGGCAGAACTGGTCGGCTTTGGTGCCACCTCCGACGGCGCCGACATGGTGGCTCCCAGCGGTGAAGGCGCCATTCGATGCATGAAGCAGGCCATGGCCAACATCGACGGCGAGATCAACTACATCAACACCCACGGCACCAGCACGCCGGCGGGTGATGTAACCGAACTGAAAGCGCTCAAGGAAACCTTTGGCGACAAGATCCCGCCACTGAGCTCCACCAAACCTCTGTGTGGCCACGCACTGGGTGCCGCAGGCGTACATGAGGCCATTTACAGCCTGATCATGCAGCGGGAGAGCTTTATTGCCCCGTCCGCCAACATCCAGACCCTGGACGAAGGCGCCGAAGGCTACCCGATCGTGCGTGAACGCATGGACAACCAGAATCTGAACCTGGTAATGAGCAACAGCTTCGGCTTTGGCGGCACCAACGCCACCCTGATCTTCAAGAAAGTCTGATCAGGACAAGCGAAGCGAGCGGTATTCAGCCGGCGGCGTTCCCATCCAGCGCTTGAACGCCCGGCTGAATGCGCTCAATTCCGAAAATCCGAGCTGCTCGGCAATTTCCACTAGCGGCTTGGATTTATCCTTCATATAGGTAATCGCCTGCTCCCGACGAACCTGCTCCAGCAGAGCCGCAAACGTCAGCCCCTCCTGGCGCAACTTCTTGTGCAACGTATACCGGCTCATATTCAACTGCCCGGCCACCGTCTCGACACCGACTTTCCCTCGCTCCAACTGAATCCGGATCAGCTTGCTGACCCGCATACTCAGCGAACGCTTTGAATTTTCAGGCCTTAATGGCTCTGATGCCATGCTGGTTCCTCCTGCCTATCGTCCTGGCCCAAACTGCCAACTCCATCAGCGTACACATGTTAGCCGAAATCAATCAATACGACCTTTGAGCAAGATCAATGGCGCAGTGGATTATTTGCGGCACAATGCCCGCTTTCAGAATGCCCTACCTGCATCCATCTGCTTTTCAGTTGATACCCGGAGACACCATGACCACCCCGGAACTGCTTGCTCCCGCCGGCACCCCCGAACATCTAGAAACCGCCTTCGCCTATGGCGCAGATGCCGTCTATGCCGGCCAGCCGAGATATTCGCTGAGAGTAAGGAACAACAGTTTCAAAGACGTTGCAGCCCTGGGCGCCGGCATTGAACGAGCACACGAACTGGGAAAACAGTTCTATCTGGTCTCCAACATTGCACCCCATAACAATAAAGTGCGCAGCTACCTGAGAGACCTGGAGCCGGTCATTGAACAGAAACCCGACGCCCTGATCATGTCTGACCCCGGCCTCATCATGCTGGTAAGGGAGAAATGGCCGGATCAGCCCATCCACCTGTCGGTTCAGGCCAACGCTGTCAACTGGGCCACCGTGGAATTCTGGCGCCGCCAGGGCATCAGCCGAGTGATCCTGTCCCGGGAACTGGGCCTGGAGGAAATCCGCGAAATCCGCGAAAAAGTCCCCGCGATGGAACTGGAAGTGTTTGTACACGGCGCCCTGTGCATGGCCTACTCCGGCCGCTGCTTGCTGTCTGGCTACATGAACCATCGAGACGCCAACCAGGGCGCCTGCACCAACGCCTGCCGCTGGAACTATAAAGAAGTCCAGCACAGCCATGACCAGACCGGCGATCTGATCGCCACCTCTGCAGATGCGGTGGAAACCTGCGAGCCCAAAGAAATCCTGCTGGAAGAACCCAATCGCCCCGGCGGCTTCATCCCGGCCTACGAAGACGAACACGGCACCTACATCATGAACTCCAAAGACCTGCGCGCCGTCCAGCACGTAGCGGAACTGGTCAAGATGGGCGTTCACTCTCTGAAAATCGAAGGTCGCACCAAAAGCACCTACTATGTAGCCCGCACCACCCAGGTATACCGGAAAGCCATCGACGACGCTCTCGCCGGCAAACCCTTCGACATGCACATGATGGACGAACTCGAAGCCCTCTCGAACCGCGGCTACACCGAAGGCTTCCTGCGCCGGCACGTGCCCCAGGAATACCAGACCTACGAACAGGGCTCCTCGTATCTCGGCACCCAGCAGGTGGTAGGCACCATTGCCGACGCGGATGACCGGTGGCTCACCATCGACGTAAAAAATAAATTTGCCCCCGGCGACCAGCTGGAGCTCATCACCCCGGCCGGCAACCTGCGATTCTCTGCCAACACGATGGAAAACCGCCACGGCGAGGCCATGGAGTGCGCACCAGGCAGCGGCCACATCGTCAAAATTCCTAAACCCGCGAACGTGCCGGAAAAACTGGACTTCACCTATCTGACCAAGATTTTTCCCGAAAACGCCGGCCGTTAAACTCGAGTGGGCGATCTGTACGCCCCCCTTAGTGCCCCAAAGGCCGATTAAGGTATAATCCCTACACAACCGATTTAATACCTGACTATTTTACTCTGGTATTGTATAATCGCTCGCCAGAAGCAACGGGAAACCGGCCAGCAGCCCCTCCCGTCATCCAAAAACCGATTGCAGGGCGTACTCACGGAGAGAGCGACCACTGCGACACCAGCAAATCGAATACACCCATCCGCCAGCCCAATAGGGGCTGCCGATGACACAAAGGGCGCAAGCCCTGGATGAGAGAATTACGGAGCGACGATCATGGCGACCACCGACAACGAGGTGAAAGAGCTGATCAAACGGGAATACGAACACGGTTTCGTGACTGAAATCGAAGCCGACACGTTCGAACCCGGCCTGAACGAAGACGTCATTGCCCGCCTTTCCGCCATAAAGAAAGAGCCGGAATGGATGCTGGAATGGCGCCTCAAAGCCTATCGTCGCTGGCTGGAAATGGAAGAGCCGAACTGGGCTCATGTCGGCTACCCGAAAGTCGACTACAACTCGATTTCCTATTATTCCGCGCCCAAGCGCAAAGAGGATATGCCGCAAAGCCTGGATGAAGTGGATCCGGAGCTGCTGAAAACCTACGAAAAGCTGGGCATTCCCCTGCACGAGCGCGAAAAGCTTGCCGGCGTTGCCGTGGACGCAGTATTCGACTCGGTTTCCGTAGCCACCACCTTCAAAGAGCCGCTGGCCAAGGCCGGCGTGATCTTCTGCTCTATTTCCGAAGCCGTCCGCGACTATCCGGAACTGGTCCAGAAATACCTGGGCACCGTGGTACCCCACGGCGACAACTTCTTTGCGGGCCTGAATTCGGCGGTGTTTTCTGACGGCACCTTTGTGTACGTACCCAAGGGTGTGCGCTGCCCTATGGAGCTGTCCACCTACTTCCGCATCAACGCCGCCAACACCGGTCAGTTCGAACGCACCCTGATTATCGCCGACGAAGGCAGCTACGTAAGCTACCTGGAAGGCTGTACCGCACCGATGCGCGACGAGAACCAGCTGCACGCGGCTGTGGTTGAACTGGTGGCATTGGACGATGCCCAGATCAAATATTCCACCGTACAGAACTGGTACCCGGGCGACGAAAACGGCAAGGGCGGCATCTATAACTTTGTGACCAAGCGCGGCGCCTGCATTGGCAAGAACTCCAAGATTTCCTGGACCCAGGTGGAAACCGGCTCCGCCGTCACCTGGAAGTACCCGAGCTGTGTACTGCGCGGTGAGAACAGCGTTGGCGAGTTCTACTCTGTCGCGCTGACGCATAATTACCAGCAGGCCGATACCGGCACCAAGATGATCCACCTGGGCAAGAATACCCGCAGCACCATCATCTCCAAGGGTATTTCCGCCGGCAAGAGCTCCAATGCTTACCGCGGCCTGGTGAAATTCGGCCCCGGTGCAGAAGGCGCGCGTAACTTTACCCAGTGTGATTCGCTGCTGATCGGCGACCGCTGCGGCGCGCACACCTTCCCGTACATCGAGAGCAAGAACAAGTCGGCGATCGTGGAACACGAGGCGACCACTTCCAAGGTCAGCGACGAGCAAATGTTCCTGTGCCGCCAGCGCGGTATCGACCCGGAGCAGGCAGTGTCCATGATTGTGAACGGCTTCTGTAAAGAGGTGTTCAAGGAGCTGCCGATGGAGTTTGCGGTTGAAGCTGGCAAGCTGCTGGAAGTCAGCCTTGAAGGGTCCGTTGGTTAAACGCTATGCCCCGCTGGCCTCGGAGGAGGCCAGCGAGCGGGGGAGCTTTCCGGGATACGCTGTGAATACATCCCTGTACGCTCGACAAAATCATCCCTGATTTTGACGATCCCGGAAAGCTCCCCCGCTCACTGTCCCGAACGTTTTCAGGGGCATCAAAGGGTACGAATTTATAGATCGAAATTCAGGATATAGAGAGACATCTACAAATGCTGAGTATCAAAAACCTGCACGCCTCCGTTGAGGGCAAAGAAATCCTCAAGGGCATTAACCTGGAGATCAAGGCCGGGGAAGTTCACGCCATCATGGGCCCGAACGGTTCCGGTAAGAGTACCCTGTCACAGGTTCTGGCAGGCAACGACGCATTTGAAGTCACCAAGGGCGAAGTCACCCTGAACGGAGACAACCTCCTGGATCTGGAAACCGAAGAACGCGCCCGCGAAGGCATCTTCCTGGCCTTCCAGTACCCGGTGGAAATCCCGGGCGTGAGCAACCTGCAGTTCCTGCGCACCGCCGTCAACGCCATGCGCAAGCACAAGGGCCAGGATGAGATGAACGCTGCTGAGTTCATGAAGCTGGCCAAGGAAGTTTCCAAACAGGTAGACCTGGACCCGGCCTTCCTGAAACGCGGCGTGAACGAAGGCTTCTCCGGTGGCGAGAAGAAACGTAACGAGATCATGCAGGCCCTGCTGCTGCAGCCGAAACTGGCCATTCTGGATGAAACCGATTCCGGCCTGGACATCGACGCCCTGAAAGTGGTTTCCGATGGCGTGAATGCTCTGCGCTCGGAAGACCGCGCCATTCTGATGGTCACTCACTACCAGCGCCTGCTGAACCACATTGTTCCGGATTATGTGCACGTACTGGCTGGTGGCAAGATCATCAAGTCGGGCGGTCGTGAACTGGCCCTGGAACTGGAAGAGAAAGGTTACGGCTGGCTGGGCATTAAAGACGACGACACCAGCAACTGATCAGGAGGCCGTGGAATGAAATCTGTACCCATGCTTTCCAGCGCCTTCCTGCACCCGGCCGGGGAATCCCTGCCGGAGCCGTTGCTGGCGCTGCGCAAGGAACGGGCCAGCGCGCTGGTGGATATGCCGCTGCCTACTCGCAAGACCGAGAACTGGAAGTACTCCAGCAAGTACCTGAAGCTGGCCGACGATATGGCCATTTCCCTGCCGGCCGAAGGCAAGACCGGCAACAGTCTCGCTGTGCCAGGCTACAAAGTGGTTTTCATCAACGGCGTGATGATTCCTGAAGCCAGCGAGTATCCGGATCTCGACGGTATCGAGATCCTGAGCTTCAACGATCTCGCTAACGGCGAAGCTGAAGCCCTGTCTGCAAAGCTCGGCAGCACCCTGAATCACGATCAGGCTCAGTTTGCCCGCCTGAACGGGGCGCGCTTCGAAGATGGCCTGTTCATTCGCCTGAAACCCGGCGCGGTGCTGGATCAGCCGCTATTCATCATCCATGAGACCAGCGCTGACGCCAGCGGCTCCGCCTATCCACGTATCTACGTGGAAGCCGGCGCCAACAGCCAGCTGACCCTGGTAGAGGAGTACACCTCCAGTGGTGAAGCATCCGCCTTGGTCAGCACAGTAACCGAATTCAGTCTGGCCGATGGCGCCAACGTCACCAGCATCCGCCTGAACATGGAAGGCGAGAATGTTCAGCACATTGGCGCTACCGGGGTACTGCAACAACGCAGCTCGCGCTTCGAGAGCCATTGCGTTGGTTTTGGCGGCCCCCTGCGCCGGCACGATCTGCAGGTGCGACTGGAAGGCGAAGGCGCGGAAACCAAACTCAATGGTGTGGTGGTTACTCAGGGCAAACAGCACTACGACAACCACACGTCCATTGACCATGTCGCGGCCCACTGCAACAGCGAAGAGACCTATCGCAATATTGCTGCGGACCAGTCCCATGCTGTGTTCAACGGCCGGATTCATATCCACCAGGACGCCCAGAAGTCCAACGCGGATATGAACAACAAGAACCTGCTGCTGTCCAACGGGGCAGAGATTGATACCAAACCGGAACTGGAAATCTACGCCGACGATGTGAAGTGCGCGCACGGCGCCACCATCGGCCAGCTGGACGAAACCTCCGTGTTCTACCTGGTATCGCGCGGGATCGGTCGCCGGCAGGCCAATGTTCTGCTCACCATGGCGTTTATTAACGAGCTGGTGCAACAGATTCCGGTGGAAGCCGTGCGAGAAACCGCCCAGGCGCGGTTGAGTGATTTCTTTGAGCAAACCTTTCAGGAGGCCTGAGGGGCATGACTGATCTGTCCGTGGCAAACAACACCCAGTCGATGGCGTTTGATGTACAAGCCATTCGCCGCGACTTCCCGATTCTCCATCAGGAGATCAACGGGAAGCCTCTGGTGTATCTGGACAACGGTGCATCGGCGCAGAAGCCACAGGCCGTGCTGGATGCCATGGATCGCTATTACCGCGAGATGCACTCCAACGTGCACCGTGGCGCCCATACCCTGGGTGATCGTGCGACCGCCGCCTTTGAGGGCGCCCGGGAAACCGTGCGCGAATTCCTGAATGCGCCCAGCACCCGCGAAATCATCTGGACCCGTGGCACCACCGAAGCCATCAACCTGGTAGCCAATGGCCTGGCCCCACGCCTGAAAGCCGGCGATGAGATTCTGGTCAGCCACATGGAACACCATGCCAACATTGTGCCCTGGCAGATGGTGGCCGAGCGTACCGGCGCCAGGGTTGTGCCCATTCAGGTGACACCGCAAGGCGAGCTGGATCTGGATTCGTTCAACAGCCTGCTGAACGAGCGCACCCGGGTGCTGGCGATCACCCACGTGTCCAACGTGCTGGGCACCGTCAACCCGATTGCGCCCCTGATCGAACAGGCGAAAAAACAAGGTGTACTGACCCTGGTGGACGGCGCCCAGGCGGTGCCCCACTTCCAGCCGGACGTTCAGGCTCTAGGCTGTGATTTCTATGCATTCTCTTCCCACAAGCTGTTCGGGCCCACGGGCATTGGCGTGCTTTATGGCCGCGCCGAACTGCTGGAAGAAATGCCACCTTACCAGGGCGGTGGCGAAATGATTGAGCGGGTATCGTTCGAACGAACCACCTGGAATGTGCTGCCCTACAAATTCGAGGCTGGCACCCCGGCTATTGCCGAGGCGGTAGGCCTGAGCGCCGCTATCGACTATCTGAATTCTCTGGACAGAAAGGCCATGGAAGCTGCAGAGAATGGCTTGCTGCGCCAGGCCAATGAACTGGTCGAAACCGTACCAGGCATGGAGATTATCGGCACCGCGAAGCAGAAAGTACCGGTGATGTCGTTCAAGATTGCCGGCCTGCACCCGAGCGACATCGGCACCCTGCTGGACCAGCAGGGCATTGCCATCCGCACCGGCCACCATTGCGCCATGCCATTGATGGATTTCTACGGAGTACCCGGTACAGCCAGGGCTTCGTTTGCGTTCTACAATACGCTGGAAGAGGTCGAGAAACTGTTTACCGGCCTGCAAAAGATCCAGCGCCTGTTTGCCTGAGGAGGTGGAAACATGACAGCCGAAGTCTTCACCCCAAGCGATGTGAACGTGACCATGACCCCGACGGCGGTCAAACACGTTCGCAAACAACTGGACAAGAAACCGGAAGCCAAAGGCATTCGCCTGGCCATCAGAAAAAGTGGCTGTTCCGGTTTCAAGTACGAAACCCAGTGGGTAGAAACACCGGAATCCGATGACCGTATTTTTACCATCGACGGCGTGGATGTGTTCGTAAAGCAGGAACACCTGCCACTGGTGAACGGCATCGAAATCGACTTTGTCACCGAGGGTGTGAACTCCCTGTTCCGCTTCCGCAACCCCAACGCCACCGCTGAGTGCGGCTGTGGTGAAAGCTTCACGGTGGCGTAAAGCACAAAGATAGGACTGATCAAACATGCAAGAACGCGAAGTCGTCCTGACCAAACGCGAAGTGGAAGCCCGCCTGGTACCTGCCGGAACGGAAATCATGATTCCGTCAGACACCTTTGTGACCATTACCCAATCCCTCGGCGGCAGCTTCACCGTGGCGGTCAACGGCAATCTTGCCCGCATTGAAGGCCACGACGCCGATGCCCTGGGCAAGCAGCCGCTGGAAAGCAGCTTCGAGACCCCGGAAGACGGCACCATCAACGAAAACCAGGTATGGGAAGCGCTGCGTAACTGCTACGACCCGGAAATCCCGGTGGACGTAGTCAACCTCGGCCTGATTTACGAATGCCGGATTGAGAACGGCACAGAAGACGGCAATCACGTTTACATCAAAATGACCCTGACCGCAGCTGGCTGCGGCATGGGCCCGGTGATCACCGACGATGTGAAGCGAAAGGTGGAGCATGTACCCAATGTGGACAAGGTAACCGTTGAGCTGACCTTTGATCCGCCCTGGAACAACGATATGCTCACCGACGAAGCCAAACTCGAACTGGGAATGCTATGACCGCCAGCAAGGAACAATTTCTGAACAACCCCCTGGGCAAAGACACTACCCTTGAAGACGTTCTGGATGCGTTTGAGTTTCTGGACGACTGGGAAGAACGCTACGCCTACATCATCGATCTGGGCAAACAGCTGCCAGGTTTTCCCGATGATGAGCGGGTTGAAGAAAATTACGTACACGGCTGTCAGAGTCAGGTGTGGCTGATTCACCTGTACGATGAGGACAGCGGCAAACTGTTCCTGCTGATCGATTCCGATGCCATGATTGTGCGCGGCCTGGCCGCTATCATTCTGGTGGCTCTGAACGGCAAGACGCCGCGAGAGCTGCTGGCCACCGATATTGATGAGCTGTTCGAGCAGCTGGATCTGTTCCGCCATATCTCCCCCACCCGGGGCAACGGCCTGCGGGCCATGGTCGGCAAGATCCGGGATATTGCGGCGGCCGAAGCCGCCTGAGACTTACCAGATAATGGCCAGGTCATCGCGCTGAACGTTGATCAGGCCACCTTCCGTGGGGATTCGCCCGTTACTGAAATCCGGATGCACGTTGTCCAGTGTCAGCGTCACCCCGGTATCGGACAGCTCAGGCGTACCATCCAGTGAATCGAAGTATCGCTGGCTGCGGTACAGATTGAGCTCATCCCCCGGTCGCAGGCCCGCCGTTGCGCCGGAGGCAAGAGTCACCCGGTTGCCATCCACACGGGTTATCCGAGCCATGAATGGCTGACAGGCCAGAGCATTATTGACGGCGGCGGTCATCTCGGCAATGACACCTTCAACCGCCTGCCCCCACTCGGAACCTTCAAAGCCCGCCGATGCAAAACCTCCGGTACCACTGCCATCCGGCTGCCAACGTGCCGAGGTTTCAAACCGCTGCCGGAAGACCGGAGAACCGCTGAAGCCATCAAACACCATCACTTCGGCCTCAAACCGGCGCGAAGTGTCGGCCATCCCGATACCTCGCTGCATGCGATCCAGAATTGAGCTGCCCCAGGCGCCGGGGTCGGCCAGGCCAATATCCCGAATCACACCTGCCACCACAAACTGCGCCCCCAGTTCCCGGGCCAGCTGAACCACATTCGTCAGCTGATTGCTGGCCGGGTTTTTCTGAGACGTGGGCGCATCCGGCAGGTTGCTGAACAGCTGTAACGATGTCGCCCCCAGCACCTGCAATTGCCCCTGTTGTTGCAAGCGAGCCACCAGCTCCCGCGGCAATTGTTCGCCGGCGTCATCCAGGGCCGCACCGCCACCCTGCTCCGGACGGGTGATCGGGAACGCGGTTACCGCCACCCGTTTACGCAAACCGGATGCCTGCCCCGCCTTGCAGCTGCCAGCCTTGCCTTTGGCATCCGACATCTCTGCCCGGACAATCACCCTCAGCAGATTGCCACTTCGGTACTCATCCACGATCGTGGCATTGCGAACCTGGGCCATGGCCGACAGCTCGGTATGAGAGCCCACAAGCTGACCGTTCTCCATGGTGTCCCGGGTGCTGACCCTGGCCTGATATTGCAGCGCAAGGTCGCGCATCGCGGCCTGACGCGCCTCAGTGCGGGCCTGATCCAGATTATTCTCCCGGATATTGGCATGCCCCACGCCTTCAAGGACCACGCCTTGGGCAAGGCCGGTACACAAGCTCAGCACCCAGAACAGAAGCATTGATCTCATCATGGCAATTCAACCCACCGGAACGATACCGGTTCAATCACGGCGTTCATCAACAGACCTAATCCAGGTAGTACAGTGAATCTGTGCGACGAGCCTCAACATCCCCTACACGATCATTCCGTCTGGGCATGGGAATGGCACAGACATCCTGCACCTGATCGTCCGCCACCTTCGCCACACATTCCCGAAACCTTGGCTCCAGGCGCAGCTCCATCACCGTTTCCACCACGCCATCGCTATGCTCATTCACCGCCACCATCCGGGCGCCGCGAATGTAGCTGTCCACATAGGTGCGGAAACTGTCGTTCTGCAGAACGAAGTCATTCACCGTGGAACTGCCGTAGATCACGGTACCGTAGACCCGCTCTGCCAGATTCCGGTAGGCATCCAGCTGTGAAGCCCTTCGAGCCAGTAACCGCTTGCGGGTATTGACCCGGTCGGCCTGAACATTCTCATAAGTACCAAAACCACTGACCCGAACCGTAATGGGCTCAAAGGTTTCGGTCCTGGCCTGATCGTTCCGGTAGCTGCCTACCGGCGCACAGGCGGCCACGGCAAATGCCAGAACAGGAACAAGGATCCAGCGCAACGTCATTATCTTGTCTCCGGAAAACACTTTCACCAGAACCATGAAAGAATCACGCCAGATTCGACAACTCAATGATCTTTGGACGGTTTCGATTATTCGGCGCAACTCCATGGCCATGCCGGCGGCAAAAAGCTGCCTTTGTTTACACATACAGAACAAACCGTTACCGGTTGTGCGCTGTGTCACGAAATAAACTGGTCTAACCTTTCAGACACTTAATGATTTGTTCATGCAATAAAACCAATTCAGGACCGCCCATGAAAGCAAACCGCCTCAGCAAACTGTCCCTGGCCATCGGCCTGTCTGTTGCCACCACGTCTGCACTGGCAAGCCCGCAAGCCTTTATGTCTGCCCGCTCCTTCGCCATGGGCGGAACCGGCGTCGCCGTTGCCCACCCCTCTGCTGCACCGAGTGCCAACCCGGCCATGATGGCTGCTGAACAGCACGACTGGGCAGACGATTTCGGTCTGATGCTGCCGTCTGTGAATGCGCGTGCGGCCGATGAGGAAGAGGTGATTGATCAGGTTGATGATATCCAGGACCAAATCGAGCAGTTTGAGGACCTGAAGTTTTCCAATCAAGCCGATGCCCAGGCCAAAGCACGGCAACTCGTAGACAACCTGGAAGCCTTTGACCGCGACACCATGCGTGCCAATGCAGGCTTGGGACTTGGCCTTGCTATCCCCTCAAACTCCTTGTCCTTTGGCTTCTTCGCCAACGCCAATCTGACAGCGACTGTGCGCGGTGAACTGGACGAAAACGACCTTGACCTTCTAAATGACATCGCTAATGGCGTTCGCCCGCCCGCCACTACAGATCTTGATACAGAGCTGAACTCACGCGGCAGAATCCTGGCCTCTGCAGTAGCAGAAGCCGGCATCAGCATCGCTCACTCGTTTATGCTTTCTAATGGCAACGCATTGCAGCTTGGTGTCTCCCCCAAATACGTGCAACTACAAACCTTCCAGTACACCGAAGAAATCTCAGACTTCGAGGATGATGATTTCGACAGTGACGAATACGAAACTGACAAAAGCGGCTTCAACCTGGACATCGGTGCTGCTTATGCCTTCGGTGCTGAAAACCAGTGGAACGCCGGCGTCGTCGTCAAAAACCTGATCCCGATGGAACTGGATTCGGCCCAGAATCATCCGAGCGAAGAAAAATACACCCTCGAACTCAACCCGATGGTCACCGCAGGTATCGCCCACAAGAGCGACTACCACGTAATCACGGCAGAAGTGGACCTGACCAAGAAAGAAGCCTTCGGGTATGAAGACGATACCCAGTGGCTGGCCCTGGGCGCGGAATTCGACGCCTGGCGTTACGCCCAGCTGCGCGCAGGTGTTCGCCACAACCTGGCCAGTAACGACGACAACGACGGCATCGAGGAAGACACTCAGTTCACCGCAGGTCTCGGCCTGAACATCATTGGTGTTCGCGTGGATATCGGCGCCCTGTACAGCAGCGCCGATGTCGGCGCAGCCCTGGAACTCGGCACCTCCTTCTAAGCCGACGCCCCCGGCCGCAAAAGCCCGGTCTGCCCTGCGCAGCCCGGGCTTTCTTATTTCACGCTGCCTGTTTGCCTCTGGCCGGTCGTGGCCGGATAATCCCCGTTACCCATTCATGGCAATCAGGAACAAACCGCATTATGCAAACCTATCTGGTGGGCGGCGCTGTCCGCGACAAGCTGCTCGGCCTGGGCGTTAAAGACCGGGACTGGGTAGTGGTTGGTGCCACCCCGGAAGACATGCTCCAGCGAGGCTTCAAACAGGTAGGGGCGGATTTTCCGGTTTTCCTGCATCCGGACACCGGCGAGGAATACGCCCTGGCCCGGACCGAGCGCAAGCAGGGGCGCGGGTACCACGGGTTCAGCGTTTACAGTGCACCGGATGTCTCCCTGGAAGACGATCTTCGCCGCCGTGACCTGACCATCAACGCCATGGCAGAAACCGAGAACGGCGACCTGGTGGACCCGTTCAACGGCCATGCCGACCTGGAACAGAAAAAGCTTCGGCATGTGTCTGAAGCCTTCGCCGAAGATCCCCTGCGCATCCTTCGCACCGCCCGCTTCGCCGCGCGCCTGCAGCCACTCGGGTTCAGCATCTGCCGGGAGACCATGGCGCTGATGCGGGAGATGGTCGCCAGCGGCGAACTCGGGGATCTGGTGCCAGAGCGGGTATGGCAGGAAATCCAAAGGGCATTGCATGAACAGGCTCCCGGCGTGTTCTTCGATGTGCTTCGGGAGCTTGACGCCCTGAAGGTGCTGATCCCGGAATTGGTCGATGAGCTGGGTTTCCGCCAGGGTCTCAGCGCCCTGCAGTGCATCCACCGCAAACAGGGTTCCACCGCCCAGCATTACGCCGCCTTGCTCAGTGGTGTGCCCGAGCCAGACGCCATTGCCAGGGCTAAAGCCATGAAAAGCCCCAACGACTGCCGGGATCTGACCCACCTGGTCTGTCTGTTCATGGCTCGGTTGAACGACGCCTCGCCTGAAGCCCGGCTAACACCGGAACGGGCAATGGAACTTCTGGACAAAGCCGATTTCTGGCGAAGGCCCGATCGTTTCGGCGTTTTGCTGGGCACCCTCGCCTGCACCCTCCAGGACGAACGCGCCCACGTGGTTCAGCAACTGGAACTGGCCGCACGCAGGGCCCAGAGCGTAACCCCTCACCCGTTCCTGCAAAGAGGCATTCACGGCAAAGCCCTGGGCGAGGCAATCCAGAACGAGCGGCTGGCCCGTATTACTGAGGCACTGAACTCACACGAATAAGGAAAGACACCCCATGCCCTATCCCGTCGCCCTGATCACTGGCGCAGCCCACCGCCTGGGTGCCCACACAGCAGAAACCCTGCACGCTCGCGGCTGGAATGTTGTGATCCATTACCGAGGCCGGGAACAGCAGGCCCGGGCACTGGCCGACAAGCTGAACCAGCAGCGCCCGGCATCCGCCGTGTGTTACCACGCGGATCTCGCCGACATGAACCAGCTCCGGCAACTGGCGGAACAGGCCTGTGCACACTGGGGGCAGTTGGATGCGCTGGTCAATAACGCTTCCGTGTTTTACCCCAACCCCACCGAAGATACCTCCGAACAGGACTGGGACACGATACTGGGCGCCAACCTGAAAGCCCCCTTCTTCCTGCTTCAGCAATGCTTGCCTGCGCTAAAAGCGGCCTCCGGCAGTGTGGTCAACATGATCGACATCTACAGTGAGAAACCACTGAAGGACCACCCCCTTTACTGCGCCAGCAAGGCGGGGCTGGCAGCACTAACCCGCTCCTGGGCCAAAGATCTGGCGCCGGATGTTCGGGTAAATGGCGTGTCCCCAGGCGCCATCCTCTGGCCGGAAGGCGAATCAGCCGTGGACGCAGCCCACCAGCAGGCCATTCTCGATAAAACGCCCCTGGCCCGCACCGGTAACCCGGCCGACATTGCCGGCGCCATTGCCTACCTGGTATGCGACGCGCCGTTTATCACCGGCCAGATACTGTCGGTGGATGGCGGCCGCAGCCTGAATATGTGATCACCCGCACCAGAACAACCCCGACCTTCGTTGTTTTGGCCGGCAAGCGCTTTGCCGCTACAATGCCTGCCATTCTTATAAACGGGCGCCACCCAACCAGGTGCCCAGATTAACGGAGAGTTCTCATGCGTGATGTTGTTATTGTTGCCGCCAAACGTACCGCCATCGGCAGCTTCGGTGGTGGTCTGTCCAGCCTGCGTGCAGACCAGCTGGGTACGGCCGTGATCAAGGCCGTGATGGAAGAAACCGGTGTCGCCGGCGACCAGATCAATGAGGTTATCCTCGGCCAGGTACTCACCGCTGGCTGCGGCCAGAACCCGGCCCGACAGTCTGCCATTAATGCTGGCCTGCCAGCTTCCGTGCCCGCCATCACCATCAACAAGGTCTGTGGCTCCGGCCTGAAAGCCGTGCACATGGCGGTTCAGGCCATCCAGTGCGGAGATGCCGAGATGATTCTGGCCGGCGGTCAGGAAAGCATGAGCCAGGCGCCCCACGTTCTGCCCAACAGCCGCAACGGCCAGCGCATGGGCAACTGGAGCATGATCGACACCATGATCACCGACGGACTGTGGGACGCCTTCAACGATTACCACATGGGTATCACGGCTGAAAACATCGTTGAGAAATACGGCATCACCCGGGACGAGCAGGATGCCTTTGCCGCCGCATCCCAGCAAAAAGCCGTCGCTGCGCAAAAAGCCGGCTACTTTGACGGCCAGATTGTCCCTGTCACCATTCCCCAGCGCAAAGGCGATCCACTGGTGGTGGACAAGGATGAGTGCCCCCGCGACGGCGTCACTGGCGACAGCCTGGGCAAACTGCGCCCGGCCTTCAAGAAAGACGGCTCGGTAACTGCCGGCAACGCTTCCTCCCTGAACGACGGCGCTGCCGTGGTGATGGTGTGCAGCGCAGACAAGGCGAAAGAGCTGGGCCTGACCCCGCTGGCAACCATCAAAGCCCACGCCAGTGCCGGCGTGGACCCTACCATCATGGGCACCGGCCCGATTCCGGCCAGCCAGCGCTGCCTGGAGCGGGCGGGCTGGACTGTTGACGACCTGGACCTGATCGAAGCCAACGAGGCCTTCGCCGCCCAGGCAATTTCCGTTAATCGGGACCTGGGCTGGGACACCGCCAAGGTAAACGTGAACGGCGGCGCCATTGCCCTGGGCCACCCGATTGGCGCTTCCGGTTGCCGTATTCTGGTCAGCCTGCTGCACGAAATGACCCGCCGCGATGCCAAGAAAGGTCTGGCCACGCTGTGTATTGGCGGTGGTATGGGTGTGGCCCTGGCCGTTGAGCGCTGATGCTGCACGTGGTCCTGTACGAGCCGGAGATACCGCCGAACACCGGCAATATCATCCGGCTCTGCGCCAACACCGGCTGCCAGCTGCACCTGATTGAACCCCTGGGATTCTCCCTTGAGGACAAGCAGATGCGGCGTGCCGGGCTGGATTACAGCGAATACGCTACGGTAAAGATCCATCCGGATTACGACAGCTTTCTGGCCACCGAGCAGCCTTCGCGGCTGTTCGGTCTCACCACCAAAGGAAGTCGCCATTACCACGAGGTAGTGTTTCGGGACGGTGACTACCTGATGTTCGGGCCGGAAACCCGGGGCCTGCCGGAAGACGTGCGCAACGGGCTACCCGCCGAACACCGTCTTCGGGTACCCATGCGTCCGGAAAGCCGCAGCCTCAACCTTTCCAATACCGCCGCCCTGGTGGTTTATGAGGCCTGGCGGCAACTTGGGTTTGAGGGCTCGATCTGACCAATCCCGGGTAATCACCCACAAAAAAACCGGCCGAAGCCGGTTTTTTTCGTTGAGCAGCAGCGCTTAGTGAGTCTGCTCTTCCTTGGCTTCACCCGCCGCTTCTTCCTGCTTGCGCTTGAGCGCCTGGGCATAGATCGCGTCGAAGTTAACCGGAGCCAGCATCAGGGCCGGGAAGCTGCCCTTGTTCACAATGCCGTCAATTGCTTCGCGGGCATAGGGGAACAGGATGGTCGGGCAGTAGGCGCCGAGCATCTGGCCAAGCTGCGGGCCTTCAATGCCGGAGATCATGAATACGCCGCCCTGCTGGATTTCGACGATGTACGCCACCTTCTCACCCACCTTGGCAGTCACTGTCAGGGACAGAACCACTTCGTACTGGTTGTCGCTGATCTTGTTGTGAGAGGTGTTCAGATCCAGGTTTACCTGGGGCTTCCACTGCTCCTGGAAAACCAGCGGAGAGTTGGGGGATTCAAAAGACAGGTCCTTCACATAGATGCGCTGAAGGGCAAACTGTGGTTGGTTCTGGTTCTCGTTGCCTGCGGCTTGCTGATTCTCAGCCATGATCAGTCCTTTCGTTTCCGTATTATGGGGCCAGGCCCGTTGTTATGTCGTCGTCTGCCGGAACAGTCTACTGCCAGGTTCCGAATGGTAATGTGAAACAGTGCGTCAGATCGCCACTCAGATCAAGCCCTGTTACTTTTTCACCAGGGGCAGATTGCTGGCCTTCCAGTCGGTAATACCACCGTTCAGGCGCACCACATTACTGAAGCCCTCGGCATTGAGCTGCTTGACCGCCATGGCGGCGTGCTGGCCCATCTTGTCGACAACGATAATCTGTTTTTCCTTGTGCTTGCTCAGCTCATTAACGCGGCTTTTGAGACTATTAAGCGGAATATTCACCGAGCCGGTAATGCGGCCTTCGTTGAAGTCTTTGCGATCGCGGATGTCCAACACCACCGCTTCATCCTTGTTGATCAGCGTAACCGCGCCCTGGGCCGAGATCTTGGCACCACCCCGGCGCGATTCCAGCACGATGATGGCCAGCAGGAACGCCACAAACAGCGACACCAGAATGTAGTGATTAACAACAAATTCAAACAAGCGGTCCATGAAACTACCCTGACAATTGGTTTGGCCGGATTATACACACCCACACCGGCTCACAGAAGGCAGTCGCCCCGCCATGATAGCGCCAGCACATCGTGATCATGAGCAATGCTTCAGCGAACGCGCGTGGTCTGAGTAAATGAAAACGGTTACAATCTGCCCCACTCAAATTCTGTTCTTTTTGCAACCAAGCGGACGACACGATGACCGAGACGCGCAAGCCCACTGCACTGATAATTCTCGACGGCTGGGGCCACCGTGACCCGGCGGAAGACAATGCCATTTCCAACGCCAACACCCCGTTCTGGGACAGGATCTGGCATAACCAGCCGAAAACCCTGATCAACACCTCAGGGATGTTTGTTGGCCTGCCCCAGGGCCAGATGGGTAACTCCGAAGTGGGCCATATGAATCTCGGCGCCGGCCGCGTGGTGTATCAGAGCCTGACGCGCATCGACAAAGATCTCGAAGATGGCGATTTCCAGAAGAATGAGGCCCTTTGCAACGCCATCGACAAGGCTGTTGCCAATGACAAGGCCGTACACCTGATGGGCCTGCTGTCTCCGGGCGGCGTCCACAGCCATGAAGATCATATTCTGGCGGCCGCTGAGCTGGCTGCAGCCCGTGGCGCCAAAGAAGTTTACATCCATGCCTTCCTGGATGGCCGTGACATGCCACCACGCAGTGCCCGCCCTTCTCTGGAAAAAGCCGCCGCGAAAATGAAAAGCCTGGGCGTTGGCCGGGTAGCCACCATCGTTGGCCGGTATTTTGCCATGGACCGGGACAACCGCTGGGATCGCGTGGAAGCGGCCTATAACGCCATGACCCTGGGCGAAGCCGAGTTCATCAGCGACGACCCGGTGGCGGCACTGGAACAGGCCTATGAGCGTGGCGAGAACGACGAATTCGTGAAGCCGACCCACATCCGGGCCGATGGCGAGCCCGAGGGCATCATCAATGACGGCGACGCCGTGCTGTTCATGAACTTCCGTGCCGACCGCGCCCGGGAAATGACCCGCACCTTCGTAGAGCAAGACTTCGACGGTTTCGACCGACGCAAGCACCCGGAACTGGCAGATTTCGTGATGCTCACCGAATATGCCGCTGACATCAAAACCTCCTGCGCCTACCCGCCCGAGCAACTGGCCAACGGCCTGGGCGAGTACATGGCGAAGCAAGGTAAAACCCAGCTGCGCATTGCAGAGACCGAGAAATACGCCCACGTGACCTTCTTCTTCAATGGCGGCCTGGAAACTCCCTTTGAAGGTGAAGATCGCATTCTGGTGCCGTCTCCCAAGGTGGCCACCTACGACCTGCAGCCGGAAATGAGCGCACCTGAGGTTACCGACAAACTGGTTGAAGCCATCAAGAGCGGCAAGTACGACCTGATCGTCTGCAACTACGCCAACGGCGATATGGTTGGCCACACCGGCAAGCTGGACGCCGCCATCAAGGCCGCCGAGTGCCTGGACCAGTGTGTGCAGCGTGTGGTGGAGGCCCTGGATGAAGTGGGTGGCGAAGCCTTGATTACCGCCGACCACGGCAACTGTGAGCAGATGACCGACCCCAACTCCGGCCAGGTACACACCTCCCACACCATTGGCCCTGTGCCTCTGGTTTACACCGGCCACCGCAAGGTGAACCTCCGGGACGACGGCAGCCTGTGCGATATCGCACCGACGCTGCTGGCCCTGATGGATACCGAAAAGCCTGCGGAAATGACCGGGCACAGCCTGGTCGAGTTCGACTGATCGCTCCGCCGGTAAAGGTGTTGCGTAAACTGACCGTCCTGGTGCTGGCCCTCACATTGGGGGCTGCACCTTTGGGCGCCCAGCAGGATGTGACCCCCGAACAGGTCGAGGCGCTGAAGGAGCGTATCGCTGACATCGACCGCTGGCTGGCCGATGCCGAAGAAGACCGGTCAACCCTTGAACAGCAACTGGCGGCCACCGAGCGCAAAATCAGCACCCTGACCCGGGAACGCCGTACCCTTCGGCAGCAGGCCCGGGAACAGCAGGAGCGCCTTGCCGAGCTTCGCGCCCAGGAAAGCGAGCTGGCCAATACCCTCGAACAGCAACGGGAAAACCTGAAACTACAGATCCGGGCAGCCTGGATGGAAGGCGACGCGCCGGCTCTGAAAGTATTGTTGAACGAGATTGAGCCCGGCGAAGTTGCCCGCACCCTCACCTACTACGAATACCTGAGCAAGAATACCGTCTCCCGCCTGGAAGCGTTCCAGCGCAGCCTTCAGGAACTGAAAGCCGCCCGCGCCGCCGTTCAGGCCACCCGCACCGAACTGGCCAAGACCGAAGCCGATCTGGAACAGCGCCAGCAGCAACTGACCCAGAGCCGGCAGGATCGGGCCAGAACACTGGCCGCCCTGAATGACGACATCCAGAACCGCCGTAGCGAGCGCCAATCCCTGGAAGCCGATCGCCAGCGCCTGGAGCAATTGCTGAAAGAGGTGCAGCAGGCCATTGCCAGCATTCCGGCCCCGAACGAATCCAGTCCGTTCAAATCCCGCCGCGACAAGCTGCCCTGGCCCGCAAAAGGGCGGGTAGTCAGCAATTACGGCGCCATGTACGCAGATGGCAAACTGCGCCGTAACGGCATTCTGATGAATACCGCCGAAGAGGCAGAGATCAAGGCCGTGCACTATGGCCGGGTGGTATTTGCCAACTGGCTGCGTGGATTCGGGCTGATCACCATCATTGATCACGGCGATGGCTACATGACCCTCTACGGCCACAGCAGCAGCTTGTTCACAACCCCCGGTGACTGGGTGCGCCCGGGCGAGACCATTGCCCTGGCCGGACGCACCGGCGGCACCGAAGACCCGGCCGTGTATTTCGAGGTACGTAGCAACGGCAAACCCGTGAACCCAAGGAGCTGGCTGGGCAAGCCATAACAGGGCTGACAAACGGCGTTGCGGGCGCCATACTGTCCGGGTCAGGAACCAGTCCAACTATTGGAAACAAAACAGGATATGTGAATGAAACGGGCCAGAAGTACACTCAAGACCTCGCCATTGCGCACCATGATTCTTGCCACCTGTTGTTTCACAGCCCCCGGACTGGCCCTGGCACAGGATCAGGACGCTC
Organism: Marinobacter sp. bablab_jr008; assembly: GCF_016464145.1. Taxonomy (NCBI): domain Bacteria; kingdom Pseudomonadati; phylum Pseudomonadota; class Gammaproteobacteria; order Pseudomonadales; family Marinobacteraceae; genus Marinobacter; species Marinobacter sp. bablab_jr008. The sequence continues at coordinate 566,689 of NZ_JACDWW010000059.1, forward strand.
AGACCCAGCAGATTCTGGATTCCATTCAGAGCGGCGAGCGGGTTGAACTGAAACTGCCAGACCCGGAAGAACAACTGCCGCTGGAAGACCTGCGCAAGTTCACCGAAGTGTTCAGCCGCATCAAAGACGCCTACGTGGAAGATGTCTCCGACACTCAACTGCTCGAGAGCGCCATCAAAGGCATGTTGTCCGACCTGGACCCACACTCTACCTACCTGGCCCCCAAGGATTACGAGGAACTGGAGGAAAGCACCTCCGGAGAATTCGGTGGTCTTGGCATTGAAGTCGGGATGGAGAACGGCTTTGTCAAAGTCATCTCCCCCATCGACGACACCCCGGCCCAGAAAGCGGGCGTTCAAGCTGGCGACCTGATCATCAAGCTGGACGAAAAGCCGGTGAAGGGAATGTCGCTGGAAGAAGCCGTTAACCTGATGCGCGGCAAGCCCGGCACGGTGCTTACTCTGACCATCATGCGCGAGGGCGAAAGTGCGCCTATCGAGATTGATGTCACCCGGGATGTGATCAAAGTCACCAGCGTTAAATCCCGGATGATCGATAACGGCTACGGCTATGTCCGTGTCACGCAATTCCAGGCCGAGACTGGCCGGCAGTTCCTGAAAGCCCTCAGCGATCTGGAAGACGAACACGGCAACGATCTGGACGGCCTGATCATTGACCTTCGCAACAACCCCGGCGGTGTGTTGCAAGCTGCCGTAGAGACCGCGGATGCCCTGTTGGACGAAGGCCTGATTGTTTACACCGAAGGCCGTATCCAGAGTTCACGCCTGCGCTTCAGTGCCAAGCCCGGCGACGTCATGGCTGGCACACCTATTGTCGTGCTAATCAACGGTGGCTCTGCTTCCGCGTCGGAAATCCTTGCCGGCGCGCTCCAGGACCATGAACGTGCCGTGGTGATGGGCACCCAGTCCTTCGGCAAGGGCAGTGTCCAGACGGTCATACCGCTGGACGAGACCCACGCCATCAAAATGACCACAGCCCGTTATTTCACGCCGGATGGTCGCTCCATCCAGGCTACCGGCATCAAGCCGGACATCGAGGTGCGCCCGGCGGAATTGAAAGAACTCGACAGCAGACCATTCTTCACCGAAGCCGACCTGAGCGGTCATCTTGAAGGGGAGAATGAGGAGGAGGCCCGCAAGGCCAGAGAACAGGCTGCGGAAGCACAGGCTTCTGCGGCCGACCGGGACTATCAGCTGCGGTCGGCCCTGAACCTGCTGAAAGGCTTGCACATCCTTAACCGGAAGAACAACAGCAAGCCGCAGGAAAACGCCCAGTGACTTTACGTTCTACCCTCGCGCTGCTGGCGCTTCTGGCCATCAGCCCTGTCGCTGCGTTTGCGTCAGGGCCGGGTGAACCCCAGCAGCCCACCATTGCCATCATTATTGATGACATGGGCCACAATCGGTACGAGGGCGAGCGACTGGCAAAGCTTGACCAGCCCCTGACACTGGCCTTCCTGCCTTACCGGCGCCACACAGTTCCCTTGGCGAAGCTGGCCCACGCCCAATCCAAGGAAATCATGTTGCACGCCCCGATGGCCAACACCCGCAACTTCGGTCTCGGCCCGGGCGGACTGACACCGGATATGGACGAGCCGACCATCACCACCACCCTGCGCCGGGCACTGCAGTCCATTCCCTTTGTCAGCGGTGTGAACAATCACATGGGCAGCCTGCTTACTCAGCAACTGGAACCGATGGATTGGGTAATGAAAGAGCTGGACCGCTACCCGGTGTATTTCGTCGACAGCCGCACCATTGCCAATTCCATCGCCGGCAGTGTGGCCGATGCCTACAACATCCCGAGCCTGACGCGCGATGTGTTTCTCGATCACGAACAGACGGAAGAGTTTGTCGACAAACAGTTCAAACTGCTGATTCAGACCGCCAGGGAGAAAGGCACGGCAATCGGTATCGGACACCCGCACAAGGTCACCGTGGATTATCTGGAGAAGCACCTGCCGATGCTGGATGAACAGGGCATTGCCATCGCCACGGTCAGTGGCATCTGGGCCATGCGCAACGGTAATCGGGAGATGTTTGCGGAAGGGGAAAAGCAGGCCATCCGGCCTGCCTATGCACGCAGCAATTAATCGCGGACTTCGATGCCCTGAGCCTTCATAAAGGCTTTGGCTTCAGGAATGGTGTGCTGACCGAAGTGGAAGATGGATGCCGCCAGAACCGCGTCTGCGCCACCCTGGGTAACGCCATCGGCCAGATGCTGAAGCTCACCTACGCCACCTGAGGCAATCACCGGCACGGCCACCGCATCGCTGATGGCACGGGTCAGGCCCAGATCAAAGCCGATCTTGGTGCCATCACGATCCATACTGGTCAGCAGCAACTCCCCTGCCCCCAGCTCAACCATTTTCTTCGCCCACTCTACGGCATCCAGCCCGGTTGGCTTGCGACCACCGTGGGTAAAAATCTCCCAGCGCGGCTCCTCGCCCTCTGCGCTCACGCGCTTGGCATCAATGGCGACGACAATGCATTGCCGGCCAAAACGCTCCGCTGCCTCCCGCACAAACTCGGGATTAAAGACTGCGGCCGTATTGATGGAGACCTTGTCGGCTCCGGCATTGAGCAGTTTGCGGATATCATCGACGGTGCGCACGCCACCGCCCACGGTCAGCGGGATGAACACTTCCGCCGCCATGCGCTCTACCGTTTCGTAGGTGGTGTCGCGGCTTTCGCTGCTGGCCGTGATGTCCAGGAAAGTGATCTCGTCCGCGCCCTGCTCATTGTAGCGACGGGCCACTTCCACCGGGTCGCCGGCGTCGCGGATATCGACAAAATTCACGCCTTTAACCACACGGCCTTTGTCGACGTCCAGACAGGGGATGATGCGTTTTGCCAATGCCATTGTCAGTCCTCAGTTTTTCAGGCTGTCGCAATAGGCTTGCGCTTCCGCCACATCCAGAGTGCCTTCGTAGATGGCGCGGCCGGTGATAGCACCGATGACACCTGTGTCGGCAACGGTGGCCAGGCGCTTGAGGTCGTCCATGTTGGTAACGCCGCCAGACGCAATCACCGGGATGCCACCTTCCTCTGCCAGCTTGGCGGTGGCTTCGACGTTCACGCCCTGCATCATGCCGTCACGGGCGATGTCGGTGTACACAATGGAGGACACGCCGTCGTTGGCGAAGCGCTTGGCAAGGTCTACTGCCATGACTTCGGAGACTTCGGCCCAGCCGTCGGTGGCGACGCGGCCGTCTTTGGCGTCCAGGCCGACGATGATGTGGCCGGGGAATTCCTTGCACATTTCGGTGACGAATTCAGGCTCTTTAACCGCCTTGGTGCCGATGATGACCCACTGCACACCGGCCTTCAGATAGGCTTCAATAGTTTCCGCCGAGCGGATGCCGCCGCCGATCTGTATGGGCAGATTCGGGTATTTCACTGCCATCGCCTTTACGATTTCACCGTTTACCGGTTCGCCGGCGAAGGCGCCATTAAGGTCAACCAGGTGCAGGCGGCGGGCGCCGGCGTCGACCCACTTGGTGGCCATGTCGACGGGGTCGTCACCGAATACGGTAGAGTCTTCCATGCGGCCCTGACGCAGTCTTACGCATTTGCCGTCTTTCAGATCGATAGCGGGGATAATCAGCATTTTCCGGTCCAGTTCGTAAAGTTTTCCAGCAACTGCAGCCCCGCCCGGGCACTTTTCTCCGGGTGGAACTGCACTGCAAAGATGTTGTCTCTCGCTACCGCTGCCGCCAGGTCGACACCATAATGAGTGCGGCCGGCCATGTCGACGTTGCCTTCGGCTTCGGCGTAGTAGCTGTGTACAAAGTAGAAGCGGTCGCCGTCCGGGATGTTGTGCCAGAGCGGGTGGTCCTGGGTTTGGTACACCTGGTTCCAGCCCATGTGGGGCACTTTCAGGCGTTCGCCGTTTTCGGTGAGGTTGTCACCGAAGTAGCGGACTTCGGACGGGAACAGGCCAATACCTTCCACACCGCCGTTTTCTTCGCTGCGGGCCATCAGAGCCTGCATGCCAACGCAGATGCCGAGGAACGGCCGGTCCTGGGAGACGTCTTTAACGAGCTCAACCACGCCCAAACGGTGCATTTCGGCCATGCAGTCGCGGATGGCGCCTACACCGGGCAGAATCACCCGGTCAGCTTCACGGATTTTGGCGGCATCGTCTGTAACCAGTACGGTGCAGTCCGGGGCCACGTGCTCTACGGCTTTGCGGGCGGAATGCAGGTTGCCCATGCCGTAGTCGATGATGGCGACGGTCTTCATGGTGTGTCTGTTCCTTTCGGTGACCGGTTACAGGGCGCCTTTGGTGGACGGGGTGATACCCGCCATGCGCTCGTCCATTTCAATCGCCATGCGCAGTGCGCGGCCGAAGGCTTTGAACACGGTTTCGATCTGGTGATGGGTGTTCTTGCCCTTCAGGTTGTCGATGTGCAGGGTCACCATGGAGTGATTCACAAAGCCCTGGAAGAACTCTGCGAACAGGTCGACGTCAAACCCGCCCACGCTGGCGCGGGTGTAGGGTACGTCCATGAGCAAACCGGGGCGGCCGGACAGGTCGATGACCACGCGTGACAGGGCTTCATCCAGGGGCACATAGGCGTGGCCATAGCGGCGAATGCCTTTTTTGTCGCCCACGGCCTGTTTGAAGGCCTGGCCCAAAGTGATGCCGATGTCTTCCACGGTGTGGTGATCGTCGATGTGCAGGTCACCCTTGCAGGTAATGTCCAGATCCACCAGGCCGTGGCGGGCAATCTGGTCCATCATGTGTTCAAGGAACGGCACACCGGTGTCGAAATTGGCTTTGCCGGTGCCGTCGAGGTTGATCTCGACGGTAATCTGGGTTTCGAGGGTATTGCGTTCTACCCGAGCCTTGCGTTCGGCCATGGAGACTCCGTTGAAAACTGGCTTGTTACCGTAAACTTTGTTTGCGGATTATACCTGTTAACTCAACCGGAGTCCCGCAACCGGATCAATGACCCTGATAGCTCAGAACGCTTTTTTCAGGTTGGCCATGTAGGTGTCCACAAGGCTGTTGAACTCGTGTTTGATCACCGGGCTGATGGCCAGCTTGAGCAGGCTCGGCAGGGGAACGGTCAGCTCTGCGCTGGTCTGGAATTTCACTGCGGTGGCGTTGTCGCCTTTGGCAGTCAGGGTCCAGGAACCGCTGACAACCCCGTTGCCCTCGCCCTTGATGGGAGACCAGGTGATTTTGCCGGCGTCTTTGTCGGCGTGGTAGGTGCAGGCGTAAACCGACTGGATAGCGTGTTTGTCGACGCCTACTTTTTCCATTTCCCAGCGGTAGGCGTTATCGCCCAGGTCCACCAGTTTATCGACTTTCGGAAAGTGGCTGGCAGATTTGGGAACGTCTGCCAACAGATCGAAGACTTCATCATAGCTTGCCGGAATTTCCAGATCCCGGTTCAGCTCAATCGATACGGTAATGGCCACAGCCGACTCCTTCTTATGTTTATTTGTGCCTCGGGGCTGGCTGCCCCGGCGGATAAATTGGGGGTGTATTTTGAACCAAGACTACCGCATTGTCATATTCCTGCACTGTTAATTTGCTAACCCTGCGTTATCCTTTGCTTTATTCACGCAATAAAACGCCGGCCACCAGCCTGCCGACAGGAAAAGGAACCCAGCCATGAAAGTTATCCGCTATGCGATCTACGCCGTTATTGCGCTGCTGTTACTGGCAGTGGCCGCCGTCGCCATTGCGGTTGCGGTGATCAACCCCAACGATTACAAACCCCAGATTGAAGCGGCTGTTGAGAAGCAGACCAATCTGGACCTGATGCTGGAGGGCGACATTGGCTGGTCTTTCATCCCCCTGGGCCTGGAGCTGAATCAGGTTGAGGCCAACCTGGACGGCGAACGGTTTGTCGCGCTGGAGCAACTGATTGCCCAGATTGATTTCTGGTCTCTGATTGCCATGTCTCCGCAGGTAAACACCTTTCTGCTGAATGGCCTGGATGCACGCCTGGAAGTTAACGAACAGGGCGAAGGCAACTGGACCCGGATAATGCGGGAGAAGAGCGCCACCGCAGAGGCTGACACCGATGCTGCCGAACAACAACCCGCCCAGGAAACGGCCGAGCCTGAGCCACAATCCACCAGCGGTGAAGCCCTCAACTTTAATGTCGAGAACGTTGAAATCAGTAACGCCAGCGTTCACTACAACGATCTGAGCACCGGCCAGTCCGTTACGCTGGAAGACTTCACGGTAACCGCCAGTGATATCACCCTCGGTTCCGAATTCCCGCTGGATATCCGCTTCCGCGTTGAAACCAGCCAGCCACAGTTTGCGGTAGACGGCAGCATCAAGGCCCGCATCCAGGCAAACCAAGAGCTCAACGAATTTGCGGTATCTGGCCTAAACGCGGTATTTGATATGTCGGGCGAGCCGTTTGGTGGCGAATCGGTGACCGCAGAGCTGGCCGGTTCCCTGGCCGCCAATCTGGAAAACGAAACCGCTTCCCTGAGCGACTTCTCCGCCAGCCTGGCCAATCTTAGCCTCAACACCAATCTGAATGTAAAAGGCTTTGGCGACAAACCGGCTCTGGAAGGTCGCATTGAGATTTCCGAGTTTTCCCTGAAGGAGCTTCTCAACAATCTGGGACAACCCGCCATTGAAACCACGGATCCTGAAGTACTGAAAGCGATCGCGCTATCGACCAATCTCGGTGGCGAGCCCGGCGTTGTCGCGCTGTCTGACCTTGTCATTACCCTGGATGATACCCGCTTCAACGGTGGCGGCAGCTATAACCTCGCCACAGGTGGGCTGGTGTTCGACCTAGAGGGTGACAAGCTGAATGCTGATCGTTACCTGCCGCCCTCGGCCGAAGGCGATTCGCAAGGAGTAGGCAACGGGGACACACAGACCGACAGCAACACTCAAACAGCTGGGGCATCACAGCCTGAAACCGACCTGCTGCCACTGGAGACCCTGCGCACCCTGCTGCTGGACATTGATTTCGGCCTGGGCGAGCTGATTGTCAGCAACCTCACCATCAACGACATCGCCGCCAGCACTACCGCCAAAGATGGACTGCTGCAAGTGGACGAATTCAGCGGCAAGCTCTATTACGGCAGCTTTGGCGCCAACGCCACCATCGACGCCCGTACCGACAACCCGAAATGGCGCATCCGCTCGGACGTTACCAACGTACAGACGCTACCGTTGTTAACCGATCTGGCCGAGGTAGACATGCTCTCCGGCGGTGCCAATCTGAAAGTGGCCGTCGATACCACTGGCAACCGGATTTCTGCCCTGCGTGAAAACGCCAACGGCGAGATCAGCTTTAACCTGGCCGAAGGCGAGTTCCGCCAGATGAACCTGACCCGTATGGCCTGCCAGGGTATCGCCCTTGCCAACCAGGAATCCCTGACGACCACCGACTGGGGCACTACTACCCCGTTCAATGACATGCGGGGCACACTGAAAATCGACGGTAACACCCTGAACAACACCGACCTGGTCGCGGCGCTTGCGGGCATGCGCCTGGAGGGCAACGGCACCGTTGATCTTGAGCAAACCGACCTGGACTACGAACTCAGCCTGCGCATTGTTGGTGAAATTCACCGCGACGAAGCCTGCCGCGTGACCGAGTATGTGGAAAACGTGGTCATTCCCGTGGAATGCCGGGGCAACTTCGCCGAAGACCCGGCCGGCTTGTGTTCATTTGATGGCTCCCGCTTCCGGGACACCCTGAAAGACATTGCGGCCAACGCTGCCAAGGCAAAAGCCCGCGAAGAAGTGGACCGCGCCAAAGAAAAAGCAGAAGAGAAGGTGCAGGAAAAACTGAAAGAAAAGCTGGGCGAGGATGCCGGCGAGAAGGTGAAGGACGCCCTGAAGGGACTGTTCAACTGATGCCGGACCGTTTTGCCGACAAACTGCTTCGCTGGTACGACCAACACGGCAGGCACGACCTGCCGTGGCATCACAACCGCAACGCTTACCGGGTGTGGGTTTCAGAGATCATGCTCCAACAGACCCAGGTAACCACGGTGATTCCCTACTTTGAAGCCTTCATGGCCCGATTTCCCGATGTCCACGCCCTCGCCTCGGCGCCGGTCGATGATGTGCTCGGCCATTGGTCCGGCCTGGGCTATTACGCTCGGGCACGCAACCTGCACAAGGCCGCAAAACAGGTAGTGGATGAGTTCGGCGGCGAATTCCCGTCCGACCAGCAACAACTCGAAAGCCTCACAGGGATTGGCCGCTCTACCGCCGCCGCCATTGTCGCCCAGGCCTTTGAAAAACGCGCAACCATACTAGATGGCAACGTGAAACGTGTGCTGGCGCGCTACCACGCCGTGCCCGGATGGCCGGGACAGACTGCCGTGCTGAACCAGCTCTGGGTGCACGCGGAGAGCCACACGCCAGAAGCCCGAATCAAAGACTACACTCAGGCGATCATGGACCTGGGCGCCATGGTGTGTACCCGCAGCAAGCCCGGATGTGAGGCCTGCCCCGTGAAGGATGGCTGCCTGGCCTACGCCCGTGACGAGATCCGCCTGTACCCCGGCTCAAAGCCCAAGAAGGAAAAACCGGAAAAAACCACCTGGATGCTGATCCTGGAGGATGCCGAAGGCCGTATTCTGCTGGAACGCAGGCCACCCAGCGGCATCTGGGGCGGCCTGTGGAGCCTGCCCGAACTGGACCCGGCCTATGGCGCAGATGAACTGCAGGACGCCTGTGCCAGGGAGCTGGGGCTGAACTGCCACAACCCGGAACCCATCAGCGGTTTTCGCCACACCTTCAGCCATTATCATCTGCACATCCAACCGGTGCGCCTGCCCGTGGCCGGCAACACCCAGGTTCGCGATTCCGACCGCTTGCGCTGGCTGCACCGGGATGAAGCCCTCAGCCTGGGACTGCCTGCCCCGATCCGAACCCTGCTGACGGAACCCGAGCAAGCCACCCTGCTGTAACCAAGCCAAGGTGCCGGATGGTCTGTTATCATGCCGGCATACTGACCTCAGCACAGGAGCCGACATGAGCCGCACTGTATTCTGCCGCAAGTACCAGAAAGAACTGGAAGGCTTGGCCATGCCCCCGATGCCCGGCCCCAAAGGCCAGGATATCTACGAGAATGTATCCAAACTGGCCTGGGAAGAATGGCAGAATCAGCAGACCATGCTGATCAACGAAAAACACCTGAGCCTGATGGACGTGAACAACCGGAAATACCTGCAGGCGCAGATGGACCGGTTCTTCAACAACGAGCCGTTCGACCAGGCCGAAGGCTATGTACCGCCTGAAAAATAGGACGATTGATCAAGGCCTGAACAACCGGCAAAAACTTCCGAAAATTTTTGCCGGCCGGCCTTGACTCCCAACCCCTAAACCGGTTTAATAGCGCCCCGTTGCAGCACACAGCTCAACACGCCCGGATAGCTCAGTTGGTAGAGCAGGGGATTGAAAATCCCCGTGTCGGTGGTTCGATTCCGCCTCCGGGCACCATGAATTCAATGACTTAGCCCGCCTTGTGCGGGCTTTGTTGTTTTAGGTGTCAACGAAGTGTCAACGGGCATTTCACGAGTCCTCGGGGTCAGCCCCGCCAGAAAGAAGCCTCCAGTACTCAGCATCACACTCGTCGCGCTTTTCTATCCATCGTTCGCGCTTCTCTGCACTGTATTCACCCGTCATATGCTCTTCAAACGCATCATGAGTTTCTTCGCACATTTGCTGAAACGTCTTTTCTGCCATGGAATTTTCCTTCTTTTGTTGTATCCACAGTATTAGACGCTCAATTCATCGAGGAGTTTCAAAGTGGGGAAAATCTTGTCACTTCCGATAGATGGTCAGGCGAAAGGTGGGCATAACGCATAGTCAGCTTGATATCTGAATGCCCCAAGATCTTCTGCAGGGTAAGAATATCGCCCCCCTTCATTACAAAATGACTCGCAAAGGTATGACGGCAAACATGGGTTAGCTGACCGCGAGGTAGGTCAATCTTCGCTCGCTCGATCGCCTTCCGAAATGCCGCGCTGCAGCTGACGAATGGCACTTCTTCTATCAGTTCTTTGTAAAGCTTTTCCGAAAGCGGAACGCTCCGAGACTTGCCGGACTTGGTGTAGTTGTAGGTCACCCTGTATGGCGTGAAATTAGACCTGGTAACGCCCTCCGCTTCCGACCACCTGGCGCCGGTTGCTAAAGCCAAACGTGTAACGTGGTAAAGACTCGGATTCGACGATGCCTTGCACTCCTCCAGGAGGTGAGAGATTTGCTCCTGGGTCAAAAACGTTAGCTCATGCTCATCAAGCTTGAACTTGCGGAGATTCTTAAGCGGGTTTGGGTGATTCCATTCTCCCTGGCGGATCAGTTCATTGAACACCGCGCTTAAATAAGTGTGCTCATGATTGAGGGTGTTCTTCCCTACCCCGTCGTTCTCCATTCTGAGACGCCGATACATGGCAAATTCTGAAACCGTGAAGCTGGTAGCCCTGGGGTTTCGCAGTCGTTGCGCGATGTCATCAAGCTTTTTCTTCCGGCTTGCGCCATCTTTTAGTGTATGCCCGTGGGAGTCATACCATTGCTGGATTAGGGCTTTCAGGGTTCTCTTATCCGGACTCGGATTCCAGTCTTCACCCGATGCCAGGTTACTGAGTACCCAACGTTCAAAACGCAGCGCCTCTGATTTCGCATCAAAGGATTTCCGGACACGCTTTTGCCCTCTTCCACCTGGCTGGATGTCTACCTGCCATCGTCCCGATGGTAGCTTTTTGATCATGCTGCCACCTTGGTTAACAGTCGTCGTTTGGTGAGTCCGTCCTGGACGAGCTGGAATAGCTCGTTTTCGTAGATCTCCCGCCTTCGATAGTAGTTACACAAGTCTTCCCAGAGTCCGGACTTTTTGAGGCAATCCCAGGCTTGTCTGGCGTTGAATCGGTTGCGTGCATAGATGCTCAGGAGATTGCCAAAGGCGAGGGATACGTTCTTTTCGTTGCCGCAACCGGGTTCCTTTTTTGCGCGTTTGTAGAGCAGATCCGGGGCACTATAACCAAAGCCGATATCGTCCCGCAGCTTGGTCCAGATGGGGTGGCACCACTCGCGTTTGACCTCGTAGCGGTTGGATTTCAGGGCGTACTGCCACAGGCCAGTCAGGTGCGGTACCGCGTCCATATAGGTGTAGATAGCTTTCATGCCGCTGGTGCCTTGGGAGATCTCGTTGACGATGCGGTGATGGAAGCGGATTTCCAGTCGCCACACGGGTTTGTCAGGGTCATAGCAGGTGTCGGGGAAGGTCTCTTCGTTGACCGCGCATTCCCAGATGCTTTCCATGAAGGCGCGTTTGTCGCTGACGTCGATTTCCTTGGATTTGTCGTACAGGCACACCTGCAGGCTATTGGCTTTGCCAAAGGTGTAGGTTTCGCCTCGTCCGTTGATGGTGGCGCCGTCCAGGCCTTTGAATACCAGGTCACTGAGGCCGTTGTGGACGGTGATGGTTTTGGCCCTTGTCACGAAGTGTTGTGCGAAGTCCTGGGGCGGTTCCCAGCCCTGGAAGTCAACTGCCAGGTGTAATGCGATGCCAACAGGTCTGATGCCTTTCAGGAAGAACATGCCCCACTCGGCCAGTTCGTCGTGGATTTCCTGGCTGGAACGCTCGTACAGCCATCGGGGAGAGGTTTCGATTTTGACGTGTGTGCCCTGGGAGTCGGCTTCGGCGTAAAAGTTCTGAATCAGGATGGTGAGGCCGTATTCCCGGTTTTGCAGGATGTATTTGAAGCCACCGCGTCTACCGGACTGGACTTTGAAGTCTACGCCATTGAATTGGATGGTGGCGTCATAGCTTTCGTTGTAGGCATCCACGATCTGGGCCAGGGGTTCGGGTTTCAGTCGGCCTTCGAACAGTTGGCGGACAGTATCGACACCGGTCCACAGGACGTTGACGTTCTGCAGGTTCACTTGCTGACCTTCCGGGCCGATGAACAGATCCCCTTTTCCGATTTCCCCGGTTCGGATGTCCATGCGTTCAAAGTCTTTGATTTTCATCTGTGGCCTTCTGTGGTTGTCTGTGGTGGAAAATCAACTGGCGTTGTTTTCTATGAGACGTGTTACAGGGACGTCTCTGCCCGGCGCCGGCGGCGCGCTCGCTCCTCGCGCATCGTCGCTAGCGCGCCGCCGGCGCCGGTTCCTGGGCTTGTGTCATTAAGGGCGGGAAGACCGCCGGTTCTATCGTTGGCCTGGGGTCGGGTGGAAGCACTCGCAGGCGTTGGCAATACAAGTCCTGGACGCGCTCCCCTTCCCACCACAGCTGGCCGTGGCAATTTCGGATGTAGAGCACTTTGTAGCCGTAGCTGGCCAGATCCCGTTGGGTCAGCGCGAATTCGCCTTGTGGGTCTTTGCCCTGGAACAAATACAGGCGGTTGAAGCTGCCAGCGATGCGCAGTTCTACATCGGCAAATGGGTGCGGCAGGTTTTCTCGGCGGGGTGGGTCTACAGGACGCTGAGGCGTGCCACCAGGCGGATGGCCGCCCCCATCAGTACCATCAGGGTGAACGCCACCATCAGGCGGAACGCTCGTATCAGGCACCACTTCAGCGCCTTTCTGGCGGTTCGTTTCGCGCTCGACAATTTCGAACATCGCGTAGGTGAGATACGAGAAAGAGCAGACGATAATGACAGCGACCATACGGAGCTTTTTATCTTTAAGGATTGAATGGCCCCCAACCACCCCTTTGGCCTTGCCGGTTTTGGTCGACTGGTAGCATTGGAAGACGCGGAGGTCGACCTTGTATTCTTTTGGGACACCGATGCTATGGGAGGCAGCTTTTCCGCTGTTCTCTGGGTCATGTTCTAGTTCCCTCCAGCTGTTCTTTTTCCAGGGCACCAGGTGCCCCATTTGCCAGTGCCGGAACGCTTGCTGGGCACTCTGGCGGATTTCTTTGTGGATCTTTCCGATGTTCGGGGTACAGAGGAACAGATCCCAGTTGTAGTGACGGTGCATATCGAAGGCTAAGAGGACGTCCGCCGGTCGGTTGTCGCGTTGGGCGGCTTCTTTGCCGCCGGGGTAGTCCAGGTGTTCAATCTTGAAGTCCCGTCGTGCAGCGGGGTACACGGCCTGGGCTTCATCGAGGACGATCAACGCGCCGATCGGGGCCCAGTGGAACCATCGGGCGGCGTATTCGAGGGCGTCCCGGGTTTCGGTTTCGAGGTTGATGATTCTCGATTCCGGGCCGCAGGTGACGCCGAAGGCTTCTTCCACCCGTTCGATGGAGTCCAGGCCCCGGATGTTGGTGACGACGCAGCGGCCATCGGGATAGTCGCTGTCTTCACCGGTCAGGGCAGGAATCACGTAGCGCTGGACGACGCCGGCGGATTTGTAGGAGCCGGGCGGGCCGTGGTGGATGTTGATGGTCATTTCAGCACTCCCATGACGTAGCGGGTCAGGTGGGCGTTGAGGATGATGTTCAGGGCTTCGGGGATGCGGAAGAAGGTCACCGCGCCCATCACTTCGGAGTCGATGGCGCCCCAATACTGGTTGATGGTGCCGGAGATGTTGAGCTGGTTAAGCACTTCCTGGGCGACCTGCCAGGAGAAGCCGACAAAGTAGATTTTGGCTTTGGTCACCCAGATGACGTACCAGGCGGAGAGTTTGACCAGAGCGTCGTCCAGGAAGGCGGGGATGCTTTCGAAGAAGGCCCAGATTGAATCAAAAAAGGTGGCGATGAATTCCATCAGTCTTTGGCTCCCATGATGATGCCCAGGGCGACGAAGGCGGCGGCGAAGACGATGACGGAGCCCACGATGGAGAGGGCGTTGGCCCATTTCGAGAGTCCCGCGTTCACTTCCACGCCCCAGACGGTGAAGGTGTGATCCTGTAAGGTGCCCTGGCCGGTGAATGACCCGAAGGAGGCCGCCATTTCGGCGCGGATGTTGGCGATGAGGTTTTCGTATTCGCCCTGGATGGCGTTGAGTTCTTCCAGGCCGTCGCCGATCTTGAGGTCGATGGGGTCACCGCTCCAGTTGATGGGGGTTTCTTGTTCGCCATCGCCCCCATCGCCACTGCCATTACCTCCACCACCACCGCCCCCTCCGGGGATGTTGCCGATGGCGTCGGTGATGGCTTTGGTGCCGTCTTTAATCTGTTTGCCGATGCCTTTGAGGGTTTCGTTGATGTTGTCGGTGTTGGTGTTGCCCCGGCCCAGCAGTTTTTTGATGTCCTGGAGCTGGCCGGTGATGCCGGTGATGTCGCCCTGGCCGTCGCCGTCACTGTCGCCGTTGTTGGGGTCGTTGGGGCCGCCGGGCTGGTCGTTGTCGCCGGGTTTTCTGAGCGGCAGGCAGGCGAAGCCGCCCCATTGATCTCGTTTGAGAACATCGGTTCCGGAGCATTGCGGCGGGTTGTAGGCGTTGGGGAAGCAGGATTCTACGGTGGTGCCGTTTTTCTCGACGACGCCCCAGGTGTAGCCATCACCGAGGGCTTTGCAGTTGTTTTGTGGATCACCGCAGATCAGGACGGCTTCACCCCCGTAGCCGGCGACGCCTTTGAAGTCGGGATGGTCGGGGCCGCACTCTGGCTGGTCGGGGTCTTCTTCCACCTGGTCGATGCAGTAGCCGTCGGCGCCGATGCCCTGGCATTCGGGGACGCAATACGCGCCCTGTTCGGTTTGTACTTCGTACAGGCCTTCTAACTGGCATTCACCGGGTTCGCGGTTTCTCATGCATTGGGCGGGGGCGGTGACGGATGAACCGCTTTCGGGGTCGTAGGCGCCGGTGGCAGGGATGTAGCCATCGGCACACATGCCACACTGTGCGCCATCTGGGACGCCGCCCTCGTGGGTTTGATGCGCGCAGGGCTCTAGCGGGGTGGCAACGACACGGGCACCACCGCGCCAGACCCAATAAGTGACGCCACGATCAACAAAACGGACTTCTTTGGGGTCGCTGAATTGTTGAATGGTGCAGTTCATTTCTGGATAAGCTGCCTCGCACTGAGGAATACGATCTTGAGCCTGTTCCGCGATTTGAGAACCAGGTGTATCACCGCAACCGGCTGCGGAGTTACAGTTTTTACTGCCTGTCTTTGACCAGTGGACAATCTGGCCTTCCTGGAGCGGCGGAAAGCCGGCGTGGGCTTTGTCAACCAAGCCGATGATGAGCAGGCCGAATAGCAGGAGGCTGAGCCAGATGTGGATGTTTTGTTTCATGGCGCACCAATGTAAAAGGGCCGGAATCCGGCCCTTACACAGTCCGGTAGCCGGACACGAAACAGCCTGTCCAGAGACAGGCTATTAGGATGCTCGTCAGCATTACCGACGAATCAGGGACACAACGATGCCCAGGCCCATCACCAGGGCTGCGATGCCGATGACGGCAGCCGCGGCGGCGCTGGTGTTGGTGGTGGCATCGCCTTGGGCGGCGGTGATTTCGGAGGTGTAGTCTGCGGCGTGTACCACTGCTGCGGTGCCGAAGGCTGCCACCATGGTGCCCACTTGTGCGGCGCGTTTGCCGAAGCGGGAGCGGGCCATGGCCCAGGTGCGACCGTTGTTTTGCTTTTCCATTTCGATGACTTCGTTCATTTTGTGTACCTCAGGTTTTTCGCATGATTTGAACGGCTCTTCCGATTCCGACTCCGGTCACGAAGAGAGCCAGGGCTACCCCTGACACCAGGCCGATGATGCCGGGATCTGGTGCCAGGTATTCCTGGAACAGGACACCAATGTCCTGATAAGGAATGCTTTGTAAGGTGCCGGTGCATTGGATGCCCTGGGCGCCTTGTATCCATTGGCCATCACAGGTGATGACGTTCATGACCGATTCCCTTGCGGGTCTGCCGCGTCGATGTTGGTGATGGTGTCGGCGAGGTCTTCGGGGGTGTGTCCACCCCCGTGGTTCTCGCTAGCCAGGATCACCAGGCCGAGCAGCAGGAGCAGGAGAATCAGGCCGGGGTTCATGGGTTAGCCTTTACGCCGCCGGTTTTTTGGTGACGTCCTGGGGGCGTAGCTCCAGGGCCTTGAAGGTGACCTTTCCGCCCTGCCCGGCTTTCATCTGGG
The DNA here is from genome assembly GCF_016464145.1 of Marinobacter sp. bablab_jr008. Classification (NCBI taxonomy): domain Bacteria; kingdom Pseudomonadati; phylum Pseudomonadota; class Gammaproteobacteria; order Pseudomonadales; family Marinobacteraceae; genus Marinobacter; species Marinobacter sp. bablab_jr008. The sequence continues at coordinate 582,690 of NZ_JACDWW010000059.1, forward strand.
CTTTGACGGTGAACATCGCTGGCAGGCGGTCGGCGTGGTTGCGCAGTTGGTCGATGTGCTTGTAGTCGCAGGCGATTTTCATCACTTCGTTGCCGACGCGGTTTTCGTCATTGGCTTCAGCGGGTGCATACGCCCACAGGGAGCCGCCTTTGTTGCCGTCGATGTCGTAGCGGGTGGCGCCGATGACCATCAGGTTCAGGTGGTTTTCCATGGTGTTTGTCCTCTGGGTTTTGGTTGGTGTTGCTGTTTCTTTGGTTGCGTTATCCGGCTGGGCCGGGGTTTTAACTTCGGTTACTGACGTTTCAGGTCTGGCTAGGGAAAGGTCAGTTGAATCTGGTTTGCGACCCCTTCGGGGCGGGCTCTACTCGCTGCGCTCCTGGTCACTAAGGTGCCCACCCTTACGGGTGACGATCCCTGTCGCCTGCCGCACTCCGTTTGCCGCCTTTGCTCATGGCTCGGAATCAAGGGGCGGGCGTCCTCCCCCGGCATCCTCACCACTCCTTCTGCGCACTGTGGGCCACTCACTGACCGCCACAAGGCCAGGGGGCCTTTGGCCCTGGCGCTGCGCGCCAGCCTTGCAGCGCTCACTGAGCACCCCCCTTTTCGTGCGCGAGTGGTGACGATGACGGGGGCGGACTCGAGGGCTTTTCAGGGTGTTTGGCCTGATGGCCAAAGTTCGGGCAGCCGGCCTCTAGCCAGGCGCGCAGGACGGAACCTCCGAGGGTCCAGAGGTCGGTGCCGCGCTGGATGGCTTCCTGCTGCAATTGCAGGTAGATGGAGGACGGGGCGCACACGTAGAAACGGCGCTCTTTGTCTTCTACCTGGTCTTTTCTCGGCGGTATGTGGGTCATGGTTGGGTCTCCGTGACGTTGGGTAAGTCCAGTTGGCCGCAGTCCCAGGCGTCCCTCAGTTGGATGAGGCGATCAAACGCCGGGCTGTGGTAGCCGCTGGCTTCCAGTTCCTGGATCAGGGCGTCGGTGAAGCCGGCTTTGCAGCGGGCCATGTAGTCGCACGGGTAGTCGGTGCGCACTTCCTGCGGGTGGCTGAGCCGTTGCAGGAGGTTGGATAAAAGGCCTTCCAGGGTGGCTGGGGTGAGTGCAGAGGACGGGCGCGGGCCCTGGAAGGCAAAACTGGCGGCTTTGATGGCCGGTGACAGGGTCATGCCGTGCCCTGGCTTCGGGTATCGGGTCTTGATCATTGGATGCTGGCCTCCATGCGGACGGTGTGCATGAACGGGCTGATCGACCGGGACTGCGCGTAGGTGATGAAGGCGGATTCGGCCAGCTTGGCGTAGGCACAGAGCACGTTATCCAGCTGTTCGAACGCAGCCATCATGCCCTGGATCTTGATCAGGCATTCGAAGGCGGTGTCCCGGTGGCCGTTGTCCAGCAGCTGGATGGCGACGTTGAACAGGGTTCGGATCTGGTGCTTTTTGAGTTCGCGGATGGCCGGTGTCATGCGTCGACCTCCATGTCTTCCAGGTATTCCCTGGGAAACTCGGGATGGTCGATGTTGCCGAGTTCCAGCCAGATCGGGTTGAAGTACTGGAGGCTGTTGTCCAGGAACTGCTGGAACACTTCTTCTTCGGTGGCATCCATGGGCACGACCATCGGGAGTCCGTAGCGCCAGCCACGGGGCACTGACACGAAGTATTCGATTTCCTGATTGCGAAAGTCGCGGCAGCCGGTGTGGTGGAATTGCAGGTACACGCGGTTGTGTATCCGGGCAAAGGCACCCGGGGCGGCAACGCTGGCGAACAGGTCGAGGGTTTGGGCAGCCGTGTTCATGCGGCAGCCCTCAGTGCGTTGCAGGCCTGCCCTACTGCCCAGGCGTTAAAGTCGCGGGTGTCGTCCTGGAGCATGAATTCGCCCCAGACGATGCTCAGGCGGATGCCGTACCAGTAGAGGTCGGAGTCGATGCCCATATAAGAGGCAGCGATGTCTGAGACCTGGCTGGCGCGGTAGGCGGCCAGTTCGTAGTCGCCAGTGCTCCAGGCTTCGCAGGCTTGCTGGAAGCGCAGACGCATGTTGGTTTTCTTCTGGTTGCGAACGTCCGGAGTCATTGCCAGTCCTCCTGATCCAGTGCGCGCTGCGACAGGGCGGCGATGTTCACCATCCGGACGCGGCCAATCTTGAGTGACGGCAGGTGGCCCTTTTCGATCTGGCCCCTTACCTGCCCTTCCGTGAGCCCGGTGAGCTGGGCGTAACGCTCCTGGCTCATCACCGGCGTGGCTATCAGAATGATCTGTTTTTGCTCGTCCACTGTTTTGCACTCTGCTACACTAATTTGCACATAAAGCTTTAGAAGCTCTGACAAGCTGTATACATTTTTGTGTACACACAAAAAATACTATACTCACTTTTGAATACAGTCAATGGATCTTGCAAAGAAAATTCGTCTAATACGCGAAGCGGAGACTTCCGGAAGGCAGGAATTCTGTGACTTAATAGGCGTGAATAAAGGGACCCTTACAAGAATTGAGCAGACTGGCCAGATTCCAAAGGGGGATCTACTCGAAAAGGTCTGTCAAACATGGCCGAAGTACACACTATGGCTAATGACCGGCTCTACTGATCCTGAGTGCGGTCAAGTAGATCCAGCGCTGGAAATTCAAAGAAGAGAAAACTGCCTGAAAATAGGATAGGTTACCGCTTAGCCGGACGAATGATTCGAGCTTGGTATGGAAACCAAAGAGGGGAACTACAAGAAAAAAAGGGGAGGCCGTCTTAAGAGTGATGACGGTTTCAGGCAGATCATCACAAAACTCGTATAAACGCGTAAATGCGTGCTTATGCACTAAGCAGTACAATGCAGGCTAAAGAGCTCACACCAAGGAATCATCATGGGACCAACAGGTTTATCCTTTAAAAATCCCCCGCTGAAAGAGGTGTCGTTTTCACTTCAATTCCAGGCGGTTCCTGGATTTCATACCGGACTAGTTGGCGTAGCTTGGTCTTTTTTTCGTCGATTCTATCCAATCGTTGAAGAACGTGATGAGCTTGGTCACGAGCTAGAAGTTTTCGGGGTAATGAACAACAACCGGGCTCCACAGTTTAAACTAATGAATCGACCTGCGTGCCCAAGACTGTTGTGCCTTACAGAAAACAAAGCTTTTGCGATTCAAATTCAAAAGGACAGATTTGCGTTCAACTGGATACACCAAGAAGGTGAAGAGTATCCTAGATTTGAAAAATTAAAGGCTTTATTTGAAGAAGAGGTGAGTCGTTTTCTTACATTCGCAAAAGAAAACAACTTAGGTGAGATCAAAATAGATCAGCTAGAACTTACATATGTAAATTGGATACCAAAAGAAGAAAGATATTTATGCGACATCATCCATGACATACCAGGGGAAGAACGCCATCCTTCGAATATCGAATTCGAACAGTTGGCATTTAACTTAACCCACGTAATAAAAGATGAGTCCGGGAAAAAGATAGGTCGACTATACACCAACCTTAATTACCCGAACGAATATAAAGGTGAATCTAAAAATATACTCTTACGATATACTGCGAGAGTTCACCCAAAAAGAGAGAATGCCATCGAAGTTCTTAGTGATTTCACATTGTTGAGAAACACAATTAATAGTAGCTTCGAAGCAATGACCAAAAGCGATATGCACACTGAATGGAAAAGGGAACAGTAGTATGGGACGGTTAGACACCACGCTCAGCTTAGACTTCCTGAAATTCAACACACGAACAGATGAGTCATCTTCAGACTTTGAATCTGAGATAGACCCTCAAATAGAGCTCTTGATCAAAAAGGTGGAAAAACTGCACTCCCTTAATGATGGCTGGATGGGGTATGCATCCGCAGCTCCATCAGCAGGGGCCCTAACAGGGGCAGCCTTTTTCATTACTTGCATGTTACGCCCAGACCTGCCAAGCCCGGACATATTCCCGTGCCCAAACGGAAATATTCAACTTGAGTGGAGCTGTTTCGATATTGACTTTGAAGTCGAAATCGAATCAATAACCCAGTATTACACTGCATTTGAAGACCTTGCGTCAGGTGAAAGTTGGGAAAAAGCTTTAACATACGACTTGTCGGAAGTGCGAGCTGTCCTCCTCAAGTTGGTCGAAAGAAAATCAGCCACTGAAGATAGGCCTACTTTGGTCCATGGCTGATTGGAAAGATGATGACACCATCAAGGACGATGAGGGACTCTTAAGAAGAGTCCCTAATTGGCCTAACATGGTGAAATTCGATGAAAATAAAAACGAATACCGCCCTTCAAGCGCCTGCTTCAGTGACAAGTCAGACGGTGTGGAGCTTTCGGTCACCCTAGAAACTCCACTGCTGGAAAATGGAAGTGATCACCAAAGTGCGACAAAAACGAAAGGGTTCGGTCTCGCAAGAGTAAAGGCAGGCATTGCCCGAGAAATAACAGAGCCTAAACAATGCATTATGCGTGAGCCTACAGACGATGATCCCTATCACGGAATAATTGCGGGAAAGAAAAGTAAAAGAGCGAAACAAAAACTAGCACGATCAGCAGAATTAGTTATAGCACCAAGCATTCAAGCTCCTGAGCAGCAGTAATAACCCCCTTCCTGCAAGACCATAATCTTTTAGCTCCACGCAACAGAGCAGAACAATTACAATGATCGCGATAGTAGAAATAGCAGTAGAGTTCTTGAAATCAATTCCAGGCGAAATATGGGGAGCAACCATAGCACTTAGCGGAGTTTGGATTGCATCCAAGAACTCAAACAAACAACTAAAAGAACGCTTAACTGCAGAATCCCATGAGTCAGATACTCAAAGAAAATCTGAACTGAGAAGAGAAGTGTACCTAGAGGGTGCCCAATCTTTAACAAAGTTAACTTCATACTTAGCAACACTCCCAGACCAATACCCGTATGAAGAGGATGCATTTAATAATCCTGTAAACGAGTTCCTAGGTATTGCATCAAAAATTCAGTTGATTGGAGAACCAAAGACATCCCACCTTGTAGCATCCGTAGCAACAAAGTATGGAACCGTTTATCTCCAAGCGTTACAACATCTTATGCCACTCCAAGAAATCATCCGCGAAAAAGATCTAGCCGAAGGCGCTCTTGAAGCCGTAGGAGACGCCATAGAAAAAACTATGGCCCAAATGGATGCTTTAACCAGGTCAGGCCAAACTAGCTATTCAGTTTTTGAACCGCTCTCAAACGATCTTGACACTCTCTTTCAGAGAAGTGGAGAAATTAAAGATCAAATATTAAGCCTTGGCTCAAAAAAAATTGAAAAACAACAGGTTTACATGAAATGGCTTCTAACAAAACTTAAAGAAATATCAGATATAACAATAGAATTATCAGTTTCGCTTCGAAGCGAATTAAACGTCGAAACCAATGTAAATGAATTCAGAGCAGCTTACAAAGAAAATCAATTAGCAATCGAAAACGAACTAGAAAACCTTACGACACTTATAAGCTCTGAATTGAACAAAGAAGAAAACGGCCAACAGCTATAAACTATTCCACTAAATCGTACAAATAGATGAGTTGGACAGACCTCTCCCTGTAGTCACACCACTCTGCAGGTGTCGCGCTTGCCTGGCATCCCTGCCGGCGGTGAGCCACGGTCTTCCTGACCAATCGGCTCACTGCCAGTGTACATTTACACGTTGTTACGTTTAGGCGTTTTGTCTTTATCCGGCGTGAGACTTTTCCTACATTACCCTTTCTGTGATGCCGCTTAATCCGGTTCGATTCGTTCTGCCTGGCCGGTTTGCTCCAGGGTGGCGGGTGATTTTATGGGCTCTACCAAGAGCGGTTGCCGGATACGGGTTTTGAGTAAATCCTGGAATGGGTCTGTGTTGGTCAGGCTTGGGTCCAGCCACATGTCGAAGTCTTCCCGGTTGAGCATTAGCGGTATGCTTTTCGGGTGGATGTGGCTGAACCTGGGGTGTGGTGGCAGGGTGATGATGGTGAACGACGGTACCACTTCTTCCTGGAAGTCCCACAGCTCATACAGGCCGGCAAAGGCTATGGCGCTGTCGGCCGGGTGGATGTTGTAGCACTGTTTGTGGCCTTTCTCGCCTGTCCATTCATGGAAGCCGCTGGCCGGGATGATGGCCCGCTGGCTGTGAAAGCGTTTCTTCCAGAGTGGGCTGGTGCCCAGGCTGCCCGATCGGGCGTTGAAGGTGCTGTACTTTGGCGAGGGGCGGTAGCCGGTGCCGTCTGGTTTGCGTTCTATGAGCAGTGACCAGATAGCGTCCTGCAGGGTGCGGCCCTGGTGGGTTTCGTAGACGATCTGGGCTTTGGCTCCGGGGGCGATGTTAACGCGGGGCTCTATCCGGAGCGGGATGCCGAGTTCGTCCAGGAGGCCCTGGACTAAGGGGTCGTCGGATACGTTGAATCGGCCGCACATGTGACTTCCGCTCAGAAAGGTTTACTAGGTCTTCCAGAGCATAATCCGAATCACGATGCGCGGTCGAATTAGTCTCTCAAGAATAATCAGCCGGATTCACGCACATTTGGCTGAAATACTTGTATTTGGTGATCACAACAACAGACCTCCGTGTATTGCAGCCGTCCACCAGCTGCAGGCGTGCACTCTATTGATTCCAGTTTGTTACCGCATAACCCTCCGTCGGCTAATCGATACCGGCAGAACTGGAGTTTCGCATCTGGATTACGACCACCTCCCCTAGCAGCGTCTTCCCTGTTTTGCTGATGATGACGTTCAGTTTGCGTATAACGCAACAATGCAATCAATCCGCCCACCAAGAGCCCACCAGAAACAGGGTCTACAAAGGATCTCAGCGGGGAACGCGTATATTGCTGACTGTGAGTGGTATGAATATCGAAAGAATCGTCGTCTTCGGTCATCCTCGCCAATTCTGTCGAAACAAACTCTTCAAGCTCTTCGTATGTTGGCAACTCATCATCAAACCTGGTCAATACGGAGTCCAAGAGCTGAAGAGCCAAGTCTTTTCTGTCACTCGGCATTTCAATAGTGAGCATTTCACTACCCCCTGAATCAGTGACTTCGCTCGCCAATATACCCGTCAAGCCCACCTCTGCGCCAACAAGAGGCGATAACTGGGTGAGATTCTGACTTTGAGGTCAGGAAGCAAAGAGCGGGAGCAACCGATGGTCCGATATTGGTTGATAA